>NZ_CP186926.1:707146-1414293 GCF_049554935.1 Methanocaldococcus indicus | reverse complement strand
AGTTTATATGAACTAATAAATTTTATATTTTTAGTTTCAGATGATAGTATCCCATCTATTGCAAATACTCTTAGAGCTAAAGAATTAGTTTTAGATTTAGATATACCAGTTGAAGGGATTATAATTAATAAATCACAGGGACTTGTTGATTTAACTGAGATATCTGATGATGTTGTTGGTATATTACCATATGATGTAAATGTGGAAAGACAATGGACAGAAGGAAAACCAGTGGTAAAAATAAAAACTAAATTCTCAAAAGAAATTAAAAAATTCACTGAATATGTTGTATCAGAATACTTAGAGAAAGACTTAGCATCACTTAGAGCTCTGAAATTGGCTAAAGAAATATATGGAAATGATGAAGAATTAGAGTTGTGAAAAAATGTTGGCTAAAAGAATAATTCCATGTTTAGATATAAAAGATGGTAGAGTTGTTAAAGGAACAAAATTTTTAAATTTAAGAGATGCTGGAAATCCTGTTGAGTTGGCAGAATATTATGATAATGAGGGAGCTGATGAGTTAGTGTTTTTAGATATAACTGCATCAGCTGAAAAGAGAGATATATTAATTGATGTTGTTGAAAGAACAGCTGAAAAAGTATTTATTCCTCTAACTGTTGGAGGTGGAATTAAGAGTATTGATGATTTTAGAAAGATTCTAAATGCTGGGGCTGATAAGATATCAGTAAATACAGCTGCTGTTAAAAATCCTGATTTAATTAAAGAAGCAAGTGAAATATTTGGTAGTCAGTGTGTTGTTGTGGCAATAGATGCTAAAAGACATTACACTAACAAAATAGATGAAAATAAAAATATGTTTAAGGATGATAAGGGATATTTCTGGTTTGAGGTTTATATCTATGGGGGAAGAAAAGGAACAGGAATTGATGCTATATCATGGGCTAAAAAAGTTGAAGAATTAGGAGCAGGAGAAATTTTATTGACAAGTATGGACAAAGATGGGACAAAAGATGGTTATGACTTGTTATTAACAAAGACAGTATCTGAAAATGTTAATATTCCTGTTATTGCAAGTGGTGGATGTGGAAAGCCAGAACATGTTCATGAAGCATTTGTAAATAAAGCTGATGCTGCTTTAATGGCAGGAATCTTGCACTATAAAGAATATACCATAAGAGAAATAAAGGAATACTGTATAAAAAAAGGAATTCCTATTAGATTTGATTAAATCTTTATATTTACTTTTTTTCTTATTTTTTCTATATCATCCCATTTAGCTATAGTTTTTGGATGTTTTGGAACAAAAGGACATTTTATTTCTTTTTCAGTTGATATGTTGTATGTTCCTATTTCTTTAGCTATCTTAATTATCTCATCCTTATCTAATCCTATTAAAGGTCTTAATACTAAATAATTTATATCTTTATTGATAACACTCAAATTTTTTAAAGTTTGTGATGCTACTTGTCCTAAACTATCTCCAGTTACAACAGCATCACAATCTAAGTATTTTGCATATTTAACAGCCAATTTTAGCATTTTTCTTTTACAAAATATACATGTATAGTTTTCTTTTTTGATTTCTTTAAGTTTATTAGCTATTTCCATTAATTCATCTGTATAGTTATATACAACTAATTCCATCTCAGTGTCATAATCAGAAAGGATATTAACTATCCTTCTAACTTTATCTAAACCTTCATCAGATATTTTTAGATGTAAAGGGACAACTCTACAACCTCTTTTCATCATTAAAAAAGCTGCTACTGGACTATCTATGCCATCAGATAAAAGAACTAAAACCTTTCCTTGACTACCTACTGGTAAGCCACCAAAGCCCTTATATATCTCATAAAATACATAAACTCTATTCTTTAAAATTTCTATTCCAATAGTTAAATCAGGATTTTCTAAATCAACTTTTAAATTGAATTTGTTTAATATTTCTTCTCCTACTTTTTCATTAACTTCCATAGAGGTATATGGAAAGTTCTTATTACTTCTTTTTGTCTTTACAGCAAAAGTTTTAATTTCTCTTTCAGATAAAGCTTTTTTTACAAGCTGTATTGCTGTGTTAATTATTTCTTCAATATCCAATGGACATTCATAAACAACACTATATGAAACAATCCCTAAAACTTTCTTTAATAATTTTTTTGCTTCTTCTTCCTTACCTTTTGTATTTATTTTAACTAATAATCTACCATGTAAGATATTTACATCACAATCAATATCATACTTTTTTAATAGCTTAATTATATTTTTCCTTAATAAATTTTCTAACTCTCTCCTAATTACTTTTGATTTAATTCCTATTTCACCATATCTAACTAAAATTAGCATTTAAACCTCCTCTTTTTTTGCAAGTGCAATAATTCCATTTGTTATAGCTACTGCAACAGATGTCCCTCCCTTTGGGCCAATAGTTGAAATAGATGGAACATCTAACTCTCTTAAAGCTTCTTTTGATTCACTTGCTTGGACAAAACCCACAGGAACTCCAACAATTAACTTAGGTTTTATATTTTCTTCCTTAACTAATCTCACAACCTCAAATAAAGCAGTTGGAGCATTCCCAATAACAACAATTCCTCCATCTATTAAGTCCTTAGCATATTTCATAGCTGCTGATGCTCTTGTTATTTCCTCTTCTTTTGCTAATTTATAAACATCTTCATTATTTATAAAGCAGAAAACTTTATCATACCTAATTCCTGCCTTTATCATGTTAATATCAGTTACAATAGGAACTCTACTTTTAATACTTTCAACCCCATTTTTTATAGGATTATTTTTAAAAACTAAGAGTTTAGCATATTCTACATCAGCTGTTGAATGAACAACTCTTTCTATAATTGAAATTTCTTCTTTTGAATATTTTTCAATATCAATAATATTTTTTATCTTTTCTCTAACAATCTCTCTTGATTTTTTAGCAATATCTAATCCTTCTTTACTTATAGCACCCATAAACATAACTATCTAACCAATTAAAATATCTAAATTTAAATTATCCTTTAATATATTTGCTGCCTTGTTAAAGCTTTCTTCTAATTGCTTATTGTATTTATCTTCACTTATCTTATCTAAACCTTTTCTTTCACAAACTTTATCTAACAAATATTTTCTAAATTCAAAATTTTCAAATATTCCATGGAAGTATGTACCTATAACTAAACCTTTATCTTCCTTAATTGCTCCATCAAAACCATCTCCACAATTACCAAAACCTCTCTCAATCTTTAAAAATGGTTTTTCTTTTGAATAAGTATATCCTTCATGTAGTTCATAGCCCTTTATAATCAAATTATTAAATATACCTATTGAATTTTTGATTATCTTTTTATTTCCAAAAACAGTCTTTGTTTTTAAAATTTTTAATCCATCTATATATTTATAATCTCCATCAGTTAGTTTCTCATTTATTAATCTTTCTCCTAACACTTGATAACCCCCACAAATTCCTACAACTATACCTCCATCTTTTAAAAATTCATTTATTTTCTCATCCCAATTATATTCTTTTAAAAAATAAGATTCATTAACAGCTGTTCTTGTCCCTGGAAGAATGAGAATATCTCCATCAATATCCTCATCAAAATTTAGAAGTTTTATATAGCTGTCATATTTTAAAACTTCAATATCCCAAAAATTGGAAATCTTATTGAATTTAACTACATTTACATTTATCTTACTTTTTTTATTTCCAAAACTCTTTAATTTTTGTAGAGCTTGACTATCTTCTGATGGAAGATTTAAATCTTCACAGTATGGGACAACTCCTAAAACAGGAATACCAGTAAGTTCCTCTATCTTATCTATTCCATCTTTTAAAACATCAATGTTTCCTCTAAATTTGTTAATTACTATCCCTTTTATCAACTTTCTCCATTTTTCTGGAAGTAGCTTTATAGTCCCATATATAGATGCAAATACTCCCCCTCTATCAATATCAGCAACTAAAATAGCTTTAGCATTTACTAATTCAGCTATCCTTAAATTTGCAATATCATTCTCTAAGAGATTTATTTCACAACAACTTCCAGCCCCTTCCATAACAACAAAATCATAGTTCTCTTTTAAAATTTCTAAACTTTCCTTAATCTTTTTTAAAAAATAATCCTTATTTTTTCTATACTCATTATAATCCATATCTTTATAAGGTTTTCCATGAACTATAACTTGAGATTTAAAGTTTCCTTTTGGTTTAAGCAAAATAGGATTAAAATGTACTGATGGCTCAGTTCTTGCAGCTAAACTTTGGATATATTGTGCAACAGCAATCTCTCCATCTTCTTTGGTAACTCTTGAATTTAAACTCATATTTTGAGATTTGAAAGGAGCTACTTTATATCCTAAGTTGGATAAGTATCTACATAATCCTAATGCAATTGTTGATTTTCCAGAATCTGAAGAGGTTCCAACAACCATTATAAACATTATTTGACACACCTTTTAACAAAATAGTTATAAACTTTATATCCATCATCTGAAAGTTCTGGATGGAAGGATAATGCCATATATTTATCTTGAAGAACTCCAACTATATTATCTCCTTCTTTTGCAATAACCTCAACATCATCACTCAAAATTTTCTCTACAATAGGAGCTCTTATAAATACACCATATATCTTTCCTAAATCTTTAAATTCTATCTCTTTTTCAAAACTATCCTTTTGTCTTCCATAGGCATTTCTCTTAACCTTTATATCCATCAATTTTAATAAAATTTGTTCTCTCCCACAATCCTTTGATAAAAGCACCATTCCTGCACATGTTCCCAATATTGGTAAATCAGAGTTTATTATCTCATCATACAATCCATATTTTACCATAAGTTTGCCTATTGTTGTGCTCTCTCCTCCAGGAATTATTAAGGCATCTATATCTTTTAAATCTTCTTTTCTTTTAACTCTTTTTCCTTCATATCCAGCTTTTTTTAATGCCTCTAAATGCTCTTCAACAGCTCCCTGAATAGCTAAAACTCCTATTATCATATCTATCCTCATAAACTATTATTTAATTTTTTTATCTATTTTTCTTTCTTCATTCATTAATAAGACAACTCTACTATCTTCACTCTCATCTACTATTTTATACTTGCTATTTTCTTCTACAATTTTAGCCAACTCTAAAACCTCTTTATGCTCTAACATATGCTCTTTTTTTAATCTCTTTTGAGAAAAACCAACATGCATATAGGACTTTAACTCAATAAAATTAACATCAGCCAACTCATAAAGTTCTATAAATTTCTCAATATCTGTATTTAAACCTCTAATCAATGTTGTTCTTATGCAACTTCTCTCCTTTTTATGTAAGATATTTAAAGTATTTAAAATACTTTCCCAATATTCATCTTTTCCTCTACAAATCCTTTTATAACTCTCTAAATCATAAGCATCTAAGGAAACATAAAGCTGAGTTGGTTTTATCTTTTCTATAACCTCTGTCAATATACCATTAGACACAATAAATGTTGTGAATCCTCTTTTATTAAATAAATTTATTAATTCATCAATATATGGATAAAGTGTAGGTTCTCCTGCTAAGGATAGAGCAACATGCTTAGGATTTAAAGCTTCATTAAATTTCTTTTCTCCAACTCTATCTAAAATTCCTTTATATCCCATTATTGCCTTCTTCTGCATTTCTAAAATTTTATTATATACTACTTCTGGCTCTAACCACTCCTCTATCTCTAAATCTTCTCCCACATCCTCTGGCAAAACTCTCCAACAAAATATACATGACTGCTGACAAATTAATGAAGGAGTACATTGGATACATCTATGTGTCTCTATCCCATAAAACTTAGATTTATAACAATCTTTATCTTCAAGCATCTTCTTTTTCAACCAACCACACAACTTTACAGCAACATGTTTATATATCTGATATCTCTGTTTCCTTAATATTTGGTATATCATAGGCCAACACTTCATAATATATATAATTTATATATAATATAATAATTATTAAAAAGAATAAAAAGTTAGCAGTATATTATATAAGTTATTATGATTTATTTTTATTTAACTACCAATAGAAAATTTACAAATATAAAGATAGGAGGATAAAAATGAAATTAGTAAAAGATGCACTATCAAGAAATACAGTTTCCGTTAATAATTTAGGTGAAGCAAGGATTTTAGTTGTAGGTTGTGGGGGAGCTGGAAATAATACAATAAATAGGTTAATGGAGTTAGGTATTCAAGGGGCAGAGACAATAGCTATAAATACAGATAAGCAACACTTAGAGGTTATTCAAGCACATAAAAAGATTTTAATTGGTTCAACATTAACAAGAGGATTAGGAGCAGGAGGATATCCAGAAATAGGAGAAAAAGCAGCTGAAATGGCTAAAAATCAGTTAGAAGAGCTATTAAAAGGAGCTGATTTAGTATTTGTTACTGCTGGAATGGGAGGAGGGACAGGGACTGGCTCTGCTCCAGTTGTTGCAAGAATAGCTAAGGAATTAGGGGCTATAGTTGTTGGAGTAGTAACATATCCATTCAAGATAGAAAGAGCAAGAATGAAGAAAGCTGAAGAAGGAATAGCTAAAATGACTGAGGTTTGTGATACTGTTATTGTTGTAGATAACAACAAACTTTTAGATTTAGTTCCTAATCTCCCTCTAAATGATGCATTTAAAGTAGCTGATGAAATTATAGCCCAAGCAGTTAAAGGAATAACTGAAACAATAGCAGTTCCAAGTTTAATAAATATTGACTTTGCAGATGTTAGGGCAATTATGTCCAATGGAGGAGTTGCATTAATTAGTGTTGGAGAAGTTGATAGCTCAGATAGAGGAGATAGAGTCAAAAATGTTGTTAATGAAACTTTAAAATGTCCTTTATTAGATGTTGATTTTAGAGGGGCTAAAGGAGCTCTTATTCATATAACAGGAGGGCCAGATTTAACTTTAAAAGAGGCAAATGATATTGGGGAAGGAATAACCCAATACTTAGACCCTGATGCAAATGTTATCTGGGGAGCAAGAATAGACCCTGAAATGGAAGGATGTATAAGAGTTATGGCTATTATAACAGGAGTAAAATCATCTAACATAATTGGAAAGGATAGCAATAAAGAAAGTAAAAGAATTATCCCAAAAGATGCTAAACCAAAAGCTAAGAAAGTTGGAGGTATTGATTTCATAATTTAAAGTGAGAAGATGAATTTAAAAGAAAGGCTCTTAAAGAGCCTACTAACTAACAATTTTTCAGAAGAATTTAAAAAAATACTTATAAATCTAAATATTAGTTTGAAAGAATTTTCAGAACTATCTAATATACCTTATGGAACATTATATAAAGTAGTTAGTGGAAAAGATTTTAGAGTTTCAACATTAATCAAAATTTTAAAAACTCTTGAGAGATTTGAAAGTAAAAAAGAGGAAAACTTTATTGCTATCATAGCTGCCAGGACTGTTTTAAATAATCTAACAAAAAAAGAAGTGAAAATAAACAGTAAAACATTTAAAATCAAAGAATATCCTGCAAATACTTTGGAAGAGTGTATAATATCAGCAGTAAATGCTGAAAGAGAAGGAGCTAAGGGAATTATATGTGCTCCAATAGTTAGCTCTACAATTGAAAAAATAGTAGATATTCCTGTTGTTGTTATAATTCCTGAAAAAGAAGCCTTTGAAAAATCTATAAATATTCTTTTAAAAAAAATTTGAATATATTAATTAATTTATGAAACAAATAGTAAGGCTTTTATTTTTTAAAAATAACTTTAATTCACTGTAAATAAATGATAAATCCAAAATATTGATGGATATTTTTGAGTAAATATAAAGATATAGTAGAAAATAGAAAATTGACAAATCTTCATATTGTTTTAACTTCAATAGTGTCTGCATTAGCTAATTTTGGTATATTAAATCAAGGATGTTCAAATATTATAGGATATGATGTAGGAAGGAAAATAGCTAAATATATAAAAGAAACATCAAACAATATTCCACAAAAAGAAGATGAGTTAATTGATTTTATAATAAAATACTGTGAGATTTCAGATGATTATATAATAACAAATAACAAGATAGGTATTAAAATAGACAAATGTAAATACTGTCCAAAACAAATAGGAGAAGCTGAAATTTCTGGTAGTGCATGTATTCTTCCAGCTTTAATAATAAGTTGTTTATCAGAACTTAAAAATAAAGAATATAAGTTAAAGTATAATAAGTAACGTTATTGAAAAAAAGGATGGTTATTGTTGGTTTAATTATGAATAATTATCTTTTAATAAGTTGATTTAAGATATTAACAGCTTCATTAACAGTTAGAGGTATTTCATTTATAGGATAGCCCTGCTCTTTTAGCTTAATAAATAATTTTGAGATTTCAGGGATATCTAAATTTAATTCATCTAAATTCAAAGAGAATAATTCTTTTGGCTTACCTTCAAATATTATTTTTTTATTTAATATATAGCATCTATCTGCTAAACTTACTAAATCTAAGTCATGTGTAACAAATATAACTGTTTTATTTTCATCTTTAAATTTTTTTATTAAATTTTTTACATACTCTTTACTTTTTGGGTCTAATGCAGCTGTAGGTTCATCCATTAAAATGACTTCTGGAGATATAGATAAAATACATGATATAGAAACCTTTTTTTTCTCACCTCCACTTAAATTATATGGATGTTTGTCCTTTAAATGGTAAATGTTCATTTTCTTTAAAGTGTTATCTGTTATTTTTATTGCTTCTTCCTCAGAATACAGATGTAAAGGTGAAAATGCAACTTCATCCCAAACAGTTGGATTAAATAGCATAACATCTGGATTCTGGAAAATAAATCCTACTTTTCTTCTAAATTCCTTCATTAGCTCTTTATTTCTAAATATTTCATCAGTTAATTTTTTACCTTCAAAATATACCTCTCCTTTTTGTGGAAATTCTAAACCATCTAATATTTTTAATAAGGTTGTTTTTCCTGCTCCATTTGGTCCAAGTATTGCAACAACCTCATTCTTTTTAATCTTCATACTAACATCTTCTAAAGCCAAAGAACCATCAGGATATTTATAAAATACATTTTTTAATTCATATATGTTCATAATATCCCCTTATCCCACAATACTAAAATTGCTGTAACAACTATTGAAAATATTAAAAAACATATATCTTTTAATCTAATTTTTTCATTATATATGTATCTAACTTCACCTAAATAACCTCTTGACATCATAGAGTAATATACATCCTCTCCCATTTCATAAGTTTTCAAAAAAAGAGCTCCCATAGATTTTCCAGCATCCTTTCAACTTTCTAACATCCCTATATCTTTTACTACTCTTGATTTTCTTGAGTACATCATATCTAATAAATGATTTAATAATAAGAATATGTATCTATATGCTAAATTTGCTAATGTTATAACTACATCTGGAACTCCCAACTTTTTTAAGGCTAATGTAACCTTATTCCATGGAGTTGTTATAGGTATTAAAACAGCATAAGAAACACAAGTAGCTACTCTCAATGTAAAAATAACAGCATATTTTAAACCTTCATAAGTTATTGAAATATGTGGATTATTTAATAAAACAATTAAATCATGTCCAGGGGTTACTAAATTAAAGATTAATGGAAATGCTATAATTCCAGCAAAAATTGGAATAAATATATATACTCTTTTTAAATAAACTAAAATTGGTATTTTTGATAAATAAGCTAAAAATAAGGCTAATAAATTGAATATAATTAATGAATAGATATGATGACATAGAACAGAACCTATTAAAAATATTAACAATGATATTATTTTAATCCTACTTTCAATATTTTGTAATAAACCATCTTTTTTAGTGTATATCTCAAAAAAAATACTTTCATTTATGTATTTAATTACATGCTCAATAGTTTTATCATACAGTTTATTTCCACTCATAACAAACATCTTTAAAAAAGTTTTATTAAAATTAAATTATAAATGCAAGTAAAAAACTAAATATTATTTTGCAGCTGGATTAACAAACTTAACAAGAGCAAAATAAACAGCAAAACATAAAATAACCCCTACAATAGCAGATATTATATATCCTATTGATGCATGTAATGGGTTATCCCATCCAGGAATGTCATAATCTGGAAGTGGAGCATAGTGCCAGATATCTGCAAGATGTAGCATTCCAGCAACTTTATTAGCTCCAACTTTTTCAGCTAATTCATGTGGGTCCCATTCACCCCAAGCATCCCCATAATTCCAAACTAACAATATTCCTAATGGACATAATATGATCATTGCTATTATCAAATAAGTAAATTTTTTAACAAGAGGGTCATCCCAGTTCATGCTGTCACCTTATGGGTGTCAGTTGTAGTGAATAAATCAGGTCTTGTTTTCTTAACATACCAAACCACAACTGCTGTAACAACTGCTGCAGCTGGACCTGCTGTCAATAAATGTGCTATAGCCATTGCTGGAACTGAAACCCAGAATGGATATGGACAGTATCCTGGTTCAATAAATGGTTGTAATCCAAATTCAAAACCTGCACAAATTGCAGCAGTAACAATTCCTACATAAGCTCCAATACCAGCTGCAACAATTTCCCCAACTTTATCTTTTAGGAATTTGTAGGTGTAGTATCCTACAAATGGTAAGACAACTCCCATATTGAAACAGTTTGCTCCAATACAAGTAATACCTCCATCTCCAAAGAATATAGCTTGAATTACTAAAACTATTGAAATTGCTAATGTTGCAATCCAAGGATTATCCATTAATATAGCTATTAAAGTTCCTCCAACCATGTGAGCAGTAGTTCCATCAGGAACTGGAAGGTTAAACATCATAACTAAAAATGCAAACGCTGTTAAAACACCTAACAAAGGTAATTTTCTTGGGTCTAACTTTTTTAATTCTAAGATACTTTTATACCATATTGGAATCATTATCAAATAGAAGAAAGCACATGTTATTGGTCCAAGATATCCATCTGGTATATGCATTCTATCACCATATATTTAATATTTATTAAAACATATTACAAAATATATGAAAATTATTAACACATAAGTAATATAAAAATCTTTTCATTTCTTAATTAATAATATAATATTAAATGAATTTAATATAACTTTAATAAAAAACAATGTAATTTTAATATTTAGTTTAAAATATTTTAGCTTAGGGAGATGTTATGGAGTTTTATATTGAGATTGAGATAGATGATTTAAAAAAATATATAAAAAAAGTTAGATGTAAATGTGGTTATGATTTTTTTGCAGTTGGAAAAAGAGTAGTATGTCCTAAGTGTAAATCTATAATAAAAGTTCAAGAGCAACATAAAAACCTTGGATAATTACATCATAAAATATTGTAGTATGCTTCAATAAACTTCTTGTATGTGTTCTTGTATTTTCTACAAACATTCCATACTCTCTAAATACGTAAGTAATTTTTATTTTATTTTTTCCAGTTATTGTAAGTTCTTTAATATCTTGGTCATAACTCCAAGAAGTTATTATATCATTTTCTTTTAGTTTTTTAGTTATATCAATAATTTTTTCAATAATCTTGTTAAGATTTTCTTCAGAGATTTTTAAATGGGTCTCAATATCTAAAGATAACTGTATATATAAACCAATTATATACTCAACAAAGTTTGATAGAATCTCTTCTTCAATAGTTTTTATAGCCCTATCATTTAAAATTGGAATATCTATATAACTACATTTATAATCAATTTCATCTTTGTACTTATAAAGCTCTCTACAAGTAATATTTTTGAAGTTTTTAAATTTATTATAATCTGCTACTTCAACCCAGATTTTACTATCAACTCTAAAACAAATTATCCAAGATTTAGCAACTACAATCATTATACTATTGTCTAATTCAGAAAGAATCTCTATTTCATAGTCTCTTTTTAAATCATTAATTTTATTTTTTATTATACTTAAATAATCAAGTTTTTGTATTTTATATATAATATCTTTATCAAAATTGTTAATAACCATGGGATAATCTTTTAATGAGTACATACTCTCACAAAAGTAATAAAAAAAGTTAATAATAGTTAAAATATTTATTCAAACAATTCTCTTAATTTTATTTGGTATGGCCCTAATTTTCCTCCGTAGTTTCCGGCAGTTATTTTTTTAACTCCTTTTACTTTGGTTGCTGCTAATATACCTTGTTTCATAGCTTCTTTTACATCTTCTTCAGTTAAACCATTTATAACTATTTCATATACTCCATTTACATCTTCTGGAAGTTCAGAATCTTCAACAACTCCTTTTAATGTTGGACACATCTTATGGTTTGTTGTAGCTGGCATAAATTTATATTTTGGATTACTTGCTCCTACTTTACTTCCAGAAGCAACAATTCCTCCAGGGAAGGGTGTTATAACACCATTAACATTTCTAATAGCATCTACTGCTGCTTCAGCAGCTAATAAGGCTGTTGCATTTGTATCAGCTAAAATAAAGAAGTTACCTCCTGCAACTCCTTTTTTAATTCCAAATTTATTTTCTGTTATAAATTCTCCTCCCATAATAGGGATTTTATATATAGTTCTATCTCCTAATTTATCTTTTTTCTCAAATCCATCTCCAAAGAACTTTAATTTAAACCCTACTTTTAATTCTTCATCTGCATCTTCCATTGCATTAAAAACAGCAGTTGTAGGACAAGTTAAAACACATTGCCCTATTCTTTCTAACATTTGCTCTTCTAATCCTTTCTTTTTAGGATGGCATATTTGTATTATAAATCCTGGTCTTCCATCTGGTGTTTTTGATGGAGGAACATACTTCTCTATTCCTGCCTCAGCGGGACACATAATAACAGAAGTTCCAAAACCAGTAGCTTCAGTAGCAGCTATTTTAGCCCATCTTTTTGTAGCAGCAGTTATTAAAACTCTACCAATCCATATTGGAAAAGCCTCAGCAAATGTATCCTCAATATATACTCCATTTATCTCCATAATCTCACCTTTTGCTTTTGTATATTATTTTTTAAGGTATATTATTTTTTTAAGATTAATTATATATAAAAATTGTTATTTAATTTATTAAAAAGTATTAAGTTAAGTTTTTATTAACACTTACAATCTTTCTAATTTTGAGTATTTTATATTTTTTACTGATAATGTGAATTCTTATTATCGATTTTAAGCTCAAAAAATAAAATAGTATCGATTTAAATACCCTATTAAATTAAAAAACGGTGATAAACCCATGCTAACCACACTTAAAGAATTATTCGTTAATAGTTTAAATACTTTTATATTTAAGCTACAAAAATGGAATATCATTCTATAAAGTCATTAAAGAGTGTAGTAAAGAACTAATAAAGAACGGATTATTATAATCACACTGTCAGTAAGCTTATTTTTCTAAAATAGTTAAAATAAAATACAATCCAATGAGAAGTAAAGCTATTGAAGACATATATCTCCATGGAATTTCATATCCCATTAATTCCGCTATTCCAATAACTAAGAAAAATATCCCAACCAATAACTTTCCATATTTAGGACTTTTATTTATATTTGAAAATTCTTTCTTTCCAATAAATGAAGTTATTATAAATCCAATTCCTAAACCTACAAACAAGCCAGACATAAATTTATTAAACAACATTCCAATACCCATTCCTAAAAACATAAATCCAATAATCAAGTTTTTTCTTATTTTTTCTATGTTCATAAATTTTCACCACTGCAATCAACTAAATACCTTACATAAATCGATTATATTGAATAAAAATACATAAATATTTTTTGTTGAAGATTATTCTTAATTTCTAATAATAATTTAATAATATATGTAAGACCAATAATTCAAAAAACAATTATATAAATTATTGCTGTTATTTTTAATAATACTTTAAATGAGTGTTTCTTATTTTTAAATTAAAATTCTTTTTTATTAAATTAATTTAGGGTGATTACAATGGCTCAAGAAACATATTCATTAAAAAAACTATTAAAAGAATTAAAAACTAAGAAAGGAAAAGGAACAGAACTAATAAGTTTATATATTCCAGCAGGAAGGAGAATATCTGATGTAGCTCAGCATTTAAGAGAAGAGATGAGTCAAGCTGCAAACATAAAGAGTAAGAGTACAAGAAAAAATGTTCAGGCAGCAATTGAATCAATTTTACAGAGATTAAAGCTATTAAAAGAACCATTAGAGAAAGGAGTTGTTATCTTTGCTGGAATGATACCTAAATCTGGGCCAGGGACAGAAAAGATGGAAACTTATGTCATAGAACCACCTGAGCCAATAAACACATATATTTATAGATGTAGCTCTGAATTTTATTTAGAACCATTAGAGGAGTTTTTAGAGGATAAGGATGTTTATGGTATCATATTAGTTGATAGAAATGAAGCAACAATAGCAATGGTTAAGGGAAGACAAATCCAAATTTTAAAGAGATTAACAAGTGGTGTTCCAGGAAAGTTCAAAGCAGGAGGGCAGTCAGCAAGAAGGTTAGAGAGATTGATTGATTTAGCTGCACATGAATTCTTACAAAGAGTAGGACAAAAAGCTACTGAGCAATTTCTACCTCTCTTACAGGAAAAGAAATTAAAGGGAATATTAGTTGGAGGTCCTGGAAACACAAAGTTAGAGTTCGTAAATAAAGATTATTTACATCATGAACTTAAAAAAATAGTGTTAGATACATTTGATTTATGTTATACAGAAGAGTGGGGAGTTAGAGAACTCTTAGAAAAAGCAGCTCCTCTTCTAAAAGATGTTGAATTAATGAAAGAGAGGGAAGCTGTCCAAAGATTTTTAAAAGAACTTATAAAAGATGATGGTTTAGCTTGTTATGGGGAAAAGGAAATAATGAGAGCCTTGGAAATGGGTGCTTTGGATACATTAATAGTTTCTGAGGAGTTAGAAAAGTATTGGATAAAAATTAAGTGTAACAATTGTGATTATGAAGAGGAAAAAATTGTGACTAAAGATAAGTTAAAAAAGTTAGAAGATTCAATAAAAAATCAAGAATGTCCAAAGTGTGGAGGAGCTCTCTATATAGCAGATAAGAAGGACTTTATTGAATATCTCTCTGAGTTGTGTGAGATGTGTGGAACTAAGTTAGTAACTGTATCATCAGAAACTGAAGAAGGGGCTACTATATTAAAAGGATTTAAAGGAATGGCTGGAATTTTGAGATACAAGATTTAAGGTGAAATTTTGATAATAAAAAAACTTTCTTCTCTTTCAAAGGAAGAAAAAGAAAAAATTATTGATAGAAATAAATTAAACTTTCAGGAAATTTTTGATGTTGTCAATAGTATTTTAAATGATGTTAAAGAGAAAGGAGATGAAGCAGTTAGATATTACACTGAAAAGTTTGATAAAGTAGTATTAAATAACTTTAAAGTTTCTAATGAAGAGATAGAAGATGCTTATAACTTGGTTGATTATAGTGTTGTAGAGGCATTAGAAAAAGCTAAGGAAAATATTTATTATTTCCATAATGAGCAATTAAAAAATATAAAAGAGTTAAAAGTTGAGAGAAGCTATGGAACATTAGGACAAATAGTTAGACCAATAGAGAAGGTTTGCTGCTATGTTCCAGGAGGTAGAGCTTTTTATCCTTCTTCTGTTTTAATGACTACTATTCCTGCAAAGGTAGCTGGATGTAAAGAGATATGTATAACATCTCCCCCTACAAAAGAAGGGAAAGGTAATCCTGCTACTTTAATAGCAGGGGATATAGTAGGTGTTAGAGATATTTACAAAATTGGTGGAGTTCAAGCTATTGGAGCTTTTGCTTATGGAACTGAAACTATTCCAAAAGTTAATTTAATTGTTGGGCCAGGAAATGTATATGTTACATTAGCTAAAAAGTTGGTTTATGGAGAGGTTGGAATAGATTTTTTAGCAGGCCCTTCAGAAGTTTTAATAATATCTGATGAAAAATCTAACTCAAAATATATAGCTATTGATATTATAGCCCAAGCTGAGCATGATGTTAATGCCTCTTGTGTAGTTTTAACAACCTCTAAACAAAAAGCAGAAGAGATAAAAAAAGAAATATTAAATTTATTGGAAAAAGTAGAAAGAAAGGAGATAGTCAAAGAATCTCTTAAAAATTTATATATTCTTTATGGAGAGTTAGATGATTTAATACAGTTTTCTAATGAATATGCTCCTGAGCATTTAGAGATATTAATTGAAAATCCAGAAAGTATTTTAGATAGAATAGATAATGCTGGAAGTGTGTTCTTAGGAAAATATACGCCTGTTCCTGTTGGAGATTATGCATCAGGAACTAACCACGTTCTTCCAACTTCTGGAGCTGCTAAGTTCTCTTCTGGGTTAAATGTTGAGACATTTCTAAAAAAGATAACATATCAAAAACTAACTAAGGAAGGTTTAGAAGAGTTAAAAGATGTTATTATTACATTAGCAGAGGCAGAAGGATTAATTAATCATGCAGATGCTATAAAAATGAGATTTAAAAAGGACATCTAAAATCTCTTCCAGCATATTTTGAATAACCTAATTCTTCTTCAATTCTTATTAGTTGGTTGTATTTTGCTGTTCTTTCTCCTCTTGCAGGAGCTCCTGTTTTTATTTGTCCTGAATTGAGAGCAACTGATAAATCAGCTATTGTAGTATCTTCTGTCTCTCCACTTCTATGTGATACTATTACACTATAACCATTTCTAAAAGCTAATTCTGCTGCATCAATTGCCTCACTCAAAGTTCCAATCTGATTAACTTTCAATAATAAGGCATTAGCAGCTTTTAGTTTAATACCCTCTTTTAGTCTTTTAACATTAGTTGTAAATAAATCATCTCCAACTATCTGTATATTTAACTCCTTAGTTATTAACCTAAATCCTTCAAAATCTTCCTCATGAAATGGGTCTTCAATTGAGACAATTGGATATCTATTAACTAAATCTTTATAGTATTCTAAAAGCTCATCTCTTGTTAATTTCTTACCTTCAATATAGTAGAAGTTATCTTTATAAAATTCAGATGCTGCTGCATCTAATGCAAAAACAACATCATCCTCATATCCAGCTTGTTTTACACTTTCAACTAACAAATTTAGAGCTTCTTCAGAAGTTTTTAATGGTGGTGCAAAACCTCCCTCATCTCCTACATTTATAGCAGATTTTCCATATTTTTCTTTTATAACATTTTTTAATGTATGATAAACCTCTGAACCAATTCTTATAGCTTCTCTTATTGATGTTGCACCAACAGGCATAATCATAAACTCCTGAATATCTAAATCATTTCCAGCATGTTTTCCTCCATTTATTATATTCATTAATGGGACAGGCATAACATAAGAGTTAAATCCTCCTAAATATTTATAAAGAGGTAAATTAGCAGTATTTGCAGCAGCTTTGGCAACAGCTAAGGAGACAGCTAAAATAGCATTAGCTCCAAGTTTTGATTTATTTTCAGTTCCATCTAATTCAATCATTATATAGTCTATCTCCCTTTGCATTCTTGAATCATAATCTATTAATTCAGGTTTTATAATTGAATTAACATTTTCAACAGCCAATAATACACCTCTTCCTCCAAATCTCTTCTCCTTATCTCTTAATTCTAATGCTTCATGAGTTCCTGTTGATGCTCCACTTGGAACTATTGCTCTACCAAAACCATTACCTTTTGTTACTACTTCAACTTCAACAGTAGGGAAACCTCTTGAGTCTATAACCTCTCTTGCTCTAATATCCTTAATCTTAAATTTTTCATCATCATACATCAAAATTATCCCTCCTTATTGAATATGTT
Source organism: Methanocaldococcus indicus (assembly GCF_049554935.1). GTDB lineage: Archaea > AGJL01 > Methanococci > Methanococcales > Methanocaldococcaceae > Methanocaldococcus > Methanocaldococcus indicus. The sequence goes on along the minus strand of NZ_CP186926.1, from coordinate 1,396,570 downwards.
AATATTTGATTAAATATAAATTTTATAGAAAAACAAAAAAATAATTGTTGATATTGATAACACAAAAAAATTCTCTTTAATTGTTTAAATACTTTATGTATTAAAAAAGATTAATAATAAAAAGAGACAAGTATTTTTAGATAAATATAATAACCTCATAAAATGATTACTTAAAAAGAATAAAAAAAGCTATACCATAGAACGTGAAGATTTGTATATTATCTCACCAGTTTTTTTGTTTCTAATCAATAAAATTCTATATAGGGGTATGTAAGTATCACCTATTATTATATAATTACCTTTCAATTTTATTGAATTTAAAGATATTGCTTTTTTATTATCTTCTTTACTTCTATCTATGATTATTAACTCATAATCATCCAAATTATAATTAGGATGCCAAATAATTTTATTTATTAATTCTTTTAGTTTCATAAAATAAAATTAGATTATTAAAAATAAAAAAGTTTTGTTAGAAAGACTTAAATAACTTCTTTACTTTCATCTTTTTTCTCTTCTTTTGTTGTAGTTCTTCCATACTCTTCTGCTAATTTTTCATATAATTTTATGTCCTCTTTACTAACTGATGGTTTTATCTTTTTAATAGCTTTTAAGAAGTGTTCTTTCTTAACCTCAATATCTTTTGTTGATAACTTCAATCTAATACTTTCAATATCTTTTAATGCTTCTTTTAACTCCTCTAATACAGTATTGAATCTTTGTATTATGGATTCTGTTGTTTTTATAATTTCTGAGATTTTTTCAGCTTTAACATCTTCTTCTAATCCTTTTAATGTATCTTTTAGTTTGTAAATACTGTCTATTGACTCCTCTAACTTATTAATCATATCTTTTAAGTAGTTTGCTAATTTCTTAGCATCTTCTTTTTCAGATGGTTTTAAGTCAGATTTTTCAATTATTTCTAAGAATTTGTTAATATCTTCTTTAATTTTATTAGCTTTTTCTTTTATTGGGGACAATCTACTAATTATATTATCTAAAGCTTTTTCTAATTCTTTGAATTCTCCTGATTTTGCAGATTCTCTTTCTTTTGTAGCTTTTATTAGAGCATTTAATTCAACTGCTAATGCTCTATATTGTCCAGATATTGATTGTAGGTAGTCAATTAAATCTTTTAAAGATTTTTCTATGTCCCATGGCTCACCAATACTTTCTCTTACTGCAAGCATTGCAGCTTCTCTACAAATTGCCTCTATATCAGCTCCAGTATATCCTTCTGTCTTTTTAGCTAATTCCTCTAAATCTACATCATCTGCTAACTTCATACCTCTTGTATGTATTTTAAATATATCTAATCTTGCTTTTTCATCTGGAACTGGAACTAATATAACTCTATCTAATCTTCCTGGTCTTAATAAAGCAGGGTCTATAATATCTGGTCTGTTGGTTGCAGCTATAACAACTACATCTTTTGGTTCTTCCATTCCATCTAATTCAGTTAATATTTGATTAACAACTTTGTCAGTAACTCCTGAACTTATATCTCTTCCTCTTTTTGGAGCTACTGCATCAATTTCATCAAAGAAGATTATACATGGTGCATTTTGTCTTGCTTTTTTGAATATTTCTCTTATTGCTTTTTCACTTTCTCCAACCCATTTACTAAATATTTCTGGACCTTTAACACTTATGAAGTTTGCTCCACTTTCATTAGCAACAGCTTTAGCTAATAAAGTTTTTCCAGTCCCTGGTGGTCCAAATAATAAAACTCCCTTAGGAGGTCTTATTCCTAATCTTTCAAATACATCCTTAGCTTTTAATGGCCATTCAACTGCTTCTCTTAACTCTTGTTTAACTTCTTCTAATCCTCCAATATCCTCCCATTTGATATTTGGAACTTCAACTAAAACCTCTCTCATTGCAGATGGTTCAACATCCTTTAATGCCTCTTTGAAGTCATCCATTGTGACTTTTAAGTTATCTAAAACTTCTTTTGGAATTTCTTCTGCCTCTAAGTCAATATCTGGAAGTACTCTTCTCAATGCTCTCATTGCTGCCTCTTTACATAAAGCAGCTAAATCTGCTCCAACAAATCCATGAGTTACATCTGCTAAGTAATCTAAATCTACATCCTCAGCTAATGGCATGTTTCTTGTGTGTATTTGTAATATCTCTTTTCTACCTTCTCTGTCAGGAACACCAATAACTATCTCTCTGTCAAATCTTCCTGGTCTTCTTAAAGCTGGGTCTAATGCATCTGGTCTATTTGTTGCTCCAATAACAACAACTTGTCCTCTTCCTTTTAATCCATCCATTAAAGTTAATAGTTGAGCTACTAATCTTCTCTCAACTTCTCCTGTTGCCTCATCTCTCTTTGGAGCTATTGCATCAATCTCATCAATGAATATTATACTTGGAGCATTCTCTTCAGCTTCTTCAAATATTTTTCTTAGATTCTCTTCTGTCTCTCCAACATACTTACTCATTATTTCTGGTCCATTTATAACATAGAAGTTTGCTCCAGCTTCGTTAGCAACAGCTTTAGCTAATAAAGTCTTACCTGTCCCTGGAGGTCCTACTAATAAAACTCCTTTTGGTGGTTCAATTCCTAACTTTTCAAACAACTCAGGATGTCTCATTGGTAATTCTATCATTTCTCTAACTTTCTTAACCTCCTCTTTCAAACCACCAATATCTTCATAGGTAACATCAGGAACTTTTGATTCAGCAACTTCTTTTACTGGTTCTTCTTTTAACTCTATTTTAGTGAATTCTGTTACTCTTACTGGACCAGATGGAGTTGTAGAGACAACAACAAATGTTAAAGCAGTACCTAATACTCCAATAGTTATTTTTGAACCTTTATTTACAATTTGACCAATAATTTTTCTTTTAATAAAGTCTTCAAATCCAGGACCAAATCTAACTGGTTGGGTTGGTGCTAAAACTATTTTCTTAGCTTCTTTGATATCAACTTTCTTTATTTTTACTCTATCTCCTATTGCTACTCCTGCATTTTGTCTTAAATAACCATCAATTCTTATAATTCCTCTTCCAGCATCTTCTAAGAAACCTCTATAAACAATTGCATAAGCTTTTCCTTTTGGACCTTCTATTTCAATTGTGTCTCCTGGCTTTAACCCAAGTTCATCCATTGTATATGGGTCTATTCTTGCTATACCTCTACCAACATCTGACTGATAAGCTTCTGCAACTTTTAACTCTTTTACCATATTTTCACACCTTATTTCTTTTTGTTATTATTTATGTCTTTGAAGTTCTATAAATACTTTTCTATAATCTATTCTTCTGGAATTTCCAATATATGGAAATTATAAACTCTGGTGAAACCACACTCTTCACATCTAATAATTAACTTACTTTCTGTAAAAATAATCTTTTGAATACTTTCTTTTTTACAGTTAAAACAGATTGTTTTATACTCTAATTCCCACAAATCATATTTATGTTCTTTATTTTTTTCTTTTAAAATAATTGATTCATCCTCTATCCCAACTCTTCTAATAATGTAGTATCTTTTTGCTTTACAATTTGAACATTCAACAAAAGCTTGGTTAGGATATATTTCAATAATTTGAGGCACTATTTCTCCACAATTAAAACATTTTGTAGTATATTCTAATCTCCAGGGTTCCATTTTATCACTAAATATTATTATGTAATTAATAATTTTATTTTTGTTTTATCATATATTTATACTATATATTTTGGTGAGTAGTTATGAGAATTTTTGAAGTTGTTAGGGAGACAAGAGAAACAAATGTATATTTAAAAATAAATATTGATGGGACTGGAAAGTATAAAATAGATACTGGAATTCCATTTTTTGACCATCTATTAGAAAGTTTTTCTAAACATGGATGTTTTGATTTAATAATTAAAGTTAAAGGAGATTTAGAAGTTGATGACCACCATACTGTTGAAGATGTTGCTATCTGTTTAGGTTTAGCATTATCAAAAATTGAAAAGAAAAATATTTACAGATTTGGATGGGCAATAATTCCAATGGACGATGCAAGAACATTAATGTCAATAGATTTGTCAGGTAGAAGTTACTGTTTAGGCAATTATGAACCAAAAAGAGAATTTATTGGGGGGATATCAACTGAAAATATAAATCATTTTTTTGAAACAGTTGCAAGTTTTGGCAAGTTAAATATACATTATGAGGTTATAGGAAAAAATGAGCATCATAAAGTAGAGAGTTTATTTAAAGCTTTTGGTGTAGCTTTGGACATAGCAACTAAAATAGATGAGAGAAAAGGCATTATCAGTACTAAGGAGTATTTAGATTAAATTTTATAAATATATTTTCCATCTAATAGCTCAATTTTTAAACCATATCTTGCAGGAACTACATCAATATCTAAAATTCTTGAGATATATTCAGCTTCTCTTTTAGGATTTTTCATTTTTAGTCCCATATGGTTCATAATTAACAACCCAGGTTTTTTATTCATACTGTTTATAATATCTATAATATCATTTGAGCATAGATGTCCTCTAATTCTTTCATTTTTCATCCTTGTTATATTAGCTATTAAAACTCTAACTCCATCAAAATCATCAATTAGAGAATCTATTTTCTCTGTATCGGAAGTATAACCAATATCTCCTAACTTAGTATATAATCTAAATCCAATACCAAAAGGGTCTCCATGTTTTGTTTTAGTGGCTTTTAACTTTGTGTCATATAGCTCTATTTCATCATTTGGATATAGAACACAACAATGTTTAACCATATTTTTATGATACTCAGATACAACTTTTTCATACTTTCCAAAACCTTCGATAGCAGTTAAACTTCCAATTAAATAACCTCTTTTTTTTAACATTCCTTCTGTCATTGCCTCAATCAAAATCTCAGTATCTGTATAATGGTCAGGATGACAATGAGATACAAATATAGCATTTGTTTTCCATGGAGAAATTTTTAGCTGATTTAATCTAACTATTGCTCCAGGTCCTGGGTCTATGTGTAATTTTAACTCATCTGTATGAATTCTAAAACCACCAGTAGGTTTTTTTTGTGTGATTGTTGCCCATCTTCCTCCACCATTTCCAATGAATACTATTTCAACTCTCACAAAAATCCCCAAAAAGTTTTTTTATAACATAAAAAAGTAATATAAATATTTTAAACTTTATTTTTAAATATTAAAAATTTAAAAATATGTATGGGATTATTTATGAGAAGGATAAATTTGGGGAGATAATAATATGCTAATAAAAAGTCCTAAAATTATTTTAACTGAGTGGATACCTTTTGGTAAAAACTATTTAACTGAATTTATAGATAGAATAACACTCAAAGAGTATCAAAGCAATAGAAAAAGATATTTTAGTATATCTCCAACTAAAAATATAAAAAATGAGCCATTTTTTTCAATATCTAAGCATGTTACAACAGTAAAAATTATTGATTTTGAGCCAGAAAATTATATAAAATTAATATCTACATTAGTTATTGATAATATAGATATGTTTATATATGCTGATTATTTAGGTAGATGTATTTATGCATTAGAGGTTGAAGAATCAGAGATAAAAAAACTATCATTTATTATTCCAAATTTAATAATTAAGTCGTCAAGAGTTATGTATCCTCTTCTATCATCTTCACAGAGATATTTATTAGAGGTTTTATATGGTAGATTGAAGGTTTATAAACATGTTACTGTTGTATCTGAAACAGAAATAAAAGATAAAGAAGATATTTTAAAACTTTCTCAAATTGTTGGGTCTATAAAAAGAGTTATTAAGTTGAGTGAAGGAAGTATAATATTTGGTGATTTTGGAATATATATCTCTACAAAAACACCTAAAAAATTTGAAAAATTTATTTATTGTTACACTTTTATAAGAAGTTTAACAGGTGTTTCAAGAGATTTATTTTTTAAATTAAATAGTATTTCCTCAAAATTAGAGATTATTAGTGATTCAATAAAAAATTTAGATTATGATAATATAGATGAAATTAGAGGAGAACTAAGTATTATAGATAAAGAGATGTCTGTTATAGAGATAGTTATAGGCTATTTAGAGGAAATAATTGAAATTGTAGAAAAACATAATAATTGTGTTGATGATGAATTTACAAATAACATATTAGATTTGTTAGATGTAGATAAAAAAATTAAAAGGATACAGTATAGAATTAGAGAGATAAAAACATTGTTAGATAGTAATGAAAAGTTAGCTACAAGTTTAACAAGGTTATTGACTACTATATCAGAAGATTTAGAAAGAGATATAGCAAAACAACTTGCAGAGAATACAAAATATCAAGTTGCATTAGGAGAGGCAATGGAAGTTTTAGAGATTGGAATATTTGGAATTTATGCCTTAGAAGCCGTCCATGTGCTAATAACAGCATCTAAAAAAGAAATATTTTATGAACTCTATATATTAGGATTACCATTAAAGTTTTGGATAATTCTTATATCTATATTTTTAGGACTATATTTAGGAAAAATAATTATTGAAAGTAGAAAAAAGGCTATTTTAGAGAGTTAGATTTTATTTTATGTTGTCATTTACAACTTTTAAAATAATTTAATAATTTTTAGAGGGGGATAAATGAATATGTTAAAGTTTGAGGTTATAACAGATAATAATAATTTTTATTATTTGCTTAAAATAATAAAAAAATTTTGTGATGATTAGAGAGTGTCAAGTTAAGCTTTTATTAATAATTGATAAAAAATAATAAAATATGAAGCTCACGATAGAAGTCTTAAAGGAGAGAATCGAAGAGGAGAAGATTTTTAAAAGGAATAAGAAGTCGATAGAAGTTAAAATCTTAGCTGGGATTTTGTATTATCTTGGACTATCGTTGAGGAAGGTAAGTTTGTTTCTTTCCCAATTCGAAAGTATAAGCCATGAGTCGGTTAGGACTTATTATCACAAGATTAAAGATGTTTTAAACGAACCTGAAAGAAAGGAAAGATACGCAATTGCAATCGATGAGACCAAACTAAAGATTGGAAATGAAAATATTTACGTATGGTCTGCTATTGATGTTGAATCGAAAGAGTGCTTGGGAGTTTATGTTTCTGAAACAAGAAACTGCCTCGATACTATATTATTCGTTAAGAGTATATTAAAATTTTGCTCTAATAAGCCGAAGATTTTGGTCGATGGTGGAAGATGGTATCCGTGGGCATGGCAAAGATTGGGTTTAGAATTTGAAAGAGTCAGATTCGGACTGAGAAATTGTGTAGAAAGCTTTTTCTCACTACTCAAACGAAGAACTAAAGCATTTTATAATAGGTTTCCTAATAACAGCAAATTCGATACAGTTGTTAGCTGGATTAAAAGTTTCATGATGTTCTACAATTGGTTGATGTCGTTAACTTGACAGTGTCAATATTCGTTATCAAAGAAGATAAAAAGCCAAAGGTAAATAAAATTAATACTAAGGTTGGAAGTAATATCCTAGATTCATATCTATTACCTACTATTACATTGTATTTGAATAGTTTTGCTCAATAAGTGAATTTTTAACGAATAATCTACAAAAAATATCACTATACTACTAAAAAGTAAGTAAATTACTTTATTAATATTTAAAAATTGATGAAAATAATTATATCCGAGTATTATACCAATTACAAAAACTAGTTCAACAACAGAGATAATAATTTTAGTTTTATTATCCACCATAGTTTCTATATAATCAAAGGATTTTAGGAAATTTATTGTTTTATTATTTTTATTTAGTATTATCCAATTAACAAACCATGGTATTATCCCCACATATATAATTATAAAAACAATATTAATCATATCATTTAAATTCATTGATTCACCTGACAGTTTCTTTTAACAAAAAATTAAAAATTTAAACGCTCATAAAGTTATATATCTCAGTTATTATTTATAAATATGTAATTGTAAGGGATGATGATCGACCAAAGGTTATTGCTCCTGATAACATTAGAAGGATGACTTTTAAGTTGTTTAATAGGATTTATACCTATGAATAATGCTTACCAAATAGCTAAAAGAGCTCTATTCTAACCACTTATTTTTTTAATTAAATATTTTTAACTATTGATAGAGTTGTCTCTTTTATATATTTTTTGATTTTGTAATATATTTTAGGTAGTATTAATGTGGGGATAGGTGAAACTTATGTTAAAGGTAGGAATTGGACATGCTGAAACTGGTAAGGAGGCAGGACAACAAGCTATGGAAGGTTTGCAAAAACCAAAACTCTCAATAGTGTTTTTTTCCTCAAATCTAAATCCTAATGAGGTATATGATGAAGTAAGAGAAGTTATCCCAACAGGTTATATAATTGGATGCTCAACAGCAGGAGAGTTGAGTAATTTAGAAGGATACAAAGAGAATAGTGTTGCTGTATTAACCTTAGAAAGCCCTATGTTAAAAGTTGGTGTAGGAATAGGAACTAATTTGAGTGAAAATCCAATAAAAGCAGGAGAAACTGCTTGTATATCAGCTTATAAAGATATTACATCTGACCCTACCTTAGCAAGTTTCCTATTTTTAGGATACTTAAAATCAAAAAATTTGAATTATATGAATATAAACCCTTTTCACTCAATAATAATCCCAGATGGATTAGCAGGAGTTGAAGAAAGTTGTATGAGAGGAATTGTCCAAAAAATGGGGAGAAATATCAATATTGTTGGTGGTTCTTCTGGGGATGATTTGAAGTTTAAAAGAACTTATCAAATATGTAATGGAGTTTATACTAACAGTGTAGTGTTCTCAATTCTTTGTGGTTTTAAAATGGGAACAGGAATGACTCATCCTTACATTCCAACAGATAAAGGATTTATAGTTACAAAATCAAAAAATAGATGTGTTTATGAGCTTGATGGACAGCCAGCATCAGAAGTGCTAAAAGACACTCTCAAAGTAAAAAACCTCACTCCCCAAGTTTTTGCTGATAATCCTTTGGGAGTCAGAGCTTGTGATGTGTTTGGAGAATATACCATAAAAAGTATTATGATGGAAAATCCAGATAAGAGTTTAACTTTCTATTCAGAAGTTCCAGAAAACATTTACTTGAATTTGATGACAACAAACAAAAAAATTGCAGAGGAGAGGTTTAAAAAAGCACTTGAAAATACAATTAGTTCAGTTTGTAAAAAAGAAGATGTTGCTTGCATAATTGTGTTTAATTGTATATTAAGATACTTATTAAATAAAGAATTAGGAATTGATGATATTAAGCTTATAAGAGAGGTTGTAGGAGATGATGTCCCAGTAATAGGATTTAATACCTATGGAGAGCAAGGTGCTACCAGAGGGGGGTCACTTGGACATTATAATCAAACTGCAACAATACTTGTTATTAGTAAAAATCCTCTCTCAAAGTGAAGTTGCAAGGTTAAGTTTTATATACTTTTAACAGTATATACTTTTAACATCCATTAAACTTAATAAACCTTTTAAGAGGTGAGAGAGGTATGGAATGGATGGATAGAGTAGATATAAACAAAGTATTTGAGTTAAGAGCAAAACCAATATGTTACTTTGGAGTTGGGGCAATAGAAAAAATAGATGACATCTTTAATTACTATGCAAACAAAGGAATGAAAAATGTATTATTTGTAACTGGAAGAAGCAGTTATAAGAAAACAGGAGCTTGGGATTATGTTGAAAAAGCATTAGAAAAATATGATATGAACTATGAAATTTACAATAAAATAGCTCCAAACCCAACAGTTGATATGGTGGATGAAGCTACTGAATTAGGTAGAGAGATAAATGCTGACTTTGTAGTTGGAATTGGTGGAGGTAGTCCAATTGACAGTGCTAAGGGAGTAGCAGTTCTCTTAGAATATCCAGACCAAAATGGTAGAAGCTTATACAAGTATGAATTTACACCAGAAAAAGCTAAACCAATTGTTGCAATAAACACAACACACGGAACAGGGACAGAAGTTGATAGATTTGCAGTAGCAAACATTCCAGAAGATAATTACAAACCAGCATTAGTTAGTGAGGTTATCTATCCACAATTCTCAATTGATGACCCAAAATTAACAGTTGGATTGGATAAATATCAAACCTTAGCTACAACAATAGATGCTCTAAACCATGTTAATGAAGCAGCTACAAGTTTAGCAAGAAGCCCATATTCAATAGAGTTAGCAAGAAGAGTTATTGAAATTATAGCAAAATACTTACCAATAGCATTAGAAGATGGAAGTAATTTAGAAGCAAGATATTGGTTGTTATATGCCTCTGCATTAGCAGGAATTTGCTTTGATAATGGATTGTTACACTACACTCACGCATTAGAGCATCCTTTAAGTGGAATTAATCCAGATGTTACTCACGGGATAGGTTTAGGAGTGTTATTACCAGCAGTTATAAAACACTGTCATTCAGCAGTTCCAGAGATATTTGCATACATTTATGAACCAATTGTAAAAGATTATAAGAAAGCTAAGGAGGATGGATTATTCTTAGCAAAAGAAGTAGAGAATTGGTTAAAAGAAATGGGATTAACACAAAAATTAGGAGATTTAGGATTTAAAGAGGAAGATGTTGATGAGTTGGTTGAATTAGCTTTCAACACTCCAAGTTTGGATATCCTCCTAAGTTTAGCTCCAGTTGAAGCTACAAAAGAGAGAGTTAAACAAATTTACTTAGATTCTTTCTCCGATATCCAATAAACTCCTTACATAATCTTTTTTTATTTTTATAAAAAAATTTGCCCACTGCACACACAATAACTATTTAATGTGTTTTTAGTAGTACTATTTTTAAAAATTCCAGCAACTTTGGTAATGTATCTATAGTTCTTGATATATTCAAATATTTGTATATATAGTATAATATAAATAAAAAACAAAATTTTTGAATTTTATCTAATACTATAAAAATAATTTTTAAAAATGTTTAATAAAAAATAATCAAATTAGGGGATACTTATGAAAATTTTAGAAGAGGAAAAAAATATTATTAAGTTAATGCCAGAGAACTTAGATGATTTGTGGGATTTATACAATATTATTGAGGTTGGAGATAAAGTTTATGCTCTATCTGAGAGGAGAGTGCAGGATAAAGGAGATGTTATTAGAGCAGATAGAGGTGCTAAGATAAAAATGTTCTTAGGTGTTGAGGTTGAAAATACTGAGTTTGATGAAAATACTAAAAGATTAAGAATTTTAGGGAAAATTATAAAAGGTCCTGATTTAGTGCCATTAGGTAGTCATCATACAATTGAAATAAAACCTTTTGATGAAATAACAATAGAAAAAGATTGGAAAAAATGGCAAATTGATAGGATAAGAGAAGCTTTGGAATCTTCTAAAAAACCAAAGATTTTAGCTGTTATTATGGATGATGAAGAAGCTGATATTTTTGAAGTAAAAGATTATAAAATAAAAGAAATATGTAGTATTAAATCTCACTCATCTAAAAGATTAGATTACAAAGCTAATGAAGAATTAAAAAAGGAGTATTACCATGAAATAGCCAAGGTTTTAAAGGAGTATTCTGCTGATAATATATTAGTTGCAGGTCCAGGATTTGCTAAAAACAATTTTTATAAGTTCTTAGATAACTATCCTGAAATCAAAAAAAAGGTTATTGTTGAATCTGTCTCATTAACTTCAAAAGCAGGATTGAATGAAGCAATAAAAAGAGGGATAATAAATAGGATATATGCTGATTCAAGAGTTGCAAAAGAAACACAATTAGTAGAGAGATTATTAGAGGAGATAGCAAAAGATGGATTAGCTGCTTATGGATTAGAAGATGTTAAAAAAGCTATAAACTATGCTGCAATAGACACTCTTTTAGTTTCAGATAGTATAATAAGAAATAAGGAGATTGAAGAAATTATAAATAAAGTTGAAGAAATTGGAGGGAATGTTGTTATAGTTTCTTCTGAGCATGATGCAGGAAAACAGTTAAAAGCTCTTGGAGGAATAGCTGCATTGTTAAGATTTTCTATTGATTAATACTCTTCCTTAACTTTTTCTTTATATTGCTTTATTATATTAAAATCTACTTTTTTAGGTTGTGGTTCTACTCTCTCTGGATATACAAACTCTGTTATTTTTCCACCTGGTGGAACCATTGAAAGAGCTTCTGCAGGGTCTATAACAATATCTAATAAATATGGTTCTTCTGATGTTATTGCCTCTTTTAATTTTTCTTTTATTTCATCTGGGGAGTATATTCTATCAGCTTTTATTCCATAACTCTCAGCTAATTTAACAAAGTCAGGACTTTCTCCCAAATGAACTTCACTCTGTCTTCTTCCATAATAAAGATTTTGCCATTGATAAACCATTCCTAATGTTCTATTATCAAATATACATATAACAACAGGAATATTATACTCTTTGATTGTAGCTAACTCTTGTGAGTTCATTAAAAATCCTCCATCACCAGTAATACAAATAACATTCTTATTTGGTTTAGCTAACTTAGCTCCTATTCCTGCTGGGAATCCAAATCCCATAGTTCCCAATCCACCTGAAGAAATAAAAGACCTTGGATAATTAACTTTAAAGTAATGTGCCATCCACATTTGATTTTGTCCTACATCTGTTGTTATTATTGTATTTTTTAAATTTTTATCTAATTCTAACAAAACTTCTCTTAGCTCTTTAACAAATTTTTGAGGTTTTATTGGTTTGTCATTGAAGTCCATAAATGGAATGGACTGTTTTTTTAAATAGTTGATTCTTTCTAACCACATATCTTTATTTTTTAATTTAATTGTATTTATTAATTTGAGCATATCTCTCAATACATTTTTAGCATCTCCAACTATTGGAATATCTACTCTTACATTCTTTCCAATCTCTGCTGGGTCTATATCTATATGTATTATCTTTGCCTCTGGAGCAAAACTGTTAATATCTCCTGTAACTCTATCTGAGAATCTACATCCAATAGCAATCAATACATCTGACTCATTTATTGCATAGTTTGCAGCTTTTGTTCCATGCATTCCAGCCATTCCCAATGAGAGAGGATGCTCTTCTGGAAATGCTCCTTTTCCCATTAAAGTTGTTGCAACAGGAATTTTTAATGTTTCAGCAAACAATAAAAGCTCTTGATGAGCATTAGCTAAAATAACTCCTCCTCCAGCTAAAATAACAGGTCTCTCAGATTCAGCTATTAGATTCATAGCTTTTTTTATTTGGAGAGGATGACCAATAGTTTTTGGCTTATATCCAGGTAAATCAACCTTAGCAGGGATAGGATAAAGTTTTTCATCAAATTCAGCTGTTTGAACATCCTTAGGTAAATCTATATGGACTGGTCCTTTTCTTCCAGTTGTTGCTATTTCAAAACTTGCTCTTATAACCTCTGGAATCTCTTCAGGTTTTGTAATTTGATAGTTATGTTTAGTAATAGGCATAAATATTCCAAGAGCATCAATTTCTTGGAAGGCATCATTACCTATTAATTTAGTAGGCACTTGTCCAGTTATTGCTATAACAGGAGAAGAATCTGCATATGCTGTTGCTATTCCAGTAACTAAGTTTGTAGCTCCTGGCCCAGAAGTAGAGACACAAACTCCTGCTTTTCCAGAAGCTCTTGCATAACCATCAGCAGCATGTGCAGCAGCTTGCTCATGTCTTGTTAATATGTGAATTAAATCACTCTCATATAGAGCATCATAAAAAGGTAGCATAGCCCCTCCAGGATATCCAAAGATAATATCAACACCTTCAGCTTTTAATGCTTTTATAACAGCTTCAGCTCCTTTCAATACTAATCACCAAATTGAACATTATATAAATCTTAACTATAAAACACAATTCATTATTTAAAAAGTTTTTATTTTTTTATTATTATTTTTGACTATTTTAATCTATGCTTTAAATTCACACATTTCAACAATTTTATTATAAACTTTTTCACTCAGCCACTCTCTACTAATATATTTATCATAAACTGGCAATCTCATTTTTAGTTTTAAGCCAACTTCTTCTGTTAATCTTTTTAGTTCTTCAATTTCTGGCCATTCTGCTTCTGGATTAACATAATCTTTTGTTAGTGGAGAAACTCCTCCCCAATCATCAACTCCAGCTAATAAAAATAGTTGTCCTGTCTCTCTATTTAAGTTTGGAGGTATTTGGATTGAAATATCTTCTAAGATTAATTTTGCTAAAATAATTACCTTTAACATCTTTATAGGAGATGGCTCTTTATAATTTTCCATAGGAATTCCTTTTTTTGGTTTAAAGTTTTGAATTATGACTTCCTGTATATGTCCATATTTATTATGAATCTCTTTTATTTTAAAGAGAGAATCAACAATTTCCTCATTATTCTCACCAATCCCAATTAATAAACCTGTTGTAAAAGGAATCTTCAATTTTCCAGCATTTTCTATCATCTCAACTCTTAACTTTGGATGTTTTCCAGGGCTGTCTTTGTGGGCTATTGTATTCATCAATCTTTCTGAGATGTTCTCTAACATTAAACCCATTGATGCATTGACTTCTTTTAACAACTTTAACTCATCATAATTCAAAATTCCACAGTTTGTATGTGGTAAGAGATTTGTATTTTCTAAACACCAATCTTCTAAATGGTATAGATATTCAATTATATTAGAAAATCCTAATTTCTTTAATTCTTCTTTTATTTGTTTGTTTTCGTCTACTCTCTCACCAAAAGTGAATAAAGCTTCTCTACATCCATACTTATCTCCTTTAATTAAAATTTCCTTAACTTCATTAGGTTTCATTAAACTTGCTTTATCTTCCCTAAATACACAATACCCACATCTATTTATACACCATTTTGAGAGAGGTATAAAAACATTCTTTGAGTAAGTTATATACTCTCTTTTAAATTTTTTATTTATTTCATTTAACTTTTCTAATATTTGGTTGTAATCATTAGAGTTTAGAAAATTAATAGCCTCTTCTCTATCCATAAATTTCACCTTAAAATATAAAATTATTAAAAGTATATATACCATAAATAATAATCCTGAATAAAAATACCTTAGGTGAGTGTATTATGGAACTCTTTAAAGATATAAAGAATTTAGGGAAGTTGGTAAGATTGGAGAGAATATTTAATAAAGAGAGTGAGAAAACTGTTATAGTTCCTATGGACCATGGTGTTTCTAATGGACCAATTCCTGGATTAGTAGATATGAAAACAACAATAAATAATGTTGCAGAAGGAGGAGCTAATGCTGTTCTTTTACATAAAGGAATAGTTAGACATGGGCATAGAGGATATGGCAAAGATATTGGATTAATTATACACTTATCTGCTGGAACTTCTATCTCACCTAATCCATTAAAGAAGGTTATAGTTACAACAGTTGAAGAAGCTATAAGAATGGGGGCTGATGCTGTTTCAGTTCATGTAAATGTTGGTTCAGATGAAGATTGGGAAGCATACAAAGATTTAGGATTGATAGCAGAGACATGTGAGTACTGGGGAATGCCCTTAATAGCTATGATGTATCCAAGAGGGAAACATATTCAAAATGAAAGAGACCCAGAATTAGTAGCTCATGCAGCAAGATTAGGAGCAGAGTTAGGAGCTGATATAATAAAAACATCTTACACAGGAGATATAGATAGTTTTAGAGAAGTTGTTAAAGGTTGTCCAGCTCCAATAGTAATAGCAGGAGGTCCAAAAACAAAGACTGATGAGGAATTCTTACAAATGATTAAGGATGCTATTGAAGCTGGAGCTGTTGGGGTAGCAACTGGTAGAAATATCTTCCAACACAGAGATGTTGTAGGAATAACAAGAGCTGTATGTAAGATAGTCCATGAAAATGCAGAAGTTGAAGAAGCTTTAAAAGAAATTAAAAAATAATTATTTCTAATTCTAACTATTTTTTTATGTGGAACTATGGATGCTATCATATTAGCAGCAGGGAAAGGGGAAAGATTAAGACCTTTAACTGTTAATAGGCCTAAACCACTTTTACCAATAGCTGGAAAACCTATTTTACAGCATATAGTTGAAAAAATAGAGAATTATGTAGATAATATATATATTGTTGTTAAATACAATAAAGATAAGATAATAGAATATTTTAGAGAGCATCCTAAAATCACTTTTTTAGAGCAAGGAGAAATTGATGGTACAGGAGAAGCTGTTTTAACAGCTAAGGATTATGTTGATGATGAATTTTTAGTTATAAATGGAGATATTGCTTTTGAAGATGATTTAAAAGATATATTTAAATATAAATATGTAATAGCTCTAAAAGAAGTAAATAATCCCAAAGATTATGGGGTAGTTGAGTTAGATAATAACAATTTTATTGTTGATATAGAAGAAAAACCCGAACATCCTAAATCAAACTTAATAAATGCAGGAATTTATAAACTTGATAAAAAGATTTTTGAGATTTTAGAAAAAATAAATATTTCAAAAAGAGGAGAGAAAGAGCTAACAGATGCTATAAAAATCTTAATAAAAGAGGAAAAAGTCAAAGGATATATTTTAAATGGTTATTGGAATGATATTGGAAAGCCTTGGGATTTGTTAGATGCAAATAAATATTTTTTAACTAAGATTAAAAGAGAGATTAAGGGAGAGATTGGAGAGAATGTAGTTATTAAAGGGAATGTTATTGTTGAGGAAGGAGCTATTATTAGAGAGAACTCTGTTATTTATGGTCCAGCTATTATAAAAAGAGGATGTGTTGTTGGACCATTAGCATATATAAGGGAATATACTGTGTTAATGGAGAATGTATTTGTTGGAAATTCATCAGAAATAAAATCATCAATTATTATGAAAAATTCAAAAATTCCTCATCTCTCTTATGTTGGAGATAGTATTGTAGGAGAGAATTGTAATTTTGGATGTAATACAATAACTGCAAATTTAAGATTTGATAACAAACCAGTTAAAGTAAATATAAAGGGTAAAAGAGTTGAGAGTGTAAGAAAATTAGGAGTTATTATGGGAGATAATGTAAAAACAGGAATACAAGTTTCTTTTATGCCAGGAGTAAAGATAGGAAACAACTGCTGGATAGGTGCAAGTTGTTTAATAGATAGAGATATTGAAGATAATACATTTGTTTATAAAAAAGATGAGCTTATATTTAAGAAGTTATTATAATATATAATATAATCCCCCCAGTGGGTTAGCCTCCCTGACATAGCTAAGCTGTTGGATGATGGGAGTGTGTTAAACTGGGGGGACATCTCTACTACACTATATAAAGGTGATTTAAATAAAAATATACTTTGCAACTGGAAATATTAACAAAGTTAAAGAAGCAAAAATTATTTTAGGAGATGAGTTTGAAGTTGAGCAAATAAAAATAGAGTATCCTGAGATACAGGGTAGTTTGGAGGAAGTTGCTGAGTTTGGAGCAAGATATGTTTATGAAAAATTAAAAAAACCTGTTATTGTGGAAGATAGTGGCTTTTTTGTTAAGGCATTAAAAGGTTTTCCTGGGACATACTCAAAATTTGTATATGAAACTATTGGAAATAAAGGAATTTTGAAATTGTTAGAAGATGTAGATGATAGAGAAGCTTATTTTAAATCAGTTATAGGTTATTGTGATGAGTTTGGAGTAAAGCTATTTATTGGAAAAGTTGATGGTAAAGTTTCTATTGAGGAGAGAGGAACAGAAGGATTTGGTTATGACCCTATTTTTATACCAAAAGGATACAATAAAACTTTTGCAGAGTTGGGAGTTGAAGAGAAGAGTAAAATATCTCATAGAAAAAAAGCATTTGAGAAATTTAAAGAATTTTTAAAATTTAAAAAGAGTTGATATTTATGTTACAAAAGATAAGGGAAGAGTTGAATAACTATTTTATAGAGAGGAGGGAAGAGATAGATATAGCATTGACATCTTTATTATGTAGTGAGCACACTATTTTTTTAGGTAATCCAGGAACTGCTAAATCTCAATTAATTAGAGCTATCTCTTCTCACTTCAACGCTAAATATTTTGAAAAACTAATAACAAGATTTACAACTGAAGATGAGTTATTTGGACCTTTAAGTATTAAAGAATTGAAAGATAACGATAGGTTTGTAAGGAAAACAGATAATTATCTACCGACAGCCGAGATAGCGTTTTTAGATGAAGTGTTTAAGGCAAATAGTTCAATATTAAACTCACTATTAACAATAATAAATGAGAGGATATATCACAATGGAGATAGGATAGAGAAAGTTCCATTAATAAGTTTGTTCTCAGCATCTAATGAACTTCCTGAAGAGAATGAACTCTTAGCTTTCTATGATAGATTCCTATTTAGGAAGGTTGTAAGGAATATAAAGGCATTTGATGACTTAATGAAATTGTTAGATTTGAGTGAGGAATATAAACCAAAAACAAAAATGTCAATAGATGAGCTAAAAAACTTACAAAAAGAAGTTGAAAAAGTTGATATCTCATCAATTAAAAAAGATATAATAAATATAAAATTTGCATTAGAAAATGAAGGTATAACTATATCAGATAGGAGATTAAAGAAATCAGTTAAGGCAGTTAAGAGTTATGCTTATTTAAATGGGAAGGATAAAGCAGATGTAAATGATTTAGATATATTAAGGCATATATTTTGGAATGAGCCAGATGAGTTCTTTAAAGTTTCTGTGGAAGTATTTAAGATATCTAACCATTATGAGGGCTTTGCATTAGAGCAGAGAGAGATATTAGATAACTTAGTTAGTGAGTTTAAAAAGATAGATAAAGATAGATTAGGTTTAGGAGGAATAGAGTATAGAAAATGCTTAGAGATTTTAGGAAAGTTAAATAGTATGTTACTTTCTTTAAAAAATGCTAAAAATAAGGCAATTGAAAATGAAAAACCACACAACTTAATAGATGATGTTATTAGAGAAGTTGAAGGTTTTAAGAAATATATAGAAAATATTCTAAAAGGTAAATTAAATGAATAATAAAAATGTTATAAAATTTGATGCTTATGATAAAAAAGCTTTTGAAGTATTTTTAAAGAACAGCCAGTATATTCAAAAGCTTTTAAGACATTACTCTTCTGAGTTGCATGAGAAATTAATTGAAGATACATTTTATACTTTTTTTAAGTATGTTGTTGAATTTAATGATTTTGTAGAAGAAAAATTTAATATAAATAAATATATTTTAAAGGGAGCTATAAGTAGTATTGAATATGAGAAATCTAAGCTATTGACTGAGTTGAACATTGCAAACTCAGGAACAGCAACAATCTTATTTATAGACAAATTCTTTAAAAATTTAAATAGGTTAAATAAAACTTCTCTTTCAAAAATTTCACCAGAAGAATTAGAAAAATTGGGAAATGAAACTATTAAAGAAGTAGGAAATGAGATAGTTGAGGTTATAGAGGGTTTAGAGGCTATTAAAGAGTTTGGTAGGGGAAAAGGAGATAAAAAATATTTGTCTGTTGAAGAAAAATTTAATCTTGTTGATGAGATTATTAAAAACAAAGTTTTAAAAGAAATTATTAAAAAATTAGGTAGATTAAGGAAGTTAGCAATATCAGAATATAAAAATAAATTACAATATAATCCTGAAGAAGTGTATTCTATAAAAGTTGGTAGAAACTTAAAATATCTCCTACCAAAAGAAATAACTTATTTTTCTGATGAAATATTATATTTAGAATTTTTAAGAAAATTTTATGAGAGAAAACTTTTAAACTATGAGTTAAAAAGTAGAGAAAATAATGAGAAAGGGCCAATAATTATTTTAATTGACCATAGTGGTTCAATGTATGGGGAAAGAGAGATATGGAGTAAGGCTGTTGCTTTATCTTTAATTGAAATTGCTAAAAGAGAGAAAAGAGAGATATACTATATAGCTTTTGATGATGGAGTAAGATATGTGAAAAAAATAACTCCTGGGAAGATATCATATAAGGAGTTGGTGGGGTTGGCTTCTCTCTACTTTGGTGGAGGAACAGATTTTGTTGAGCCATTAAATAAAGCAGTTGAGATAATTATGAGAGAGAATAAAAGTGCTGATATACTACTTATAACTGATGGATATGCAAAAGTTCCAAAAAGCTTTATAGATAAATTAGAAAAACTTAAAAGAGAGTTAAACTTTAAGCTATACTCTATTTTTGTAGAGACATATCCAACTGAGACAATAATATCAATATCTGACTCATACATAAAAGTTAAAGATTTAGTTGATGAAGAAGCTAAGAAAGTTTATAAAATGATTAAATTCTGAGGTCAGAAAAAAAGTTTCATCATAGCTCAGGACATCGATGTGTTATCATCCCTCTTTCCCAAAAAATTTAAAATTCTCTCTCAGTTGAATATTTTTGAGTTTCTTCAAATATATTTCTAATTATTATATCTGGAGAAAATTCTATTAAATCTTCATATCTTTGTCCTACCCCTAAGTATAGAATAGGTTTTCCAATAGCATAACCAATAGATAGAGCAGCCCCTCCTTTTGCATCAGCATCTATTTTAGTGAGAATAACTCCATCTATTCCAACAGCTTCATCAAACTCCTTAGCTTGATATACAGCATCATTTCCAGTTAAGGCATCTCCAACAAATATAACTAAATCTGGTTTTGTTACTCTTACTACTTTTTTGATTTCTTCCATTAGGTTAATGTTTGTTGCTTGTCTTCCAGCTGTATCTGCTAAAACAACATCTATACCTCTTGCCTTTGCATGTTGAATAGCATCATATATAACAGCTGCTGAATCTGCTCCTGGTTGATGTTTAATAACTTTCACTCCAATCCTTTTTGCATGTTCCTCCAACTGCTCAATAGCCCCTGCTCTGAATGTATCTCCTGCAGCTAAAACTACTTTATAACCTTTGTTTTTTAATTTATATGCTAATTTTGCTATTGTTGTAGTCTTTCCAGTTCCATTTATTCCTACAAAAACAATAACTGTTGGTTTTCCTAATTTTTTATTTTTTTGAATAATTTCCTCAATATCTATATACTCCTGAGAGAGTATATTTCTTATAGCATTTTTTATAGCATTTAAAACAATTTCTTCAACATTATCATCAGCAGATATTTTTTTACCAACTAACTCATTTTTAATCTCTTCTAATAGTCTCTCTACAACTTCTAAAGCTACATCTGCCTCTAACAGTTCAATCTCTAACTCTTCTAAAATATCTTCAATATCTTCCTCTAAAATAACAACCTCTTTCTTAATAACTTTTTTTATAGTTCTTGTTATTTTAAATCTATCAAAAAAGCTTATTTCTTTCTTTTCATCTATAATTTCCTTTTTTGGTTGTACTTTTAAATTCTCTTTTTTCTCCTCAACTTTTGCTATAATCTTTTTTTCTTCTTCATCCTGTTTTTCTCCTTTTTTATAAATTTTTTCAGTTATTTTTGATGCAGCATTTAATAACTTTTCTTTTAACTTACCAAACATAATTATTCCCACTTAAAATAAAATTTTATGTATTTAAAATACTACTATTTTATCATATATCTTTTTGTTTAATTTTTTTATTGATTCATAAAAATTCTTTATTTCTTTTCCTTTACCTTCAACAATAAACATCTCAACTTTCATATTTTTTCCACATTGTGTAGTTATATATCCTTGATTTACAGATTTTATAAGATTGTGATACTCAAAATATAACTTACTCATAGTATCTAAATTCTCTTTGGTAGGGTAATAAACAACTATAATTATTCCATTTATAATTCCTTCTCTATCTAATGTATTATTCTCTAAAATCATTTTTCTTACAGCATCCCTAATTAATTCACTTCTACTTGAATATCCCTTTTCATTTATAAGCCTATCAATCTCTTCTAATAAAAATTTTGAAAAGCTTATGGAGATTCTTTCAATATCTCCCATAAAAATCACTTTAAAACTTTTCCAGTCCTTAAATACCAAATATATAAATCTAACTCTGCTAAGTTTAAATTAACTTCTCTACCTATTTCTTCTAAAATTTTCTCAATCTCTAAATATTTTCTCTTAGATAGAGTTTTTGGTATTTCTAATATATAATTATTTTCATATAGCTCTCTTAAAATGTGTCTATCTATTATAGCTACATTATCATAACCAACATTTCTTAGAAAGTGAGAACTCTCCTTATAACCTAAACCTTTTATGTTCTTAACTAAAAATTCTCTTGCCTTTCTTTCATCTCTAAAACTTGTTATTATATCTTTTATATTCTTATATCTCCTTGCCAATACTATGTATTCTGCTCTTTTTTTGTAGTATCTATGGCCTAACTCTTTTAATTTGTTCTCTAACTCCTCTCTACTAAGTGTTAAAAAACCATCATCAATCTCTTTTTGAATCTTTATGCATTTTTCAGCTGAAAAGTTTGCTGTCAATAAGCAAAAACATAACTCCTTAAACCACTCTTTATTATCCTTATTTTTAAACTCTTTAAACTCTTTGATTCTTTTATCTATAATTTCTTTTACTTCACTATTTTTCAATCTTTCAATCTTTTCAATAAGTATATTTATCACCAACAACTAAAAAATTTATTATAAAACTAATTTAGGGATAACTATGATAAAATACTTATTCTATCCTGAATCAATTGCTATTATTGGAGCCACTCCAAAAGAGAATAAAGTAGGATACTCAATATTAAACAATTTGAAAGATTTTAAAGGAAAAATATATCCAATAAATCCAAAATATAGTGAAATTTTAGGATATAAATGTTATAAGTCAATTTTAGATGTTGATGATGATATAGATTTAGCTGTTATAGTAACTCCCAATGTTGTAGTTCCTAATGTTTTAGAGGAATGTGGGAAAAAGGGAGTGAAAGCAGTTGTTATTATAACTGCTGGATTTTCAGAAGTTGGCAATTATGAGTTAGAGAATAAAATAAAAGAAATAGCTAAGAAATACAATATAACTGTTGTAGGACCTAACTGCTTAGGAATTATTAATACATCCAACAATCTAAATGCTTCTTTTTCTAATATATATCCTCCAAAAGGAAATGTAGCTATCATCTCACAGAGTGGTGCTGTTTTAAATGCTATATTAGATATTTGCCCACTCCTAAATATTGGAGTTTCAAAGGTTGTAAGTTTAGGAAACAATATTATGGAGTTGGAAGGGAAACTTTTAGAGTATCTAAACAATGATAATGAGACAAAACTAATAGCTATATATTTGGAAGGTTTAAAAGATAAAAATTTTAAAGAAATAGCTAAGAAAGTAAATAAACCTATTATTGTATTAAAATCTGGAAAAAGTGAGGTTGGTAAGAAAGCAGCTAAATCACATACTGGAAGCTTAGCAGGAGAATATAGAGTATATAAAGCATTATTTAAGCAGCTGAATTTTATTATTGCTGAAACATTTGAGGAGTTAATTGATTTAATACATATATTCTCAACTCAGCCAACTTTAAAATCAAATAATATTGCTATTATTACAAATGCAGGGGGATTTGGTGTTTTAGCAGCTGATTACACTGAGAAGTATAATTTAAAATTACCAAATTTTTCAGAAGAGACAGTAAATAAACTTAAAGAAGTTCTACCAAAAACAGCCAATATTTCAAATCCATTAGATATTATAGGTGATGCAACTCCTGAAAGATATAGAAAAGTTATAGAAATTTTATCAAAAGATAAGAATATAGATGCTTTTTTAGTTATACTAACTCCTCAAAAGATGACTAAACCATTAGAAGTGGCAAAAGAAATAGTTGATTTAAATATTAAACCTCTCATAACCTCATTTGTTGGAGGAATTTCAATAAAAGGAGCTAAGAGCTATTTAAGAAAGAATGGATATCCATCATATATAACTCCTGAGAATGGTGTAAAGGCATTATCTTATCTTTATAAATACAGTAAGAAAATTGAAGATGATAACTACTATTATAAAGTAAAAGAAGAGTTCTTAAAAATAACAGATGAAAACAAAAATATTATTAGAGAGTTATTAAAAGATGTTAATGAGTATAAAGCAAAAAAACTACTCTCAATATATAATATTCCTGTTCCAAAAGGTTATTTAGCAAGAAGTGAAGAGGAAGCTGAATTTTATGCCAAAAAATTTGACAAATGTGTTATGAAAATTGTATCTCCTGAAATCTTACATAAAAGTGATATAGGAGGAGTAATAATAAATCCAGAAAATCCAAGAGAAGCATATAGAACATTAATTGAAAGAGCAAAAGGAAAAAAAATTGAAGGAGTTCTTGTAGAGGAGTATATTGATGGAGAGAAAGTTGAGGTTATTGTAGGCTCTAAGAAAGATGATTTAGGCTATACAGTTATGGTTGGTTTAGGAGGAATATTTGTAGAGGTTTTAAAAGATATATCCTTAGGAGTATTGCCAATATCTAAAAACTATGCTATAAACATGATTAAAGAACTAAAATCTTACAAAATATTAGAAGGATATAGAGGACAAAAAAAGAAAGACATAAACTTTATAGCAGAAACTTTGATAAAGATTGGTGTTATAGCTGAAATAAACAATATTAAAGAGATTGAGATAAATCCATTGTTTGTATTTGACCATTGTGGCATTGTAGGAGATGCAAGAATAATAATTTAAGAGAATAGTATGAAAACAAAAGAAATAAAACAATTTTATGACCATTGGGATGTTAATAAACTACCCAAATATATGAAAGATATTATAGATTTTGCAGATACATTAATTGAAGAAGAGATTAAAGATAAAATCTCTGGGTTTGTGTTAGATGCAGGCTCTGGATTTGGAAGATTTTATAATATACTGAAAGATTATGATACTATATATTTAGATATATCTTTAAATTTGTTAAAGAAACATAAAGGAGATAAAAAAGTTGTAGGTAACCTATTATATTTACCTTTTAAAGATAATGTTTTTGACACAGTTTTATGTATAAATGTTTTAGAACATATTGGAATAGAGGGATTTAAGGAAATATATAGAGTTTTAAAAAGAGGAGGGAAGGCAATAATTGTTTTTATGAATAAAGATTGCTTATTTAAAGAAGAGATATTTTTTAATTTTGATATATTTCATAAACCTTTATCAATAGAAGATTTTAAAGGATACAAAATAATATATAAAAAAAGCTTTTATTTTTTTCCTCCTATATTTAAGATATTCCCTAACTTAAAAATGATTTTTAAATTTTGGAAGAGAATTGATAAATTATTATCTAAATTCTCTAAAAGAGGAAATTTTATTATTTTAGTTATTGAAAAGGTGGAATAGATGCCAAAGCTTATGCTTGCCTTAGATGTTGAAGATAAAGAAAGAGCTTTTAAAATATTGGATGAAGTTATTGACTATATAGATGCTATAAAAGTAGGATATCCATTAGTTTTGCCTTATGGAATAAAGATAATAAAAGAAATTAAAGAAAGATACAATAAAGAAGTTATAGCTGATTTTAAAGTTGCAGATATACCTTCAACAAATGAAAAAATAGCTAAAATAACATTAAAGTATGCTGATGGAATTATTGTCCATGGATTTGTTGGTGAAGAATCAGTTAAAGCAGTGTTAAACACTGCCAAAGACAAAAAGGTTATTTTAGTTACTGAAATGAGTCATAATGGAGCTGAACAATTTTTAAAACCAATTGCTGAAGAGTTAGCTCTTTTAGCTAAAAAATTAAATGTTAATTATATTGTAGCTCCTGCAACAAAACCTGATAGATTAAAAAAATTAAAAGAGACTTCTCAAAAACCAGTTATTACACCAGGAGTTATAGCCCAAGGAGGAAAGATTGAGGATATTATAGATATTTTAGATGATAATGATTATATTATTGTTGGTAGAGCTATCTATCAGAATGAAAATCCAAAAGAAGTAGCTAAAAGCATTAAGGAGAGAATAAATGCTAACAAAAATATTAACTGATAAGGTTGATAGAGAAATTATAACTCAAATTTATGGACCTCCTGGAAGTGGAAAAACAAATATTTGTATAATCAATTCTATAAATTATATAAAAGATAATGGAAAAGTTGTTTATATTGACACAGAGGGAGGACTTTCAATAAAAAGAATTTTACAAATTGAAAATAACCATAAACTTTTAGAGAATTTGTTGGTTTATAACATATTTGACTTTTTTGAGCAAGATAGAATTATATTAAAAGAACTTCCAAAGTTGGCTAATGAAATTGATTTAGTTGTTGTGGATAATATAACCTCTCTATATAGATTGGAATTAACTGATAAAGCAGATAAAAATATAACTCTAAATAGAATGCTTGGAAATCAGATAAGAACATTGTTAAAGTTGGCTAAATCTTACAATATAGCTGTCCTTATAACAAACCAAGGAAGGGAAACGACTAATGGATTTGAAGCTGCTGGAGGAAATCTTTTAGAGTATTGGAGCAAATGTATAATTAGATTGGAGAAAAGTAAGGATTATAGAGTAGCATATTTAGAAAAACATTTATATGCTCCAGAAGAAGAGATAAAATTTGAGATATATGAAAAAGGTATAAGAATTTTGGGATAATTATGGTGTTTAAAGCTTATGATATAAGAGGAGTATATAAGAAAGAGTTAGATGAAGATTTTGCATATTCCTTAGGAAAAGTTTTAGGAGAAAAATATAAAGATAAAAAAGTTTTAGTTGGAATGGATGTTAGAGAAGGTTCAAAAAAATTAGCTCCTTATTTTGTTTCTGGATTGGTGGAGAGTTGTGATGTTGATTTTGCAGGAGTTATATCAACACCACTCTTATACTTTGGAACTAAAAATAAATATGATTTAGGAGTTATTATTACTGCTTCTCATAATCCTAAGGAATATACTGGATTTAAGATGTGTGATAGAGTAGCTATTCCAATATCTCCAAAAGAAGAGATTAAACCAATATTTAAGAAATATAAAGCAAAAGAACCAGTTAATTTAGAGGACTATTTAGTTGATATTAAAGAGGATTATAAGAGATTCTTTATTAAAAAGATTGGAAAAATTGATAAAAAGATAGCTGTTGATTTTGCAAATGGTGCAACAACAATAGCAGAAAAAGAGATTTTAGAGGAAATTGTAGAGAATCCTATTTTTATAAATGACTATCCTGATGGAAATTTTCCAGCTCATGAGCCAGATACTTTAAAAGAGGAGTGTTTAAGAGATATAATAAAAAAAGTAAAAGAAGAAAAATGTGATTTAGGTTTAATATTTGATGGAGATGGTGATAGGTTAGGAATGATAGACAATAGAGGTAGAAATGTTAGAGGAGATATATTAACGGCTATAATAGCAAGAGAAATTTTAAAAGAAAAACCAAATTCAAAAATTATATATGATTTAAGATGTTCTAAGGTTGTTGAGGAAACTATCTTAAAGTATGGAGGAATTCCTATAAAGACAAGAGTAGGACATTACTTTATAAAAAAGCTTATGCATAAAGAAGACGCTGAGTTTGCAGGAGAGTTAAGTAATCATTTCTACTTTAAAGAAATTGGATATTTTGAGAGTCCTTTGTTGGCTTTATACTATGTTGTGAAGGCAAATAAAGATTTAGATGAGTTAGCAGATGAATTTAATAAATACTATCATTCAGGGGAAATAAACTTTAAAGTAGATAACCAAAAAGAGGTATTAGAAAGAATAAAAGAACATTTTAAAGATTGTAGAATAGAAGAACTTGATGGTCTTTCAGTGTATTGTAAAGGATTCTGGTTTAATATCAGACCTTCAAACACAGAACCTTTATTAAGGTTAAACTTAGAGGCAGATAATGAAGAAATTTTAAAAGAAAAATTAGAAGAGATAAAAAGATTAATTACTCTTTAATTTTTTATAGATTTCATCCAAATCAACATCTACTACTTTTCCAAAAATTATTCCTTCTTCTTCTCCAAATCTTGGAATTATATGAAAATGAACATGATTAACTTCTTGTCCAGCTAATTTACCATTGTTATTAACTATATTATAGTCACTAAATCCTAATTTTTTTAATATATTTAATGTTTTTTTAACTCCTAAAATTAATTTTTGAAGTTCTTCATCAGGAATATCTTCAAATTTTTCATAATGCTTTTTTGGAATAACTAATGTATGTCCCTTACTTCTTGGATTGATATCTAAAAAAGCTAAGACATAGTCATCTTCATAAACTACCTTAGCAGGAATTTCTCCATTCACTATCTTACAAAATATACACATATTATTATCACCTAAACAGTTGATAAGGCTTTTTCTGCTGTATTAGCAGTTTCATTTATAGCTTTAACAGATGTATCTTTTATAGATATAGCTGATTTCATTAAATAGTATGTCAATATTGTTGAAGTTGTTACTACTACCATCATTAAAATAGCAAATTCCATAGATATTTGTCCTTTATTAGAGAGTAACTTTTTTATCATAATTAATCTACTACTTATGAATTTAGTTCCTAAAACTTTAATATTTAATAATCATATTTTATAATATTTAATATTTATCTTTAAGCTATATTAAAATTTTTATTTTTATATTTTGTTTAAAAAATTAATTAGGAAGCAAAAAATAAAGAAAATTAAGATTATTTTATGTTTCCAAATCTATTAACAACTGCATGAGATAGCTCAAATATTGCTCCTCCTAATTCATTACCTATATCTTGTATTTCTGATAAAGAAAGTGTTATTTTATCTTTTTGTACAGATAAAGCAACTGGTTGATATTTATAAGCTATTTCAAAAAGTTCAAATGGCTTACAAAATAAATCAACTCCAATTAATCCTTTAAATTCATCTTTTTCATAATTTTGTGTTAATATTTTATTTACAATAATATTGTCCATATCCAAGGATGATAATAGATTTGCAACAACTTCTTTCTCACTTTTACCTTCTCCTTCAAACACAGCTTTAACTCTTATATACTCTTCCTCCAACTCATAAAGCTCTTCATCATCATAAAGTCCATTTTTATATTTTTCAATGTCATAATCTTTCTTATCTTTTAAATATACATTAAAACCTATTTTATATTTATTAGTAAATTCTTTAAATGTATGAATAACAAATGCTAAAACTTTGTTCAATTCTTCCTTATCTAAAACTATTTTTGAAGGTTTCAATACTTCCACATCAGGAGAATACTTTAAACAAAATTCTATATACTCTAAAAAATTATCAAACTCTATCTCAAACTCACCAACAACAGTATATAGCTCATTCTCTTCTACATCTACAAAGTTTAACTTTGCTTTATAATTTTTTAATATATCTTCTTTCAATTTTTCAAATTCTTTATTTGCCAACTCTTTTGAATTACTTTTAACTTCTTCCATAGCTAAAACTTTAATCATCTAAACACCCAAATCTTTTTAATACAAAATCTTTCCCTAATGAAGCTAAGAAAGCTCCTAACCTTGGTCCATACTTTTTATTTAATAAGATTAAGTAACATGCTTGGAAGGCATCTCTAACATTTATACCAACTTCCTTAGCTACTTCATAAATTGTCTCATGGATTGTTAGTGCATCAAAATTAATCTCTTTTAATCTTTCATAAAATCTTTTAATAAATTCTTTTTGTTTATCTTTTAGAGATTTATAAATATTTTTAGCTTCTTCTTCATCAATAATTACTAATTTTTCACCATAATTCAATGCCCAATTTCTTGCCATTATCAATCTATCTTTTAATCTTCTTAAACTGAAATCATCTATCTCTTCTATATTATAGTTGTTTCTCTTTAAAATCTCAAAAACTTTCTCCATATCAATATCTCCATCTTTGTATGCTAACTGTCCTATTATTGAGCAAAATCTATATGGTATAACAAATGGCTTTTTTTCTGGAATTTTTGGTGTAGATATTTCATAAATCCTTATCTTTTCTTTTCCATCTTCATCTAATTCCTTATCTTTATTCTCAAAATAGAACTCTTCTAATCTATCATATTCATCAACTAAATCAGGAATTTTCTTTAAATCAAAGTCAATATGTTTATTTGGCTTACTTCTCAAAATTAGAAATCTTAATATTTCAGGATGTGCTATATCAGTCCAATCTTTAACAGCAAATACTACTCCTTTTGATGAGCTCATTGGAACTGCTTTATCTCCTACTTTTAGCTGAATCCACTCATATACTACTTTAAAAGGAGCTTCATAATTATAGATGTCCTTAGCTATTAGTTTTCCAGTATCATAGCTACCTCCAGCAGCTGCATGGTCTTTTCCCATAGGTTCAAGAGAAACATTGAATATACTCCATCTTGCAGGCCAATCAACTCTCCATTTTAACTTAGCTCTACCATTGTAAAATGATGACTCTCCTTCATATCCACATTTTTCACAT
Organism: Methanocaldococcus indicus; assembly: GCF_049554935.1. Lineage (GTDB taxonomy): Archaea > AGJL01 > Methanococci > Methanococcales > Methanocaldococcaceae > Methanocaldococcus > Methanocaldococcus indicus. The sequence continues at coordinate 1,366,400 of NZ_CP186926.1, read as the reverse complement.
TTGTATTTTAATTTTTCATTTTCATAAGATAAAATCTTAGTTTTTAAACTCTTACATTTCTCACATACTACATTTACTGGCCACCAATCATTTTCTAATGGCTTATCTCTAAATTTATTTAAAATCTCAATAATTTTCTCTCTATTATCTAATGCCAATCTTATTTTTTCATTATAAACTCCTTCTTTATAGAGCTTATCTGCCCTATAAACTTTAATTTCAATCCCTAAATCATCTAAACTCTCTAAATATGGTTTTAAAAAATGTTCAGCATAGTTCTCACAACATCCTTCTGGACAAGGTATTTCACTTAATGGAACTCCAACATATTCCTCATAACTTTCAGGTAAAAATGGATATCTCTTCCTTAAAGGGTCATAAGTATCTGCTATAAATATAAGTTCAGCTTCTACTCCTAAATCTTTCAGAGATTTATAAATTGCATCTGCTGTTAATGTTTCCCTTGCATTTCCAATATGTATATGTCCTGATGGTGTTATTCCTGTTGCTATAACATACTTATCTTCTTTCCTATTCCTTAAAAGTTTATTTGCAGTAACATCTGCCCAATACATTTAATATCCCTCAAAAAAGTTTTTATTCTTTAATTAGTAAAGTTTTATATAAATTTAATCTAACTCTAAAAATAGAAAATTAAATTATGGTAAATTATGATATTCACTATAAAAGCAAAAGGACATAAAAATGTCTCTGGAACCCATAAAACAACATTGGAGATAACAAAAGACAACTATCTAACAAAGACAGGACACTGTATTATTGGAATTATGGCAAATAAATCAATGTTGGACTTTCCAGAAGAATTTAAAGAGAAGTTAAGAAATGCCAAAAAAATAGTTGTTGAGATTGAAGTAGATAATATAAAAGAGGTTGTAGTTGGAGAAGGACATAAAGATTTAATATTAAATCATCCAACAGATATAGTTGTAAGAAAAAGTTCATATATCTGTCCAAGAACATTAATGATTAAAGCAAATAAGGGAGCCAAAGATTTAAATAGAGAACTAATAAAAAAATTAAAAGAGGGAAAGGAGCTAACATTTAAAATAATTGTAGAGTGATATATTATGGAAAGAGAGAGATTGGTTAAAAAACTTATTCATGTTTTAGAGCACACAGAGGAACATTTTGAAAGTATAATAAGCTTGATGAAAGAGCTAAATTTAGATTATAAAGAGTATGAAAATCTATATAATAAATTAAAAGAACTCAATAACAAAGTTAAGGAGCAATTATAATTTTTTATTAAAATTTTTTATTATTTTTTGTGAGATTATGGGAAGGAAAGATAAAAGATGGATTTTAAAAAGAAAAAAAGATTTTTATTATAATTTAGCTAAAAAACTTAATTATAGAAGTAGAGCAGCTTTTAAACTTTTCCAGCTAAATGAAAAATTTAATATTATTAAACCAGGAAATATTGTTGTAGATTTAGGATGTGCTCCAGGAGGATGGTTACAAGCAGCAAGAGAATTAGTAGGGGAAAAGGGTTTTGTTGTAGGAATAGATTTACAACCTGTCAAAAGTTTAGGATATGACAATGTTAAAGCAATTAAGGGAGATTTTACATTAGAGGAAAATATATTAAAAATAAAAAATCTTCTTCCAGATAAAGCTGATGTAGTTATCTCAGATGCCTCTCCTAATATTTCTGGATATTGGGATATAGACCATGCTCGTTCAGTAGATTTAGTTAAAACAGCTATGCAGATATCAACAGAACTATTAAAAGAGAGAGGTAGATTCTTAGCTAAGGTGTTTTATGGGGATATGGTTGATGATTTAGTTAAATTAGCTGAGAAGTATTTTGAGAAAGTTTATATCTCTAAACCAAGAGCTTCAAGAAAAGAAAGTGCTGAATCATATATAATTTGTAAGAGATACACTGGAAAAAAATGGGAAGAAGAAGATAAAATAAAGAGAATTAAAAAAGAAGAAAATAATGAAGATGATGAATTATTAATTAAAAAGATTAGAGCTATGAAAAAATAATTTTTTTAAAATTTTAAATTCATATATTTAAATTAATAAAATAGAAAAGTTTATATATTAGTTCTCATATGTGATATATTAGAAAAAGTTGAGGTGATAGGAAATGTTCGGATGGGGAAGAGGATTTGGTAGAAGATTTTGGAGATACTACCCATTTAGAGCAGTTGGAGGAAGATACAGATATGTTGGACCATGCAGATGTGGGTTAGGACCTCATGCATTCTATATAGATGAAAAAACTGGAGCATTAGTCCATGCCTGGGACTTATATAGTGGATATGTTCCAAGATATGCTGATGAAAAAGCTTATTTAGAAGAAACTATAAGAGAGTTGGAAGAAGAAAAAAGAATGTTAGAAGAAGAATTAGCAAGAATTAAAAAAAGATTAGAAGAACTAAAAAGAGGGGAGTAACTTGGAAATGAAAAAATTTTTATGTTCTAAATGTCAAAAAGTTATAGAAGTTCCTTATGGAGTTCCAAAACCAGAAAAATGTCCATACTGTGGAGCTCCAGCAGAGTATATTCATAGAATAGATGCTGGTGGGAGAGGTTTAGGTCCTGGAAGAGGTAGAAGATGTGGAAGACATCTATTATAATTATTTTTTAATTATTTATTTTTCTACCTTTTCTATAATTTTATCAACTATCTTTAAAAATTCTTCTTTTGCTTTACAATCTATTTCTACCATAGGTATTCCTTTTTCAGCAGCTTCTCTTGCCTTTACATCTAATGGTATTCTTCCTAAAAATTCTATATTAAACTCTTTTGCAGCTTTTTCTCCCCCTCCTTTTCCAAATATATATACAATCTCTCCACACTTTGGACAGACAAATCCAGACATATTTTCAATAATTCCAATTATTGGAATATTTAGCATATTACACATAGATATAGATTTTTTGACATCTAATAGAGAAATCTCTTCTGGTGTTGTAACTATTATAGCTCCATCTAATGGTAGAGATTGCATAATTGTTAGTTGAACATCTCCAGTTCCTGGTGGAGTATCTATTAATAAATAATCTAATTCTCCCCAATCCACATCAGCTAAAAACTGTCTTATAGCCCCTGAAACTTTTGGTCCTCTCCATATAACAGGAGTTTTTTCATCTGGAAGTAAGAAGGATATAGACATTACCTTAATGTTTCCTTTTTGTAAAGGAATTATTCCATTTTCTCCAACTAACACATCTCCATCCAATCCTAACATTTTTGGAATGTTTGGACCATGGATATCAGCATCTAAAATACCAACTTTTTTACCTCTTTGAGCTAAAGCAGCTGCTAAATTTACAGTTACTGTTGATTTTCCAACACCTCCTTTACCACTTAAAATAGCAATTTTATGTTTTATTTTACTCATTCTTTCTTTAATCTTAGCATTTTGCATAGCTAATAACTTTTTAGTATCAGGACATTTATCTTTTAAACTGCAAGAGTCACATTTTCCATCACATTCCATAATCTCACCTTAAAATAATAATTAATCATTTTAAATTGTCATAAAATTTAAATAATTTTTCTCTTGCTAATTTTAGTTTTTTAATACTATAATTTAATAAAAATTTTAAATATTCATCAGATACAAAAACTTTATTATCTTCTCCAATAGGAGCATCTACCTTAAATGTTGTAAGAATCTCAACAATAACTCTTCTTTTACTTACTGATTTTATAGATGATGCTTTTAATCCAGAGTGAATAGCTAAATCTAACAATTTTTTAGCTGATTCTATATCTCTACAAGCAATATGCAATATTGGAGAGTTCATAATAAATATTAAGTAACCATCAAAATCAGTTATAGAGTTTTTTATTTCTTCAAATGTTGGATAATCATGCTTTTTTATTAACCATTTTGAGTATATTTTTGGATTCTTATCTTTTGGAATTACCATTAACCCTATTCTACCTATACAGCTTGATGTTGTATAGTAATTATCTAATTTATTTATTTTCTCTAAAATTGGAATTATTTCTTTATCAACTAATCCTTCTCTAATACATAACTCTAAATCTGATAAAACCCTTTTTTTATCTATATCAAAGCTCATGATAACTCTCTACTTAGTTTTTTTGCTAATGCAATTATTGATACTACTGGTGGTTTTCCTAATGGTTCTTTAAATAGAGAGCTATCACATACATAGATATCTTCAAACATAAAATCTTTTATAAAACTTAATGTTCCAGAAGGATGAGAACCTCTTGGAATTGTAGAATATATCTCCTCAACACCTAATTTATTTATATATTTAGTTGCTTTACTAATTCCTCTTACTAAGAGTTTTAAATCCTCCTTGGATATTTCTTTTTTTATATTGTTTTTTAAAACTTTTCCCTCCATTTCATCCTTAATTTTTATCATAAGCCCAACTATATCCTTACTTCTTATATCTTTATGTTCTTTTTTAATTTCTTTATATAGAAGGGAAGAGTAGTGTGTAGCTAATATAAAGTCATCATAATCTTTATAGACAAGCATAGGGACATCTTCATTTAAATAACTATCTTTTAGAATTCCTCCAACAGTTATAAATGTATCTACAAAAAGATTCTTTCCTATTTCTTCATAGTCATATAAAGATTTTAAAATTCTTGCTGAATTTATTGCTCCAGCTGAGAGAACAATATTTTTAGCTTTAATTTTTTTATTTTTACAGTATATAATAAAATATTCTTTTTCCTTTTCAATTTTTATTATGTTAAAGTTTGTTATAATATCTGCATCTGATTGTTTTAAAAAATTTAGAGGAGTCCATTTTGCATTACATATTTTTGAGGCACATTTTCCACATTTATTGCATTTTTCAAAATCTATAAATTTTGGAGTTTTTTTAAATCCAAAATTTAAAAATTCTTTATCTATATCATTTAAAAATGTATTATCTGCTTCTTTAATATTAAGTTCTTCAAAAATCTCATCATATATATCTTTCTCAATCTTATATCCTTTAATTTTTAATTTTATTGCATTTCCAACAGAGAATACAGCACTTCCTCCCAAACCAACAACATAATTTACAAGTACATTTTTTCCTTCTCCAACATATTTAGGTTTCTCTCCTTTCTCAATAACTATTTTTTTTCCAGATAACTCTTTTGCCAATGTACATCCTGCTACTCCACTACCAACTATTGCATAATCATACATGTCTAACACTTGTAAAAATAAATTTTATAAAATTTTATTTTATGTCCTTTTTATAACAATAGTTAAGATATCCTCATCTTCTAATTTATGGTCTAATCCAACTCTTTGCCCTGGATGTTTAGCTGATTTTCCCCAAACTAATGCATATCTAAAATTCTTAACAAAATCTCTATGTAACTTTTCACAGACATCTTTTACAGTTGCTCCTTTCCTTATTATAAGTGGTTCATCAAAATCTGGTTTTTTTCCTTGTGGTTTTAAATATATTTTAATAAATCCTAATTTGTTGTAAATTTTCTCCTTTAATAAATCTAAATTAATCTCTTTATTTCCTGAAACAAAAACATAATCCTTTCCATATTCTTTTAACTTCTCTTCTAAATATTTTTTATATTCTTCATCTATCAAATCAACTTTATTAACAACAACCAATGAAGGTATATAAACTCTATTTCCTGCAACTACATCAATAAACTCCTCAACAGATATATCTTCTCTTATAATCACATCAGCATTGTGAATTTTATATTCATTTAATATAGCTTCTATTGTTTCTTTATCTAACTTAGTTAGTGGAACTGTTGAAGATACATTAATACCTCCTCTATCTTTAACTACTATTTTAACATCTGGTTTTTTCTTATCTAACCTAATTCCAACATTGTATAACTCCTTTTCAATAATTGGAAGATGCTCTAAGCTAAATACATCAACAGTTAATAGTATTAAATCTGCACTTCTAACTGCTGCTAAAACCTCTGTCCCTCTACCTTTTCCAGAAGAAGCTCCTTCTATAATCCCTGGAGCATCTAAAATTTGTATTTTAGCTCCTTTATATTCCATTATCCCTGGAATTATTGTTAATGTTGTAAAAGCATACTCTCCTGTCTCAGATTCAGCATTAGTTAATTTATTTAAAAGAGTTGATTTACCAACAGATGGGAATCCTACTAATGCAACAGTAGCATCTCCACTCTTTTTAACTGCATAACCTTTTCCTCCACCACCTTTCTTTGATGATTGAGCTTTTTCCCTTAATTTTGCTAATTTAGCCTTTAATTTTGCAATGTGTTTTTGTGTTGCTTTATTATATGGAGTATTTTTAATTTCCTCCTCTAACTTTCTAATCTCTTCTTCTATACTCAATCATTATCACCTTTTTTGAAAATTTCCTTAATAATCCACCTATCACCCTCTAATTTATAGTGAAAACAGGAATAGTATCCCTCATGACATGCTACTCCTTTCTGCTCAACTATAAATAATAAACAATCTTTATCACAATCACCATAAATCTCTAAAACTTTTTGATAATTTCCACTTTCTTCTCCTTTTTTCCAGAGTTTTTTTCTACTTGTTGAGTAGTAGTGCATATAACCAGTTTCTAATGTTTTCTTTAATGCCTCTTCATTCATAAAAGCAACCATTAAAATATTCTTATTTTTGTCCATAGTTATTGCTATAATTAACTTCTCTCCATCAATATTTCTAAATTTTAGTTCCATTAAAATCCTCTCCATTCACCAACTATATCAATATCTTTTCCACCATAAACTCCGTCAAATTTATCAATCTTAACAATTGCAGGAAGATTAACAGCAATACCAAATATTAAAGCCTCTCCAATATCTAAGGAAGCTAAATCCTTAGTTAAATCTTCTGCTAAATCTTCACTAACTTTTTGTATATACTTCTGGTCTTCTGGTTCAACAATCCTTAGAACAATCTTTGTTCCTGTTTGAGAGAGAACATCTGGATTTAGTTGTTTAGGTCTTTGACTAACCAAGCCTAAACCTATTCCAAACTTTCTACCTTCTCTTGCTATCTTACCTAACCATAAACTTGTTGATGTTTTTTCATCTCGTGGAATAAATATGTGTGCCTCTTCAACAATTAACAATAATGGTTTAGTTACTATTGAATATTTCATTCTGATGGTCTCTAAATTCTTTATAGCCAATTCTCTAACTCTCTCATTTTTACAATTTAGGTCTTTTAAAGATTTTATATATAATATCCTTTTTGTTAGTATTTCTTTTGAGATATAACTAACAATGCTTAGCATTTGATGTAACTCTAACCCAGATAGATTAATTACATTTATCTTATTTGGTTTAAGTTGCTCTATAATATCAGTATCACTAATAAACAAAGAAAATTCTTCTAAGAAATTGTTCATTAAATTATATAATGAAGATAATATTTGAAAATCTTTACCTTCTACTTTTTTTCTTTCATATTTTCTTTTGTATGTGTTGTAATACTTTATCTCCCAACCTACTTCAGCTGCTTGAACCCAAGAATATAACAAATCTATGAGTGAATTTATAAACTCATGTCCAGATTTTCTTTCATATTTTATAGTGTCATATGCATATTTTAGATAAATCTTCATCTCTTCATTATTTATTCCCAACATCACAGAAAGCTCCTCAGCTGTCAAAAATGAAGGATTTATACTTGGAATTATAACATTGACTTTTCCATACAACTCCTCATGAGATAAATTTGCATATTCCCCATGTGGGTCAATTATAATAATGGTAGCATTCTTTTTGGCCAACTCTTTACATAAAACAGCTACAGTATTAGATTTCCCTCCACCAGTTATAGATAAAATAGCAAAATGTCTTGATATTAATTTGTTAGTATCTAATGCAACTCTAATACTTTTTCTTGTTAGAAGATGTCCTATAGTGATTCCATCAGGAATATAAAATATTTGTTTAAGAATTTCATCACTTGCTATTAATGCTGGACTGTTTGGATTTATAGGACTTTTGTTAATAAATATCTTGTTATCTTTTAGAACTCCAACAATTTTAATAGAGTTTATAAAGATGTTATCTTTAAATTCAATATCCTTTACAATTCCTAAGACATTTTCATTTTTGAAGTTTTTTAATAGTAAATACTCTCCTAACTCTAAGGGTGTTTCACTCCCTATGTAACATGTGTTGGCAGTTGTTTTTTCAATAATTTTCATACTGAATCCCCCAAATAACAAAAGATTTTTATATAATTCCATTTAGATTTATAACAATATCTTTAATTTCATATATAACACTATTAGAAGGCACATAGTTTTCAGGAGATTTCATAAATTTGTACATCTCTTCACCTAAATTGTGCTTAACAATGTCTATAAGCTTTTTTAACAGTTCTTTTTTTCTATTATCATAAACTAACTCTAATATATATTTTTCAATATATTCTGCATATAAATATGAAATTATCGGATTCTTATGAATATACTTATACAATATGCTAACATGGTAAGGAATTTCATCTAAAATAAAATATATTGTTGGATAATGGTTTAATGGAGAATCTATTGATAATTTATTGTTCTTAATTTTTTCAATATAATCCTCTCCAAGAATGTGTTTATATTTTTCAGCATAGTATAAAGCTTCATCAATTCTTCCAATTTCAATATATAGAGCAATAACATTTTTTATAATATCTTTATCTAAAAATATGTTTAATATTTCTAAGTAATCATTAATTGCTTGTGAAATATTTCCTAATTTGTAGTTTATATATGCCCTCATTTTTTTTATGCATATTGGCATATCATGATAATCATCTAAAAACTCTAAAGCTTTTCTATAAAAAATAGCTTCTTTGGTTATATCTCCTTTACAAATTAAAGAATATAAAATTAATATTGCCTCAATCTTTTTAGATAAATTAGAAGAGATATTCTCTAAAACTTTATCAAAGTATTTTAAAGAATTCTCATAATCTCCTTTTTTATAGTAAGTGTATGCTAAGCCAAAATATGCAAAAATATTATTTTCATTTATTAAAAGAGAGATTTCATAACATTCCAACGCTTCATTTAAATTATTTAATCTTAATAAAATATCTCCTTTTTTTGAGTAAAAATAACTTCTTTCAAAAATATTTAAAGAATTTATTATATTTTCTAATGATAAGCCATATTCATAAAAATCTTCTTTAACAACTGCTTTATAATAATATGCAAAATCATTATTTTTGTCAATTTCTAAAACTTTATTAAATTCTTTTAATGCTTCAATTTGCTTATCATTCTCTAAAAAGTTAATGCCTAATTTTATATTACTAAATATATCATTGTCTATTATCTCTACAAAATTCTCAATCTCCTTAAATATTTCATGATTCTTGAATTTTGGTTCCTTTGTATAAATCTCTTTAAATATCTCATAAGCTTCTTCAACTCTATTTAGAAGTAATAGGATTAAACCTGCATTATATAAAGCCTCTAAATTTTTATTATTTAATTTATATGCTTTTAAATAATTCTCTAAAGCTTCTTCATATTTCTCAAATTTAACTAATATATCTCCAAGAGCTTTATAAACATCACTTCTTTTAATGTATATAGCACTTTTAGCAAGCAGTTCATAAGCTTTATCATATTTTTTTAGATTGTATAATATAAGTCCTTTCAAAAACCACAATTCTGGCCTATCTTTATATTTTAGAGCTTTATTTACATAATTTAGTGCTTTTTCAAAATCTCCAATATTGTAGTATGCATAAGCAACATTAGCATAATCTAAACCTTTTAAAATACCTTCTTTTTCTAACTTTTCATATATCTTTATAGCCTCTTCATATTTCCCATCATCTAATAGTTTCTCAGCTTTTTTTAGTTCATCAGAATATTTAATTCTATTTTTTGAATCAATAAGTTCTTTAATTTTTTTAAAAATATTTAATCCCATACTACACTTCACCAAATTTTATATCCAATATTGTTTGGTTTAACTTTCAATATATCTCCATCAATATTATATTTACTAAAAATCTCTTTTACAATACCTTTTATTTCTTTATAATCTCCATAGGCATAGATTGTAGGCCCAAAACTTGACAATCCTGCATAGTTGTTTATTTGTATCTCTTTAATAATTTCCTTAACTGGCTGAGTTTGTAGGGATAGTTCTACTTTCTTAAATCCTATATGTTGTATTCTATTTATTGCTTCTCCAAAACTTTCTAAATCATCTTCAACAATTGAAGGCAAAATTTTCATTAAAATTAGATGAGATAGTTCCCTAACTTCTTCCAATCTTATAGGACAATATTTATTAAATATATCTACTTCTTTATTACCATATATATGTCTTCCTTTTGGAATAATGAGAATAGTATCCCAATTAAAATTATATCTAACTAATATAGGAGCAGGAGTTATTCCCTTAGAAGCAGATGAAGGTTTAAAGAAAGGTTTTTCTTTTATGCTATGCCCTCCATCAACTAAAAATCCTCCAAACTTAAAAGCTCCAATTCCAATTCCAGATGTTCCACCTCTACCAGTTAGTTTAGCTATCTCATAAACATCTAAATCTTTATTGTAAATTTTAGATATCAACTTACCAACAGATAAACTAATCTGTGTTCCACTACCTAATCCTGAATGTTGAGGAATTAAACTTTCAACTTTTAAATATACTCCTCTCTCATCTATATAATCTAAAATTTTTTTTGCTGTTGTAAATATCCTCTTTTCTACATCCTTGTTAATCTCTCCCTCAATAATTATCTCATCTTCTTCTTTTCCTTCAATAACTATTTTAGGATTCTCTAATGCTAATCCTACTCCTCCATCAACTCTTCCAATACTTCCATTTAAATCTATCAATGTTATGTGTATCCTTGAAGGGCTTTCGATTTTCATTTACAACTCCATTATATAGCTTTTTGATTTAAAAGATACTGGTTTTATTTCAGTTATATCTATCTCTACATCTCCAACTTTTATTCCATTTTCAACTATTTTAATCTCCTTGTTTTTCAAAAAATTCTTTATATCTTCTAAATACTCTAAATTATCATAATTTATATTATTTTTTGCTTTATACCCAACAATAAATAAACTTAATCCCCTAACTGATAGAAGTATCTCCTGAATATAATTGTTCTTAATAATATAATTTAAATCTTCTAAAGCTTCATAAGATATATTTATAAACTTAATTTTATCATTCCATATGTGAGGCATAGGGGAACACTTATAATCTAAATAACCTTTCTCACTAAAATAATATATCAATGCAAGAACAACCTCTCTTCTAACCCATTTATCATCTTTTGACAGTAAATGAATTATATAGTGCATTATCTTTTGATTTTTATTTAGCTCTTCCATTCTTTTATTACCTCATATATTGGTCCTGTTGGTGTTAGAGTAGATTTATAAAGTTTTATAGAGTTAGTTTCAAACTCACCAATAAATATATCTTTATTTTTATTAATTTTTTCTTTTAAAAGTTTTTTGTTCTCTATGAATTTAACTCTACCTAATGTTAAATGAGGTACATAACTTCTTTCTTTTTCAAATCCCAAAGTATTTAATTTATTGTCAATTTCTTTAAAAATGTTTATTAATCCTTCCCCATAAACTCCAATCCATATAACTCTTATATAATTCTCATTTGGAAATGTTCCTAACCCTTTTAATTCAATTTTAGTTTTAGGGATTTCTAAGTTCAAGTTTAATATTTTATTTAATGTATTATCATCCACTTCTCCCAAAAATTTAACTGTTATATGTAAGTTCTCTTTTTCCACTAACTTAATTCCCTTAATTTTAAAATCTTTTTGTAGTTCATAAATCTTATTTTTAATATCTTTTGGGATGTCTATAGCTAAAAAAACCCTCACTCTACCACCTCAATAGAATAGGAATCCCATCAACAATTTTAAACTCTTTCTTACACTTCTTACATATTAATTTATTATCTTTTAGTATTAAGTTTCCTCTACAATAGGGACAAGCTAAAATATGAAGATACTTTTTTATCCACTCCATACTAATCATTAATTATTTATTTTAGTTAATTATATTCAAAAATTCAATAAATAACTTTGGTGGGAATATGGATAATTTGTTAGAGATAGCTAAAAGAGTTAGAAAAAAAATATTAAAAATGTGTTATTTAGCAAAATCAGGACATCCTGGAGGAAGTTTATCATGTGTTGAAATTTTAGTAGCTTTATACTTCAAAATTATGGATTATCATCCTGAAAAAAAAGATAGAGATAGATTTGTTTTAAGTAAAGGACATGCTGCTCCTGCTTTATATGCAGTTCTCTCAGAGTTGGAATATATTGAGGAAGAAGAACTTTGGAAGTTAAGAAGATTAGAGGGAAAACTTCAAGGACATCCCTCTATAGAAACTGTTGGTGTTGAAATCTCAACAGGTTCATTGGGACAAGGATTCTCTGCAAGTGTTGGAATGGCATTAGGATATAAATTAGATAATATAAATAAATATGTTTATGTATTGTTGGGAGATGGAGAATGTCAGGAGGGAATTGTTTGGGAAGCAGCAATGGCAGCTGCTCATTATAAGTTAGATAATTTGATAGCATTTGTAGATAGAAACTGGTTACAGATAGATGGACATACAGAGGATGTAATGAGTTTAGAGAAAATTGCTGAAAAATTTAGAGCATTTAATTGGGATGTATTTGAAATAGATGGAAACAATATAGATGAAATAATAAAAACAGTAAATCAAGCTAAAAATATGAAAAATAGAAGACCAAAGGTTATTATTTGTTATACTGTCAAAGGTAGAGGAGTATCATTTATGGAGCATAATGTTGCATTCCATGGAAAACCTCCAAATGATGAACAGTATAAAGAAGCTATAAAAGAACTTGAACAATAAAAAAGAGAAAAGTATTTATACTACATTAAAATAAAAAGAAAAATAAAAAGTTATCAGGTGATAAGATGGCAGAGCTTCCAGTTGCACCATGTGTAAGAATATTAAAGAAGGCAGGAGCAGAGAGAGTCAGTGAAGAAGCTGGTAAATACTTTGCTGAGGCATTAGAGCAATTAGGATTGGAAATTGCTAAGAGAGCAGTTGAATTAGCAAAACATGCTAAGAGAAAGACAGTTAAAGTTGAAGATATTAAGTTGGCTATGGAAGAATTCTTACAGTAAAATATTATAGCTATCATCATTTTTAACTTTTATGGAATATTCATTTTTATATATTTAACTTTAAAGATATACATTAATTATTTCAAATATTGGGATTATTATGAGAATTGCCACATCAACACTATTTTTCTGGGAATATCCCATATTGAAGATTTTGGATATATTTAAAGAAATAGGTTTAAAATGTATAGAATTTTTTCCAGAAAATCCAGACTTTTGGGATAATAGGTTTAATATAGACTATTTATGTGAAGTTATTAAAGAACTAAAAAAGTTTGAAATAGCTGTTCATAATCCACATATAGAATTAAATCCTTCATCGTTAAATCCTTATGTTAGAGAAGGGACATTAAAAGAGACACTATGGGCTATTGATTTAGCAAATAATTTGAATAGTAGAATATTAACAATTCATCCAGGTAGAAGGCCTGTAAGTAGAGAACCAACAGAAGAAGAGTATGAGCATTTTTATAGGTATCTAAAAAATATATTAGAATACTCAAAAGATAAAGATTTATTTATATGTATGGAAAATATGCCTAAAAAGATTTATAGAATTGGTTGGAAAGTGGAAGATATTGACAATATTTTAAAAAGATTTGATAATCTTTATTTAACATTAGATTTTGCACATGCAAAAAATTATGCTAATATATTTGTAGAAAAATTTAACAAAAAAATAAAGCATGTGCATATTTCAGGTGTGAAAAATGGAAAAGACCATTATCCTCTTAAATATTCTGAGATAGATGTTTTAACACCATTAAAAAAGCTGTTAGATTATGGTTATAGAGGAATAATAACTTTAGAATTAGATGATAGGAGAATAAAAGAACATTCAAAAGAATATAAAATAAAAGTATTATTGGAAGATATTGAACTATTAGAAAGTATTATTTAACTATCTCATTATAAGCTTTCCAGTCAAATACAATCTCTTTTATTTTATCTGGATTAGCATCTTTTAATCTACCTTTCATTAATCCTTGCTCATTCATAACTTCAACAAACTGAATAACTTTTGGAACAATTGGCTCTAATCTATAATCATAAGTTATATGTGGAACTGATAATTTTTCTATTTCTTTTGATGTTCCTAACCATCTTGATGATGCATCTATAGCTAATGTTTCATTGTGTTGAATTTCAATTGTAGCATCTTTCAACAACTTACAGAATGTTATAATAGCAGTATGATACTTGCTTAAACTATCTTCTGAGACACATACACAACAACATGGATGGTTTTTCCAAGTTTTTCCAGTTGTGGATGGTAAATCTTGACTATAAACTATTGGTTTTCCAATACCTCTTACTCTTAATATCTCTGGCATTGGTTCCCAAGCAATAACTGCATCTAATTGCTTACTCTCTAACAATTGAGGCATTGATCCTTGTCCCTTACAGTTAATTAATAATACCATAGCACTTTTATTTTGTGGATTTTCAGTATATGTAATTCCTGAAGCTTTTAATGCATCTTTTATCATAACATACTGTATTGAAGTAGGTAGAGGATGGCCAATTTTTACTTGTTTTCCTTCTTTATGTTGTTCTTTAATCCAATTAACAAATTCCTCCCAATTATTAACAGGAATATCTTTTCTTACAACAACAGCAGAACCATCAGTGTGTAAGTTCATAACTATTTTAGCATTTGTTCCTTTGTCAATATAGAATATTGCAGGAGGAACTCCCAACAAAGCAACATCAACCTTTTTCTGATTCATTAAGTTCATTATTGCAGCTCCTCCTTGTTTGATTAATATTAGCTTAATATTAGCAATTTTTTTGTCTCCTTTGTATAACTCATATTCTTCCTTATCTTTAACTTTCTTTAAGTATATTCCATATTTATCTTTAAATAAATCAGGATAATCTGCTGCAACAAATAAAGCTGCTTGGTGGTCTGTTGGCAAATAACCAACTGTTATTGTAGGCACTTCTGACTTCTCTTGCTGTTGAGTGCATCCTGCTAAGAAAGATAAAATTATCAATCCTACAAACAGTAGGATATACTTTTTCATTGCCATCCCTCCCAAAGTGTGATAAACAGAAAAATATAATAAAGTCAGGTAATATAAAAATTTTACCATTTAAGACAAAAATTTTACCAAAAAAGATAAATTTATAAAGTAAGTTTTTCTTTAAAGAATTTGCATGAATTTTTATATATAATTTTTTTAACTTCTCCCTCATCAATCTCTTTAATTTCAGCTATTTTTTTTACAACCAATTTAACATTTTTTGGCTCATTTTTTTCTCCTTTTATTGGTGAAAGACATGGACTATCTGTTTCAGTTAATAAAAAATCAATATCTACATTTTTTACAATCTCTTCATGTAGTTTAGAAAACAGTAGAAGAGTAGATATTGAGATGTAATAATTTTCTTTAACTATTTTTTTAGCTAATTCTACACTTCCAGAGTAGCAGTGAAACATAGCAGGAACATCCAACATATTAAATATTTTCTCTTCAAAACCTCTTGCATGTAGAACAACTGGCTTATCTATTTCTTTAGCTAAGTTTAAAAATTTTCTAAAAATCTCTTCTTGTCTATCATAATTTTCTCTTTTAATGTCCATTCCTATTTCTCCAACAGCCAATATTTTTTTATAGTTAGATTTAATT
Organism: Methanocaldococcus indicus; assembly: GCF_049554935.1. Lineage (GTDB taxonomy): Archaea > AGJL01 > Methanococci > Methanococcales > Methanocaldococcaceae > Methanocaldococcus > Methanocaldococcus indicus. Next base: position 1,350,648 of record NZ_CP186926.1, on the reverse strand, counting down.
ATGTTGTATGCTTTTTCAATTATCTTGTTATCTGCTTTAACTTTATCTGGATGAAAACCTAGAGTTAAATAAATATTATATTTATTTTTTAGTTCCAAAGCTCTATTTATTCCTCCTAATGTGACTCCACTTGTTATAATAATGACATTCTCAGATTTTGCCCTTTTAATTACTTCATCTCTATTTTTATTAAATCCTTTATCCTCTATATGACAATGTGCATCTACATACATAACTTATTCACTTTTTAATACTTTCAATTAGATAGATAACACTCCCAAATAAAATGATTGAGAAATAAGTAATTCCCCTATATAAAATAAGAACTGCAAAAGCTAAGCTATAATCTAAATTTTTTAGATTTAATATATAAATAAGTGCATATTCAACTATTCCTAAACCTGATGGAGTTATAGGAACAGCTGTTAATAATGATGATGCTAAATCTGAAAATATACTGAATAACAATCCTAAATTAATTTTTAAGGATAGGAATACAAAATATACTGTGAGCCCTTCAACAATCCAACCTATATAGGAAAGAAATAAAACAGTTGGTAGAGATTGTAAATCTATAACTCTTAAACCTTTTTCAAAATTTATTAATATATTTGATATATCAAATCTCTTTATTTTTATTTTTTTATTAAACAATATAAAAAGGATAATTGAAAATATTAAAATTAGTATGAATATACATCCCCATTTAATAGATAATAAAATATCTTTTGGAATATCTGATTTAAAAGAAAAATATGCTGAAAAAAATAATAATGTAATCATAGTAATTAAATCCAAAATTCTCTCTATAAAAACTGTTCCAAATCCTAAGGATATTGATTTATTAGTCTTCTTTTTTAGTAAATATCCTCTATATACATCTCCCAATTTAGCAGGAACCAAAGAATTTACAAACATAGATAAAAAGTATATTTTAAAAGAATCTATTAGTTTTATTGATATATCTATATTTTCAAGCATTATTTTCCATCTATAACTTTTTATCAAAATTGAGATATAAAACATAAAAAAAGCAATTATATAGTAAAAAATATTTGTATTTCTTAAAACCAATATTAATTCATCCAAATTAATTTTTAAAAATATATATGAAATTATAATAAATGATACTACAAATGAAATTACTGTTCTTTTATTTAATAGATATTTTTTTATCATATATACCAGTATATTCCTTTATTATAATTAATTAAAGTTATATTTTTTATTCCATCCCTGATAAAATAACATATTCGGATGAAAATATATAGAAAAATATGAAATAAATATTAAATCTTTTTAAATCTCCATTTAATTAAAGTATATACTGCCTCTAATCCATCTTTCCATCTAATTTTTTTCCCTTCTTTTTTTGTTCTTGGATAGTAATTAATAGGCACTTCATATATTTTATATCCCTTCCTTAATATTTTAGCAGTTACTTCTGGTTCCCAATCAAACTTATTACCTTCTGCATTAATTAAAATATCTTTCAAATCTTTATGAAATACTTTATAACATGTAGGTTCATCTGTTAAAAATGTAAAATAAAGTAAGTTTGTTAAGGTTGTAATTAATAACCCTCCTAATAAAAAAGATATATGTGAAAATTTATTTCTTTTTCTTAATCTTGACCCATATACTACTTTTGTTTTTCCTTCTAATATAGGTTTTATTAATTTTGGATAGTCATTTGGGTCATATTCTAAATCAGCATCTTGTATAATTATTATATCTCCTGTTGAGTGTTTAATTCCAACTTTCAATGCACTACCTTTTCCACCATTTTCTTTATTAATTAGCTTAATATTTTCATTTGGATGTTTTTTTATAAACTCTTCAACTATATCTTTTGTTTTATCTGTTGAGCCATCATTTACAATGATAATTTCTTTTTCTAATGGTAATTTCACATCTAAAATTTTTTTTAAAATTTTTTCTATAGTTTTTTCCTCATTATATGCAGGAATAACAATAGATACCTTTTTCATTGGTTATCACTTAAATTAATTTTATATAAAACAGCTATCTTTTGCCCATTATATGTGTAATTCCAAACTTCTACTAAGTATTTATCTAAATCTGGTTTCCATGGATGTGTAAAGTTGTAATAGTTTTCTGGGGAAATAACTAATATATGGAACTTTCTTACGTATTCATTTCTACATGATGGGTCAATCCAGTAATATATTGGAATATATTTTACACCATATTTATTTAGATATTCTCTATTCTCTTTTGTATCATAGGTCATTAGTGGGTCATAAATTCCAACTATTCTTCCATATTTATCAATATAGAATTCAGTAGATATCCAATTATAGTCCCAATACAAGTATTTAATATGATATTTTTTGATTAACTCTAATTTTTTATTTGTATCATTTCCATATAAAATTATAGCGGTATCCATATCTCTTTGAGGTAAATTTGCATATGGATTATTTTGTTGTGCCCATCTATCTACCATAACTTTTCTTCCTGTTAGTGAATTAATCATAAAACTTAATTCTTTTGTAGATAAAAATACATCATTCACATTGGTGTGAGTTAGTATATAGTGTTGTAATGAAATATACATTTCAGGTAAAGGATGTTTTCCTACTTGTGCCCATTTATTGTTTTCTATATAGTTTATGAACCCATAGGTTGTATTTGCAAATAAAACTAAAAATAAAGTTCCAAAGACAATTAACTCTCTATTTATAATATTCAAACTGTATTTTTCTTTTAAATAACTAAGTCCATATAATCCTATGATTATTGAAGATATCCAAAGATAAAAATAGGACATATAGTTTGGTATGAAATTGATTTTAAATAATGGCTCAGTTATAAAATAACTAAAAGTTGCAAATATTGAGCCTAAACAAAATATTTTTATAAATTCTTTTAGTTTAGATTCTTCAGATTTTATATATGCATATATTCCAAGCCATGTAAGTATAGTTAATATAAATCCACCCAATGACAAAAAGTTAAACAAATATCTTTTTATAGTATCTATTAAAAAAGTTATCTGCACATCAAACCTTCCAAAATCCCAGATGTCCATATGAACTCTATCATAAGGTCTATGTAAATGATAAACAAATATTGGTTTATACCAATAAAGCATTAATATAGGTAATGCAATAATTCCAAAAACTCCCCAGTTTTTTATATTCTCTTTTAAGTAATCTATTATATTATTTCTATTTTTATATATTTCATAAACAATAAAAGTAGCTATTATTAATGTTGCTCCAACAAATGCAACCATATGTGATAAAGTTAATAATCCATATATCAATCCCAATAGAGCATAATAAATTATCTTTCTCTCTTTAAATGCTAAATATAGAGTAAGAATAAATAAAGGTAACATAATTTGATGAGTAAAGTTTGTATATTTTAGTATTGGATAAGCATTTATTCCATTTGCTAAAGCTACTCCTATTAAAGCTATCCAATCATCTCTAAACAAAACTCTAAACAAATAAAACCATATAATACTTGCTACAACAAACAACACTATAGAAAAATAAAACATTCCCTTCATTGTGTCTAAGTTAAATAAGTCACAAAACTTAGCACATAAAAATCCATACAATGGGAGATATCCTGGAATACCTCCAAGCATAGAAGAGCTTTCTAAAGGATTTCCTCCTTCTCTAATATGCCAAATAACACCCATCTGGTAGTAGTAATCTCCACCAAAAATAGGAGAAGGTAAAGATTTAAATTGTGAAATCCCATAATATTGAAGAATAGCTCCAAAAATTATATAAAATAATAAAATTAATATTGGAAGTTTGTTTTTTACTATTAGATTTTCCAAATTTTTCACCTCTTGTTTATTTAATTATTTATTTTATATTTTATTAAGTAATTCATAATTAGACCTAAAATATTTTTTTGAGAGTGTCAAGTTAAGCTTTTATTAATAATTGATAAAAAATAATAAAATATGAAGCTCACGATAGAAGTCTTAAAGGAGAGAATCGAAGAGGAGAAGATTTTTAAAAGGAATAAGAAGTCGATAGAAGTTAAAATCTTAGCTGGGATTTTGTATTATCTTGGACTATCGTTGAGGAAGGTAAGTTTGTTTCTTTCCCAATTCGAAAGTATAAGCCATGAGTCGGTTAGGACTTATTATCACAAGATTAAAGATGTTTTAAACGAACCTGAAAGAAAGGAAAGATACGCAATTGCAATCGATGAGACCAAACTAAAGATTGGAAATGAAAATATTTACGTATGGTCTGCTATTGATGTTGAATCGAAAGAGTGCTTGGGAGTTTATGTTTCTGAAACAAGAAACTGCCTCGATACTATATTATTCGTTAAGAGTATATTAAAATTTTGCTCTAATAAGCCGAAGATTTTGGTCGATGGTGGAAGATGGTATCCGTGGGCATGGCAAAGATTGGGTTTAGAATTTGAAAGAGTCAGATTCGGACTGAGAAATTGTGTAGAAAGCTTTTTCTCACTACTCAAACGAAGAACTAAAGCATTTTATAATAGGTTTCCTAATAACAGCAAATTCGATACAGTTGTTAGCTGGATTAAAAGTTTCATGATGTTCTACAATTGGTTGATGTCGTTAACTTGACAGTGTCTAAAATAGGAATGGGAATTGCTGTTGGAGGATATAGAGTAGGTGGGCAAGAAATAGCTTTAAGGACTATTCATGATTTTTATTTAATAAATGAGATGATTCCAGTTAGTGGAGGGAGTTTTGGAGCTAATTTAGGAGCTACTTTTTGGAGTAAAGATAAAGGAGAAGAAGGAGTTAAAGAAGATGATGAAGGACTAAGAAGTTTAAGAAAAACATTAAACAGATTCTACAATGTCCTAAAAGAAATCAAAAAGGATTAAATTATGATACTATATAGTGAAAATACTTTAAAACATAAAGTTCCAGAAGGTCATCCAGAAAATCCTAAAAGATTGAAAATTATTTTATCATCTATTTTAGATAGCTATCAAATAGTTCATTTTAGTGAATTAGCTAATTTAAATGAAATATTGGAGGTTCACAGTAAAGAATATGTGGATAAAGTAATTAATACAAGAGGATACTTAGACCCAGATACTTATATTTCAGATGGAACATTAGTTGCTGCTTTAACATCATTTAAAATGGCAAAATATTCATTTTTATTAGCCAAAGACGAGAAAGATTTAGTTTTTGCATTAACAAGGCCACCAGGGCACCATGCTGGAAAGAATGGAAAAGCGAATACATCAACAAATGGATTTTGCATATTTAACAATATAGCTGGAGCTATTAAATTAGCTAAAAACTATCTTAAAAAAGTTGTAGTTATAGATTTTGATGTACATCATGGAAATGGAACACAAGATATATTTTTAGATGATGATAATGTTATTCACATAGATTTACATCAATCTTATCTGTATCCTTTTACAGGAGATAATTGCTATAGAACAAAAATAAATATTCCTCTTCCACCATATTCAAAAAATGATGAGTATTTATATGCATGGGATAATGTTGTCCTTCCAATTTTAGATAAAATAAAACCTAAGATTATACTCATATCTGCTGGCTTTGATGGTTATAAAAATGATGGTTTGTCTAATACATATTTAGATGAAAAATTTTATTACTATATTGGAAATACATTATCTAATTATTCTATTGCAGCTGTTTTAGAAGGTGGATACAGTTTAGGACTTAAATATGGTGTTAGAGCATTTTTAGATGGATATTATGGGAAAAGTATAAAATTAAATTATAAAGTCCCAGAAGATATAAAAATTAAAATTGATAACATCCAAAATTATATTTTAAATTTATTTTCCAAAAGCTCTATCTAAAACAATATCAACAATTCTATCATCAGCTCCTATTGGCTCTCTATATATAATCTCTACATCCTCAGGAATTTCTAATTTTTCATGTTCATGATGATGGTGGTGATGGTGATGATGATGGTGATGTTCTTCTTCTCCATTGTCTTCAATTAAGCCTAACAACTTTGGAATATCTCTTGTTGTGTGAATACCATGAGCTAAAAATACAGGAACAACAATAATTTTTTTAGCACCTTTTTCTATTGCACTTTTAACTGCTTGAGGAATTGTTGGTTCATTAAATTCCATTAATCCAATCTCAACAATTGGAAATATATTTCTTTCCTTTATTTTTTCAGCTATTTTTATCAAAAGTTCTTTGCTGTATGGTAATCTACTACCATGCCCAACCAAAACTAATGCTTCCATTTTTTCACCAATATTAAAATTTTTTAAAATTTTATTATTATATAGTATTTAACATTTATTATTTTAATCATACTCTCTCCAAGTGTGCCCACATTTTTTACATTTGTAGAATCTTGTTTCTGGTTCATCAGCACATCTTGTCTGTTCCATCCACCAATAAGCTTCATTATGTCCACATTTTGGACATTCTACTCTTGTAGTTGGAAGAGTATCTAAGTTCTTACCTTCAATAACAACAATTTTCTCCTTTTTTTCTAAATGTTCCTTGTATTCATATTCTTCTTTACTTTTTTCTGCTTTTTCTTCATATCCACAAACTGCACATCTTAAACAATTTTCTCCAGCAGGTAGCATTATATTGTTACATTTTGGACAAAACTTAACCATATTTCCACCTTATATAGTCATTTATTATTTTTTCATGGTCAAAAGCTAATTTAGGAAGATTATTTATATCAAAAAACTTAACATCTTTTGCATCTGTTTTAGCTTTTAATTCTCCTCCTATACATTTTAAAATATAAACAACAGTTACAATATGTCCTCTTGGGTCTCTATTTGGGGAGGAATAAACATTAAATAATGACTCTACTTCAACATCTAAATTTGTTTCTTCTTTTATTTCTCTAATAATAGCTTCTTCTAATGTCTCTCCACACTCTACAAATCCACCAGGAAGTGCATAAAAATCTTTATAAGGATTATTTTTCCTTTTTATAAGTAAAATCTTTTTATTCATTTCAAGAATTCCATCAACAGTCAAAGAAGGAATTGGATAAAGTTTATACTTTCTTAAATCTTTCTTATTTATTGGCTTTTTTGAATATCTCTTTTTAAATATATTTGCAATTGCTCTTCCACTAATGGCTAAGCATTTCATAAAGAGTGGTAAAATATAAATTATGTTATATAAAATTTATTTTGTAGATTAAAAATAGCTAAATTATGTATTTAAATAACTAATTTGTGAGAATATGCACGTAGTTTGTTCAGAAAGAATGAAAAAATACTTTGAAAATTTAATTAAAGAAGTTGAAAGAATTTACAAGATAGCAGAAGAATGTAGAAAGATGGGATTAGACCCGGAGGATTATGTTGAGATTCCATTAGCAAAAGATATGGCTGATAGAGTTGAGGGGTTAGTAGGACCAAAAGGAGTAGCTGAAAGGATTAGAGAACTTGTAAATGAATATGGAAAGGAAGAGGCAGCTTTAAAAATAGCTGAAGAGATAGTTAATGGAAAATTTGGAGAAATTGATAGAGAAAAATTAGCTGAGCAGGCAGTTAGAACTGCATTAGCTGTTTTAACAGAAGGGATTGTTGCAGCTCCAATAGAAGGAATAGCTGATGTTAAAATTAAAAAAAATTTTGATGGAACTGAATACTTAGCTATCTATTATGCTGGACCAATAAGAAGTGCTGGGGGGACAGCTCAAGCTTTATCTGTTTTAGTTGGAGATTTTGTTAGAAAAGCTATGGGATTAGATAGATATAAACCAACTGAGGATGAAATTGAGAGGTATGTTGAAGAGGTAGAGTTGTATCAATCTGAGGTAGGTTCTTTCCAATACTCTCCAACAGCAGATGAGATAAGAAAAGCTATAAGAAATATACCAATAGAGATAACTGGAGAAGCAACTGACAATGTTGAAGTTTCAGGGCATAGAGATTTAAAGAGAGTAGAAACTAACCAATTAAGAGGTGGAGCTTTATTAGTTATTGTTGAGGGAGTTTTATTAAAAGCTCCTAAAATTTTAAAAAGAGTTGAAAAACTGAATTTAGAAGGATGGGATTGGTTAAAAGATTTTGTTAATAAAGGAAAAGAAGAAGAAAAAGATGAGGATGAAAATTTAGAAGATGAAGAAATTGAAGAATCAGAAATAAATACTTATTGGAGAGATATAAAAATAGAGGCAAACAAGAAGTTTATTAGTGAAGTTATAGCTGGAAGGCCTGTTTTTGCACATCCATCTAAAAAAGGAGGTTTTAGATTAAGATATGGGAGAAGTAGGAATACTGGATTTGCTACACAAGGAATACATCCTGCTTTAATGTATCTATTAAATGAATTTATTGCTATTGGAACTCAACTAAAAACTGAACGTCCTGGAAAAGGGACAGTTGCTGCTCCAGTTGATTCAATTGAAGGACCAATTGTTAGATTAAAAAATGGAGATGTTGTTAGAGTTGAAAGTGTTGAGAAAGCAATAGAGTTAAGGGATAAAGTAGATAAAATACTATTTTTAGGGGATGTTTTAGTTAATTATGGAGATTTTTTAGAGAACAATCATCCTCTAATTCCAAGTTGTTGGTGTGAAGAGTGGTATGAAGAACTTTTAAAGAGTAAGAATATTGAATACAAAAAAGATTTTATAAATAATCCAAATCCAGAAGAAGCTGTATCTTTTGCTTTAAGAACAAATACACCCCTCCATCCAAGATATACATATAGATGGCATGATGTTGAGAAAGAAGATATTATAAAATTGAGAGAGTATTTAATTAAAGGTAAAGAGATTGAGAAAGATAATAAAAAATATTGGAGTGTTGATTTGGATTTAGATATTAAAAGAATATTAGAAGATATTGGCTGCTGTCATTTAGTTAGAGAAAACAAAATTTTAATTGAAGAATATTATCCTCTTCTTTATTCTTTGGGCTATGATGTTAAAGAGAAAAAATTACTTATTGACAATTTAGATAAAATTTTAGAAGAAGCTAAAAACTCTATGCATTTAATTAATTTATTATCACCATTTGAGATTAGAAGAAATACTTATGTTTATGTTGGAGCAAGGATGGGAAGGCCTGAAAAAGCAGCTCCAAGAAAAATGAAACCTCCTGTTTGTGGATTATTCCCTATTGGTAATGCAGGAGGACAAGTTAGATTAATAAATAAAGCTGTTGAAGAGAATAAAACAGATGATATTGAGGTAAGTTTTGGAATTTGTGAAAATTGTGGAAAAATCTCACTATATAGAGTTTGTCCTTACTGTGGTGAAAGAGTAGAACTAAATAAATTTGGAAAGATTAAAGCTCCTTTAAAAGATTATCTATACTTGGCATTAAAGAGACTAAATTTAAATAAATCTGGGGATGTTAAGTGTATTAAAGGGATGACATCTAAGAAGAAGATTGTTGAACCATTAGAGAAAGCTATTTTAAGAGCTAAAAATGATGTTTATGTATTTAAAGATGGGACTGCAAGATTTGACTGCACAGATATGCCAGTTACTCATTTTAAACCTAAGGAGATAAATGCATCTGTTGAAAAGTTGAGAGAGTTGGGATATGATAGAGATATTTATGGAAATGAGTTAAAAGATGAAAATCAAATTTTAGAATTAAAGCCTCAAGATGTCATAATTCCAGAGAGTTGTGCAGAATATTTTGTTAGAGTTGCTAATTTTATAGATGAACTATTGGAAAGATTTTATAAAAAAGAAAGATTTTACAATGTTAAAGAAAAAGAGGACTTAATTGGACATTTAGTTATAGGAATGGCTCCCCACACATCTGCTGGAATGGTTGGTAGAATTATAGGATATGTTAAAGCAAATGTTGGCTATGCTCATCCTTACTATCATGCAGCTAAGAGAAGAAACTGTTTCCCAGGAGATACTGAAATTTTAGTAAATATTAATGGAAATGTTGAAAGAATAACCTTAAAAGATTTATATGAACTTTTTGAAAATGAAAGATATGAGAAATTCTCCTATATAAAAAATAAACCAAAAGTAAATATTAAAGTTTATTCTTTTGATATAGAAAGTAAAAAAGTTATTTTAACAGATATTGAAGAAGTTTTAAAGATAAGAGCTCCTAATCATCTTATAAAGATAAAATTAGATGGAAATAGAGAATTTACAACAACTTATGACCATCCAGTTTTAGTTTATGAAAATGGAAGATTCATAAAAAAATTAGCTATGGATGTTAAAGAAGGAGAGTTAATGGTTATAATTGATAATGTTGATTTAGATAATGTAATAAATATATATACTACCAAGATTAATCATATTGAAATAATACAATGTGAAGATGAGTTTATATATTCAATAAATGCTAAGAAATATCATAATGTAATAATAAATGAGAATATACTAACACATCAATGTGATGGAGATGAGGATGCCTTCTTTCTATTGTTGGATGCATTCTTAAACTTCTCTAAACTCTTTCTACCAGATAAAAGAGGAGGGCAGATGGATGCACCTCTTGTTTTAACAACTATATTAGACCCAAAAGAAGTAGATGGGGAAGTTCATAATATGGATGTTATGTGGAGATATCCATTAGAATTTTATGAAAAAACCTTAGAAATGGTTTCTCCAAAAGATGTTAGAGATATAATGGAGATTGTTGAAGATAGATTAGGAAAAGAAGAACAATATGAAAATCTTGGTTATACCCATGAAACTACATCTATAGATTTAGGTCCAAAAGTTTGTTTATACAAAACCTTAGGAACAATGTTAGACAAAACAAATGCACAGTTAGATATAGCTAAAAAGATTGTAGCTGTTGATGAGAAAGATGTAGCTGAGAAAGTTATTAATTCTCACTTTATTCCTGATTTAATTGGTAATTTAAGGGCTTTTTCAAGACAAGGTGTTAGATGTAAGTGTGGAGCTAAATTTAGGAGAATTCCATTGAGAGGAGTATGTCCAAAATGTGGCTCTAAATTGATATTGACAGTTTCAAAAGGAGCAGTTGAGAAGTATTTAGATGTAGCAGAGAAAATGGCTGAGGATTATAAAGTAGATGAGTATGTTAAACAAAGATTAAGATTAATAAAAGATGGAATTAAATCATTATTTGAAAATGATAAGAAAAAACAAGCTAAATTAACAGATTTCTTTTAATCACTCTTTAATATTCCTAATGTTTGCTCAGTTTTTTTAGCTATATCTAAATCAAATAATGCAATAGTTGGTAATAGCCAAGAGAACCAAAATCTTGGTTCTTTATCTTTTGTTTCTCCATAGTATGCAATTGCCAATCTACCAAATCCTGTCTCTTTTTCAACTTTTCTAACACTTCTTATAAATCTTCTAATTGAATTAGGAAGTTCTTCATAAGGTAAGGGTTTTCCTCCAGGAGCTTTTTGTAAAACTAATTCAGAACTAACTCCAACATTTCTAATAGCTTTTATTAAATTGCTCAATTTATTCTTTTTAAAGAAAGCCAACAATAAAGCAGCAGCTGGAACTCTCAAAACTTCTATGTTGTTTCCATCTTCATCTCTTAGCTCACAAACAATATATGCTCTACCCATTTCCATTTCTATATGTGCATAGAGTTCTCTACCTTTTGGTAGTTCTTCTAAAACTTCAACAACTTCATACTCTTTCTCATCTTTTGTATATTTATCTCCTGCTTTTTTTGTATCAATTTCAGCAGTAAAGTATGTCTCTTTTCCATCGATTTTCCCAAATATTAAATCAAATCCCCATCTTTTTAAGGATTTTAGTTTAAATTCTCTCTCTTTTTCAGGATTTCCTAATGTCTCAAAAACATGAGTATTTACAATTTCTACCTCTTTTGCATCTACTACCATATCATCACCTTTATATATGAGTTTGAATATAATATGTTTATGAAGTTCTATAAATATTTTTCTTATAATTATTAATTTGAATTTATGACATTACAATTAGAATTATTAATATACTATAAATTTACAAAAAATTAATTTTGGAGGTGAATTATTTATGAAAAAGGGGCAAGTATCCTTAGAATTAATTATATTAATATTGGGAGTTATTATAGGTGGGGCTGTATTAACTGTCCAAGTAGCTAAGCCAGATATAAAATTTTTAGGAAATGCAACAAATACTGTAAAAAAAGAAGCTATTGGATACTTTGTATATAAACCTGAAATATCACCAATTAGCACAAATATAACAGAAGAACAACAAAATACAACTACAAATACTACCAATACAACAAAAAAACCAATTGCAGATTTTGAATATTATATAAATCTTAAAGATAAGTATAGTTTTGAATTTGTCAATAGAATTAATCCAGGATCAGGAAAGCCAGTTATATTAAAAATAGATGGCAAATCAATAAATTTGAGAGACATATCAGTTCCATACTCAGGAATTGCTAACACAATAGAATTTAAGGTTATTGGAAAAGCTACAATACTCATTGATAACAAATCTTACCATATATCAGGATGCATGGTTGAATTTGTAGGTAATTTAGAATATAATATTACTCATGAAACTAATGGTAATGGGAAAAGTTTAGGTCAATATTATATAGAAATTAAAGGAGATAATGCTTCAATCTATATATGGAAAGGTAGTAGATATTCAAAACACAAAATTGTCCTTGTAAATGGGGAAATTAAAAGTAGTGATGAGATTTCAAATGTTGAGGTAATTTTTGATGCTTCTAAATCCTACTCACCTAATGGGGAAATAGTTAAATATATTTGGAACTTTGGAGATGGCTCAAAAGAGGAAACTACTACTCCAATTATTACTCATACATATACTCCAGGAACTTATAATGTAACTTTAACTGTTGTTGATAACAAAAACTTAACAAGTAGTATAACAAAAACTGTTGTAATTAACATATCTGAGACACAACCAATAACAGTAAAATTACCTGACTTAATACCTTATGAAGTAAATATTATCTACAACAATGGAACAAAATACTGTCATAGATGGGAAGAACAAGTAAAAAATCATGGGGAAAATCAAGAGTCACAAAATCAATTTAGACATAGATGTAAAAACAACACTAATGTAGAGATTGAAGTAGTTGTTAAAAATATAGGTAATGCCTCAGCATCAAAGTTCTATGTTGGACTACGTGATAATAATTACTCTGTAGATAGTAAAGAAATAGATAGTTTAGGAGTAGATGAAACAAAAACTGTTATATTTGATTATACAATCTCTACATCAAAATGTTGCAAATGTGAATGTGAAGAATATAACCACACTTTAGCTATCTATGTAGATTATAATAACTTAGTTAATGAGTCTAATGAAGATAATAACATAATGTATATAACATTTGAGATTGAAAAAGGATGTTGTCATAATAATGAGAACACTAATATAACCAATAATACTCCTATATATAATAATATAAATCTGACTAATAATACAAACCTACAACCTGCAGATGTAGAAGGATTATATATAAAGGTAAATGGTTATGGAGATTTAGAGTTTTACAAAGAACCTTTAACAAATGCAGTTGTTATAGGTCCTAATATATACATTAAAATTCCTGGTGGAGATACTTACATATTCAACTTAAATGGAGTAATTAATAATGGTAGAATAAAAGTAAATGGTAATGGAAACTTAATTCTTGGAAATATAAAAAGTATAAATAACTTATATTTAAGATTAGAAGGTAACTCTAATATAGATTTTGATGATGTACCTAACATTTATCATATATATTTCATATCAAATGATGGATTTAATTCTTTAAGTCCTGAATTAGGTGAAATAGTTGGAGATGTAAATGTTAATCTAAAAGATAAATATATAAGTACAATTAAAGCCACAATAATAAATGGAAATGCTGAGTTGGTTATAGATGGTGGAATAGTAAATGATATTAATATTGAAAAAATAATCAGTAATGGAGTATTAGAAATTAAAAACTCTATAATTAATAATCTAAATATAAATGAAAACAATGGAGAAATTATTTTAATAAACTCAAAAATAGGAACTATAAATGTAAATAATAATGGAACAATAATTATAAAAGATTATTCAGAAATAAATAGTGGTAATATAAACAATGATGGAGATATAGAAAAAGATAGTACTTCAATTATTAATGCAAATATTAACCATTAATAAATTCTTTAATTTTTTCTCTTAAAATTTCATTAACTAATTTTCCATCTGCTTTTCCTCTTAATTTTGCCATACATCTTCCCATCAACATACCCAAAGCTTTTTCTTTTTTCTCTTTTACAACTTCTATATTTTCTTTAATAATTTCTTCAATAATCTTCTCAACTTCCTCCTGAGATAACCCTTTTAATCCTTTAAGTTCTAAAATTTCATCTATGTCTTTATTTGGATATTCACAAAATCCTTTTAGAACCTCTACAATACCTTCCTTAGCTAATTTTCCTTTAGAGAGGGACTCAAATATCATATAGAAATGTTCATCTTTTAAATTATCAATATTGTATCCTTCTCTTCTAATTTCTTTTAAACTCTCTTCTAATGTTTTAGCTATTAATGTTGGTTTTATATCTCTAAATTTTTTACATAAATCTTCAAATAAATCAACATAATAAGAGAATACCATTTTCTTGGCTAATTCATCATTTAATTTATATTCTTTTTTGAATCTTTCTATTTTCTCCTCTGGAAGTTCTGGAAGGTTGTTTTTAATATCTTCTAATAGTTCTTTATCTATTTTTATTGGTGGAATATCTGTTTCAGGATACATTCTTGCAGCTCCTGGAAGAGGTCTTAAATATGATGTGTTTCCATCTTCCAAGGCCCTTCTTGTTTCTTCTGGAACACCTTCAATTGCTTCTTTTGCCCTATCAATAACTGCTTTTAAAGCTTTATCTACTTTCTTCTCCTTGTCAGCAACTATAACAATACAGTCCTCTTTATCTACATTTAAAAACTCTCTAAGTTTTTTAACATCTTCCTCAGTAATTCCATATTTAGGAAGTTCATCAGTATGAAATATTCCTCCAACACCTGATATAATTTTAGCCCTATCAGAGAACTCAGTCCCTAATCTTCTTCCTGGTTGGATTTCTTTACCAACTAAACCAGCAAATCCTTTTAAAATTATAGCCTTAACTCTACCACCATTTTTTATAGCATTTTGTATAATCTTAGATTTACAATCTTTAAATAACTCAGTTATATCATAAATCTCCTCTATAACTTTTGCATTTCTATTTTTTAGTTCTTTGCTTATCTCTATTAAATTAAGTTGTCTTAAAACTTCATTCTTAACAACTTTCTCAATCAAATCTAACTCAGATACTCCTTTTATCTCAACTCTTGCACCATCCTTTATAGAGATATTAATATCTTGTCTTATAGTCCCAATTCCTCTCTTAACTTTTCCAGTAGCTCTTAAAATTTGTCCAATTCTTTTAGCTGTCTCTTTTGCCATCTTTGGAGAGTCAATATCTGGAGAGGTGGATATCTCAACCAATGGTATTCCTAATCTATCTAAGTTATAAACAACTACATCCTCTCTATCCTCTACTTTTCTTGCAGCATCTTCCTCTAAACATAAACTTTCTATTCCTACTTTTTTTCCATCTATCTCAATAAATCCATCATAAGCTAAAAATATTGTTCTTTGGAAGCCAGAGGTATTAGAGCCATCAATAACTATCTTTCTCATTGTATAAGCTAAATCAACAGTTTTCATATTCATTAATAGAGCAACTTCCAAAGCTACTCTTAAAGCTTCTTCACTTGGTAAATGTGGAGGCTCTTCATCCAACTCAACTAAACATGCACTTTTAGATGAATATTGATATAGGAACTTCTTACCTTTTCTTAATTCTAATAAAGCTGCTCTATCTATCTCACCCATCTCACTCAAAGTAGGTTTTAGAATTCTAAAAACTTCTTTCTCTACATCATCACACAACTTAGTTGGACAATGACAGAACAACTTTCTTTTAGTATTTAATTGCTGATGTATCTCTAATCCAACTTTTAAACCAAGTTCTTTATAATTTAAATCCATCATATCACCAATTTTTATATTCTTTTGTATTTATATTTAGCAAGATAGTATGCATATAAAGCTCCAACAACTATTGGGCCAACAGCAAAACCAACAATTCCTAATGTAAGAGGAGCAATTAAGAATGCTATAACAACCAATACAGGATGGATATCTGTCTCTTTATTAACTAAGTAAGGTCTTATAATAAAATCAGGAGCTAATGATAAAAATATCTGTCCATAAATAAATATAGCTAATGCTTTATAATATTCCCCTAACAAAATATAATAAATAGATAGTAAAACATAAACTGTCCAACTACCAACTATAGGGAGTAATGCAAAAATTCCTGTTAATATTGCTAATAACTCTGAGTTTGGAATTGAGAAAATTTTATATCCAATATATGCTAAGATACCAATTATGATGGATATATTTACATTAGTTATAAACAAGTTTTTATAAGATTGATGAAGATAGTATAAATAAATGTTCATACTTTCTTTGTAGTAGGGTGGGGTTAAATCTAAGCATAACTCTTTTATTTTATCACCATCCCTTAAAAAATAAAATGTTAAAAAAAGGACAATTATTATTTTTATAATCAAATATCCAAAATCTAATAATCTCTGAGTAATAAAATTAACAAGAAATGTAAAAATTGCTTTAGAATATTCTGTAATTAGCTCTTTATTTACTATTGTATTGATATATGAAAAATATTGGTATTTTAAAATACTATCTAAAAAAGATAGTATTGAGTCTGGATTTGTGTTTAATAATATATTTACAACTGTAAAAATGAAGTATATCCCCACTAAAATTATTGGAACAATATAAAACAATATTGCAACTATTGCAGACAAAGTTTTATTTAAAAATCTATTGCAAAACTTATATATGGGTAAAGCCATATAAACAAAAACAACAGCATAAGCAAAGGTATCTAAAAAAGGATATAGCATATAAATAAATCCTAAAAACAATAGTAAAATAATTCCTTTTCTAATTATTCTAAATTCATCCATATTATATCACTTATGTGTTAGTTATGAAAGTTTTAATGCCTACTATATACTACCCTCATTTAGGGGGAATTACTCAACATGTTGATAATCTTGTTAAGAATCTTAAAGATATTGAATTTCATATACTAACTTATGATTATACAACTCCTAAATATAAAAATGTAGTTATTCATAATGTTAATTACTTAAAAAAATTTAGAGGAATTTCTTATTTATACAATGCATATAAATTGGCTAAAAAGATTATTGAAAAAGAAGAAATTGATTTAATTCATTCTCACTATGCATTTCCACAAGGTTTTTTAGGAGCATTATTAAAAGATAAGTTTAATATTCCATATATTTTAACTCTACATGGTAGTGATGCTCTCTTTTTAAAAAATTCTTTAAAAGGGAAATTATTTTTTAACTATTCTATAAAAAAAGCTGATGAAGTGATTTGTGTTAGTAAAGCTATAAAAAATGAAGTAGGAAAAGGAGTTGTTATTTATAATGGCATTGATATTGAAAAATATAAAAATTTGGGAGATGAGAACTATATTCTTTATGTAGGAGCTTTTTTAAAAACAAAGGGTGTAGATATTTTAGCAGAGATTAGTAAGGAGCTAAATTATAAATTTATTTTTATTGGTGATGGACCATTATTCAATAAGGTCAAAAAAATAGTGAAAGATAATGTCATCCTCTTAGGAAAAAAACAGCATAGTGAAGTTATAAACTACCTTGGTAGATGTAGTTTTGTAGCTGTTCCTTCAAGGATTGAAGGTTTTGGATTAGTGGCATTGGAAGGATTTGCATCATATAAACCAGTTGTAGCTTTTAATAGATATGGATTAAGAGAGTTGATAACAAACAACTACAATGGTTTTTTAGCAAATAACAAAGAGGAATTTAAAGAATATATTATAACTTTAATGGAAGATGAAAATTTAAGAAAAACTCTTGGAAAAAATGCAAGAAAAACAGCTGAAAAATTTAGCTGGAAAAAAACAGCTGAAAAAGTTAGAGAAATATATGAAAAGGTGATATCATCCCAATAGAAGGAATTTTAGAGAGTGATAGAGTAGTTGTTTTTGACAACAATGGAATAGCAAAGTTTAAAAATAAATACTATGGCTCCTACAATGGAAAATTTTTATCTTTATCCTTAATTGAAGCTTTATACTTAGTTGAATTAGGTTGGTTAGTTGTCAAAAAAGGAAAAAGAACCTTATCTTTTGAAGAGTTATTTAACTATGCAAAAGAGTTAGAAGAAAAATTAACTATTAAGTATTTAGTTTATAGAGATTTAAGAAAAAGGGGATATATTATTAAAACTGGCTTAAAGTATGGTGCTGATTTTAGATTGTATGAGAGAGGGGCAGATATTGAAAAAGAGCATTCAATATATTTAGTAAAGGTTTTTAATGAAGACAGTAAAATCTACTTAGGTGAGCTAACTGGTTTTGTAAGAGTGGCTCATTCAGTTAGAAAAAAGTTGTTAATTGCTATTGTAGATAATGATGGAGATATAGTATATTATAATATGGAATATATAAGACCATAAATTTAGGTGAGATATTGAAAATAAAACCTGAGAAAGCAAAGCAGCTAATTGTTGATGTTCTAAAAAAGTATAATGTTCCAGAAAAAGATGCTAAGATAGTTGCAGATGTAATAGTTGAAGCAGATTTAAAAGGATTTACTTCTCATGGAATTGGTAGATTTGCTCAATATGTTGAAGGATTAAAGCTAAAAAATATAAATCCAAATCCTAATATAAGAATAGTTAAAGAAAGTCCAGCAACAGCTGTTATTGATGGAGATTTAGGATTAGGACAAGTTGTAGGAGATTATGCTATGGATATTGCAATTGAAAAAGCTAAAAAAATGGGAATATCTTGTGTATCCACTATTAATTCTAATCATTTTGGTATAGCAGGATACTATACTGAAAAAGCTATGAATGAGGATATGATTGGAATAGTTATGACAAACACTGAGCCTGCTATGGCACCATTTGGTGGAAAAAAGAAAATTTTAGGAACTAATCCAATAGCAATTGCCTTTAAAGGAAATAAATATAAATTTTCCTTAGATATGGCTACATCATCAATTGCAAGAGGTAAAATATTAGAAGCTTTAAGGAAGAAAACAAAAATTCCAGAAGGTTGTGCTGTAGATAAAGATGGTAATCCAACAACAGACCCAAAAGAAGCATTAGAAGGTTGTATATTACCATTTGGTGGTCCAAAAGGTTATGCATTAGCATTGGCTATAGAGATGCTTTCAGCAATTGGAGGAGCAGAAGTGGGTAGTAAAGTTAGAGGAACAGCTAATCCAAAAGAAAGATGCACAAAAGGAGATTTATTTATAGTTATAAATCCTGACTTCTTTATGGGGAAAGAGGAATTTAAAAAGAAAGTTGATGAGCTAATGGAGGAAGTTAAAAGTGCTGGAGAAAATGTTTTAATTCCTGGAGAGATAGAAGAAAGAAATAAAGAAAAAAATAAAGATGGGATTCCAATAGATGAATCCCTCTATAATATACTAAAAAATATATGTGATGAAGTAGGATTAGATATTAATAACTATATTTGAATAAGGGATTAGTATGGAGCTTATATTTAATCTAATAATAATATTTGCTATTCTCTCTCTAACTTTTTCAGCTTTGGTTGGATTAAGATTAGCTTTTAAAAAAGAGACATCAAATGTTTTAATTGGTAGTTCATTAATTACTGTTGTTATTGGAACTATGATAGTCCTTATATCCCTAAAATACAATATTCCTTTTGCTGATAGTATTGCATTGGTTATATTTTTGTGTGGTGTTGCTGGAAACATTGCTTTCTCTAAAGTTATTGGTGGAAAGTATGGAAATAAACAAAGATGATATTTTTATTGTTGTTCCAGCATACAATGAAGAAAAAATGATAACTAAAACATTAAAAAATCTAAAAAAATATGGATATAAAAACATTGTTGTTGTGGATGATGGCTCAAAGGATAAAACTTATGAGTTAGCTAAACAGGAGGATGTTATTGTTTGTAGGCATATAATAAATAGAGGTTTAGGAGGAGCATTAGGAACTGGGATTAAAACAGCTCTTCTATATAATCCAAAGGTTATTGTAACTTTTGATGCTGATGGACAGCATCATCCAGAAGATATAGAGAAAGTTGTAAAACCTATCTTTGAAGGTTATGATTTTGTTATTGGAAGTAGGATGTTAGATAAAAATGAGCTAAAAAATATGCCTCTTGTTAAAAGAATTGGTAATTTTGGTTTAAACTTCATAACTTATTTTATGGGAGGTTACTTTGTTTCAGATAGTCAAAGTGGATTAAGAACATTTTCTTATGAAGCTGCAAAAAAAATTATTGATGATTTAAAAAGTGATAGATATGAAGTATCATCAGAATTTATAATATTGGCTAAGAAACACAATTTAAAAATAAAAGAAGTTCCAATAAAAACAATATATACAGATTATTCAATGAGCAGAGGAACAAATGTCATAACAGGATTTAAAATATTGTTTAAATTAATTGCTCAAAGAATTTTTTAATCAATTGGGACTCTTGCAAATGTTATATATCCTGTATGTCCAATCATCCTTGTTGAAGGTCGTACCCCTTTTTCAGATACTTCAATAACTCTCTCTATCAATTCATATGTTTGAATATCCCAGAAACCTTCTTCTTTTAATTTCTCAACAGTTTTTTTTACTTGCTCAATATATGGGAGATAGGTTATTATTCTACCTCTCTTTTTGTTTAAAGCTTTTTTAGCATGCTCTACAACTTCCCAAGGATCAGGCATATCTAAAACAATAACATCTATATCTCTTTCTTCAATCCCTTCTCTTACATCTCCTATCTTCATAATAACATTAAATAGACCTTCTTCTACTTCAATATCATCATTAAATTCTTCATCTAATCCAATAATTGGCTGATTCTTTCTTACTAAACCTAATCTTAGTAAATTCTCTCTTGCAACTTTTGCAAATTCTGGCCTTTTTTCATAAGTAATAACTCTACCTTCTTTCCCAACAGCATTAGCTAAATACATAGTTAAAACTCCTGAGCCAGTCCCAGCTTCTAAAACAATCTCTCCATTTCTTATTCCCCCTCTTGCTATAATAAATCCAATATCTTTTGGTAGGAGAGTAGTTACTGTTCTTTTCATTCTTTTTAAAACATCATAAAGAGTAGGTTCAACATAGTAAAATTTTTCTCCTAAATGTGAATAAACAACCTCTCCAACATCTTTGTTTTCCAAATCTACAACTCCTAAATCAGTACCTAACTTATTAACCTTTTTTTTAAGAAGATACTTTTTTTCTCTCTTATCAACTAACATCTTAAAATCCATAATTATGCCCTCTTTAGATTAATATCAATAATAATATCTTAATATTTAAAAATAAAATTAAAGAAAATAAAATTATTAATTATTCTTCCTCAATTCTTGGGGCTAAGAAGAACAATAGTTCAGCACCGGAGAGGGAGTATTCTAATTTTAGAGGCATATCATTACCTAACTCTATTTTAACAATATCTCCACTACTAACTCCTTTAACCATATCCTCTAAATATTCTAAATTAAATGATGACTTTGCTTCTTCTCCACATTCTAAGCTTATAACTGCTGAACTATCTTTATCAAAGATGCTCTCAACTTCATTAACTTCACTCTTTGCATATACAACAAACTTCTCCTCATCTATCTTTAATGTAACACTGTCAGAGAATAGCTTAGCATCTTTTAATGCCTCTTTAAATGCATCTCCTTTTAACATGACTTTATTTACATACTCAATTTCTGGAACTTTGTGAGTTATCCCTCCTGTTTCTAATAAGCTTATTGAGAACTTCCTCTTCCCTGTGTTTTCAAAGATTATATTTAACTTGTTTTTTTCTTCATCCAACTCTAAAATTAACTTATCTTTTGCCTTAGCCCTGTTAAATATCTTCTTTAACATCTCTAAATCTATTCCTATCTCCTTCTCCTCATCTATTTCATAGCTATCAAATGCTAATTTTGGAACCTCTAATTTTACTAATGCTACATGGCTTGGGTCCATTGCTATTGCTTTCATCCCTTCCTCATCTATCTTTATGGTTATCTCATCTAACAATGTTGATAGTGTATCTACTACCTTCTTAAATGCTTTCGCACTCTCAAACTCTGCTCTAAACATATTGAATCACTCCTTGTATGCTTTTTCTAATGGTGGAACAACTTGTTTTTTTCTTGACATAATTCCTTCTAAGAATATAGAGTTACCATCCAATTTAACATTAAATGCCTTCTCAAAAATCTCTTTATTACCAACAACTAACATCTCACTACCTTCCTTCATAATATCTGTTATCATAAAGACAATTAAATCATAACCTTCTTCATTTAATTTCTTTTCTAAAAGTTTATATATATCCTCTTTTTTACTTTCCACTTCTTTAACATCTATAACCTCAACTTGCCCAATTCCCACTTTTTTTCCATTAAAATCAAAGTTCTTAAAGTCCATATTTATTATTTCTTCTGGAGATAGTTTTCCTACAACTGATTTAGCTTTTAAGATTTCCATTCCAAACTCTTCTATATTTTTTATATTGGCTATCTCAGCTAATTTTTTAGCCATTTCTTTATCTAAATCTGTTGTTGTTGGTGATTTGAATAAGACAGTATCTGATATTATTGCACTTAATAATAATCCTGCTAAATCTGGTTTTAGTTCTTTATTTTTTCCACCTATCAAATCTAAAGCTTTTTTAAAGTATAACTCTGCTATAACAGTTGCAGTTGAACCAACTGGTTTAGCATAGTATAATATTGGTTCGGATGTTGTTAAACCAACTTTATGGTGGTCTATAATAGCTATCAACTTTCCTTCTTCTAAATCATCTAAACTTTGACTTTTTTCTGAATGATCAACTAATATTAACTCCTTATTTTTTGCTGATTTTATAGTTTCTGGCTCAATAACTCCAAATTTTCTTAAAACAAATTCAGTCTCAGGATTTATATCTCCAAGCTTAGCTGGATAACAATCTAAGAAATATGCTAAAACTATTGCAGATGCAATTGAATCAGTATCTGGATTTTTGTGCCCTACAACATATTTCATTTTTTCTCACCTTTCAATTGTTCTCCTACTAATTCATCTATTCTTTTTAAGAAATCTTGTATATATTCTTTTTTAATTGTTGCACCTGCTGCTATATTATGCCCCCCTCCATTTCCACTAAACTCTTTGGCTATTGCCATTACTTTATTTAAATCTAAACCTCTCTCAACTAACTCTTTATTACCTCTTGCTGAAAATTTTGCTATATCATCTTCAATATAGTATCCAACAACTGGCTTCTCAGTTGCTAATATAGAGGCTATAACACCAATATATCCCTTTTTACCCTCAAAATATTTAATATGTTTAAGGTCTTTTAAAGTTATCCTTTTTATTTCACTTACCAACTCTTTTTTATACTTCCATAAAAGTTCTTTACCTATCTCAATACATTTATCATCTTCCAAAGTTATTCCTATTCCTACTCCAAATTTTCCAAATCTACCAACAGAGTTTAAAATCTCAGATAATAAGAAAGCATCTTGAACCTTATGATTAATAATTATTCTATCTATCATTAACTTATCAATATCTGGAAATTTAAAAGCTATTTGAGCTAAAAATCTCTTTTTTTCTGATTCATCCATTTCTGTTTTTTCAGGATTTATTTTCAATTCATTTAAAAATTTGTATGCTTTATTTTCAGATGATAGTGTCTCAATATATGGCTTTGTGCAGTATGCAATTGCTTTATAAAGCTCTACTCCATAAACATTATAAATTATATCTTTGAATATTTTTATTATTTTATGTTCTCTTGCCTCATTGACTATAAACTTATTCAATCCTAAAAAAGGATTATACTGCATATCTCCAATCATTCCAACAATTGCCAATCCTGCTAAATCATAGAAGTTATAAGCTCTTGCCAATAAATAACAAATAGAGCTTGCAGTTGCCTCTTTTGAGCCATCTATACCATATAAATGAGGATTTAGTTGAATAATGTTGTTAATTTTTTCTTCATATATAGAAGGGGGATGATGGTCTAAAATAATAGCATTTATATTTTCATCTTTTTGTAGAATTTTATCTAACTGTCCTGAGCCCATATCACAAAATATGTATAAACAGTTTGGATGCAATTTTTCAATAACTTTATCACTTAAATGCTCTACAACAGAAATATGGAAGAGTTTGTTATTTCTTAATAGAGTTTTTGCAACAATTCCCCCACTACTTAATCCATCTGTATCATGGTGAGTTATTATCTTTATATATCCTGAATAGTTGTTTATCTTTTCTTTTATTTCATTTGCAACTCTTTCTAACTCTTTTAAATTTTCTATCATATCCAAAACCTTAAACATTTATTTACAAAAGTTATATATATTACTAAATTTAAAAAGTTATAATTATTAAAATTTTGTAGGATTTGTTATGGAGGAGTTAGGATATATCCTTATAGTTATTGGATTCATTGTAGTTCTATTAGAGAGCTATATTCCTGGTTTATATTTTCCTGCTTTGGGAATAGCTCTTATAGTTTATGGAATTTTTTTATTTATTATGCCAAACTATTCACTATTAGCTGGTTTTTTAGCAGGAATAATAACTGTTTTCTTATTATATAAATTTGTTTATTTTTCAAAGAATGAGTATAAAGTAGGAGTTGAAAGGTTAATAGGTAAGGAAGGTATAGCATTAGAAGATTTTAAAGATAACTATGGAAAGATTAAGATAGAGAATGAAGTATGGCATGCTAAATCAGAAGATGATATAAAAAAAGGAGATAAAGTTATTGTTATTGGATATGAAGGTGTTCATCTTATAGTTAAAAGAGTGTGATAAAAAATGTTATGGATTTTTTGGTTAATATTAGGATTTATTGTTTTATTTATAATAATTAAAGCAGTTGTTATAGTTAAGCAGTATGAAGGAGGTTTAATATTTAGATTAGGTAAAGTTATAGGAAAGTTAAAACCTGGAGTTAATATAATTATCCCTTTTTTAGATGTTCCAGTTAAAGTAGATTTAAGGACAAAAGTTACAGATATTCCTCCCCAAGATATGATAACTAAGGACAATGCTGTTGTTAGAGTAGATGCAATTATCTATTATAGAGTTGTAGATGTTGAAAAAGCTCTTTTAGAAGTTGAGGATTATGAATATGCAATAATTAACTTAGCTCAAACTACTTTAAGAGCTATAATTGGAAATATGGAATTAGATGAAGTCCTTAACAAAAGGGAATATATAAATTCAAAACTTTTAGAGATATTGGATAAGGAGACAGATGCATGGGGAGTTAGAGTTGAGAAAGTAGAAGTTAAAGAAATAGACCCACCAGAAGATATTAAAAATGCAATGGCACAACAAATGAAAGCTGAAAGATTAAAAAGAGCTGCTATTTTAGAGGCAGAAGGAGAAAAGCAAAGTAGAATACTAAAAGCAGAAGGAATTGCTGAAAGTTTAAGGATTGAAGCAGAAGGTAGAGCTAAGGCAATAAAAATAGTTGCAGAAGCTGCAAGAGAATACTTTAAAGATGAAGCACAAATATATCAAGCATTAGAAGTAGCTAAAGTAGTATTAAAAGACAACTCTAAATATATAATCTCTGAGAATATTTTAGATTTAGCTAAAAACTTTATAAATAAAGAGAAAGTTAAAAAATAAAAAAAATTTAGTTGTTTTCTTCTTCACTTTCTTTTATATATCCTTCTGTTTCTTCTGATTTAGCCAACTCTAAAACTTCTGATTTATATACTATAACATTCTTTATTGGGAATATTTTTTTACATTCATTTTTAATTCTTTCAGCCATTTCTCCCATTAGCATAGCATGGACATAATGAGCAAAATCTTTCTCTTTTGCCATGTCTTTAATAATTTCTTCCATTTTCTTTCTAATATCTGATTTTTGTCTTGTATCTGCTCTGTGAGCTGTTAAAACTAATGCCTTTGTTCTTACTTTATATCCATCTTTTGTAACAACATCTAATATAGCATCAATTCTACTTCTTCTTCTTCTAATTTGTGCTTTCATAAATTCTCTTGTTGTATCATGTCCATAAAATTGAGCTATTGCTCTACTTCCAGCTATTCCAAAGATTTTCCAGTATGTTCTATGCATGTGTTTTGTTGGGTCTCCTGCTAAATCTTTTAAACTAATCTCTGCAACTCTACCTAAAACTAAACTTGGGTCATTAGATGGTGTCAATCCAATAAATACTCCTCCAAATTCTGGAGTTGTATATATCTCATACCAAACTTTCTCTTTCCATTTATCTCTTACCTTTCTCACTTTTCTTCTACTTCTTGCAGTTCTTGCAGTTGCCATTTAATCACCTTCTTAATCCTCTTTTAGATATTCTGTTAAGTCCTTAGCATTTCTATATGGCCTACTTACTTCCCCATATATCCTTTTTATGTCCTTAGCTTCTGCTTTATTAGCAAATTTACCATTTTCTAATTTTATCTTCTTAATTTTAAAGAAACCTTCATTAATTTTGTAAGTTCTTTCTGTTTCAAAAATATAGTCATTAGGAACTAATAAATATACACTGTACGTTCTATTTTTATCATTTATACTTATTCCTATCTTTTTTGGAATTGAGAGTGATTTTGTCCAAATAACTTTTATATCCTTTCCTTCAGCTCCTTTAACAGTTTTATCTGTTTCTATCTTTGTTATTTCTAACTCTTCCCCATCAATATTTAATGTATCTCCAACTTTATACTCTACATCTTTTGGAATTGTTATAACTTTTGATTCAGATATATCATATCTACTTATTATTAGTTTAGTTTGAGAAAGTTTTAATTTATCTGAGATTTCAAATACATTTCCACATTTTGGACATCTTACTAAATAGTAAAATGATTTATCATGAACTTTCTTTTTTAATACTTCTAACTCATCATTACCACAGTTCTCACATACATAATTAATTTTTTCCATAAATTAT
Organism: Methanocaldococcus indicus; assembly: GCF_049554935.1. GTDB lineage: Archaea > AGJL01 > Methanococci > Methanococcales > Methanocaldococcaceae > Methanocaldococcus > Methanocaldococcus indicus. Next base: position 1,323,645 of record NZ_CP186926.1, on the reverse strand, counting down.
CAACTTTATTTTTTCTTTCTTCTTCTCCTTCTTCTTCTATCTTGTGGTTGTATAATAATTCTAATTTTTGGATTCATAGCTCTTTCTAAGAACTCCTCATATGTAAATGGAACTTTATCATCAGATTCAATAACTCCCTTATTCTTTAAGAACTCTCTTGTTAATAAATAGTATAATAATGCAACAGCCTTCTTCCCTTTGTTGTTTGCTGGAATAACTAAATCAATAAATGATGTCAAATGTTCTGTATCACATAAACCAACTATTGGAATTCCTACTTCAACAGCTTCTTTTAAAGCTTGTCTATCTACTCTTGGGTCAGATATGAATATAACCTCTGGCTCTAAGAATTCTTTATATGATGGGTTTGTTAATGTTCCTGGGACAAATCTTCCAATAACTGTTCTAACTCCTGTATATTTACCAAATTCTTCTAATGGTCCTGTTGTATATATTCTTCTTGAAACAGCTAATATATCCTCTGGCTCATATCTTGCTAAAAACTTAGCTGCTAATCTTAATCTTTCATCTGTCTTTCTAACATCTAAAACATACAACCCATCACTTCTAACTCTATAAATAAACTTTTCCATGTGCTTTGTTTTTTGCATTGTACCTATATGGACTCCTGCTGCTAAGTATTGGTCTAATGGCACTAACAAGTTTAACTCATTGCTCATTTCCTCACCTTAAAAATAAGTTTTTAAAAATATTTTTAGGGGGACAGTGAAAAAGTAGTGGTTATTTTCCCCCAAGGACTTAAAAATATCTAACTTATATAAATATTTTACTTACCTCTTCTACCATGAGCTCTTATACTTGGTCTAACTTTTTCAGCTCCAATACCTTTGTTTCTTAAACCTCTTCCTTTCTTACCAGCTGATGTTAAACCTCTAAATGCTCTACCTTTGTGTTTTCCAGTACATAACCAGTTGTAGTTAGGGTCTGCTTTTATAACTGGGTTGTGAGGATCTACTAATATAACCTCATACCATTTGTGTTTTCCATCTTCTCCAACCCAGTAGGAGTTAAGAACTTCCATATTTGGGAATTTTCTTGCTGCTCTTTCTTCTGCAATTCTTTGGATGGATTTACCCATTGTTATTTTATTAACTCCTAATGTTGCAGGTTTTTTAGAATTTTTAGGTCTTGATTTTCTTAAACCTCCTCTTCTAACTCTTACTCTAACAACAATAATTCCTTGTTTTGGTTTGTATCCTAATGCTCTTGCTCTGTCTAATCTTGTAGGTCTTTCAATTCTTACAACTGCTGGCTCTCTTCTCCACTGTTGTAATCTTTCCCATAACAACTCTTTAACATAGCTCTCTTTTGGTCTTTTCCAAGCTTCTCTTATATATTTATATAAACTCATTTTACCCCTCTTTTTAGGGTTCAGCTTTTTAGCCACATCCCCTTTTTTGTAAGGTTATAAAAAAATACTGAGCACATATATTAATCTTACTGAAAATTATAAATTTACATATGTACATTTTATAATTTATAGACTAACCAAAAAAATTAATATTTAATTAATATAGTTATTATTTATTAAGAAATAAAAAACTATTGCTGCTGTTGATTATGAGGATAGCTATTGTTTTTGATTCAGCTGGGACATTAGTTAAAATTATTAGAGTTATTAAAGATATAGAAAAGAACAAATTTATTTGTAATAAACAGACAGTTGATTTAGTTGATAAAAAGAAAGGTAGAGTATTGGTTATTATAAAAGATTGTCCTATTGAAGTTGTGGATAAAGAGGATGACAATGAATTAATATCTAATTTTCTAAAAAAGGTTAATATAGGAATATCATATTGTAATCCTCCTATTATAAAAGAAAATATTTTTAAGGATAATAAAACAAAAATGAAGGAGCTTAAAGAGCCATTAAATGTATTAAAAAGATATGAGTTGGAGACAGGATATGGTAGTGCTCTAATTGCAGATACTTATGATAAAAAAATATCTTATACTATTGCAACAGGAGGTTGTTTGTTTGATGGAGTAGAAGAAACAATAGACAAGCTAAAAAATTTAGTTGATAAAATATATATTGCATCTGGGGATAGAAAAGGAATGGTAGAAAATTTAGCTAAAAGGTTAAAAATAGACAATTATATTTATGAAGCTAATCAATTTGACAAGAGAGATTTAATAAAAAAATTAAAAGAAGAAGGATATTTTACAGTTATGGTTGGAGATGGAGCTAATGATGTTTTAGCTATGAAAGAGAGTGATTTATCAATAGCTACTTTACAAAATGGCTCTGTCTCACCAAAAGTTTTAGAAATAGCTGATAAAAAAATTTATCATATTAAAGAGATTATTGATATTATTAAAGAGATTAAAAACAAGTGAGAGAATTATGATAAAGCTTTATGTTGATTTTGGAGGATATTCTGCAATAGAGAAAGGAAATTTAATAATTCCAAGAGAGAATATTCTAAATAAGGAAGATTTTGATAGAGCTGAATTAGGGGAAGTTGTTGATATATACTCAAAAAAAGGAAAATTTTTAGGCAGAGGGTTTAAAAATCCTTATGAAGTTAGAATAATGACTCTAAGAAAGGAGGAATTAGATGAAAAATATATAAGAGATAAAATAACTAAAGCAAATGAGTTTAGGTTAAAGATAGGATATAAAGAAAGTTATAGGATGGTTTATACACAATCAGATTGGTTGAATGGTTTAATAATTGATAAATTTAATGATATTGCAACCATTCAAATATTTAATTATGGTATTGAAAAATTTAGAGATGTTATTGTTGAGACATTAGTAGATTTAGGTATTGAGAGTATTTTTGAAAAAAGTTCAGGTAGAAATAGAAGAAGAGCTGGACTAAAAGATTTTGAAAAACATTTATATGGTACAAAGAAAGAGACAATAATAACAGAGGGAGAAGCTAAATTTATTGTAAGGTTTGATGGACAAAAAACTGGATTTTTTTTAGACCAGAGGGAGAATAGGATATTTTTAGAGGAGTTTATAAAAGAGGGGGATAAAGTTTTAGATGTCTGTTGTTATACAGGAGGATTCTCTGTCCATGCAGCTTTAAGAGGAGGTTATGTTGTTGGAGTAGATTTATCTAAAAAAGCTTTAAAAGTTGCTGAGGAAAATATGGAACTTAACAAAATCCCAAAAGATAAGTATGAGTTTATTGAAGGTAATGCCTTTGAAGTTATGGAATCTTTCTTAAATGATAATATATCCTTTGATACAGTTATCTTAGACCCCCCTGCCTTTGCCCAATCTAAAAAATCCCTTAAAAATGCTTTAAAGGGTTATCATTATCTAAATAGATTAGGTGCTAAATTAACAAAGAATTTGTTGGTTAGTTGTTCATGCTCTCAGCCAGTAAGTATGGATAATTTTAAAGCTTTAGTTATTGATGCTGTATTAAAAGCTAAAAAATGGGGAAGAATCTTTTATATAGGTAGCCAAGCCAGAGACCATCCTATAACATCAAAAGGTACTGAATATTTAAAATGTTTGTTTTTAGATATTGAAAAGATATAAGTGAAAAATATATGAAAATTATCAAATATTATGATGCACTGGCAAAGAAGTATAATGAACTTTATAATCTAAATTATATGGAAGATGTTGAAAGAAAAATTATGAGCAAGTATATAAAAGAGGATGATTTAGTTTTAGATATTGGATGTGGAACAGGGAGGCATTTAAAATATTTTAAGAAAGCTATTGGATTAGATATATCCTTAGAGATGGCTAAAATAGCTAAAAAGTATAATCCTGTTGTAGTTGGAAATGTTGAGTATCTTCCATTTAAAAATAACTCTTTTGATGCAGTTATATCTTTTTTTGGAGCATTGAATCATTGTAATATTATTAGAGCTTTTAAGGAAATAAGAAGAGTATTAAAAAATGATGGAATATTCATATTTACATTAGCTAATGTATATGATATTTTTTGGATTATAAAAAATTTAAAAAAACCAAAAAAGATATTTTCAGCTATAAAGAAAAGGAAAGGAGAAATTTATAAAGTTATTAACAACAAAAAATATAATGTTAAAACAAGATTTTACTCATATAAAGAAATAATAAAACTTTTAAATAAATTAAATTTTAAATTAGAGTTTAGTTTTGGTTTATCAAATATCTTTTTAGATAAATTCTTTTATAACACACCATATAAGTATATATCCACATATATTGGATTTGTGGTGAGAAAATGATAATTATTGGAGTTACTGACTTACATGGTAGATTTCCTTCAATATTATATGAACTTAAAAACAAAGCTGATGTTTTAGTTGTTTCTGGTGATATTACTCACTTTGGGAAAGGAATTGAGATTATTGAAGATTTAGCAGAGTTATCTGATTATTTAGATGTTTTATGTGTCCCTGGGAACTGTGATACAAAAGAGGTTATAGATGAACTAAACAGTTATAATTTAAATATAGACAAAAAAGTTAAAAAGATAGATAAATACAACTTCTTAGGGATTGGAGGAAGTAATAGAACCCCATTTAATACATATTATGAGTATGATGACAATGAACTTTTAAATGAGCTAAAAAAATTTTACAACTTAGATAATATTATATTAGTTTCTCATGCTCCACCTTATGGAACTATGGCAGATATTGTCAATAATACTCATGTTGGTAGTAAGGCTGTTAGAGAATTTATAGAGAATAATGATGTTGTTTTATGTGCCTGTGGCCATATTCATGAAAGTAGATGTATAGATAAAATAGATAATACAATAGTTGTAAATCCATCTCCTAAGAGTTATTTTATCTATGATACAAGAAAGAATATTGTTATCTTAGAAGATTATGCAGGATTATAAGTTTTAGATATTTTAATGAAAATTAAAATATAAATAGTATCATTAATAATTTTCCAAAAAATTAAAAATTTATGGTGAAGTAAAAATGGTAGAAAAAGGTAAGTTAGTCAGAATAAGTTATGATGGATATGTTGAAGGTAAGTTGTTTGATACAACAGATGAAGAAAAAGCAAAGGCAGAAGGAATATACAATCCAAATATTGTTTATGGACCAGTAGCAATTTTTGTAGGAGATGGTCAAGTTATTCCTGGTTTAGATGAAGTTTTATTAGAGATGGATGTTGGAGAAGAGAGAGAAGTTGTTTTACCACCAGAGAAAGCTTTTGGTAAAAGAGACCCATCTAAAATAAAGATTATCCCAATAAGTGAATTTAAAAAGAGAGGAATTCCAGTTGTTAAAGGATTAGTTATAAATGTTGATGGAACTCCAGGAAAAATTGTAAGTGTAAATAGTGGAAGAGTTTTAGTAGATTTCAATCATGAATTAGCTGGGAAAGAAGTAAAATATAGAATCAAAATAGAAGAAGTTATAGAGAATGATGAAGATATTATAAAAGAAATTGTTAAAATGGCTGTTCCAAGATTAACAGCTGAGGTTAAAATTGAAGGAAACACAGTTATTATAGAAGTTCCTCCAATTGATATAAGGCAAAAGTTGGCAATTGTTCAAGAAATTCTCAAAAGATTTGAAAATATAGATGAGGTTAAATTTGTAGAAACATTTAAAAGAAAAAAAGAAGATGAAGAAAAAACAGAAGAAAAAGAAGAATAAAAATATAATTAAATTTATAAAAAAATAACTATAAAAACAACTATTTTTATTTTTTGATAGCTATGAAGGATAGATATGGGAGACCTATAAAATCTCTAAGAATTTCTATAACTAATAAATGTAATCTCAACTGTTTTTATTGTCATAAAGAGGGACACTTAGGAAATGATAGATATCTAACATCTGATGATATAAAAAAGATTGTTGAAACATCTGTAAAATTTGGTGTTAAGAAAGTTAAAATCTCTGGTGGAGAACCATTAATAAGAAAGGATATTGTTGAAATTGTTGAAAAAATAAGAGAAGTCAGGGGAATTGAAGATATTTCATTAACAACTAATGGAACTCTACTAAAAAAATATGCAAAATCTTTAAAAGAAGCAGGTTTAGATAGGGTTAATATAAGTTTAGATTCTTTAAATTCAGAAGTGTATTATCAAATCACAAAAGGTAATTTAACATCTGTTTTAGAAGGGATAGATGAGGCAGTAAAATACTTTTATCCAATAAAAATAAATTTTGTTGCTTTAACATTAAATATAAATGAAATAGATGAATTTATTGATTTTTGTGCTGATAAAGGAGTTATTCTCCAAATTATTGAATTTCTTCCACAAAATGAAGAAGATAGAAAATTTTATGTTGATATAAAGCCAATAGAAGAAAAAATAAAAGAAAGAGCCAAAAAAGTAATAAGAAGGAGATTAATGCATAATAGAACTAAATATATATTAGAGAGTGGAGTAGAGGTTGAATTTGTAAGACCTATGGACAACTCAGAATTTTGTGCTCATTGCACAAGGATAAGGGTTACTCATGATGGATATCTAAAACCCTGTCTATTGAGGGATGACAACTTAGTAGATATATTAACCCCTATAAGAAATGGAGAAGATTTAGAAAAGTATTTTTTAGAGTGTATAAGAAGGAGAGAACCTTACTTTAAGTGAAAAAATGGAAGGAGAAGCTTACGCATTAGCATCTGGGACTATAATTAATGCAATATCAACAGGAAAAGGCTCTGCTTTTGGAATAGATTTAAAAGTTTATGCAAAAGTTAAATTAATTGATGATAATAAAAATGAAATAAAAGGAAAAGTTTTAGATAGTGATATAGAGCCTAACTTAATAATAAGATGTGTTAAAAATGTTTTAGATTATTTTAATTTAAACTACTCTGCCTATGTTGAAACTAAGACAGAAATTCCTATAAAATCAGGATTATCTTCAAGTAGTGCCACATCTAATGCTGTTGTCTTAGCTACATTCTCTGCTTTAAATGAAAAAATAGATGATAAATTAATTTTAGATTTAGCAATAAAGTCATGTTTTGATGAAAAACTCACAGTTACAGGAGCTTATGATGATGCTACTGCCTCTTACTATGGAGGAATAACAATAACTGATAATTTAAAAAGGGAGATAATTAAAAGAGACAAAATGAGAGAGGATTTAGATATTGTTATCTTAATACCAAATTTAAAAAAGAATGTGGATGTTAAAAGAATGAAGCTCATAAAAGATTATGTTGAAGTAGCATTTAACTTAGCTTTAAATGGAGATTACTATAAAGCACTATTTTTGAATGGTATTCTATATTCATCAGCTTTAAACTTTCCAACAAACATAAGTATAGAGGCATTAGATGCTGGAGCCTTAACTTCTGGACTATCTGGGACAGGCCCAAGTTATATAGCATTAGTTGAGAAAGAAAATACTGAGAGAGTAATTAATACATTAAAAAAATATGGAAAAATAATATTAACTAAACCTAACAATGAAGGTGCTAAAATTATATTATAGGAATATTTATATACACTTCATTCATTGAGTATTATAGGATGTAAGAGATAAAGGTGATAATTTCAATTAATAAAGAGGAGCCAATAAATCTATGGAAGACTGCTCTATAATAATATTAAGAGTGTGAAATAAAATGATATTAAAAGGTAGAAGTATATCAAAAGGTATATGTGAGGGAATTGCATTAGTGTCTAAAAAGCCATTTTCTTTTTTAGGAGGAGTTGATGATAATGGAAATATAATTGATAAAAGTAGTGATGTTTATGGAGAAAATTTAAAAGACAAAATCTTTGTTTTTCCTTATGGAAAAGGTAGTACTGTTGGAAGTTATGTCATCTATTCATTAGCAAAAAAAGGTATTCTTAAGGGAATAATTAATTTAGAGTGTGAGCCAATTATTGCAACAGGAGCTATTCTTGGAGGAATTCCAGCAGTTGATAAGATAGATATAGATAAAATTAAAACAGGAGATAAATTATTGTTAGATGGTAGTAAAGGAATAGTAAAAATTTTATAGATTTATTTTTATATATTAATTTTTCTATGACAAGTTTTATATATAAAATAGACTATTATATATATTTGGTGTGCATGGCTAGGCCGGGGGGTTGGGCGTCCCCTGTAACCCGAAACCGTCCTTATGCGGGGGCCGAAAACTTGGGGGCGGCTGGTCTCTCTACTTGTCCCTCCCGAGGCCATCAATGAGGCCTCGTCCCGTGGGACTCGGCGGAGGGGGAGTGCCCTCTGTAAGGAGGGCATAACCCCCTTTACCCACCGAACCCCGCCAGGCCCGGAAGGGAGCAACGGTAGGTGGGACGTCGGTGCTCACGGGGGTGCGGGGCCGAGATGGCCTCGGGGTTACAGGGATAAGTAGGGAGGCCAGTCCACCCCAAGGAAGCCATGCACACCACTATTTTTTAGAACTATTTTAATTCAATGTTATTTTTAATAATACTCAACATATTATAATGTTCAAGGAATATCTAATTTTTTTAAAATTTATTTTAGATAAAGTATATAAACTTTGTATTTTTATTAGTTTTAATTAGCTAAATTTGTAATGATTTATCATGACAGATTGGTGGAATTATGGATTTAGATAAACTATTAAAAATTATTGAGAAAGTTGGAGGTATTGAGATTGAGAATATAATAATCAAAGCAGATGAGTTAGTTATTAACATTCCCACATCAGCTCCTATAAGAGTACCAATGACACAACCTCTAAAACAAGAACTTGCAGATGAAGGAATTATTGAGATTAAAGATATAGAAGAGTTAGATTTTGAGCCACCAATTGAAAAATATAAGGGATATATAAGGGAGGTCTCTTTTGGAAAGCCTAAAAGTGAAGGTGGTAGAGGAATAGTTGTAAAAGTTGGTGGACAGAGAGCTTTATACAGATTTGAAGAGCATTATCCTAACCCTCCAGTTGTAACTTTTGATATATTTGATATTCCACTTCATAGCCTACCTAAGCCTGTTAAGCAGTTTTTTGAGGATGTTATGGAAGACCCTTGTGAATGGGCTAAGAAGTGTGTTAAAGAGTTTGAGGCAGATATGATAACTATCCATCATATATCAACTGACCCTAAAATTAAAGATACATCACCAAGAGAAGCAGCTAAATTAATGGAAGATTTACTTCAAGCTGTTAAAGTTCCTTTTGTTATTGGGGGGAGTGGAAACCCAGATAAAGACCCATTAGTATTAGAGGCATGTGCAGAAGTTGCAGAAGGAGATAGATGTTTATTAGCATCTGCTAATTTAGAGTTAGATTATAAAAGGATAGTTAATGCAGCTATGAAGTATGACCACAATGTTTTAGCTTGGACAATTATGGACCCAAATATGGCAAAAGATTTGAATAGGAAACTTATAGATGCTGGATTAGACCCTAATAGAATAGTTATGGACCCTACAACATGTGCATTAGGATATGGAATAGAGTTCTCAATAAATGCAATGACAAGATTAAGGTTAAATGGTTTAAAAGGAGATGAGTTAGTCAATATGCCTATGTCCTCTGGAACAACTAATGCAAATGGTGCAAGAGAAGCATGGATGAAAAAAGATGACTGGGGTCCAAGAGAGTATAGATTACCTCTTTGGGAAATAACTACTGGAATAACTATGCTTCTATCAGGAGTAGATATGTTTATGATGCTTAATCCTATAGCAGTTAAAACATTGAAAGAAATTGGAAAAACACTCACAACAAAACCAGGAGAAGTTAAAGCAAAATTAAATAATTATGATTGGATAACAGCATAAAAGAGGGGATTTTATGCCAAAAAAGATAAGTGCAATGGACATATATAAATATTTACCAAAAACAAACTGTAAAAAATGTGGATATCCTTCTTGTATGGCTTTTGCTACAAAATTATTAGAGAGAGAGGCAACACTTGACCAATGTCCTATATTAAATACTCCAAATTATGAAAAAAATAAAAAGAAAATTTTGGAACTTATATCTCCACCAGTTAAAGAGGTTTGTTTTGGTAATGAAAAAAAGAAGGCTATTTTAGGTGGAGAAGAAGTAATGTATAGATATGAACTAACATTTTTTAATCCTACTGCTATAGGTGTAGATATCCCAGATACTTTGAGTGAAGAAGAGATTAAAAAGAGAGCAAAAGATATTGAAGATTTTGAATTTGAAAGAACTGGAGAAAAATTAAAGTTAGATTTTATTGTTGTTAGATGTGCATCAGGAGATGTAGAGAAATTTAAGAAAGCTATCCAAATTGTTGAAAAAGAAACTGATATGCCCATATGTATAGCATCTTTAAATCCTGAGATAATTGAAGAGGCATTAAATGTAATAAAGTCAAAACCATTAATTTACTGTGCAAATAGAGATAATATAAATGATATGATTAAAGTAATTAAAAAATCTAAAAAAGATGTTGCTTTAGTTGTATCATCAAATAATGTTAAAGAGCTAAAAAATCTCTCAGCAAAGTGTTTAGCCAATGGTATTGAGGATATTGTTTTAGAACCTCACACTTATCCTGAAAATATAGCTGAAACATTAGATTTTAATGTGATGATAAGAAGAAGTGCAATAGAGAGAGAGGATAAATATCTTGGATTTCCAATATTAAATTTACCAATAAAGGCCTATTACTATGCTTTAAATTATGAGGTTCCATTTACTAAATTTATAGATAATGGTAGTATAAAAAGTAAAGAAGATGCTGCTAAGATGTTTGAAGCTACTATATCAGCCACTCTATTAAATAGATATGCTGATGCTCTAATCTTGCATAACTATGATATTTGGGAGTTAATGCCTATCTTAACATTAAGACAAGCTATCTACACAGACCCAAGAAAACCTCAAGCAGTTGAACCTGGCTTATATCCTATTGGTAATCCTGATGAAAATAGTCCAGTTATATTAACAACCAACTTCTCCTTAACATTCTATACAGTTACAGGGGACTTTGAAAAAGATAATGTGACATGTTGGCTGTTGGTTATGGACACAGGAGGAAAAGCGGTTGATGTTTCAGTTGCAGGAGGACAATACAATGGAGAGAATGCTAAAAAATTAATAGAAGAGACAGGAATAGCTGATAAAGTGAATCATAGAATAATTATTTTACCTGCATTAGCAGCATCAACAAGAGGAGACATTGAAGAAAAAACAGGTTGGACTTGTGTTGTTGGAACAAGAGATTCCTCACAAGTAGGAGAATTTTTAAGACAAAATTGGGAAAGAATATTAAAAGAATGGAGAGAGAAAAATAAAACATAATTTTTTTTTAATTTATTTTTTAATCTTTCTCTAATAAAACCTCTATTAATTCCTTGGAAAGTTTGTAATATACATTATTTCCATCTCTTTCTTTGTAAATATATCCCATCTCATAAATATCTGAGAGATGAGTTCCAATGGTTCCAGGAGATTTTTTTAAATACTCTGCTAATTGAGTAACTGTTGCTGTTCCACCAAGCTTTGCCATTGCTTTAACAATCTCAGATTGAGCAGGAGTTAGATGATTTAAAATCTGATGTCCAACACTAATGCCCAATGAATGTATTGCTTCTTTAACTATATTCTCATCAATCTTAGTAAGGTTCTTTTTTATAGCAATTGATATTGATTCGGAACAGGTCATAATTATTTTTCTTGGGATTCCATCACACTCTTCAACAATCATATCAATAGCCTCATTTGTGAAAGGTTCAAACTCTTCAGCTCCTTCTATATGTGCATCTTCTAATCTTCTCCTTATTAAGTCATAAGATTCATCTCTTGAAAGTGGTGGCATATTTATTATTTTTGGGATTCTATCCTTTATTGGAGGTGAAATTTTTGTTAAATCATCCATTAATGTTGGTGAGCCTGCTAAAAAAGTTAAAATTCCTTCTTCATATAAAAAAGAATGGAAGAATTGTAATAAAGATAGACAGCTCTTTTTTGCAAATTGGTCTGCTTCATCTATTAAAATGATACATAGTTTATCATGACTCTTTACAGTATTTATTAAAAATTCTAAATCTCTTTCAATTCTCTCTCTTGGATAGTGGATAGGAACTTTATCACCATAGTTATTTAATTTTTTATACATCTCTAAAATTTTAGGAGAATATTCCATATATTCAGATTTAATATTTCCACTTATTGTTAATACATTCTCAGTTAATATATTATATAAAAGTTGAATTAAGAACTGTCTTGGAGTTATTTGAGAAGCTGTTAATTCAACAACCCAATGACCTTGTTTTTTAGTAGCATAGTAAATAATATTTAGCATAGAACTTTTACCAATTCCCTTTGTTCCTACTATTGCAGCATTAGCAACACTTCCATGCATTGCAGAACCTAATATTTCCCCAATTTCTCTAAGCTCACTCACTCTTCCAACAAAAAATTTTGTGTTTCCTCTAATAGGTTTTTCTGAAAATGGATTATATTTTAATTTAAGTTTATGCATAGTATTTGCAATAGAGCTTGCAGATTGCTGTATAAATTCAATTGGGTCCATAAAAATCCCTCTAAATTTGAAAATTTATTCTTTAATAATCTTAATCATCCTATCTGTGCAGGTAAAGCAAGGGTCACAACTTACAATAATTAACTCTGCTTCACTAACGTGATGTCCAGGAAGTATTTTTTCCATACAAGCTAAGTTTGTAGCAGTAGGAGTCCTAATTTTTACTTGCCTAACTCTAAAATGCTCATCTAATCCATAAGAATACATTACTTGTCCTCTTTGAGCTTCATTAAAAGTGTGTTTTGGCTTGAATTTTTTTAATTCATAGTTTGGATTATAGAATTCTTTATCAAGTTCATTTAAATGATTAAGTGCTTGCTCTATAATTTTTACACTTTCAAAACATTCATCAATTCTTGTAAATATTCTTGCATAAACATCTCCTTCATCATATAAAATTTCATCAAAATCAAAGTTATTATAAACTGGGACATAGCCAAGTTTTCTCATATCAGATTTTAATCCTGAAGCTCTTGCAGTTGGGCCTAATGCATGATATTTCATAGCTGTTTCTTTATCAAGATAACCTACTTCTTTAACTCTAACCATAATCATAGGGTCATTTAAAATTCTTTCTTTGAGTTTTTTTAAATCATCTTTAAATTTTTCTATTCTTTCTAATAGTTTGGGAATATCTCTCTCTTTAATATTACATCTTGGTCTAATTCCACCAATTAAAGGACATGAATTTTGAACTCTATTACCAGTTATCATTTCAAGAGATTGCATTATTGGCTCTCTAATCATAAAAGTTCTATAAGCCAAGGTTTCAAATCCTATAACCTCTAATATATGGCCTAAAAACAACATATGACTATGAATCCTCTCATACTCTTCAACAATTGCCCTTATATACTCAGCTCTTTCTGGGACATATATGTTACATACCTCTTCAACTAATTTAACACAAGTCCAAACATGAATATGTGAGCAAATACCACAAACTTTTTCAGCAATAATATTTATTTTTTCAGGAGGTAGTCCTTCCATAATTAATTCTATTCCTCTAAAATTAGTTCCTATAACAAGTTCAGCATCTTTTATAGTTTCATCTTCAATAAATAACCTTAATCTATGGGGTTCTAACATAGTAGGATGTACTGGTCCAATAGCAAACTCATACATTATTATCCCTCAATAAAGTAACAAAATAGATAACAAACATAAATTATTTATAACCATATAATATACATTACTTTTAATAATTTTAGTAGAGATATTTATTATTATTGAGGTGGGAAATTTATGGGAAAAATTGTAAAAACATTAATTGTTGATGATTCAGCTTTTATGAGAAACATTTTAAAAAAGATTTTAACACCTACAGGAAAATTTGTAGTTGTAGGTGAAGCTTCCAATGGAAAAGAGGCTATAGAAAAAGCAAAAGAACTAAAACCTGACCTAATAACTATGGATATTGTTATGCCAGAGATGGATGGTATAACTGCAACAAGAGAAATAAAGAAAATACTACCTGATGTTAAAATTGTCATGTGTACATCTATTGACCAAGAACAGAAAGTTATTGAAGCTATAGAAGCTGGAGCTGATGGATATATTGTTAAACCATTCCAAGCTCAGAAGGTTTTAGAAGAGCTAAATAAGTTATTCCCTGATGAATAAAAATTTTCTCTTTTTTCCCTTTAGAAATAACTTAAATTAAGTGAGAATATTATGAAAATTGGAAATGTTGAAATTTCTGAAAAATCTTTGGAAATTATTGTTAAATCAATTGTTGAAAAGACATTAGGAGAAAATATGGAAGATAGGGGCTTAGCTGATAATTTTGACTTAGATTGTTTAGCTAAAATTGAAGATGTAGGAAAATATGCATCTGAAAAGGCTATGAAATTTATAACAGATATGACAGGATACAATTCTGAGCTAAAAGTCTTTAATATAAGATTAGCAACCCCTGAGGAAATAAAAGAGGAATTTGGTGAAGATGAAAAAATAATAACAAAAATTAATTTTAATGGGGATATTAAAGGAACCGGAGTTCTAATATTTTCAAGAGATTCTGCATTAAATTTATCTAGGGCAATGTTGGCAGGAATGGGTATGGAAGCTGAAGGAGATGAGTTTGATGAAATGAAAATATCTGCTATTAATGAAATTTGTAATATATTAATATCTGCATATGTTGATTCATTTGCTAATTTTATGAAAACATCTCTAACTATGTCACCACCAGAGTTTTGTGAAGGAAAGGGTAATGAACTATTAGACAAAATTTTTAATGAAAATAATATAAAGAATGATGATATCATTATGGCCTTTAAATCTTCATTATATGTATGTGATGTAGGTGCTGGTTTTGATGTTTTAATTGTGTTACCAAATGAATCTGTTAGTAAGTTGTTTGAAGTTATAAGAAAAGGAGAAATCAATGATAAATTAAGTGTAAAGTATGACAATTAATTTTATATTTATTTAACTAAATCTTTAAAACTGACACTCACATAGTCTCCAATATTATAGTTTTTATTGGTATATGCTACAATTATGGTGTTGTTATATTCAACAAAAACCTTCTTATAGAATCCATAATCAATAACATTAGTTATTTTACAATCTTTTCCATCAGTTAAAATTACATCTTCTGGTGGAATTATTTTATTATCAACAATATTATAGCCCAAGAATTTAGCTATTTTTTTATTGTTTGGTTTTTTTAGTACTTCTTTGCCTCCAAAAGCTAAAAGTTCTCCTTCTATAAATATACCTATTTTTTTACCTAATGTTCTTGCTTCAGCTAAATCATGTGTTATATGTATAACAGGAATATAATCTATTTTTTTTAACTCAGCTATAATTTCCTCTTTAATTTTAATATCTACTGCTGATGTAGGTTCATCTAATAATAAAATAGAAGGTTTTAAAATTAAAGCCCTTGCTAATGCCACTCTCTGCTGTTCTCCTCCACTTAAAGTATTTGGCTTTCTATCTAAAAGATGAGAAATATTTAAAAATTCAGCAATTTCTTTTACCTTTTTTTCAATTTCAATTTTATTTACTTTTCTAATTATCAATCCATAAGCAATATTTTTATAAACATTTTTATGTGGAAAAAGAGCATAATTTTGAGGAACATATCCAATATTCCTTTTTTCTGGTGGTAAGTGAGTTATATCATCTCCATTTAAATATATCCTACCCTTTTCTGGATAAAGTATTCCTGCAATACATTTCAATAGAATTGATTTTCCTGCACCACTTGGACCAAGAATTATACAATACTCTTTATTAAGCTTAAAAGAGATGTTTTTAAGTTCAAAATTTTTAAATTTTTTATGTAAATTTTCAACTATAAGCATATTCCTACCTTTTGGTTATTCCTCTTAATATAGCAAATAGTAATATACTAACTAAAATCATACATGCAGCTATAGGTTTTGATGCAGGCAATCCAAAATTAATGAATCTTTCATATATCAACACTGGAATTGTTTTTGGATAGTATGCAATAATAAGAATAGCTCCAACTTCACTTATACCTCTTGCAAAACATAAAATACATCCTGAAACAATATTGTTTTTTATTAGAGGTAGAGAAACATTAAAGAAAGTTTTTATTTTAGAGGCTCCTAATGTCCTTGATACATATTCTAATTCCTCATCTACACTTAAAAATCCATCTCTAATGCTATTTACCATAAAAGGAATACCAACAAATAGATAAACTAATACAATCCCCCAAAAGTTATCTACAATATAATTACCCAAAAGTTTGAAAAAATTAATTCCATAAATTAATAATAGTAACATAATTCCTATAACACTATGAGGGATAGCTATAGGTATATCAATTAAAGCCTCAAAAACACTTTTAAATTTAAAGTTGTATCTTGCCAAAAAATAGCCTGTTGGGATACCAAAAATTAAAGCTATAAATGTAGCAACAAATCCAGCTAAAAAAGTTGTTTTAAATGCATCTAACACTTCCTCATCAATATATGAAAAATCACCATGATTTATAAGTAAGTTAAGAATAGGTAAGAGTATAAAGATAAAAATAATAGTTGATAAAAAGATTATTAATATATCAAAATAATTTATTTTTCCCATAACTATCCATTTTCAATTTTTACTAAATTTCTTAGCTCTTCTGGGACATTTCCAACAGCTACATTCATTGGAGGTTGTCCATTCTTTTCTAATATTTCTGGATGCTCTAAGATAAATTTAACAAATTCAATACCTTCTTTTTTATGTTGAGCATTTTTAGGAACAGTTATTCCATAAACTATTGGCTTACCTTCTATACTTTTGTTAGTACTTTCTAAATATACTTTAACTTTGCTATATATATTAGAGTATTGATAATATCCTAAGTTTATCTCTTTTGGTAGTGTTACATAATTTAAATGATGTTGCTCAGCTACACTCTTATAAATAAATAGGTAATCACAAGCACCAGCTTCTAATGGAGCTAATAAATCTGTTTCTTTACTTCTCATTATTATTTTATTAGTATTTACTTTCAAATCTTTTGGGACAACTATAATATAGCTATTATTTTTATTCTCTACATGAATATTAGAATTATTTAGTACCAATGTCTCATATATAGGTTGATTATAGTATAAATCAGCTAATTTTAAAACCATTTGGGCTCTATAACCACAAGGGTCATCATTTGGATTTGAAAATCCTATTTTTACATCTTTTCTCTCTAAAATTTTATACCAATTTTTTTCATTTATCTCACTATGATACTTACTTTTATTTGTGTATGCTAAAACAATCTCATTTCTTGCAAACATAATATACCAATCTGCATATTTAGGCATCATCATTTTGGGGATTAAGGAATAATCAGCTACTGCTAAAACATCAGCATTTTCATGTAAATCTATAATCTTCCTTACACATGTAACACTTCCAGCTGGTTCTCTCTCTACAACAATATTAGGATGTTCTTTTTCAAACATTTTAGAATATTCTTCAAATGGAACAGACAAACTTCCTGCATGGAATATCTTTAAAACTATTTTTTTATTTTCCTGCTGATTTCCTACATTTACACATCCAGCTAATAATATTGAACCTATAACAAAAAATATTAATATTGTTGTTTTTTTCATAGATATCACCTAAGTGATATGTACGGTTGTTCATATCTAATATCTGATATTTATATGTTAATGTTAATTAATTATATTGCATATAAAAATTTTTGCCTATACAAGTTCAACAAATATACGTTTAAGAGATAAAAAATAAGGATTTTATAGTATTTAGCACTAAAATATTAAGAGTAGGTAGGATTTACTAATACATTATGTGTGGGGTAATTATTTATGAACAGTAAATATCTTATTGTATTGGTTTTAGTGACTACAATTTTCTTAGGCTGTTTAAATCCAGGATACCCTGACATTTTATACAAGGAATACAATGTAGTTAAAATCCAAAATACGACAATAGATGGGAAAAATGTTATAATTGTCTATCAAATGATAAATAAATTAAATCCAAAGATAATACCTGGAAATTTGGATATAGACACAAAGTATAAAATATTGATGATTACATATTATGTTTTTAAAAATACAAATGCAGATGAAGTTCAGATAATTTGTTATTATAACAATTCAGGAAATCCTATTGTATATTATAAGTTTAAGATAGATAGGAGAGATGCAAAACTTGTGGGGCTATTAGATATGTCCAAGGATGAGATAGCTACTGCAACATTATACTTGTTTGATAGAGCTGAGAAATTAGGAAGTTTATGGGTCAATGATAAAATACAATATCAGGTGAGATAAATATGGTTTATATAATCCCACTATCTGAAGAAGAAAAAATGAGTATTATTGCAGGATTAAGAAGTTCTGTTCCAGGAACAAGATTAATAACCTTAAGAAAATTACAAGAAATTTGTGAAAATAGACCTGAAGCAATACTTTATATGGATGCTTATGATAAAAATACTTTGAATGAAATTATTACTCTATTAAATCATATTATTGAATATGACCCTGATGAAGTTATTAGAAGAGAAGCAATGATTACTTTGGAAAAGCTAAAAAAAGCTCTTGGAGCTAAATTCACAACTTATGTTCCTATTTGTAACAACTGTAAGAATCCTGTTGATTTAGGTTGGGAATACTGCGCTAATTGTGGAGCAGAAATAGACAAAATGGTATTTGAAGAAGAAGTAAGAAGATGTAAGAATTGTAATAAATACATCTTTGACACTTGGTTATACTGTACTCACTGTGGAGTAAAATTAAAAGAAGAGGTTGAAGAAGAACTAAGATGTCCAAATTGTAAGAGGCCAATACAACCAGATTGGTTGGTTTGTCCATATTGTGGGCATAGATTAAAAAGAAAACCTTAAATTTCTGATATTTTTTAATATCTTACTATATAATTCTATATTTTTGCAATTTCCAAGTTTTCCAAAGAAATATTTTGATTTCCATGGATTTGTGTATATGTCTTGATAGTTAAATAAATATTTACTAACCTCTTTTAAACCCTTAAGTAGTGTTTTAGGTTCAATTTCATTTATATCCAATTTTATATATACATTCCCTAACTCCCATGGAAAATGAGCATCACTACCAAAAGAAACTGCAAATTTATGTTTCTTTGCATATTCCAATGCCATTATATTGGGTGTTAAATCTCTACATCTACTATTGAACACTTCAACAATATCAACTCTTTTTAAAAATTCTTTATCTTCAACAACATTAAACTTTGCTAAACTCCTCTTTCTTTTATAGTCAAATGGATGAGGCAAGATAATTAAGCCAGATTGCTCTTTAACTCTATCCATTGCCTCAAATAAATCCAAACCTTTTGGAATCTCTTCTTCAATAAATAAGCCTATAAACTCTCCTTTGTTCGTAGCTATCTCTTCTCCTGGAATTGCAAAATCTAACTTAGTGAGCTTATTATGGTCACATATAGCTGGAGTTATTCCTAACTTTTTACATTTCTTCCTTAATATAAATATTGGATTCAATGAACATTTACTAACCCAAGAATGCACATGTAAATCCACTTTCATTACACATACCCTAATTTTTATATAGATTATCTAACTATTAAGTTTAATATCATTTATATTACTTTAAGTTATTAAAAATGTTATATTACCTATTTAAAATCATTTGTAATGAGGAAGATTTTAATGGTAGGAACAGTCCCAGCATTTGTTATAATGAAAGAGCCTATTGTTGTTAGTGGGGATATTACTGTTTATGACTTAGCTAAGTTGTTAGTTGATGAAAAAAGATGTAGTGTTATTGTAGTATCAACAAAAGATAAAAATATTAAAGTAGCTCGTACTGATGATATTTTAAACAAAGTTTTAGTAAAGAAACTACCTCCAGAAGCTGTAAAAGCCTCTGAAATAGCATCAAACAATATAGTTACAGTACCTCCAGAGACATCTATAGAAGATGTTATAAAGCTAATGAAAGATAAAAAAGCTAAAGAGATTTTTGTTATTAATGAAAATGGGGAGATAGAAGGTGTGATTACAAAAGATGATATAATTGATGTTACACCTGAACTAATTGCTACATTAAAAGATTTAGTAGAGTATCTTTTATCTATAATTAATGAAACTCTCTCAGAGGATTCTCAAGATAAAGCAAAAAAAAGAATTCTACAACATCAGAAAGGTGAATACAAATAAAGATAAAAATTTGTGGTTTAACAAACAAGGAAGATGTTCAATATATTTCTAAAAAAGTTCATGCTATTGGTTTTATTATAGATGTCCCCATAAAAACTCCAAGAAAAATAAGTTTAGATAAAGCTATTTTTTTAAAAAATTATGTGCCAATTTTCACATCATTGGTAGCTGTTTTAATGCCCTCCTCTATTGAAGATGTTGTTAATGTATATAAAGAATTACAGCCTTCTGCTATACAGCTCCATGGTTATGAAGATATAGAATTTATAAAAAATTTAAAGAAGATTGTTAATATCCCAATAATCAAAGCTTTGCATATTCCAAAAGATGATAATTTAGATATAAATGAGATTATCAAAATAGCTAAAAGCTATTCTAAATATGTTGATGCTATTTTAGTAGATACAAAAATTGAAAATATAAAAATTGAAGGTAAAACCCACAATTGGGAAGTTTCTAAAAAAATTAGGGAGAATATAGATAAGCCATTAATCTTAGCTGGTGGATTAAATAAGAATAATGTTGTTGATGCTATTAAAAAAGTTCAACCTTATGGTATAGATGTCTCATCATCCTTAGAAAGTGAAAAAGGAAAAAAAGATTATAAGAAAGTAGATGAATTTTTAGGAGTAGTTTATAAATATCTTTATCAATAAAATTTTATTTATGCGATGATGATAGGGTTATAGGCTGATTTATGATGATGCCTGGGACGACTGAGCTTTAAATTTTGGTGATAGAATGAGATTATTAACCTTAGAAGAGGGAACTTTTGCTGTTAAATTTGCAAGAGCTGTTATAGAGAGTTATTTAAAAGGAGAAGATTTAGTTATTGAAGATTATCCAGAAGTTTTTAATGAAAAAAGAGGATGTTTTTGCTCTCTACATACATATCCAGATAGAGAACTAAGAGGATGTATTGGCTTTCCTGAACCAATTCTTCCATTAATTGAAGCTTTAAAAGAAGCTGCTATTTCAGCTGCTACAAGAGACCCAAGATTTCCACCAGTAACTTTGGATGAGATGGATGGTATTGTTGTTGAAGTAAGTATTTTAACAAAACCAGAACTAATAGAAGTTAATCATCCAAAAGAGTATTTAGAGAAGATAGTTATTGGTAGAGATGGCTTAATTATTGAATATGGGCCATATAGAGGTCTATTACTTCCACAAGTTCCTGTTGAGTATGGCTGGGATGTAGAAGAGTTTTTAGCTCATCTATGTTTGAAAGCTGGCTTACCACCAGATGCTTGGCTGTTAGATGGTGTAAAAATATACAGATTCCAAGCTCAAATTTTTGAGGAAGTAGAGCCAAGAGGTAGAGTTGTAGAGAAAAAGCTGATACCATGATTGTATCTATTGATGAAATAAAAAATTTTTTTAAGAACTTGGATAACAAACAAGTACAGCAGTGTGGAGTTGATTTAAGAGTTTGGAAAATTTTTGAAATAGAAGATGGTGGAGAAATAGATTTTACAAATGAAAAAAGAAAACTTCCAAACTATAAGGAGATATTTAACTCTGAAAAAGATGATTATATTCTATTAAAGAGAGGAGAGTACTTAGTTAAAGTATATGATTACTTAAAAATTCCTCAGAATGTTGCAGGATTTGTTTATCCAAGAAGTTCTTTGTTAAGGATGGGAGCCACTATTTACTCAGCTGTCCATGACCCTGGATATGAAGGATATCCAGAATATCTATTAAAAGTATATAGAGATATAAAAATACATAAGTTTGCAAGAATTTGCCAGATTGTTTTTGTAAGATGTGAAAAATCAAATATTTATAATGGAATATACAAAGGGAAATAATGAGGTTGGGAATATTAACAATAGAAAGAGACAATGTAGTCAATGACCTAATAGATGTTTGTAAAAAGAAAGATATTGATTATCATGTTATCAATCCTAAAAATATAGTTACTGATTTAGATAATGTTTATCATTATAAGCTATCTTTAAAACATTTAGATGCTATTTTTGTTAGAAACCTTGGATATGATAGCTTTTTTAGATTTGATATTTTAAAATTTTTGGAAGAGTTTTGTTTTGTTGTTAATCCTTATGAAACAATAAATTTAGCATCAAATAAGTTTTTGTCTTCAATAATGTTTAAAAAGTTAGATATTCCACACCCAGAGACATATGTAACTGAGAATATATCAGAAGCTTTAAAGATTATTGATTATCTTGAAGATGCTGTTATAAAACCACTATTTGGTAGTGGGGGAGAGGGGATTATAAGATTAAAAAAAGAACATTCAATAACAAAAAAGATAAAAGATTTAGAAGAGTTTCAAAAGAAATATACTACATTTTATATTCAAAAATTTGTTGAGTGCAAATATGATGATTATAGAGATATAAGAGTTTTTATTGTTGGAGATGAACTTTATCCAATATATAGGATAGGTGGAGATAACTGGAAAAATAATATATCATTAGGAGGGAGAGTGGAGATTTGTGAGTTAGATATAGAGATGAGAAAGATATGCTACAAGGTTAAAAAAGCTTTTAATTTATATTATGGTGGAATTGATTTGTTGGAAGGAGACAAAACATATATTTTGGAGGTTAATTCTACTCCTTCATGGAAAGGAGCATCAATAATATACAATGATATTCCTGAAAAAGTATTAAATATGATTATAGAAGAAACTAAAAAATAAAAATTTTATTCTTTTATTAATACAGCATTAACAGTTCCATCTTGTCCAGGGCGTGATGTAACTCTTGCTAAACCTATCTCTGTCTCAATAATTGCTCCTTTTGTTATAACATTTCTTCTAACATAGTGTATATTTGCTTTATTTTCTTTTACAGTTAAGATTTTAACTTTTTTACAGGTGTTTGTTTCAGGGTCCATAACATTTGCATAGTTTGTTCTAACAACTTTAACTTTTAAGTTTCCACCTCTTGTTCTAACTTTTTTTATTTTTCTATCTTCTGATATATGTGTTTCAATTGGCTCTCTTCCCATTTCATATTTTCTCTTTTTTCTTGCTAATCTATATAATCCTCCTGTTGGTTTTCTTCTACTTTTACCTTGCCAAACACTCATGTTTTCCCCTCTTAACTATTTAGTGGATACTAAAAACATTAAATAATAGTTGAGTATATATATAATTATCTGTCATCAAATAATAAACAAAAAATTTATAAATTTAAATAAGTAAGTATATGAATTAATATAATTAATTTATTATTTTTAATTCCTCATCACTTTTATAAAAAGGTTTGAATCGTTAGAAACAAGGTTGGGAATAAAATAAAAATATGTGTAAATTTTCCTAAGCAATAGAATACACCAATAGTTGCTCCTAAGTTTGATAAAGTAGCAACAAGTAATATTCTAAATAAGTTGTTATTTAATAAATCTTTTAAATCTGCCTCAAATAAATTAACAATATCTTTATCAGTTATTTCTCTAAATTTTAACTCTACTAATCCTGCAACTGTTCCAACTGCTGCAAAAGGTAAAGGGATTAATGTAGTTATTGGGGCAGATAAAAAGGCTATTAAAGCTGTTAATGGTTTTCCTCTTGCTAATACAACCCCCAAAGCAGCTAAACCTCCTGTAAAAATAATCCAGTTTATAGTTAATAACTTTAAAATATCTGGATTACTAATAGAATAATAAAGAATATAGCCTAAAAATGCAAATATAGCAATGGTTAATAAATATCCAAAAATCTTACTAAATTTAAATTTCTTATCTTTCACTTTTATTAGTTCATCAATATCTATCTTTTCTCCATTTTCTAATCTCTTTAGATAGTTTATTATTCCATCAACATGTCCTGCTCCTACAACAACAACTAAACTATTTTTTATTTTACTTAGCTCAAAAATCTTTTTTGCCATATATTTATCTCTCTCATCAACTAAAACATTGTATATAGTTGGAGACAATTTTTTTAACATCTCAACATATTTTTTTGGATTATTTAGTATTTCTCTTAGTTTTTCTTCATTTATCTCAATATCATCATCTTCTTCAAACAAAGCCATTAAAAATTTTATTTTTTCTTTTAGAGGCATTTTTTCTAATAATCTTGATAATGTGATGTTTATATCCCTATCAATTAAGTAAATTGGTATATTATACAGATAAGATAATTCAATTGCTTTCTTCATCTCACTACCTGGTTTTACACCAAACATCTCACCAATCTTTTTTTGAGAGTTAGATAAGAAAATATATATTAACAATTTTGTAAAATCTCCTGATTTTAATGCTTCTTTTATATCAATCTTTTTATTTTTGTTTTCAGACATTATGGTGAGAAATCTTCTTTCATCTAATTCAACAGCTATTCCTTCTGGAAGTATCTCACTTATAACTTTTTCTACTTCTTCAATACTATCCTTTGAGACATGAGCTGTTCCTACAAAGTATATTTTACAGTTGTTTATTTCAATAGTTTTCATAAAAATACCCTTTTAATTATTATTGTTGCATAACTACCTTTATCTAAAATAAAATCTAATGTTAATTTATACTTTCCTCTATAAATCTCATCTTTTTCAATAGAATATTTTAAATTCTTAGGAATAGATAAAATTTTTCTTTCAGTATATGGAAATTTACAACCTAAGACATCAATATTTTTTAAATTCTCCATCTTAATGTTTTCTTTTTTTAGAATTTTATTTATTATATTAAGATATTCTTTATCATATTCAACATCAGGAGCAATAGTTGGAAAAACTTTATTTTTCAAATTATTGAAGATGTCTTCATCAATCTTCTTATAGAAGAGAAAAGTTCCAGCTTCATAAGGATAATATACTCTATCTTCCTCTGGAATATAGTTTTTTAAAAGTTCTTTTACACATTCATTCCATAAGTAGCTTTGATAAGCAGCAACAAACAACTTTTTTAATCTGTCATCAACATAATTTAAAGCTCTTTTGAAATCTCCTGTCTCTTTTAATTCTTTTATTATATTCACATACATTTTTGCTTTTATGTTGTTTTCTTCAATATATTTATATATCTTCTTCCAATCACCCCAATTTTTTGATATAAACCTTTTTAAATCTTTTATTCTCTTTTTTTCAGATTTTTTATATTTTGTAAGTAGGATTTTTATAGCCTCTTCATAGTTTTTATTAATTATTTCCTTAGCAATAAATTTTTTATCAAAAACACTACCAAACCTCTGACTATCAAAGTAGTTAGGTGCTCCATAATCAATATATTTTAAGTTATCTTTTATCCTATCTAACTCACTCTCTTTAATATCTCTAACTGTTATTTTAAATCTATTTCCTTCTAAATCTCCCAACAATAAAAATTTACTCTCTCCAACTAATTTCAACTTTAAATTTTTCTCATTTAATTTTAATTTCCCATATTTTTTAGGAATTGATATGTATTGAGTAGTTAAGGCATGTCTATCCTTTAACCCACAGTATCCTATATCTTTTAGAGGAATTTTAAATTTTTTAGATAAGTAGGAGAAAGCTTTTAAACTCTCAATATTTCTCTTTGTTAATTTGTATAGATAACATCTGTTACCATCAACTTTATCTAAGTTAATAATCTCCTCTACAATAAAATCCTCAGGCTTAACTCTTAATTTTACCTTTTTCATCTCTATCATTATTCAATTATTTTTTTAAAATTATTTATCATCTCTAAATCATTTTTAAGGTTTCTTCCCTTTGTTGTTAAATAGTTCCCAACCATTAAACCATCCAAAGCTAATAATGATAAACTTTGAAAATCTTTTAAATAATTTCTACCTCCTGCTAATCTTATCTCACTATCTTTATTTATTATTTTAAATATTGCAATTGTTTTTAATATCTCATCAATTGATAAAGGCTGAATTATTCCTCTTTTATAAAGTTCATATGCCTTAGTCCCTTTAATAGGAATTAATATATTTATAGGAATACTATCAACTTTTAGTTTTTTTAATTCTAATGCCAACTTTATCCTATCCTCTCTACTCTCCCCTAATCCAATAATTCCACCACTACAAACCTCTAAACCCATTTTTTTGGCTAAAAGTATAGTTCTTAGCTTATCTTCATATGTGTGTGTTGTGCATATATTTTTAAAATAATCTCTGTTTGTCTCTAAATTGTTATGAATTCTAACATTTAGTTTTTTTAATTCTTTTAGTTTATCTTTATCTAACAATCCCAAAGAACAGCAAATTTTTAAGTTAGTTTCTTCTTTTAATAATTCTATTATTTCTATAATTTTACTAAATTCATCACCATTAACTTCTTTTCCACTAACAACTATACTAAACCTATTAACTTTACCATCTAAATTTTTAGCTACTTCTAAAATCTTCTCCTTTGATAAAAGAGGATAAATATTTATTTGAGTATTGTGATATATTGATTGAGCACAAAATATACAGTTCTCTTTACATAATCCACTCTTAGCATTAATTATTGAACATAAATCAATATTTTTAGATTTTTTTAGTTTAAAAGCTTTATAAAGTAGTTCTATTGTAGGGAAGTTATACAACTCTAAGTATTTCATAATCCACCAATAGCTTTTATATTAGCCATTCCTTTTCTTTCTGTCTCTTCCCATTCCTTCTCTGGAATAGAATCTGCAACAATTCCAGCTCCAACTTGAAGAGATAGAAGATTTTTGTTTAATGTATAAGTTCTTATAGTTATTGCTATATCCATAACATCATCCCAGCCAAAGTATCCAACTCCTCCTCCATATGGGCCTCTCTTAGCTTTTTCTAATTCATTTATAATTTCCATAGCCCTAACTTTTGGAGCACCACTTAAAGTCCCTGCTGGAAATGTAGCTTTAACTGCTAAGAAAGAGTCATAGTTATCTTTTAACTCTCCAACAACATTACTAACTATATGTTGAACATGGGAGTACTTCTCTATTGTCATAAATTCAGTAACTTCAACAGTTCCAAACTTTGAAATTTTTCCTATATCATTCCTTGCTAAATCAACCAACATTATATGTTCAGCTCTCTCTTTTTATCATTTAATAAAATTTTCTCTAACTCTTTATCCTCTTCCTCAGTTCTACCTCTTCTTATTGTTCCAGCTATTGGTCTTGTTACAACAATTTTTTTGTTATTTTTTATCTCTGTCCTAACCAAAATCTCTGGTGAAGAGCCAATAATCTTTCTATCTCCAAAATCTAAATAATACATATATGGAGATGGATTAATCTCTCTAAGTTTTTTATAAATATAGAATGGCTCTCCACTAAAATCAATATCTATTCTTCTTGATAATACAACCTGAAAAATATCTCCTGCAAATATATAGTCCTTAGCTTTTTCAACCATTTTTACAAATTCTTCTTTTGTTGTGTTAGATTTAATCTTTTTTATGTTTATATCTTCTTGATTTTCATGCTTAGTAAGATTTAACCAATTTTTTAAGTTTTCTATTCCTTCCTCACTATCTGATATAAGATTTATTTTATTCTCTCTTAAATCAAAGCTAATAAAATCCTTAACAATCAAAAACTCTGCATCTGGAAATTTTAAATCATCTTTTTTTTCATCCAAATCTATCCAATATCTAACAATATCATAACTTAGATATCCCACCAATCCTCCTTTAAATCTTGGATATGGATTTATTTTTGAGACATCTAAATTGTAAATATTCTTAACTTCTCTCAAAGCATCCAATGGACAACTGTATTTACCCTCCAACTCTTTTGCTTTCTCACCAAATTCTGTAAATGCCTCTACTTTTAACTTACCATCTTTAAAAATAACCTTACCTTCACATTTTCCTAATATAGTGTATCTTGAAATTTTAGACAACTCTGCACTTTCCAATAAAAAAGTATTCTCCCCTTTTATATTTCTATAGATATCTATTGGAGATATGTCCCTTAAATCTATCTTTTTTATAATCATTATACATCCACTTTTAAATTATTTGAAGTTTAATAAGATTTAATACTTTAACTGTATTACCTCATAAATTAAGTATAATATCTATAAATATATTTTGCAAACATTAAATAGTAATTAGTCAAAAATTAAAACATCAAATTTAGTATTTTTTATTAAAATAGACACTGTCAAGTTAACGACTTCAACCAATTGTAGAACATCATGAAACTTTTAATCCAGCTAACAACTGTATCGAATTTGCTGTTATTAGGAAACCTATTATAAAATGCTTTAGTTCTTCGTTTGAGTAGTGAGAAAAAGCTTTCTACACAATTTCTCAGTCCGAATCTGACTCTTTCAAATTCTAAACCCAATCTTTGCCATGCCCACGGATACCATCTTCCACCATCGACCAAAATCTTCGGCTTATTAGAGCAAAATTTTAATATACTCTTAACGAATAATATAGTATCGAGGCAGTTTCTTGTTTCAGAAACATAAACTCCCAAGCACTCTTTCGATTCAACATCAATAGCAGACCATACGTAAATATTTTCATTTCCAATCTTTAGTTTGGTCTCATCGATTGCAATTGCGTATCTTTCCTTTCTTTCAGGTTCGTTTAAAACATCTTTAATCTTGTGATAATAAGTCCTAACCGACTCATGGCTTATACTTTCGAATTGGGAACGAAACAAACTTACCTTCCTCAACGATAGTCCAAGATAATACAAAATCCCAGCTAAGATTTTAACTTCTATCGACTTCTTATTCCTTTTAAAAATCTTCTCCTCTTCGATTCTCTCCTTTAAGACTTCTATCGTGAGCTTCATATTTTATTATTTTTTATCAATTATTAATAAAAGCTTAACTTAACACTCTCATTAAAATAAAAAATAAAATTCAAAACTTTTTAGGTGATAATTAATGTTAAATTATGTTAAACTTTCTTCTATTGTTCATGCAACTGAAGATTTAGATAAGGTTATGGAAGCTATTGAGTTTTTAATTCCAGAAGATATAAATGATGAGAAAGTAGAGGTTAATGTTGTTGAAAGTGAAGGTCATTTTAGAAATCCTATAAAGTTGGTTGAGATAACCATAAAAGGTAAAGATGCTGAAAAAACATTTAAACATATATTCAATTTAATAAAATCTGATGAGAAAAATATAAATAAACTAAAAAAAGATTTGCATTTAAGAATAGAAGATAACAAATTTTTTGTTAGATTTGATAAGCAAAAAGCTTATTTGGGAAAATGTAAAGTTATAGATGGAGATGACATTATAAGAGTTATGTTTAACTTTAAAATCTTTGGAAAGGATAAAGAATCTAAAACAAAAGAAATTGTTGAAAGTGAGCTAAATGCATGAGATGTCTTTTGCCTCTGCTATGTTGAACTCTATATTAGAATCTATAAAAAGAGAAGAAGAAAATAAAAATATTAAAATAAAAAAAGTAAAAAAAATTTACTTAGAGATTGGAGAATTAACCTTTATAAATTTAGAACAGTTAAAATTTGCTTTTGAAGTTATAGCAGAGAATACTATCTGTAAGAATGCTGAAATTATAGCCAAATATATTAAACCTAAATGCAAATGCCTAAAATGTGGATATGAAGGTGAGCCAGTAGTTGAGGATATTTTAGTTTATTGTCCAAAATGTAAATCCATCTCATTAAAATTAACAGGAGGTAAGGATTTCAATATCTCTAAGGTGGAGATTGATTATGAAACTAACACATCTAACTGATAAAGGTATTCAAATGGTTGATATTTCTAAAAAAGAAGATGTTTTTAGAGAGGCAGTAGCAGAAGGTTATATAAAGCTGATGCCCAAAACTATAAACCTTATCAAAGAAAATAAAATAAAAAAGGGAAATGTTCTAACAACTGCACAAATAGCTGGAATTTTGGCTGTAAAAAAAACTTATGAGTTAATACCTCTTTGCCATCCTTTACCAATATCTTCTGTAAATATAGATTTTGAAGTATTTGAAGATAAAATAAAGGTTGTATGTACTGTAAGAACAACATACAAAACAGGAGTTGAGATGGAGGCATTAACAGGTGTAAATGTTGCTCTTCTAACTATTTGGGATATGGTTAAGAGTGTTGAAAAGGAAAATAATTATAAAGAAACTGAAATTTTTGGAGTAAGAGTAGTTAAAAAAGTGAAAAAAGATGGATATTGAATTGTGGGTAAGGATTATTAAGGAGGGTATTAAATCAAAAAAATTAAATCCTTGGGATGTTAATATTGCTGAAATAGCTGATTACTATATCAATAAAATTAAAGAACTTAAAAATTTTGATATAAAGTTATCTGCTGATGTTGTTTTAGTTGGAGGTATTTTGTTAAGATTAAAATCAGAATCACTCTATAATGAAGTAAATCCTAAGGAAGAGAAAAAAAGAAAAAAAAGAGAAAAGAAAGAGAAGATAACAACTGATGAACTTATAAATAAGGTGGATAAAGAACTAAAAAAAATTAAAAGAGAATATAAGAAAAAATCCCAAAAAGATAAAGAGATTTATGTTGATGACTTAGATGATTTGGTTAATGAGCTTATTGATGATGAGGAAGATATAGACAAGATAGTTGAAGAACTATATTTATTAATTTTAAAGGAAGAATATATAATTTTTCAGGAAAAGTTTAAAAATAGGGAAGAGAAAGTTAAATATCTTTTACCATCTTTGTATTTAGCTAATGAGAATAAAATTGATATTATACAGGAGAAATTTTTTGATAACTTAATTTTAAAAAGGAAGTAATTATGATAGCAATAGCACCAATGGCTGGCTATACAGATGGTAAGTTCTGTAGAAGATATGAGGATTTATTTGATATTGTTACATTAGGAGGATACAACTTAGATAAATATACACTAAAAGCTGCTAAGTTAATAACTGAAAGAGGTAGAAAGGAGTTTATAATTGATTTAGATAAATTCAATGAATATATTATTAATGAAATTGAATTAATAAAAAAAGCCAAGGTTAATGTAAATGTTAGATTTTTAGATATAGAGGAAGCTTATGAAAAGTTGGAAGTTATAGATACTTATGCTGATTTTATAGAGTTAAATTGCCATTGTAGGCAGAAAGAAATAACATCCTTAGGTTTAGGGCAAGAACTATTAAAAAATAGGTATCTTTTATATAAATTTTTAAATAAGATGGATAGATTTGATAAAGTTTTATTAAAGATAAGATTAAACTATATTCCATTAAATGATTTAATAGACACTCTAAACTATGTTAGAGAGTTGTTTTATGGGTTGCATATAGATTGTTTTTATCCAAATAAACCATATCCTGATATAGAAAGTTTAAAAATAATTTCAGAGGAGTTTAAAGATAAATTTATTATTGGAAATAATTCAATTGATTCATTAGAAAGGGCTAAGGAAATGCTAAAATACTCTGATTGTATATCCATAGCAAGAGCATTATTAAAAAATAAAATAGATTGGGTTAAATTAGTGAGATAGTATGGAGCCATTTGATATAATGAAAGCTTCACAAATTGCATGTTGTTTAGAAGTTAGCTCTTTTAAACCTGGTAATGTACATAGAAATAGAGATTTTGATGATATTAAATATCATCATTTTATAGCCTCTGGAATTGGATTTGGTAATGTTGTTTATGAAGCAGCAAAAGATAACAAAAATTTAGGGATGTATATTAAAAA
This sequence comes from Methanocaldococcus indicus, assembly GCF_049554935.1. Classification (GTDB taxonomy): domain Archaea; phylum AGJL01; class Methanococci; order Methanococcales; family Methanocaldococcaceae; genus Methanocaldococcus; species Methanocaldococcus indicus. Next base: position 1,292,010 of record NZ_CP186926.1, on the reverse strand, counting down.
GGCAGTTGAAGAAAGCAAAAAATGGAGTCCTACAAATGCAAATTTAGGAATTGTTATTTTACATATCCCACTATCTATGGCTGCTGGAAAATTGAATATTTTTAGTGTAAAAAAACTAAAAAAGAACTTAGAAAAAATTTTAAAAAATACAACAGTTGAAGATGCCTTAAACTTTTATGATGCTGTCCTCTTAGCAAATCCAAATATTGGAAAAGCTAAAAAAGGCCCAGATGCTTTCTCAAATAATGCAAAGATTGAAATATTTGAAAAGAATTTAACACTTTATGATATATTTAAAATATCCTCTGAATGGGATAATATAAGTAAGGAGATGGTAACTAACTATAAAATATCATTTGAAGGATATGAATATTTAAAAAAATATTATGAGAGCGATGGGATAAATTTGGCTATAACAAAAACATACTTGAAAATATTGTCTAAATATCCAGATACTTTAATAGCAAGAAAAAAAGGTTATGATGTTGCTGAGGAAGTTTCTAAGTTGGCTAAGGAGATAATTGATGATTTTAGCATTGACAAAGTTATAATTTTTGATAACTACTTATCTAAGGAAGGAAACAAGTTAAATCCAGGAACAACAGCTGATATAGTTGCAAGTTCATTAATGATTTTTTTATTGGAAAAGATAGATAAAGGAGAGACTATTTTAAAGTGAAAAAATGAAGGCTATTGATTTCAGCTATATAACTGTCGTTTTTGTAGATAACTTAGATTATACAGGAAAAGAAATAAAAGAATTATGGGCTTTTGAGACATTTAATATTCAGAAGGATAGTATTGTGGCATTTAGAGGTAAAATGGAAGTAAAAAGAGAATTTATGAAAGATTTGAAAGATTTAAAAAGGGAAAAAATAGATATGCCAATAGTTTCAGATGATTCTATAAACTTTATTGTTGAGCATTTTGATGTTTCTCTTAGAGATATTTATTTTAGACAGAGATTATTAATTTTTATAGCCAAAGAAATTATTGAAAATTATGGAGTTAAATTATATAGAGATGGAGATGATTTATACTACAAAAATAAAAAATTATCTGTCTCAATAGCTTGTAAAGGAATAGTTAGTGGTAAAATACACTTAGGAATAAATGTAAAATCTAAAAAAATCCATGTGCCTATTGTTGGTCTAGAAGATTTAGGTTTAGATGCCAACAAAATTATGGAAGAAATTGCTCTAAAATATGCAAATGAAATAGAAAAAATAGAAAAAGATTTAAGAAAAACTAAACCATTGTAGTTATTCTACATCTCCTCTATCTTCTCTTTTTATTCCTCCTTCTTCTACTAATTCTAAACCTTCTAATGGGATAAATCTATCCTCTAATGCTTTTAAAACTTTTGGGACAGTTGTATATTCCATCATTGTAGCAGGTAATCTATGTGGTTGGAATGGTCCCATTTTTCTTATAATATCAGCCATTTCTAAAGCTTTTTCTCTTGCTTTATCAAATCCTTTATCAGCAAATAAATCATTTGGTCCAATTAATAATCCATCACTTAATTGGAATCCTAATGCAATTATTCTTGGTGGTCCGTCAAATCTTGTTGGTCTTGCATCATCTTCACTAACTGGCATTAATGGTCCCCAATGGCTACCTCTCATCCAACCAGGAACAAAGTGTGGATTTGCAAACGGTTCTAAAACTTCTCCAACTGCTGGGAATCCACTTTGTGCTCTAACTATTGCAACAGGGTCATCTTTTCCAACATATTCTCCTGCTATGTAGTTTAATTTTTCTGTTGATACAACAGCAGCAATTTCATTATCTTTTCTTCTGAATATTCTTTTTATTGCATATCTTTCATAATCTCCTATTAAAGCTAAGAGCATATACATCTCTTCAGGTGTCTCTAAGAAAACTTTTTTATGTCCAACAACATCATGAACCTCAAACCTAAATCCAGATATCATAGAGGGGTCAAAAACTAAACCAGCTGTATTGAATGGGTCAGCAAACATCTTGAACAGTGGTAAGTTGAAAGCTGTTGGGTCTGTTTTATCACAGCAGAAAACAACTATTGGCTCACTTTTTCTTTCAACAAATTCCATCTCTGCACATCCTGGACCAAGACCTCTAACATTTCCAGAGAAACTATCAGCTAATAAATCTTGTCCTGCTCCATATAATTTTAACTCCTTAGCTATTTCTGTTGCTTTTTCAAAAGCTTTCCAAGCCAATCCATGAACTTTTTCATTGTCACATCCTAATTTATGAGTCATAATTAAATCTATGTCATCTCCACATCTTGTAACATAATAGTCAATGAGTATCTCATCAACAGCTTCCTCTAAAACAGCCTCACAAGCCTCTAATAACTCTTCAGGAGCTTCTGTATGCCCACATAATCCTCCAACATCAGCTTTTATAACAGATACTGTTATCTTTTCATTTTCCATATTTTCTACCTCCCTCCTAAACAATATATTTTATTTATTTTATTGTAACTTACTTAATTAAAATTAAGAAATAATAATATTATATAAATTTTGTTTAAGACATTAATTATAATGTTGAGGTTTAGTAATTATGTATGAAATTTACCTGTTTATACTTATATTAATTTTTTCAGGAATATTTATTGGAGTATTAGGTAGTTTATTAGGATTAGGTGGTGGATTTTTAATAACTCCAATATTAACCTTTATATTTTCTTTTTATCAGATTGAAGATGCTGTAAAATTTGCAGTAGGAACTTCTTCATTAGTTGTATTTCTAAATTCATTAATTGGATGTTATAGACATAAAAAAGATATTTATGTTGTGGAATCCATTAAATTAGGACTTATTAGCTTAATATTTTCTTATTTAACAGGATTTTTTGTAGTTAATTATTTGCCATCCTATTTGTTAAAAATACTATTAGGATTTTTTTTATTATTTTTAAGTTTTTATACAATAATCCCTAAACCAAAAATTAAAAATAATTTTAGCATTTTTGTTGGAATTATAGCAGGAATTTGTTCAGGATTATTTGGTATTGGAGGAGGTTTAATATTCACACCACTATTAAGCTTAATTTATGATAATAAAAAAGCAGTTAGAATATCTATTGGTGCTGTCCCATTAACTTCTTTTGGTTCAGTTTTGTCATATTTAACTGCAAAAGTAGATAATGTATGTGGAAATATTGGTTATGTCTCTTTGCCAATAACTATATTAATTATGATTCCTATGTTGTTTTCATCTAAATTGGGATATAGACTATATAATATTTTAAATGAAAAACAAGTAAATATAATTTTATTTGTAATTTTATTTGTTATTGGAACTATGATATTAATCAACAGCTATTGAAATTACTATATTGAGATTAGGATACATATTTTTTAGATTTTTTAATAGTATCTTTTTAATTGAGTCAATATTGACATCTTTTTTAAATATTCCAAAAACTTTTTTGGATATTACTTTTATATCTACAATTATTAACTTATCTTGTACATCAATACCAATGTTATAATCCTCTATTACATCATTATGTTTTAAAATAGATAAAATTTCTTCAATATTATTGTAAATATGTGATTTGTTAAGATTTTCTGTTGCTAAGTCATTAAATTCAAATGTCTCTTTAATTATACTTTTTATAAAATCATCATCAGGTTCTTTTATATTAAACTTCTTTAAAAGTTCATCTCTTGATGCACATTCTTTTTGAAAATTATCACATGGTAACAGTAGGTAAGAATAACAGAGATTATTAATTATATCTATAAATTCATCCAAATTAGTATCCTTTATATATCCTTCAATTTTTACCATTGTGTCATAGTATCTTTTTCTTATTATATTCCCACGATATTCTATTTCTATATCTGAATTTATCATAATTTTGCAGTTATCTATAAAATAATCAATAGTTGTATTAATGACATAAAAACTAAAAATTATTTTTTATCTTCATCAAAATTCAGTCCAGCACCTTTATCTTTAATTCTGACAAATAACCTAAAAGTTATCTTTTTAATGTTAGCAGGTTCTATTACCTTCGGTTTATCTACTTTTATAAATTTAATTTTTAACGGTTTCAATGTTGGAGTTTTAATCGGTTCTACATTCTTAACAAATGAACCGTTAAAACTAATTTTAGCTTTAATCCTTCCGCACGGTATATTCGAAATTCCGGCTATATTAATATCAGCAATAGCTGGCTTTAAAATTTCTTATATTCTAATAGTTATAGCTGCTTTTGTAGAAGTTTATGTTACTTCTAAAATAGCAAATTATATACTAACATAACTTTACATTTATAAACCATTTTATTATTTTTTAGTTATTTAAAAATTCTAATCGGAAACGTTTTATACTTTACTATTTGATTAAAATCATAATATATACAGGGGTTTTGTATTATTATTTTAATGAAAAATTTGGAAATCGAAGTAGTAGATAAGTAAAGTAATATAAAAAATTAAAAAATAGTTGGCGATGACGCTTCGATGTAGGAGCTGAGCCTACCGCACAACCACCAATAAAGGGTGGCAATATGAAATTTTTGAAGAATGGTGTATGTAAGATTTTCGGAGCTTTGGTCTTAGTTAATATAAATATAATTTATTTTAATTTTTAATTTTTTTTTTGGTGATATTTATGAGAAATATTGCACACTCATGGATAAATAATCCAAATGTTGTTGGATTACTTTTAATGATTGAAGGTATATTTTTCTGGATTGTTCCAATATTACTTTCTAACTTTTATTTAAATTATGGTATGCCCCTACTAAAAAATATTTTTAATGTTTCAGTGGTTTTAGTTGCAATAGGAATGCTAATTGGATTTTATTTGTCAAAAATTCTATTAAGTAAAAATATTAAAAAGTATGTCATATTTGAAAAAAAGAACCTTGAAAAATTTTTTAAGATATTTTTATTTTCATTTCCATTAGTTATTTTACTTTCTGCAATATTAATAAAATATCTTATTATTTATCCTTTAACTTCTCAGCAATTAGAATGTTTGTTTATTATATTAATATTAAGTTATGCTGGAGGCTTTGTTTTTGCCTTTGGAGTAAATATTCTTAAAAACTGGAATCAATCACATGGAATAAAATAATGAAAGTGAATATAGAAATATATAAAATTTTGCCAATAATTATTTTTATACTTGGATTTATATATGGGCTTTTTACACCGTTAAATATATTTAGTGGAATAGATTTATCTACTGCTAATTTTCTACCAAAGTGTTCGTTTTTTGGAATCTTGTTTAATAATCTAAAGGTAGTATTTACTAACATATTGGGAGGAGTATTTTTAGTTCCTATTATATATAATCTTGTAGTTAATGGATTTGCATTAGCGATTCAATTTAAGGCATTAGCTTTATTAGAAAACTGGTTTTTTGTTTTAGTCACTACTCTACCGCACGGTATATTCGAAATTCCAGCTATATTAATATCAGCAATAGCTGGCTTTAAAATTCCTTATGAAGTAACTCTTTATTTATTAGATAAAAAAGAAAAACCAATAACTAATGAGGATATAAAAGAGTTCCTAAAATTATCTTTAATTTCAATAATTCTAATAGTTATAGCTGCTTTTGTAGAAGTTTATATTACTCCTAAAATAGCAAATTATATACTAACATAAAGATTTAAATACAATAAACAATAAAACTAATTAAAAAATATAATGAGGGATATTAATGAATATAATTGAAGTTTTAATAAATCCGGATACATTCTTTAAAAAACTTTCTCAAAAAGAAATTTCTCTAAAAGAGCCATTTTTGATTGTTTTAGTTTTTTCTATACTAATATCAATCTCTACCTATATATCAACTTCAGTAATGTTTAAAATCTTCCCTCCTCAGTATCAACAGATTATGTCTTTCATAAAAGTTATTAGTTTAATATCAACATTTATTGGAGGACTTATTTCCTGGATAATTATAGCTGGAATTATGCATCTTATTTCAATTGCATTTAAAGGAAAAGGAAAATTTAAAAAAACTTTATCTTTTGTTGGTTATGGATTCCTCCCAAATATAATTGGAGCATTAATAACAATTCCTATTGCTTACTATTATCTCTCACATATCCATGTTCAACCATTATCTATAGAACAACTACAAAATCCAATAATTGTCCAAAAAGTTGTAAAAAGTATAATTCCTAAAAGTTTAGTTTATTTTAACTTATTTGTGGGAATTGGTGTAACTTTATGGAACCTTTATATTTGGACATTTGCAATAAAATATGCAAGAAACTTAGATATCAAAAAAGCTTTTATAACTGCATTGATACCAACTATCATATTTGGTTTGTATCAACTATATAACATAATAAAACTAATATTTGGTTAAACCATGATAAGAAAAGTTATCTTAATAATTTTAATGTTTTTAATGTTGAGCTTTTCCTATTCTTATATAACATTTAAGAGCTTTGACTATAAAGCAGAATATTTAGAGCCAGGAAAAACATATGATGTGTATGTTGTTATAGAAACTGATAAAGAAATAAATAATACAATTCTATATTTGAAACCTTTTAATAACATAACAAAGGAAAATATTGAGTTTATTAAAGATAGAGCATGGATAGGAAAGTTGTTTCCAGGAGATGTTGGAGTAGGACACTTTATTATAAAAATTAAGCCATCAGCTTTTAGCTATGATTATAAAGTAGTTGTTTATTGTGAATATAACTATAAAGATAAGGTATATAAAGAAAATAGAGTTTTTACTCTTCCAGTAAGAGGAAAATCATACTTAACCATAGAGCCATTAACAAACACATTGAAAGTAGGAAATAACAAAATTACTTTATTAGTAACAAATTCAGGAACAGGAACAGCAAATGATATAAAAATAGATTTTTATGGAGATAACTTAGATATCTTAGGACAAAGTTCTTTTTACATATCCTCTCTAACCCCTGGATTCTCAAAATGTATATATTTAGATGTATATGCAAAAACTAATGGAGTAGGTATATTAAAATATAAAATTTCATATACAAATCCATACAATCTATTAGAGCTAACTCAAAAGTCTGAGACAATCTCTTATGACTCTAAATCTGAAACTTTAACATATAAAAACCTAAAATCTGAGACAGAGGAGGGAACAATAAACTTCTATATCTATCCTCAATCAGCAATTATTGTTAATTTAGAAAATTCAAGTTTAACTGTTGGTAAATTGGAAAATATCTCTTTTTTAATTAAAAATAACTACAAAGATGCATTATTTATTTTAAAACTAAATAATTCTATTGGTAATAATGAAAAATATATTTACATTAAGAAAGGGACTACCAAAAAAGTCAATTTCTTAGTTAAATTTGATAAAGTTGGAATATATCCACTAAACTTAGAGATATATGCTGATAAGTTAGATATTAAAAAAACATTCTTAGTTAATGTTGTTGGAAAGGCAGATTTAGTATTTAGTCAGTTAGATGTAGAGAATAATGGTTATATCAAAATAACAGGGGATATAGACAACATAGGTAGTGGAGTAGCTAAATCTGTTCTTTTATCAATTGAAGAAAATAAAGATATTAAACCTCTTAGACCTTATGAGAGCTACTTTGTAGGAACTTTAAATCCTGATGACTATGCAAGTTTTGAACTTCACTGCCAAATTGATGAAAATGTAAGTGAAATTCCAATTAAAATAACTTATAGAGATGAAAACAACAACTTAATAACAATTTATAGAACAATAAAAATACAGAATTTGAATACTACCAATCAAAACAATAAAGAAAACAATAATTACCTATTAATTGGTTTTGGTATTCTCTTTCTATTAGGAGTTTTATTTTTAATTTACAAAGGATTTAGAAGGATGTTATAAAATGATAGAACTCAAAAATGTAACAAAAACTTATAAAATGGGAGAAGAAACTATTTATGCTCTAAAAAATGTAAATCTAAAAATAAAAAAAGGGGAATTTGTCTCAATTATGGGTCCTTCTGGTAGTGGGAAATCAACAATGTTAAATATAATTGGATGTTTGGACAAACCAACTGAAGGAGAGGTTTATATTGATAATATACTGATAAATAAATTGGATGATGATGAATTAACAAAAATTAGGAGGGATAAAATTGGTTTTGTCTTTCAACAGTTCAATTTAATTCCTGTATTAACTGCATTGGAAAATGTTGAGCTTCCTTTAATATTTAAATATAGAAATTCAATGAGTAAAGAAGAAAGAAAAAAGAGAGCATTAGAATGTTTAAAAATGGCTGAGTTAGATGAGAGATTTGCTAACCATAGACCAAATCAACTAAGTGGAGGGCAACAGCAAAGAGTAGCAATAGCAAGGGCATTAGCAAACAATCCACCAATTATCTTGGCAGATGAACCAACTGGGGCATTAGATAGCAAAACAGGAGAAAAAATAATGAAATTATTAAAAAAATTAAATGAAAGTGGAAAAACTATTGTTGTTGTGACTCATGACATAAATGTTGCCAAATTTGGAGATAGGATAATTTATTTAAAAGATGGAGAAATTGAAAAAGAAGAATATTTAAAGTGAGTTTATGTATATAGAATTAGCTAAGAGAAATTTAAAAAGACATTTATTAAGAAGTATTTTAGCTTTGTTAGGTATAGTTATTGGAGTAGCTGCTATAACAACATTAGGAATTTTAGGAGAAAGTGTAAAAACAGCTGTTAATAACAACTTGGGTAATGTAGCAAACTACATAATAATATTTCCTAATTTTGTATCTGGCTATGAATATTTTGATAAATCTGATTTACTAAAACTTAGAGGTATAAATGGAGTTGTAATTCCAATGTATGAAAGATATGACAATATCTATTTAGTTGGGAAGAATAGATATTTATCTGTTAGAGTATTTGGAATAAATAAGAATGATATAAAATATACAAATTTGAATGTAAGAATTTCAGACACAACTTTAGCTGTTGATAACTATTTATCAGAAATAGGGGATATTAAAAAAGATGATATTATAAAAATTAGAGATATAAAATTTAGAGTATCTGGAATATTCAACAGTTCTTTTATTGTTCCTCAAAATTCAATAGTATTAACAGAAAAGACATACAAAAGATTGTATAATCCAAAAGGATATACAAGAATTGTTGTATATGTTAAAGATATAAATAAGATGGAAGAAGTTGAAAAAGAGATAGATAGTATTTTAAATAAAAGAAAAAAGAAAGCTATAATTATATCATTAAAAAATATAGTTGAAAATATTAAAGAGGCAATATCTAAGATATCTTATTTTATTATTGCCATTGGAGCTATTTCTTTATTAGTTGCTGGAATAGGGATAGGAAATGTTATGTTAATGAGTGTAATTGAGAGAACAAAAGAAATAGGAATTATGAGAAGTATAGGAGCATCAAAGTTAGATATTTTAATATTATTTTTATTAGAAGCAGGTATTTTAGGGTTTATTGGCTCTGTTGTTGGTGTTATTATCAGCTTAATAATAAGTTATTTTGTCTCAGTTTATTTATTAAAAGTTTCTTTACCATTATCCTCAATATTATATATTATTATAGGAATCATCTTTGGAGTTTTAACATCTTTATTATCCTCTCTATATCCTGCTTATAAAGCTACAAAAGTAGAACCAATAAAAGCCCTAAGAAATGATTAAAAGTCATCATCACCAAAAATATTATCATCAAAATCCTTTTTTTCCTCTTCTCTACTCCATAATTTAACTAAATCTAAATCTTCTCCTCCCCTTTCTCCATCAAATTCATCAATCTTTACCAAAGCTGGGACTTTAACACATGGCCCTAAAATAATAGCTTCTCCAATATTTAAACTTGTTAATTGTTTCATTAAATCATCACTTAAAGCTTCTGAAGCTGCTTGGACATGTTTTTGGTCAGATGGTTCTATTAACTTAGAGATTATTAAATTGGAGCATTGGGAAAGAACATCAGCATCTAATCCTTTTGGTCTTTGGCTAACTAAACATAATCCAACTCCAAATTTTCTACCTTCTCTTGCTATCCTTCCCAAATATCTTTTTGCTTCTGTATCTCTATTCTTTGGAACTATTAAATGAGCTTCTTCAAATATTAAAAATATTGGCTTTGCAAGTTCCCTATTTTCAATAATTAACTCTTTTCTACTATCCAATATAGATTTAGATAGATAAGATACAACAACATCCACCTCATACTCATCCAAAGATTCTAATGGTAAGATATTAACATGATGCTCTTTAATATCTTTAACAGGATTATAGTTTATTGTAAGTATTTTCTTCTTAAAGTGTTTCATATGCTCAATTCTGAATATAGCCGTTTGAATACTACTCTTATCCTTTTCATTTTCATCTAAATATCTCTCTAAAACACTTATTATTTCATCTAAATACTCTTCAACATTTGCAAAATCACTTTGTTTTTTATTATTTTTAACTTCATGGATAGCTTTTTGCACATAAGGTCTTTGTTTAGTTGCTTGCCTATCTATTCCAGCTAAGTCACAAAATCTTTCATCATCAATTTCATAAACATTAATTTTTGGATGAATTATATTTATTGGAATTTTTTGAGAATTACACTTTATATTTACATATTCTCCATGCATGTCAAAAACTAAAATTGTAGCTCTTAATTTTGAAAGTTCTTTTAATAGTATTGAGACAGTATTTGACTTTCCCATTCCAGTCATAGCTAATATAGCCAAATGTCTTGAACATAATTTATTGACATCTAATTTAACCTCAATATCTTCCCTTGTTATTAAATGGCCAATTTTTATATGACCATTACCAAAAACTCTCTTTAATGTTTCTTTATCAGCTAAGTATATAGGGGTTCCTGGCTCTGGAGGAATTCTTGGTAATTTTAAATTTTCAATATCTCCAAGAACTTTTATTTTTCCTTTTATATAGTATGTGTCATTTACAAAATCTTTTATTTTTTCTAAGTACTCTACATCAGATACTCCATCCAAAGCTCTACTTCCCAGTATTGTGCTCTCAACCATTCCTAAAATTTTGTTGTCATTATAATTTATAATAACATAATCTCCTACTTTTGGAGGTTTTTTTGCTAAGAAAGATAGTTCATCAACTCTTGTCTCACCAAATACATATCCAATAACATCATTATTGTTCAAAAATTTCACCTTCTTCCTCATCTTCTTCAACTATAATTTTACCATGCTTAGTTCTTGGAGCAATATCCTTAATTATCTTTTTAATATCTTCATTCTCATCAGCAACAATTTTAACAAAGATACCTCCATGTGTATCTATATCAAAATTAATATTATTAACATAAGCAGCTTGTTTATTCAAATAGAAGGTAGTTGAATTACCTCTTAAATTCTCTTCTAATATCATTCTTGCAGTATCTAAAATTGCCTGCCTCCTAATCATTTCTTTAAATTTGTTCAAGTTTGATGTTTCTCCTTCTAAAATTATTAACTCTTCTTCTTTTTTACCCTCTAATTTTATATTAGGAAAGATATTTTTAACAGCTTTAATAACTTTATTTTTATTTTCAGTTGGTTTAACTTTTGTTTTTATATACACTTTCATTCTTATCTCCTCTTATAATATTCTATATCTTCCAGGTTTTGGTTCATCAATATCTCCATACTTTATTAATTTTTTAATAATGTTTTCAACTTCTACTCTATCTAAACCTTTTTTTTCAGCTAATTGAGCAATATCTTCAAACTCAACCATTTCAAATTTCTCATTTAATTCTTTAATTATATCATAGACTATCATTAACTTATCTCTTTCTTTCTTAGACACTCCAAGTATTTTATCAACATCAAACATTCCTGTTTCTGGGTCATAAGCAATTTCTCTTAAACATTCTGTTATAATCTTTATTGCTTCTCTTGCATCTTCTTCCTCAACAATATCTTTTAATTTTGCCTTTGCATGAGCTTCAGCTAACCTAATAGCTGCTTCTAATTGTCTTGCTGTTATTTGATGTTTTTCTCTCATTTCTAAATAATACTTAATTAATAAATTTTTTGCTTCCTCACCAATAATTGGATTTTTTTCTCTTGCATAGAAAATATATTTTATAATAAAATCTTTATCTACTTTTACTCCATCCACTTCTATATAATCTAAACCTATCTTTCTATTGATTACTTCATCTAAATATGCTCTATGCAAATCTACAATATACTCTGCTATTTTTTTATCTTTATCTTTATCTGACTCATCCTTTATAGGAAAAATTAAATCAAACCTACTTAATAGAGGTGCTGGTATATTTATCTGCTCGGCAACACTCTTTTCTGGGTCAAATCTACCCCATTTTGGATTACATGCAGCTAAAATTGCACATTCTGCTGGAAGTTTTGCATTAATTCCTCCTTTGCTTATATGAATTGTTTGACTCTCCATAGCCTCTAAAACATAACTTTGAATGTCTTTATTGACAGTTAGTTCATCAATACATGCTGTTCCTTTATTTGCTTTAACCAACAATCCAGGTTTTACTACCCACATATCTTCTCCTAATTCAGTCCTCTCTTTCACAACAGCAGCAGTTAATCCCACTCCTGTTGCAGTAGTAACAGAACCATAAATGTTTCCTGGAATTTCAGCTATTTTTCTTAAAATAACTGTCTTTCCAATTCCTGGGTCAGTTATTAATAAAATATGTATATCTGCTCTTTTTCCAGGCTTCTTTACACCTTTAATTTGTTGTAAGAAAACAGCTTTTTTTATAGCAGAATGTCCTTTAATCTCTGGAATTAATCTATCTGATAAAATATCAATAATATCCTTCCTTTTTGAAAGTTTTTTTATATTTTCTATATCTTTATCTTTAAGTTTTATTTTTATTTCTCCTTCCAATAACTCATAACCATAAGCTTTTATATATATTTCATAAATAGGTAATTTTTTACTTTTCTTTACTTTTATTGGGACACCAACAATTTTTAATCTTCCTGCATAAATTCCAGGACTATCTTCTAAGAATACAGTTATAAATTTTGGTGGCTCATCAGGATTATCCATCAAATCTAATGGCTGCTGAATTTTTAGCTCTTGAAAATCTACAAAAATAGATTTTTCTTCAATTAATTTAGCTTCCTCTCCACAACATATAACTTTTTTCTCACTAAATAAATCAATATCTTCATAAAATGTTTTACCACATTTCTCACATATAAAAAAACCTGTCTTTAATATTGGCTTTATTTTAGTGGCAGTAGTTATTATTCCCTCAAATTCTATTAATCTACTAACATATCTACTCTTAATATCTTCAATCCTAAACTCTCTATTTTTAATTGTTTTAAAAATTTTTGGGAGATTTTTTACACCAATATATATATTCTCAGGATAGTATCCTTTTGTTAGGTATATTGCCTCTTTAAAATATTCTTTTAATAACTTCACATATTCAGGATTGTATATAATTTCTTCCACAACTTCCATAAATCCAAAATTATACATATCATTTAAATCAATCATTACAATATCATTTTCCTTTATAATATCCTCCAAATACTTATTTTTTAGATAATTTATAATAAAATCTTTAAATTCTTCAATTTTTGCCATATTTTTTCACAATATGGTTATAAACTTTTAGCACTCCCATTGCTATTCCTTCAACTTCAATTCCTCCAGAAGGTTTAGCTCCATCTCCAACTAAATAAAATCTGTCACTGATAATATTATTTATTGATATTCCACTTTTAACATAATTTACTGGCCATCCATCAAAATAACTTTGTATTAGTAAAATTTTATAGTCAATATCTTTGAATAATCTTTCTATATCTTCTAAACCTAAATCAATCTCTTTTTTGATATTTTTTGAAAGTAGAGCTTGATGTGTCATTACTAAATGCCAACCTTCTGGAGCTAAGGATTTATCTACATTTGTGACTTGATTTAGTCCATTAACTCTTTCACATTCAGGAGTAAATAGAACACCTCCATGTTTAATAATTCCTTTTTTTGTGGCAATATTTATTTTAATTCCTCCAGCAGGCTCAACATCTTTATTCAAAAATTTAATATTACAAATTTCTTGTGTTTTTTGAGGTGATATATTACTTATAACAATATCAAACTCCTCATCATCTATATATCCTTTATCTTCCTCTATTTCAATACTTTTAACTTCATACTCTTTAACTATCTCTCCTCCACTGTTTAAAATTATTCTTTCTAATTCATCAATAACCTTCTTACAGCCTCCTATTGGGATTCCTGGACCTCCAAACTTATGATAGTTATCCATAATATTAAGTATTTCACTTAAAGGAACATCATAAGGAGATAAAGATAAACTCCATCCAGTAAATGCCCTACCAATTTTTAGAGCTAAATCTATATCTTCTAAAAACTCTCCAAAAGATATATTTTTATTTACATTCTTTAATTTTAATTTAGTTGCTAAGTTGATAGCTTTAAGTTTATCTTTTGCATTTAGAATTGAGAATAACTCATTATATAAATATTCCTTTCCATTTATTAAGAATGTGCCATCTGGATTAGAATCAACTATGTTAACATTTGCACCAACTTTTTTTAAAATATTTGCTAAGTATCCTCTACTTCCATGAGGTATCATATGTAAAGCTCCAGTTGTTAATTTAAATCCATCATAGTCAAAATGTGTAAATCTCCCTCCAATAAATGGAAGTTGCTCATAGATTTTAACTGAAAAACCATCTTTTGCTAATAAACCTCCTATTAAAAGTCCTCCTAATCCACATCCAACAATACCAACCTTCAAGTTATATCACCACATAAAAATTTATTAAACAATATAATGATAATTATACAATAAAATAACATAATAATATCAACTTTAAAATATCTAATTTAAAATATCTAATACTTGGGAGGGATTATTTTGATTAGAATTGAAAAAAGTTTAAAAGAATTTTTAGAAAATTTTGAAGATTTTAATTATAGCTATGAATATCTATCTCAAATAGCTCATAAACTAACTCCAATAAAATATAAAGAAATATATATAAATGAATCCAAATGTGTTAGATGTAATTTATGCTATTACTCTTGCCCAATAAATGCAATAGAAAAAGCAAAAATTAAAAATCCTGCTAAAATAAAAGAAAACTGTGTTAAATGTGAAATTTGTGCTCAAAGTTGTCCAGTAAATGCTATTTATGTTATAGAAGGAGAAGGAAAGATTGAAAATGATAAAGTAATATATACAATTGATGAAAAGAAAGTGCCACATAGAGTAGTAAGATTAAAAAACTATTATATTGATTTAGATAAATGTGTAAAATGTGGAATATGTGAAAGATTTTGTCCTACAAAAGCTATAAAAGTTGAAAGAAGAAAGAGTTTTAATATTAATTTAGATTTGTGTATTGGCTGTGGAGCTTGTCAAGAAGTATGTCCAAGAAAAGTAATTAAAGTTGAGAGATACTTAGGAGAGATAATAAAAACTAAAGATATTGAAGTTGATAAAAGTTTATGTGTTGGTTGTTTTGTATGTATGGAAGTTTGTCCAGTTAATGCAATAGAACAAGATTTAGATAATAAGATAAAAATATTAAAAGATAAATGTATATATTGTGGAAAATGTACAGAAGTTTGTCCAACAAGTGCTATAAATCTTTTTGAAATATCTAAGTTTGAAAAAGAATAAAAGAATTATAATAACCAAAAAATAAAAATGAAAAAAATAATAAAAAAATAAAATATTACTAAATGGTGCCGAGGGGGGGATTCGAACCCCCGACCTCCCGGTTTCCCAGGAGCCCAGCTTAGCGCTGGAAATCCGTATGAGCCGGGCGCTATAACCAGCTAAGCCACCTCGGCACGATTAAAATTAAAAAGTAGAAATGATATATAAACTTTTCGCCATTTTTATTTAAATCTGTAAATTAAGTGATAATTTATGTTATCTAAAAGAGGTTATGTTTTTACTATGGAGGCAGTTATAGCAGCATCTATGGTAATAATGATATTTTTTATAGTATATCATTTCTCAAATTATAATTTGTTATCATCCTTAGAAACAAAAAAGGATATAGAAAAATTTCATAAAGCTGAGTTAATAAAAGACTACTTTATTAAAAAATACTCATTCCCAGGAGAATATGAAGAAGATTATTTAACCTTTGCAAGAACTTTACCAATATCTGAGAGAACTTTTGACCCAATAAACAACTTTACAGATAAAAATATTATGTTTATAATTCACCCAAATAGTTATGATTCTATGTTTAATATTAATCCAAATTTAAATTTATCTAACATTACTGTCCCTAATAATTTCACTATATATTCAAATGTATATGTATTATATAATCCTCCTAAAAATATAATATCAGGAGATAAGATTTACTTTAATGAAATGTTGTATATTCCAAAAATTACAGAAAAGATTGTAAATAACAATAGTTTAAAACTTTATGGATGTGAAGGAGATAGGATATACTTTAATTTAGATAAAAAAGCTGTTTCAACATATGCAAAAGCTTTGAATAATGAAACAGCCATATTTAAAGTTAATGGGGAATTATATTCAAAAAACCTAACAACAGAATTTAGAAAAATAGATATTACTCCAAGTTTAAAAAATGGGGTAAATAAAATAGAAATTTTAAAAAGTCCTTATCCTATAGAGTTTGAAATAAATACTAATGAATCAACAACATTTTACTTTGTAACTCTCTCTCCAAGAAATGTAACTATTATTGTGGGACAATGATAAACAGTATAGACATATTTTTAGGAACTATAATACTACTAATTGGATTTACATATTGGAGTATAAATTTATCAGAATATAATAACAACTATGTGTATTCTGTTAAAGAAGATTATAAGCTATCAAAAGCCATAGAAACTTTAAAAACTTTAGCAGATGATGGAACATTGGAAAATGCTGTCCTTCTCTATTATTTTGGAGAAGTTAATACTTCAAAACATTTATTAGAGGAAAAAATAAACTTAGATAGATATATGGTTAAGATAGATGGGCATATGCTAATAAATAAATCTTATGTAAATAATGGAGATAGGTATGTTGTAGCTGTTTTAGTGTTGAATAGAAGTGAAGGATGGTATGTAATTTATGGAAACTACTCAACAATAAAAATATCAAAAAATAGATATTTAGATTTTGATGAAGCACTCAATGAGTACTCTAACTACACAATACACATGCCAGTTTATCTCTCTAAAAATATATCTGTGTCAAGAGTTGTACTATACTATTGAAGTTCTTTTTTCATATACGCTCCTTCTAATTCATAACCTAATTTTCTATAATATTCTCTTACTCCAATACCACTTGTTATTAATAGTTTTTTAGCATCAAACTCTTCCTTAGCTATCCTCTCAGCTTCTTCTAACAACTTTCTACCATATCCTTTATGTTGCCAAGTTATCTCTTTTATATCTTTTGTTAGTGGCTTTTCTTGCCCAAAGACATGTAGTTGTCTAACTAATAAAGTTCTATCATCAATCTCTTTTCTAAATGGTTTATATGGAACTCTTAACCTTAAAAATCCTATTAGAATATCATTTTTAACATCTTCATAAGATAAGAATATTTCAACTCCTCCAGATGCTTCATAATCCTCTCTACATAATTTTATATTTTCTATTTCAGGAGTAATTCCTTTCTTATACATTACATGACCTACTTCCCTACATCTTATACATCTACATTTTATACCTTTCTTTTCTAAATATTTATAAACTAACTCTCCTAAATTACTTTTTTTAACACCATCAACTATAACTGTTGCAGGGATATCTCTCTGTATCCTTGAAGTTCTAACCCATTTAGGCATTATAGATTTTGCATAAGCTATAACTTCTATTGCTTCCTCTTCTCTATATGGTTTAAATAATCCTTTTTTATAAAGTTCATAAAGTTCAGTTCCTTCTATAACTAAACAAGGATATATCTTTACCATATCAGGCATAAAGTCAGGATTTGTAAAGATTTCTTTAAACATCTCTTTATCTTTGTCAATATCACTTCCTGGAAGGCCTGGCATTAAATGATAAGATACCTTTAACCCAGAATCTTTTAAAAGTTGAGTAGCTCTTATAGTGTCTTCAACAGTGTGCCCTCTCTTACAAAACTCTAAAATCTCATTGTAGATAGTTTGAACTCCTAACTCTACTCTTGTTGTTCCCAATTTTAGCATTTGATTAATCTCTTTCTCTCCACAAATATCTGGCCTTGTTTCTATACATAAAGCAACACATCTATGTTTAGCTCTCTCATTTAATTTTTTAGCTTCTTCTAAATCTCTACTTATTTTTTCATTTAATGCATCTAAACATCCTTTTATAAACCAATCTTGATATTCTATATCTCTTGCTGGGAAGGTTCCTCCCATAATAATTAACTCTACTTTATCAGTTGGATGTCCTATTTTTTCTAACTGTTCTATTCTTGCTTTAGTTTGTTCATAAGGATTAAAATTAAACATTAGACCTCTCATAGTAGCTGGCTCTCTTCCAGTATAACTTTGAGGCACATCTCCAAATACACTATTTTTTCCTCCTGGGCAGAAAATACATTTTCCATGAGGACACTTCTCAGGAGAAGTCATTACAGCAACAACAGCAACTCCTGATAATGTTCTAACAGGCTTTTTTCTTAAAATAGGAATTAATATTTTTTTTTCTTCTTCTGTTGCATACTCTAAAATTTCAGATGCTGATGGATGTCCTATCCCAATTCTATATTTTCTTAAACATTCTGATTTTATTTGTTCTATTCTCTTTTTATCTACTTTCTTCCCTTCTTTAACTTCTTTTAAAATTTTTTCTATAATGCATCTAATAACTTTCTCTTTCATAATCATCCTTGTTTTATTATCTTTAAAATTTTATTAAATGGAATAGCTCCCTCTCTTAATAACTCTATATTATTATCTAAAACCCTTACTACTGTTGATGGTTTTTTGTATTTACACTCTCCTATATCTATTATATAATCAACTTTCTCTAAAACCTCATTATCTATATCTTCAACCTTATAAGCTGGTTCATTTCCAGAGATATTTGCTGATGTAGTTGTAAGAGGAACTACACATAACTCTCTCATAATATTTTCATCAGGAACTCTAATTCCAATATATTCCTTAGCAACTATATCAGGAATTATAGGTTTTTTCTTTAATACAATTGTTAAAGGTCCTGGAAGTAAGGAAAACAATTTTTTAGCTAAGTCATTTATGTGTGCATATTTTTCAATTTCATTTATATCTCTTAAACAGATAGACATAGGTTTATTGAAATCTCTTTTTTTAATCTCATATACCCTTTTAACAGCATTCTCATCTAAGGCATTAGCAGATATTCCATATACTGTATCTGTCCCACAAATAATAATTTTTCCTCTTAAAATTTCTTTTTTTATGTTATTAATAACTTCTTTTCTTTTATCATCATTTAGTTCATAAATCTTTATTATTTCCATATATCTCCCTTAAATATGATTAAAAACTTCTGTTTTATATTAGTTTTTAATAGCATTTTAATAATTATATATAAATATTTAAATTTAATAATTATATATAAATATTTAAATATGCATTATTTGAGTTGAATAGTAATTTATATATAGGACTTCATAAAAAGAATTTATTGTTATTTTTTAATATTTTACTTTAAAATTGTAAAGTGATAATGGTGATAAGTAATGAAGAAGTATCTTTCGGTATTGCTAACAATATTGGCTTTAAGTATTGGATTAGGAAGTGTATGTGGAGAAACTTATATAAATCAACTACCATACACAATAAATGAAAGCGGATATTATATATTGAATACTTCATGTGAAAATCTAACAACAACAGCAATAACAATAGATGCAGATAATGTTGTATTGGATGGTAATGGAAAGGTTTTGGATGGAGACGGTTCATGGGATGGAATCTATATATATAAACACAAAAACATTATAATAAAGAATTTAATAATTCAAGAATTTGGTTTTGGAATACAACTTGCAGGGACTTCTGATATCACAATAACCAATATAAATACTTCAAATTGTGGTGATGGTATTTACATTGAAGATTTTTCTAATAACAACACAATAATAAACAACATATTTGAAAACTGCGGATTAGATATTTGTGGTTCATACAATAACATAGTAGAAAACAACACATTTGAAAACTGCGGATTAGATATTTGTGCATATAATAACATAGTAGAAAACAATACTGTAAATGGAAAACCATTGGTTTATTTAGAAAATAAAGAAAATGTTGTAATAGATAGTTCATATAATCCGGGACAAGTTATAGCAATAAACTGTAATAATATAACTGTAAAAGATATTGAATTGTACAATACATCCGTTGGAGTAGAGTTTTCCAATGTATCAAATAGTATAATAACAAATGTAAATGCTTATAATGATTGTGAGGGAATCTCTCTTTGGAGTTCAACCAACAACACAATAGCAAATGTAAATGCTTTAAATAATAATTTTGGAATCTCCCTTGGTAGTTCAACTAATAACACAATAATAAATGTAAATGCTTCATATAATAATGAGGATGGAATTTGTCTTGAAATTTCATCTAACAACAATACAATCTACCTAAACAACTTAATAAACAACACAAATAATATCTATATTGTTGATTCCGAAAACAATATATTCCACTCACCAACACCAATAAACTACACATACAACGGAAAAACATACACAAACTACTTAGGAAACTACTACTCTGACTATAATGGAACAGATAATGATGGAGATGGAATTGGAGATACTCTATACAACAACATTGATGATTATCCATTAATTAAGCCAGTTGAAAACTACATAATAAATGGAATTGCAAATACAACAGAAGAAGAAAATAAAACAGTAAAATACATCAACACACTACCATACACAATAAATGAAAGCGGTTATTATATCTTAAATACTTTATGTAATGATTTAATAGGGACAGCAATAACAATAGATGCGGATAATGTTGTATTAGATGGAAATGGAATGGTTTTAGATGGGTCTGGGAGCAGTTCAGGTGTAGGGATTTACTCACATAATCATAAAAACATTACAATAAAGAATTTTAATATTAAAGAATTTTGTTTTGGAATACAACTTGCAGGGACTTCTGATAGCACAATAACTAATATAAATACTTCAAATTGTTATAGTGGACTTTACATTGAAGAGTTTTCTAATAATAACACAATAGCTAACATAATCGCAACGAATAATGATTGGGGAATATCTCTTGTTATATCATACAATAATACAATAGAAAATGTAACTTCTTCAAATAACTACGGCTGGGCTGGAATATCTCTTTGGCAATCTTCATATAATAAAATAATTAATGCAAATGTTTCAGATAATAGTCAGAATGGTATAGGTCTTGATAATTCTCATAATAATATAATAACAAATGTAGTTACTTCAAATAATAAAGGAGATAGTGGAATTGATCTTTGGCAGTCATCTAACAATACCGTATTTTATGCAAATGTTTTGAATAATAAATATGGAATCTATCTTGACAATAACTCTAATAAAAACATAATATATTTAAGCAATATAATAAACAACAGTGATGGCAATATTTGTATTAGAGATTCACAAAATAACATATTCCACTCACCAACACCAATAAACTACACATACAACGGAAAAACATACACAAACTACTTAGGAAACTACTACTCTGACTATAATGGAACAGATAATGATGGAGATGGAATTGGAGATACTCCATACAACAACATTGATGATTATCCATTAATTAAGCCAGTTGAAAACTACATAATAAATGGAATTGCAAATACAACAGAAAATGTATCAAATCAGCAATCTAATCTTTACAAAATATACTCTAATGACAAATATGCAGTATATAGTGATTTAAAGAATACATCTTATTTTGTAGATGAATTGGCTAATACTACTTTATGGTCTTACAAAACTGGCTACGTTTATTCTGCTAAGATTTATTCAAAGTATGTTGTAATTGGTAGTAGTAATATGTTGTATGTTTTTAATGTAAATGGTAGTTTGTTGTGGAATTATTCAATGGAATATCCTGTTACTACAGTCGATGTTAATGATAGGTTTGTAGTTGCAGGTTCAGCAACTAGATTATATGTATTTACTATAGATGGAAAGTTAATATGGTCTAAAGATGTGAATGAAAACAATACATCTACAAATACAAATAATGAAACTAACAACACTTTATTAACTAAACCGCATATAAGTGCTATATCTATAGATAATATAGATAATACAACCTCTATAATCTATGTAAATGGAGGATATATATCAATAACAATTATTGAAAATAATTCTATAAAAGAAAAGGATTATACTTTTAATGATACTATTTTCAAAATACTGTCTTATATTCCAAATCAAACTAAAAATGAAAGTATTGAAAATAAAACTAAAATTCAAGGTTACTTTATAGCTGCAGGAGAGAAAAATATATACCTCTTTGATTTAAATGGTAATCTAATATATACCTTCCCATCTGATGTTAATGATGTATTTACTGCAATTGCAATTTATAAAGATTATCTATTATCAGGTACTTTCAAGGGATATGTTTATGTGCATTCATTATTATATGGAACTCTCTTCAAAAAATATTATATTGGAATTACTGTAGTCAACATATCCGGATATTCTGATAATTGTGGAGATTGGATATTAGTTAATTGCAGTGATAACTCCACTTACAAGTTACTAATAAATGTTACGAATGTTAGTATTCTAAGACCTGATTTGGCGATTAATTTAAATAAAAAACTTATACCAAATGTATTACTATATAATCATAGTTTAGAATTTAATTTTACCGTTGAAAATAAAAATGCAAATTTATCCGAATACTTACTTCCTACATATGTTGCTATATTCGAAAATGATAAACTTCTGTCCAAAATAGAAATTAATGATACAAATTTCCCAAAAACATTTTATTACAATTATACCCCAAAGAAAATTGGTGAAGTTACAATTAAATTAATCGTTGATTATGGAAACTATGTAATTGAAGAAAATGAGAGCAATAATGTTGTTTCATTTAATATATTTGTTGCTAAGGGTATAAAATACATCAACAAATTACCATACACAATAAATGAAAGTGGTTATTATTATATATTGAATACTTCTTGCACTGACTTGAATAAGACAGCTATTACAATAGATGCAGACAATGTTATATTGGATGGTAATGAGAAGGTTTTAGATGGGAATTATAGAGATTTTTCTTATGGAGTTTATGTTAAAAACCATAAAAATGTCACAATAAAGAATTTGACTGTTAAGGAGTTTGATAGGGGAATCTACCTTGAATATTCAACCAACAACACAATAACAAATGTAAATGTTTCTGATAATATATATGGAATATACCTTAGTGATTCGTCTAATAATATAATAGAATATACATATATTTTTGACAATAGTGATGGAATTCATTTATATAAGTCATCCAACAACATAATAACAAATGTAAATACCTTGAATAATAATAATGGAATCTACATTTATTGTTCATCTAATAACACAATAAAATATGTAAATTCTCTGGATAACAATAGGGGTGGAGTGCTTATCGAGGATTCAAATAATATATCAATCTTAAGAAATCATATATCAGGGCATGTAGGTTTCTCAATTAAAGACTCCAAAAATATTAGTATATACCTTAATGACATTAATTACGATACAAATGAAATTGATGATATTTCTTCAGTAATACTCCATACACCAGAGATAGTAGAATATGAATTAAACACACCATGGGAAAAAGAACATTCTTATGGATATTTAGGTAATTATTGGGATTCAAATAATCCAGATTATGAAGATAAACTATGTAAAGCTGATAAATACAAGTTAAGGACTTATAATAAATATTATATTATTTTGAAAACACTACCTCTTGAAGAAGCACTGGCAAAAAATTACGATACATTTAAAGAAATTTCAAACTGGTTCAAAAATGAAAAAGATAATATGGAATATAGCCAAGATGTGTTGAATCTTCTATCAGATACAGCCTCAGTATATGATAGGTTGAAAGAATATACATATCCTAATATATTAGACTTCAATGTACTTCTCTTAAAAAGTATGGACTTCATACTATTAGGGACTAAAGAAACTATTGAAAATACTGGAGAATTTAAATTAACTGATGAAAATATATATAATTTAACTATATTTTTAGATTCAATCCCAAATAATATAAATATCTCTTGGAAAGATATCGAAATTAAAAGAGTAAGTAACGACTATTACAAGGTTTATGATAAAAATAACAATATATGGTTCGATATTAAGAAAGAGAAAGATAACTACAGTATTATAACTAATTTTACCAAATCAATTTATAATGGAGAATATTATACAAACTACAGTTACTCTCCAAAAATAACTATATTAATTCCAGAAGTAGTAATACTATCTTCTTCAGAAAATAAATATTATAAGATGATAACTTCTTCATCAAGTGATTATTACACAAAAATTAATGGCAAACAATTACATTATAGTGGAAAATCTGGCGAATTAGAAATTACTCCGTTGTTTTTCAATTTAAAGTTAGGAGGTAAGTTGGATCTGGGTTTTGCGAGTGTTAATGGAAACTTGATAGATATAACAGTATTACCTATTGAAAGTAGATTAAAATCAGGTATGAGTGTAGAACTTGAAGCTGAGAAGGCTATTGTTAAAGATCTTATAAAGTTATCAGGTAGTGCCGAGGAGTTCGTTGGTGTAGAGGGGAATTTTAATGATCCAGTTCAAATAATTGTATTAACTTGCTCGACAAGTTTATACACAATATATGAGAGCATTCCTATTAAACTTCCATTTGTGGGTAATATAGCAAAAGCTGCACAAGTAAAAGTAATTTCATTAATTCCTCCCGAACATAGAAAAGATACGTATTTAATGACGGACTTTGATACTTCTGTAGGAGTTTCATTAAACCTCAGTAGTTGTTTAAATGATATAATAAATATACCAGGACTTGGAGCATCAGGCTCAATTGGTTCTGATTTTGTAATAAAACAGAATGTATATCCAAAATTAGACCCTAATTATAATTTTGTAGTATCTCATGATGTAAGTATTAATGGAGACATTACTGATGAAATGGAATATGAGAAAAAATTGGCAGATATATTTAGTAAGACAATGAACTTTAGTAAGACAATGAACTTTATAATTGATGAGATAGTTAGTAGACTAAGTGTTAATGCAAAACTTACATCAGGATCTTCAGCAACATACACATTTATAGGATATGAAATTTCTGACCCAGTAAATACTACTATGCCTTATGCATTTAATGTAACATACTTAGGAGATATTAACTATAACTACACTAAATTAGGATTAAAATATGTAATATTCTCAAATGTTACGGATAACTTCTCATTAATGCCAGTACTTTCTGCAAATAATACAATAGTTGCTGCTCAGAAGTATAATATTACTTTGAATAAAGGAGAAAATATTGTAACACTAAATATTACAGGACAATACATATCCTTCTACAACTATACTGGTAATTACACCGTTGGATTAATCATATTGAAAGGAGAAGCTCCAGTTTACTATAACTTTACATTAGGATATACCAAATCTTATGACAGTGAAAAATTCAGAGAAGTAAGTGTAAATGTTACAATAATTCCAAAATGTGTAGATGAAGATAGTAATGGCTTATACGACTACATAAATGTAACAATAATCTGCTATCCAGATAATGTAACAATAGAGCCAATGCTATTCGGTAAATATTATGGTTCAGTCATATACTATAATCCAATTAATATTAGCAATAATACTGGAAACCTCATCATTAGAGGTTATTACATTAAAAAACTTGGTGGAAATTTCTCACTTAATCTATATGTAATTAAAAATAACACACTGTTATCCACAGTAAGTAAAGATATTTATATAGACCCAAGCAAATTTGAATCTGTGTTGCCTACAATCATCTCATACAGGTCATACTTAGAAAATGATACTCCAACAATAGAATTTAAGGTAAAGAATGTTAAAGATGTACCATTAAACCTAAGCCTCTTGTATATCGACTTAGATTATAAAGTAGGTATCTACTCTGATAAAACCAGAGGAACGGTAACAAATGTCTCTGATGAATATGTTACAATGACTGTACACATTCCAAAAAGTCTGTTCATTCTAAGTGACTGCAACACTACAGAATTCTCAGTAGCTTTAAAATACAACGGAACTACATTAGATTATTTAAAAGATAAAGACGCCAACTTTAGCATAATTCCGGGAATAGATATAGAGAATGTTTCTATTAGATATTTAAAGGACTATAATTACTTACAATGTAACTTTAGTTATACTACAATAAAACCAGGTAATTTAACCTTCATAATTACATTTGATTCTGGAAACATTTCAATTAAAAAATATGTGGCTAATAATAATAGTTCGTTAATATCAACTGGAATATTCGTTGACTATGACCTTAAAAAGCAGTTATATGAAAATAATTTGACAGTAGGTATTTATGGGTACATCAATGATGTCTTTGAAGGGTATAAAATAATGAGTATAAATATAACCAACTACTTTACCAATACAACAACTAACGTAACAACTACTAATGAAACAACAACCCCAACACCTACATATCACATAACCAATACAACAACTAACGTAACAACTACTAATGAAACAACAACCCCAACACCTACATATCACATATCACATTCACACCCAGTAAGTTTAAGATACACAGATGTGGCTAAGGATATAGAATCATTTAATATCAAAAAAATCGTCCATAATGCAAAAATAATAGTAGGTTCAGAGATAGATAAGGATTTATCAGCAAAATCTCTAAAAGATACATGTGAGTTAATAAATAAACCATTAGAAATAAAAGATGACAGTATCTTAATAGGAGGACCAGTAGCAAACCCACTAACTAAAAAATATATGGATAAGTTCCCAGTTAAGATTAGCAATGAATATCCTGGTAAAAATAAAGGAGTTATTGAAGCTATAAAATTAAAAGTTAAAGTCGATGAAAATATTTATAGAGATGCAACAGTTATCCTATTAGCAGGTTCCGATAGATGGGGAACAAAAGCAGCAGTAGAATACTTCAAAACCTTAGACGATATCCCAGACAAGCCAATATTCGTAGAATGGAAAAATGGAAAGGCTGTTAAAATAGAAAAACCTTAAACTTCTCTACTTTTTTATTTTTTAATTTAGTTTATTCTATATTTACAAATAATATGAATTATTCTAAGATTTTTCTTGAATAAGACAAAAAAGATAATATTATATAATAAGTTAAAGAATATTAAGAGTTATGTTAGGAGTCGCAACAAAATTGAGTCAAATTAATATAAATGAGCTTATAGAACTAAATAGATTCATAAGTAAAAATTTTAGTTACCATGTAATAGATGCTGAGATAAATATTTTAACTGATGAAGAGATTTTAGATAATTTAAAAAATGCTGTTTTAACTGTTCAAAGTAAAAGGAAAGATGTTTTTGAAATTTTAGATATATATAGTTCTTATGATTTTGATGTATGTATTGTTTTAGGAAATAAATACTATTTATCAGATGAAGAGAGAAAATTAAGCAAATTTAGAATTTTGGATGTTATTGAAAAATGCTTAAATATATTTGATAAATTATGGATAGGTGTTGAAGGAGTAGAAGATATAGTTAAAGATGTTGTTGAGGAATATAATTTAATAGCTTTTTATTTATATGGTTATAACTGTGAAATTAATTCTAAAAAAGCTATTTATTTACCTTTTGTATCAAAAATTAACAATAGCATTTTAAAGATAATGAATAGCTATTTAAGTAGAAGAAAAAACTATTCTGGAAATTGGGAAAGATATATACTTCCTTTAAATAATTTAGAAAGAATAAAAGATATAAAAAATAAAAATGATATTATTGTTGGTTATCCATTAAGTCAAAGTATTGATGAGATTATAAAATTTAAATCAATTTTTGAGGGATAAAATATGATAAATTTTCATGAGATAGAAAAAAAATGGCAAGAGAGATGGGAAAAAGCCAAAATTTTTGAAGCTAATCCAGATGATAGAGAGAAGTTTTTTATAACTGCTGCATTTCCATATTTAAATGGAGTTTTACATGCAGGTCATTTAAGGACTTTTACAATTCCTGAGGTTGTGGCAAGATATCAAAGAATGAAGGGAAAAAATGTCCTATGGACTTTTGGTTATCATGTAACAGGAACTCCTATTTTAGGTTTAGCAGAGCTAATAAAAAAGAGAGATGAGAAAACTATATGGGCATATACTAACTTACATAATATTCCAGAAGAAGAGCTTATAAAGTTAGATACTCCTGAGAAAATTGTAGAATATTTCTCTAAATTAGCTGATGAAGCATTTAAGAGAATGGGATTTAGCTTAGATAATAGAAGAAAATTTACAACAAATGATGAAACTTTTAAAAAGTTCATAACCTGGCAGTTCTATAAGCTATATGAAAAGGGATTAATTGTTAAAGGTTCTCATCCAGTTAGATATTGTTTAAGATGTGATAATCCTGTAGAAGACCATGATATTTTAATTGGAGAGGAGGCAACAATTGTAGAATACATTTTAATTAAATTTAAATTAGGGGATTCTTACTTATTAGCTGCAACTTTAAGACCAGAGACAGTTTTTGGAGTAGTTAATATTTGGATAAATCCTAATGAAGATTATATAAAAGCTAAGGTTTATGATGAAGATAAAAAAACAGAAGAAATTTGGATTATATCAAAAAAAGTAGCTGAAAAATTAAAATATCAAAATAAAAAAATAGAAATATTAGAGGAGTTTAAAGGAGAATCTCTTTTAAACAAAAAGGCCTTAAACTTAGTTACCAATAGAGAAGTCCCTATACTTCCAGCTGAGTTTGTGGATGTTAATGTAGGGACTGGAATTGTTATGTCTGTCCCAGCTCATGCTCCTTATGACTACATAGCTTTAAAAGATTTAAATAAATTAGATGAAGTGGGAATAATTTCATTAATAAAAGTTCCTAACTACTCTGAATATCCTGCTAAGGATGTTGTTGAAAAACTGAATATTAAAAATCAAAAGGATAAAGAAAAGTTAGAAGAAGCTACTAAAATAGTATATAAAACTGAATTCCACAAAGGAATTTTAAATGAAAACTGTGGAGAATACAAAGGTTTAGCTGTTAGAGAGGCAAAGGACAAAATTGCAGAAGATTTGATAAACAAAGGAATTGCTACAATTATGTATGAGTTAAGTGAGAGAGTAGTATGTAGATGTGGTAGTGAGTGTGTTGTTAAATTAGTAAAAGGACAATGGTTTATAAAGTATTCTGATAAAAAATGGAAAGAATTAGCTCATAAATGTGTAGATAGAATGAACTTTATTCCAGAGAATTTAAGAAAGATATTCCATGAAAAAATTGACTGGATGAAAGATAAAGCATGTGTTAGAAGGAGAGGGTTAGGAACTAAGTTTCCATTTGATGTGAATTGGATAATTGAATCTCTTTCAGATTCAACTATATATCCAGCTTATTACACAATAGCTAAATATATAAATGAATATAATATACCTCCTGAAAGCTTAACCTTGGAGTTGTTTGACTACATATTTTTAGGAAAAGGAGATTTAGATGATGTTAGCAAAAAATCTAATTTAGATAAGGAAATAATAGAAAAGATGAGAGAGGAGTTTATCTACTACTATCCAGTAGATTGGAGATGTTCAGCTAAGGATTTAATTTCAAACCACTTAACATTTTATATATTCAACCATGTTGCTATCTTTCCAGAGGAGTTTTGGCCTAAGGGAATAGTTGTTAATGGTTATGTAACTATTGAAGGTAAAAAACTTTCTAAATCAAAGGGTCCATTACTTCCTATTTTAGAGGTAGCTGAAAAGTATGGAGCTGATGTGGGAAGATTCTACATAACAACTGAGGCAGAACTTCCACAAGATTTAGATATTAAGTTTAAAGGTTTAGAAAATACAAAAAAATTCTTAGAGAGAGTCTATTTAACAGTTAAAGAAATAAAAGAAATGAAAGAAAGTAAAGAAAATGAATTTATAGATAAATGGCTTTTAAGTGTTCTATATTCAGATTTAAAGAAATATATTGAGTATATGGAAAACTTTGAAATGAGAAAAGCTGGATTAATAATTTATAAGTTGTTTGATGATTTGAGATGGTATAAAAGAAGAGGAGGAGACAATAAAGAAATATTAATAGAATTTATTGAAGTATTAATAAAGATGTTGGCTCCATTTACTCCACACTTAGCAGAAGAAATGTGGGAAATGTTAGGAAAAAAAGAATTTGTATCCATATCAAAATTCCCAGAGGTTAAAGAAATTGATGAAAACCTTATAATTGCTGAGGAGTATATAAAAAGTTTGATTAATGATATTAAAGAAATAATTAATGTTGCTAAGATAACACCTAAGAAAATATATATTTACACTGCAGAAGATTGGAAATGTGAAGTATGCAATATAATAAATCAACATAAAGACAAAAATATAAGAGAAATAATGAAAATAATAATGCAAAATCCAGAATTTAGAAAGAAGGGTAAAGAAATATCTAAATTAATTCTTCAACTAATAAAAATGAATATAAAGGCTATTGATGAGATTAAAGTTTTAGAAAATGCAAAAGAGTTCTTAGAAAAAGAGTTTAATTGTGAAATAATAATAAATGGAGAAGATAAAGGAAACAAAAAGAAATTAGCTATTCCAATGAAGCCAGCTATCTATATTAAATAGAAAATTAATCAAAATTTTTAATATTTTTAAATAAAAAATTAGGATTTATTGAATCTTATAGAAATATTTTAAACTACCATTTCCAAAAACC
Organism: Methanocaldococcus indicus; assembly: GCF_049554935.1. GTDB lineage: Archaea > AGJL01 > Methanococci > Methanococcales > Methanocaldococcaceae > Methanocaldococcus > Methanocaldococcus indicus. Next base: position 1,261,132 of record NZ_CP186926.1, on the reverse strand, counting down.
TCTGGATGTATCATTTTTGCAAAATCTAACATATATCCAGCAGGGTCTATATTTTCATATATGTAATATTTTGGATTTGAAACATAGAATCTACCATTTTTGAAAGCTTTAAACTTTTCAATTGGAATATCTGGAAATTCTTTTTTAAATTCTTCTAAGTTTGTCACATTTGTATTGTAGTAGTTAATCATTATTACAACATCAGCATTTATTGCTTTTTCATAGAAAATTTCTTTATCTAAATATTGGGTTTTATAATCTCCAAAGATATTATTACCTTTAAATTCTACTATAAGCTCATTGTAGTATTTATCATTACCATATACTAATGGCATATTTCTATACTTTGACCAGCTAAATATAACAACAGTAGGTTTATATTTTACATCTTTAAGTTTATTTGTAATATTTTCTTTTGTTTTAACTACGTTATTAAACCATTTTTCAGCTTTTTTGTAGGCATTGCTTCCCCAAAATGCAGCAGCAAATTTTACCCATTCAATTCTACCTAAATATGTTGGTTCTTTATATGTATAATATCTTGAAACTGTAATTCCAAGCTCTTTTAATTTTTCTTCTACTTTATCCTCACTTGGCCAATCTGATAAAAATACTATATCTGGTGATAAGTTTGCAATTATTTCATAATTTACTCCCTTGGTAGGACTGCCAATATCTACAACTTTCTTTTCTTTATATAACTCTGAAAGTTTTGGAGAATCTTTTATTGCATATTTTGGAGCTCCAACTATTGTATTATGATATGAATTTAATATATCTGCAGTAGCTATTATTGGACAATAAAAGTCAGTAACTATTCTCTTTACAGGAACATGAATGATTTTTGCATTAGATATATTAAAGGCTATATTGGAGTTGTTACCTTCAAGTAATATAAACTTGTTACCCTCTGAGTCAATAACTACACAATATCCATTATCCCAATTAGGATATAATTTAAAATATTTTGCATATTCAACAACATTTTCTAATGAATTTAATGACACTAACTTTTTTGTATGTTCTGTTGCTGAACTTTTATTCTCATTGACTCCATTTATACATCCTGCAACTATAATAGAAGCAATTATCATTAAAATTATAAAATACATCTTTTTCATAATATCACCAATAATTGTGGCTATCAAATATGAAGAATTATTATATTATTAATAATTTGGTAGTATTTAAAATTTAGCTTATTTAAGAAATAATTATTTTCTTTTCACCTTTATAAACCAAATACACAACTAACAATCCACCTAATATATCTAAAACAGATGCAATTGGTAAAGGAGAGCCATATTTTTTTATTCCAAAAATATAAGAAAATAGCACATAATATTTTAACGAGATAAGGTAACATACAATCATTAATATAACTCCTAAAAGCATTGTTGTTGGCACTAAATATCTATTATCTGAAGTTTTTATTAAAGGCCTTGCTAAGTATGGAGCAATTAGTCCAACAAAGGGAATTAAGCCCACATATGGAATTATTGAACCTGTTATAAAAGATGCAAAAAATAATATTAGAATTCTAGTCTTTTTTATATCCAATCCAAAACTTTTAGCATAATTTTCTCCAAATAATAATGCATTTAAAGATTTTATTAGAAATATAACTCCAACAATAAATATAACTGTACAAATGACCATTGGAACTATATCATTTAATGTTATTTTAGACAATGACCCAATTGAAAATTCCCAGTATTCATGAACTTTTAACTCCTCAGCATTGGCAATAAGATATGACCTTACTCCTAAAAATAAATAACTGAGTAGTAAGGAAACAATTATAATATCATTTGTGCTTCTAACTCTTAAAGCAATAATAATTAATAAAATCATTGAGAATACTCCACCACACCATCCAGCAACTAAAATAAAATTATTTCCAAAAATTAGTTTGAGTATATGAGATAAAGAATCTATAAATATAACTATTGCAACAACCATTAAAACTCCAGAAGATATGCCAGTTGTATATGGAGACACTAACAAATTTCTAAATAATATTTGTAACATTAAACCAGCAGTAGATAATGTTAGTCCAATGAGAATAGCCCCAATTATTGGTGGTAATCTAATATCCTTTATTATAAAATCTTTAAACTCATTACCTGTAGTTCCTTTTAATATAAAATTAACAATATCATTGAAGGAGATATATCCAGTATTTCCACTATAATATAATGCAAAAATAGGCAATATTAGTGAAAATATCAACAAAATTAGAATAGTTTTAATTCTATTCATTTATAGTCCCTTTTCTTGTTTTTAGATATATAAAAATAGCAATTGGAGCTCCAACAATTGACAATGGACAAAGTAAGGGTAATGGATTTGATGATAATGGAATTAAAACTCCAGGTCTTGTTAATATATCTGCAAAAACTAAAAATATTGCTCCTAAAAGCATAGCTATTGGAATTACATAGACATGTTTTGAAGTTCCACAAATTAATCTTGCAATTATAGGACATATTACTCCAATAAATGCAATAGGTCCTGTAAAAGCAACAACTGTTGCAGTTAAAATACAAGATAGAATAATTAGCCATTTTCTTAAATATTTTGTATCAATACCAACACTTAATGCATAGTATTCTCCTAATAAATAGGCATCTAATTTTTTTGATAAGAAAATATAGGTTATTACAGAAACTGGAAAAATTATTATAGCCATTAATATTATCATATCCCATGTTAAATTACTTACTGAACCCATTTCCCATACTAAATAGCTTGATAAATTATGATTCTCTCCACTAAAATAGCTATTCAAATATATAACAATTGTAGTAAGCCCTGAAACTACTGCTCCAATCATTAATCCACAAATTAATAATGTTGAGAGTTGTTTAACAATCTTTGCAATATTTATTACAATATACATTGTTATTATAGAACCAATATATGCTGAAATGATAAAACCATATATATTGTGTGGAATTCCAAATTTAAAAAGTGTGCTGGTAAATATATATAGAACAGTTCCTAATGATGCTCCACTGGCAACTCCCATTAAATAAGGGTCTGCTAATGGATTTCTAAAATATCCTTGCATTAAAACACCAGCTAATGCAATAGCCATTCCAGCAGTTATTGCTCCAATAGTTCTTGGTAATCTTAATATACCTATTATTTTATCTTTAATAATGTTTCCAGTAGTACCTTTTAATAGATAGTTAAATAATTCTCCACTTTTTATAGGAATAGTACCTAATAATATACTATAAATTGAAAGTATAACCAGCACAATATTTAGAATTATTAGCAATACTATGTATCTTTTGAATTTCATAAATACACCAAAAATTACTATAAATAATTATTATTTTAGAACATTTTTAAATACTGAAATATCTCCATCATAAAAAATAATTTTTTTCCCTAATTTTTTACTTATTTCAATAAGCTCTAAATTTTTTTTATTTATTTCACCTATTGGAAAATTAGTGCAAACTACTATATCACATGTTTTTATTTCATTTACAGCTTTATCAAAATTTTCATCAGTAATTGGATTATATGCATCTTCTTCAATGATTTTTAAGTTCATTGTTTCAGCTATAAAATAATCAGCATCATTTTTATGTAAAACTCCAACTACTACATTATATCCATTTTTTACTAAATATCTCAAAACATTGGCTCCACTACCCCCTCCACAAATAACAAAAATTTTTAAATCTTTTTTTGGGTTTGATTTTAATTCAAAATATCCAATAATCTCTGAATAATTTGCTCTTTTCAAATCATAAAGTTTATTTACAGTTTCTCTTTTCATAATATTTTCAGGATAACCATAAGCCATAATTTTATTGTCTTTAATTAGCACCATCTTATCAGCAATCCTTAAAGCCAGCTCAATATCATGAAGTGTTACAATTATTGCTAATTTTTTTTCAGTTGCTAATTTTCTTAACAACAGAGTTATCTCTATCTTATGATTAGCATCTAAAAAAGTAGTTGGTTCATCTAAGATTAAAATTTTAGGCTCTTGAGCTAAAGCTCTTGCAATCATAATTTTTTGTTTTTCTCCATCACTCATTTCAAAGAAATTTTTTTCTAACAAATGAGTAGCATTTACTAATTTGGCGCTTTCATATATTATTTCTTTATCTCTTTTTGATAATCGTCCAAATATATCAGTATATGGATATCTTCCAATGGCTATAATATCAAATCCTGTTAAATTTCCAGGATTTACTCTTTCAGTCAAAACTACAGCCATTTCTTTGGCTAAATCTTTTGGTTTTAAATTATGAACAATCTTTCCATTTAAATATACAACTCCACTTAATGGTTTTAAGTAAGATGCAATTGTCTTTAATAATGTTGATTTTCCTGCTCCATTAGGCCCAATTATACATAATATTTCTCCTTTATTAATTTCTAAATTTATATCTTTTATAACTACATAATTTCCATAACCAACTGATAAATTTTCAGTTTTTAGCATAACATTCCACAAAAATTTAAATTTTTAAAATATCTTTATATTTTTTTCTAAATTCATCTATATTTTTTATTGTTGTATCTAATGTTAGTGGGGTTATGGATATATGTCCTTTTCTTCTTAGAACATATACATCAGTATCTTCCTCTTCTTCAAAAATTGGATATCCATCTATCCAATAGTATGGCCTACCTCTTGGGTCTTTTCTCTCTTCTACATGTGTAGAGTACATTTTTTTAGCTAATCTTGTAATTTCAACTGGTGTATTTAAATTAGCTTTTTCAGGAATATTTAAATTTAAGACATCACAAGGTAAATCATATTTTAAATATTTTTCAGCAATCTCAGCTGTTATTTTAGCAGGAATTGTAAAATCTATTGGAATAGATAACTCACTAAATTTAAAGTCATCAGTAGTCATTTGTAATGAAGAAGCTAATGCCTTAGCTCCATGATGTGCTGCTTCAAAAGCTGCTCCTAATGTTCCAGAGGTCATAATTTCAGTTCCTAAATTTTCACCTATGTTTATTCCAGATATAACCAAATCAGGAACTTTCTTTAAGATTTGATATATTCCTAAGATAACACAATCTGTTGGAGTTCCTGAAACAGCATAACCATAGATATCTTTATCTAACTTTACCTTAGTCATTCTTAATGGCTCAAATAAACTTATAGCCCTCCCAATACCACTCTGCTGATTTGTTGGAGCTACTATTGTTATATTTGCATTTTTAAATTTTTCTTTTAAAGCTTTGTAAAGAGAAACTAATGAAGGAGAATATATTCCATCATCATTAACTATTAAAATGTCCAAAATCCCACCTTTAATTTTTAAACCATTCTGGAGTGTCTATTAACTTATAGCCTCCATAAGGGCCAGTTTTACTCTCTATAACAAAACCTAATTTTTTTAAATCACTAATTCTATTATGAACAGCCACTCTACTCTTTCTATTTATATAACTCTTTAAAAATTCTCCTGAAATAAAGTCAGTATTTTTTACAAAAATATCTGAATTTTCTAAAATCTCTTTGGCTTTGTCTTTTCCATACTTTTCTATTAATTTAGAATATAATTCATTTATTCCAATTAAAATATTTAAAAGGATAAAATGACCAAAATCCAACTTTATATTTTTCTCATAAGCTTTCTCTAAGAATTTCCATAAATCATAATCTTTTCTATAAATTATTTTTTCTAATTCCTCTTTAATATTCATGCTTTTTTCCCTCTGGCTTTTGCCAATTTTCTTGCTAATGCAACCATTCCAATCTCAACTAATCCAACAAAGAACTTCTCTAAACCTCCACATTCCCATATAGCTTTTCCAAATGTTGTTTTTTTAATTATTTCCTCATATTCTTTTGGAGTTATATCTTTCCCAGTTGTTTTCTTTGTTACTATTGCAGCTGCTTCCATTAATTCTTCCCAACTAACATCTTTAAGATAGTTATGGAGCTCTTTAAAAATTTTATAGACAGGAATCTCATAAAGCTTAGCTAATGTCTTAACAATATCACAATTTCTAACCATTCCTACAACTCTACCATCTCTTGACAATACAGGAATACTAACAACTTTATATTTAACAAACTTTAAAACTACATCTCTTGCTTCATCATCTTCATAAACATAAATAACATCTTCCTTAGGAAGCATAATTTTAGTTATATTTTCATTAAATTCTTTTTCTTTTAATCCCAACAATTCTAAAGTAGTTATCCACCCAATTAATTTATCTTCTTTATTTAATATTGGTGCAGAAAATCTTTTTTTCTTTTTTAGTTTTTCTATTGCATCAATAATTCTATAATCCTCATAAATCTTAACAAAATTTTTATCCATTAAATCTTTAACTTTCATTCTTCCACCAGTATATTTAAAATACTACTCTCATTAAAATAGTATTCTCTTATCTTTTTTATAATTAGTGTTGAGTTTAAATTTTCTTTCTGAATATCTAAAATATGCTCTGGAATAGCTCCTCTCTTAATTCTTTTTGTGGATATATATTTATTCATTTTTATAAGCTTATCTTTTAATTTCTCTTTCAGTTTTTCTCTATTTTTAATAATTTCTTCTTTCTCATTCCCTATATAAGGAATTGAATTGATAGATAAAGCTATAACTCTTTCATCCACTAAATTTATTCTACCTTCATTATAGTTTTTATATGCCAAAGTAATTCCTCTTTTTCTCCCTATACTTTTTTCCTCAGTTATATAGAAGTTGCTTTCAACCAAACCAGCTCTGAATGGGATAGAGGATGAATAAGACAATAAAACTGAATTCTTTTTCATAGATTTATATAAATTATTTAAAAAATTTAAGGTGTATAATGTAGGGTCTCTTTTAGGAGAGAAAGCATCATGAAAAATAACATCATACTCTAATCTTTTTGATTTAATAAATTCTCTTGCATCAACAACATTTACAGTTATATTGTTATATGAAGATGTGTATTCAATCCCTCTTTTATTTAAAAAGTATTCTCTTATTTTATCTTTAACAATTTCATGCTCTTTTAAAGGAATATCTAAAAATATAGAAAGGAAAAGAACTTCTTCACAAATCTCTACTAAGTCAATTCTACTCTCAATATTGTAATGAAGAGCTGCAACTGCATTGTATGTTAAACCTGAGCATAAATCTAAAATTTTAGGTTTATTTTTAAATTTTATTTTTGAAGGAATTGCAAATTTATATATACTTTCAGTTAAAGCTCCAACCTTAGAATGCATTAATTCTCCATAAGTTGGAAGTGTATATGTATTATCATCAGTTTTTATTAGTAAGTTGTTCTTAATTAACTCTCTTAAAAGTTGTTTTTTTATATCTTCTTCATTATTTAAGTTATATCTTGGAATATATTTTTTTATTATTCTTATTGCTTCTTCTCTTGGTAGCATTTATTAAACCTTCTTAATATTTCTTTTACAATATCATAGGAACTATGGAATGGACATCTTATATAATTTTTAAATCTAACAACCTCAACATCTAAACCAAAATTTTTTAATTTTTGTTTTAATTCTTCTTCTTTAAAAGTTTCCTGGTCAGGACCTAAAACTATAATATCAGGCTTTTCTTTAATAATTGGTTCAAACATATTATTTATACTACCTAAAATTGCTCTATCAACTGGTTTTAGTGCCTCAACCATAAATCTTCTTTGTTCTTCTGGAATTATTGGTTTTCTACCTTTTATTTTTTCAACTGTTTTATCTCTTGCAATAACAACAACTAACTCATCCCCTAAACTTTTAGCATACCTTAAATATTCATAGTGTCCAGGATGAAGAATATCAAAAGTTCCTGCAGCTAAAACCTTCTTACTCTTCATAGTAGTATTCTCCTTTTTCTTTTTGTATTTTGTCTCTTTGGCTACCTTCTTTATTAGCCCTTGGTCTTCCAGTTTCTGGGTCTCTTCTAAATGTTACATTCATCTCTTTTAAGAATCTATTAGCACCTTCTCTTTTATTTAGTGGAGAGCTACCTTTACCATACTTTCCTGGTTCTCCACTAAATACTATAAATCTATCAGATATATAATCTTGGAAGAGAATATCGTGGTCAACAACAAAAATCCCTGCTTCTTTTTCATCTGCTGTCCTTCTAATTACTTTTGAGACTGCTAATCTTTGTTCAATATCTAAGAAAGCAGAGGGCTCATCTAATAAATAGATATCAGCATCTCTACTTAAACATAATGCAATAGCAACTCTTTGCAACTCTCCTCCTGAGAGTTCTTTAACTTCCCTATCTAACAACTTCTCTAATTGAAGTGGATTTAATATTTCTGTTTTATAGTAGGAAGAGTGTATATTTGCCACCTGAGATAATAAATCCTCAACAGTTCCATCATAATCAGGAGTTATATACTGAGGTTTGTAAGATACTTTAATATCTTTATCTTTAATAACTTCTCCCTCATCAGGAGTTATAACATTTGCCAACAACTTTATAAATGTTGTTTTACCTATTCCATTAGGTCCTAAAATGCCTATAACCTCCCCTTTATATATTGTTCCTCCTTCAACTTCCAACTTAAAACTTCCTAAACTCTTTTTTATAGATGAGTAAGTTAAAAGAGTAGGTCTATTTTTGTAATCAATAACAGCCCTTTTCTCAAAAATTATAGGTTCTTTCCTAAACCTTATATTTTCCTCTTTTAGTTCTCCATAGAGATATTCATTTATTCCAACTCTTACACTTTTAGGTAAGGAAACTATCCCATAAGCTCCTGGAACTCCATACATGATATGAACAAAATCTGATAAGTAATCTAAAACAATTAAGTCATGCTCAACAACTACAACTCTATTGAGTTCTCTAACCAACTTAGCCATATTAAACCTTTGTTTGACATCTAACCAAGATGTGGGCTCATCAAAGAAGTATATATCTCCTTCTCTTAAATAAGCAGCAGCAATAGCAACTCTTTGCAACTCTCCTCCTGAAAGTTGAGACAACTCTCTATCCAAGATATTTTTTAATTCAAGCTTTTCAACAACATAGTCAAACATCCCTTTTTCATCCACTTTCTTTAACAACTCCCCGACCTTACCTTTAACAACCTTAGGTAGAATATCAACATACTGAACTTTATGAATTGGCTTTATCTTTTTTTCTTTTAAAAGTTCAAAATAACTTTGTAGTTCAGTCCCTCTAAAATATTTAATAACATCATCATAACTTATATTTTCATCATGCTTTCCTAAATTAGGAATTAATTCTCCAGCTAAAATCCTTATAACAGTAGATTTACCTATTGCATTCTGTCCTATAATTCCAACTACACCCTCTCTTGGCACAACTAATCCAAACAATTTAAATCTATTCTGTCCATAGGAATGAACTATCTTATCCTCTCCTAACTCTTCAGGAAGTCCAATTATTGATATTGCCTTAAATGGACATTTTTTTACACAAATCCCACATCCTGAACATAAAACCTCTGATATTACAGGTTTTCCTGTTTTTTCATCTAATTCAATAGTTTTCTCTCCCATTCTTACTCCTGGACAGTACTTTATACATTCCAATGAGCATTTTTTTGGCTGACATCTTTCATAATCTATAATAGCTAATCTCAAACTACCACCTTATTACTTTTTATGAATTTTTATATCAAATTTGGATGAGATAAACATAAATAGCTATTTATAATTAAGAGCAACATAAATAGATAAATAAAATAAATTTAATTTTAGAGATGGTAGAGATTATGAAACTTCAAACAATTAGAAGAATCTCACAATCAATATTCTTTATTAGATACTTATTAGTCAATAAGTTTAATTTGAGTATTATTAGATTTATGTATTCTTATCTAAGTTATTTGATTGTTATTCCTGTTGTTTTAGCTTTAATATTTGGTAGGGTTTATTGTGGATGGATGTGTCCATTTGGATTTTTGTTTGATTTATCATATAAGTTAAGAGTCAAAATATCCAAATTAAGAAAACTTCCAAAAATTGATGATAAACTTCACAATAAACTAATTTATATAAAATACTTTGTATTAGTAATGATAACTATATTATTTGTTATTGGAATAAAATTTAAAATGTTAGTTTTAGGAGTATTTTTATTAGTAGTATTTATGGTACTATCTTTCTACATTCCAAGATTTTTTTGCAGATATATTTGTCCTGTTGGAGCATTATTGAGTTTATTCTCTAAAATTTCAGTAGTAAAGTTAAGGATAGATTTTGATAGATGTGTAAAATGTAGATTGTGTGAATTTAAATGTCCTATGCAAATAAAATTGACTGAAAATATAAATCAGATGGAATGTATAAGATGTTTTGAATGCTATTCGGTATGTAGAAAAAAAGCAATTAAATTTAAATAATTAAATTATTTTTTTAATAATTAATCAAACATATTCATTTAAAACTTTGGGTATAGCAGAGGTTATCGAAAAATTATAAGAAGGAAAAAAATTTAATAATATTGGTAGATTAGACCATATAAGCAAGTGATAAGATATTATGAGAAATTGTGGTTGATAATAAATAAATGTCTTTACTTTTTTCTAATTTCTCGTTTAATTTTAGTCTGTCTTTTGTTTCAAAGCCTCTAAATCTCGCTTTAATGACCCCTCTAAGTTTATATATTCTCTTCATTAAAAATTCTCAGATTTTTTGGGATTTTCTTTACATAAATTATTTATAATACCTAAAATAAAGTTTATTATAACATTACTATACTATATTATTATTTCCTATTTTCTATCATATATTTTCCAGTATCATTGTCTTTTTTTGTATTTTCCTCTGCTCATATTTTTTATTACTTTACTCCACATTTTATGTTTTTTCGACAACCTCTATTTGTGTAGAGTAAATATTTATTTTTAGTTATCAAAATTTTTAATAACTTCAAAAATTCATTAAGCTTTTTAATTATAGATTGATAATAGTTTATATCCAGTTGGTGGAGGAGAGTAAATATGGAAGTTAAAGAAAATGTAAAAAAATTAAAACCTTATGTGCCAGGAAAATCAAAAGAGGAAATAATGAGAAGATATAATTTAAAGAAGATTATAAAACTTGGTTCTAATGAGAATCCTTGGGGCTCTTCTGAATTAGCCAAAAAATTAATTTTAGATGAATTAGATAATATCCATCAATATCCAGAGCCAATAAATCCAATTTTAATGAATGAGTTAAGTAAATTTTTAGGAGTTGATGAAAAAAATATAATTGTTGGAGGTGATGGAGCTGATGAGATTTTAGATGTGATTTTTAAAACTTTTGTAGATAAAGATGATGAAGTAATTATTCCTATTCCTACATTTACACAATATAGATTATTAGCTGATATTTATTCAGCAAAAATAAGATTTGCTAAGTTTGATAAAGAAAAAGATTTTAAGTTAGATGTTGATAGTGTTTTGAGTCAAATAACTAATAAAACTAAGGTAATATTTTTATGTTCTCCAAATAATCCAACAGGAAATATAATTGACAATAAAGATATAAAGAAGATAATTGAAGAGGCAGAAAATTCATTAGTTGTTATTGACCATGCATATATTGAGTATGCTAAAAAAGAGTATGATTGGACTAAGAAAATTAATGATTATGATAATATCCTAATTTTAAGAACATTCTCCAAAGTATTTGGATTAGCTGGTTTAAGAGTTGGATATGGAGTAGCTAATGAAAATATAATAAGTTATATGATGAGAGTTAAACCTACATTTAGCTTAACAAGATTGAGCCAAGTAGGTGCAATAGGAGCTTTAAGAGATAGAAAGTTTTTTAACTTTTGTGTTAATGAAGGGATAAAAGTTAGGGAATACCTATACAAAGAACTTAAAAAATTCAAAGATATTAATGTTTATCCTTCTGAGGCAAACTACTTGTTGGTTGAGCTAAAAACTATGAAGTCAAAAGATTTTTGTGAAGAACTTTTAAAAAGAGGTGTTATTGTAAGAGATTGCTCATCTTTTGAAGGTTTAGGAGATAACTATGTAAGAATATCTATTGGAACATTTGAAGAAATTAAAGAGTTTTTAGAGATTTTAAAAGATATTATTCAGTGAATTTTTATGGAATTTTCAGAATGGACTAAAACAAAAAGAAAATTAAATAATTTAGAGCAATTAAAAAATGAGATAAGAGAGCAGTTTAAGAATATTGATAAAAAAGCTATTGCTATGGTTTCTGGTGGAAAAGATAGTGCTGTTGCTGTTGCATTGGCTTTGGAATGTGGTATTGATGTTAAATATTTAGTTCATTTTTATCATAGATGGAGCTGGGAAATAGCAAAGAAAAATGTAGAATATCTATCAAAAAAATTTGATATTCCAGTTATTTATAAAGATATTAGTGAAGAACTATTAAGAAGGATAAAAGGAGCAAAAGGAGGAAGTATTTGTAGAATTTGTAAAAATATTATGAAAGATTTTACAGCTGATATTGCAAAAGAGAATAATATAAAAGTTATACTAACAGGAGATTCTGCATTAGATAGAATAGTTGGAGCAGTTATGAACTATCTTAGATTAGAGTATGGAGATGTTATCTATAATAGAATGGAACTAACACCTGTTCCAAAAAAATATAAACTTTTGTTTTTTAGACCATTGATAAGGTTGGCTTATGAAGATATATTAAAGCTTCAAGAATACTACAATCTAAAAATTGAGAAAGCTCATGAGGTGGGAGATAGGCATTTATGGAGAGAAGGTTGTTGTTTGCAGTATGCTGATTACAATGCTGAATTAAATGAAGAATTATTTAATCAGTTGTATAAATATAACAAAATAGCAACTGAAATAGCCAAAAAATATGGATTCAGAGCTTCTATAAAACTACCTTCAAAAGAGATTTTAACAGTTCCTGATGAAGAGAAATATAAAGAACTGATAAGAAAAAATATAAAATTTTATTGAATTTACTTTATTTTGTTATCTTCAAATATTTCAAAAGCTTTAAGTTCTTCTTTTGTTAATGGATATATATAAAATTTAACATCCTCAACTAAACACATACTTTTTATTAATCTATATGATTTCTTACCTTCATAGTCCTTTAAAAATGCATATATAGGTTTTTTGTTTTTTGAGATAATATATCCCACATCACTGCCAACAACCTTTATTAAAGATAAATCATCTAAAACATCACTTAAAGATTTGTTTTCATAAACTATTGGTTCTTTTTGAGTTATCTTTTTTATTAAGCTATTAAAATCATCTTCAATAAATAAAAATCCCTTATTATTAAATTCTTCTCTAAGTTTTTTAATCTGCTCATCATCTATATTATCTATTTTTACTAAAAACTCACTTACTGCAAATGTTGTCTTTAATTTAGATAATGCTCTTCTACCAAAAATTTCCTTTTTACCAAAAAATGCACAAAATATTTCTTTTTTATTTTTATAGATGACTATAAATTTCTCATTTTTAAATCTCTTTGGATAAAAGATAACTTTACTATCATTTATAAATTTATATATGTCAGAATATTTATTTATAATAATAGAATTATTCCTTACAATGGGAATTTTAGATACTTCAATAAAAAAGTCATCAGCTTTAAAGTTATTTAAATAATTATCTACATCATCAACCTTATAAACTTCTATTAAAAACTTTTCTGGCAAAATAGAAATAATATACTCCAAAGATTCATCTTTATCATTTAATTTAGAGGCTATTAACTTGGAATTTTTATAAAATAAAAAAGCATTATCTAACCTAATTATTCCAGTAAAATTTTCTAAAGAATTAATAATTTCTTTAAGTTTAGATATATCTCCAACTTTAGAATATAACTTTTCCATAAACGATTCCAAAAATAATTTTAGACGGCGCAGGGGGGGAATCGAACCCCGAGGGCTCTCGCCCTCGACGGATCTGAAGTCCGCCCCGGGCTACCAAGCCCGGTACCCCGCGCCACATAAAATCCAAGAAAATTATAAATTATATAATTCTATAAAAATCTATCTATAGAACATTAGCATAAACAAATAAATTAATTTGATTAGACATTTTAATAATCTAACAATTTTCCATCAAAGACAGTATGTGCATCTCCTTTAATATATATCCCATCTTCTTCTATCTCTATCTCTAAATTTCCTCCATCTAAGTGAGCAACAACTTTATTATCTGTCTTATTTAGATAGTGAGAAACATAAGCTGATGCTGTAGCTCCTGTTCCACATGCCATTGTATAGCCAACTCCCCTCTCCCATGTTAATATTCTAATCTCTCTCCTATTTAGAACTTTAACAAAATGCACATTTATTCTATTTGGGAATAAAGGATGATTCTCCAACTCTTTTCCAATTTTATCTAAATCTTTTCTAATACTTTCTAAGTCATCTACAAAAATTATAAGATGTGGATTACCTACACTTACAGCAGTTCCTATAAATTTTCTACCATTTATTTCTATTTTCTCATTTATCAACTCTTTATTTATTGAGAGAGGAATATCTTCAGGTTTAAATGAAGCTTTTCCCATATAAACTCTAATTTTCTTTACTTTATCATCTTCTATCTCCAACTCACAAACTCTTAAACCTGCTTTTGTTTCAACATATAAAGGATTCTTTTTTAATACTCTTTCATATACATATTTAGCAAAGCATCTAATTCCATTACCACACATCTCAGCTTCAGAACCATCTGCATTAAAAATTCTAAATTTTACATCATACTTATCAGATTTTTCAACAAATATAACTCCATCAGCTCCAACAGAGAATTTTCTTCTACAAACTCTCTTAGAGAAATTTTCTTTATCATCTACTTTTTTCTCTTTGAACTCATTAACAACTACATAATCATTTCCTAAACTATGCATTTTTGTGAATTCTATTCTATCACCTTAATATTCTCTGGTTTTAATTCTTTCTCATATACTGAAACAAAATCTTTTATTGACTTAACAGCTTTAAATAAAATTAAAACTTTCTCACTCTCTGGATACAGTTCTTTTAAAATACTTCCTTCATAAGGCATAACTTCAATAGATACAATTTTTCCAGTTTTTTCATCAAAAATAATATCTTTCAACTCTCCCAATGATGAACCTTTATCCCCTATAACTGCCTTCCCAATTATTAATTTTCCAGGCATCTTTTTCATTATATCACCAACTTTACTAAATCTAAATCATATTTTGTATTAATGTTCAATATTAATCTATCTAATATATATACTTCCTCCTTTTGATACCCACATTTTGGAGAAAGAATATTTATTCCAGCAGGAACTAAGTTTTTATATGGTTTAGTTGAGCCTACATATTTATCTTTTGGAATATACACAGAAAGAGCTTCAACATTTAGACCTTTAAAATAGCTAATAATGTTGTTGATAGTCTCACTATCTACAATTATATCAGAAGATACAACTAAAAAAGGATTATTAAAATATTTAAAGCAGTAGTTAATATCTACAATAAAACCAAAGCCATAAGTATCAACTAAAAAAATATTGTCATAGTTTTTATATTTTGAGAGTAAATATTTTTTTGTGTTTTTAGTATAAGGTGAGGTTGCAATAAATATTTTATCTATCTCCCTACTATTTAATAAAGAATTAATTACAATATCAATTAAATACTTATTATCAATTTTTATTAATGGCTTTTCTACATAGCCTAATCTACTACCTTTTCCACCAGCCATAACTAAAGCATCCATAAATCATCAGCTGATTAATTATGTGCTCAATATCAGGGATTATTGCAAAAGGTTGCTGTTTAGATGTTAGATATTCCTTAGATATGATGAAGATTTTAAAGCATAGAGGTAAAGATGGCTCAGGATTATATGTTGATGATGACGTCTATTATTTTAAAGAAGGTTTGGATAAAGATAATTTAAAGTTAGATAAAACATTTTTTATTTCTTTTGGTCATAATAGATTAGCAATAGTAGGAAGATATTTACAACCTATATCAAATGAAGATGAGAGCTTATGGGTTATATGTAATGGAGAGATTTATAACTACATAGAGATAATGAATGAGCTAAAAGAGCACACATTTAAAACTGACTCAGATAGTGAAGTTATTTTACATCTTTATGAAGATAAAGCATTGTATAGATTGGATGGAGACTATGCATATGCAATATATGACAAAAAAAAGAATATTTTAATCTTAGGTAGAGATAGATTTGGTGTAAAACCTCTATTTTATGTTGATACAGATAAATATTTTGCCTTCTCTTCTGAGAGAAAGGCTCTTTACCATCTCTTAATAAATATAAATAAAGAAAAAAAAGATTTAGATTATTTAAATTCAAAAATAAAAAGATTAAAGCCAAATAGCTATTTAATTTACTATTTAGATAATTTAAGGTATGAAATTATTGAAAAAGAGATTGTAAAAAATTCTCCTGAATTGAATATTTCTTACAATAAAGCTGTTGATTATTTAGATAAAATACTAAAAAAAGCTGTATATAAGAGGGTTAGAGGTTTAGATAGAGTAGGAGTTATTTGCTCAGGAGGTTTAGATAGCTCTTTAATAGCTTATTATTCTTCTAAGTATGTTAATACTACACTTTATGCAGTAGGAACAGAGGATAGTGAAGATTTAAAATATGCTCAAAAACTTGCTAATTATTTAAATTTAGAGCTAAAAACATATATAATTAATGAGAATGAATTTGAGGAACATTTATTTAAAGTTGTTAAAGCTTTGGATGACATAAATTTATTGAACTTATCTGTTGGAATTCCTATTTATCTATCTACTAAGTTGGCTAAAGAAGATAAATTAAAGGTTGTCTTATCAGGACAGGGAGCAGATGAAATTTTTGGAGGATATAAAAGACATGAAAATTCAGAAAATTTAAAAGAAGAGCTAATAAAAGATATAAAAAACTTATATAAGGTCAATTTAGAGAGAGATGACCATTGTAGTATGGCAAATACTATTGAACTAAGAGTTCCTTTTTTAGATTCTGAGCTTGTAGATTTCTCTTTATCACTCCCAGAAAGTTACTTAAAAGGAGAGTTAAGAAAAAAAATTTTAAGAGATGTAGCTAAAAAATATCTTCCAGAAGATATTGCTTTAAGACCAAAAAAAGCTGCTCAATATGGTACAAAATCTGAAAAGATGATATATAAAGTAGCTAAAAAATATGGTTTTTCAAAAAAGAACATAAATAAGTTCTTAGAATTTTTAAAAGAGAAGTATTGGTTTATAGAGTAGTTATTATCTTTTTTATAATAACTTCTCTTATTGCACTCCATTTTTTAATAGAAGTTAGTTTATAAGCATTAGGGCTACGCCCTTTCAATTATTTCATTAATAGCATGCCACTCAATTATTGAGGTAGGTTTGATTATACCATTAACAACATCATAAAACAAAATTTCATTTTCCACTAAAAATTTAAATTCTTTAATTAACTCTCTTTTAATAATTTCATAGTCCTCAACTTTAATTTTATCTCTAAATTTATTTAAAATTTCATATATTTTATTTTCATCTAATTCATCTGGCATATTTGCAATTAAAAACATTAATCCATCTTTCTCAATATTAATCCACTGCTTTATTGTTTCTTTAACAGATAAGCCAAGTTTTTTGTTATTTATCAGTTGAGAGATTTCATAAGGTAAAGAAAGATAGTTTAAGCAATAGTTTATTTCATCCTCATTAAAACCTTCTTCTTTTAAAATCTCCTTTATTGTTTTTTTCTCTAACCAATCAATTAAATAATATTCTGAGGCATTTTTTAATGTTGAATTTCTGTAAATTTCCTCAATAAATAATGTGTCAGAGGTCAAACAAATAACATGACAAAGATGTCTAACTTTTGTTAAATGGATAAATAAGTTAAACAACTCATTTAGTAGGGATTTACCTCCATTAAAGTAAATATTCTTTAATTTTTGAAGTTCATCAATAATTAAAATTGGTTTCTTCCCATCTTTAATAACTTCTTTAATGCTTTCTTTCATTTTAGTAAAGACATCATTTAAAGATAAGTTATTAAAATTAATATTTTCCTCAACTCCAAACTTAAACACTCCTAAATTAATCTCTAATTTATTTAGAAGATATTTTTTATCCCCTTTTTCAAAGAATATCTTTAAAAACTCTTCTTTTGTGGGAGTGGCATATTCTCTTAAATCATAATAAAAAAATATCAAATCATCTCTTTTAGATAGCTCTTCAATAACTCTAAGGATAACAGTTGTTTTTCCAGATGATTTAGGTCCATAAACAAACAAAATAGAATTTGGTTCTAACTGCACATAAGTTTTTAAATAATTTAATTCTCTTTCACGATTATAAAATTTTATTTTCATATAACTCTCCTAAAATCTATTTTGTAGTTATTATAACATCATTTTCAGTTATGTATATAGTATGTTCTGCCTGGCTAACCATCCCCTTATTTCTTTCAACTAATATAGGATATCCATAAATAGCTGATGCTCTTAACAAAGAATTTAAAGCAGATTTCTCTTTTTCATTATTTATAACCCATCTTTCAGCAAAAGGTAAATACTTATATTTACTTTCTATTTTTTCTAAAAGTTTTTTTGCTGTTGGTAATCTTATAGGTCTTTTAGCTAAAAACTTATAAATATTTCCTAAATTTCCATCTTTAACCATTCCAAAACCATCTGTTGCAAATGGCTCAATAGCTACTAAATCTCCAACATCTATAACCTTGTTGGTTCTTTCATATATATTGGGAATACTTGTTCCTGTATGGAGTTCATATCTATACATAACATGTCCAGATAAGTTAGATATTGGTTTATATCCATAGCTTTCTATAACTTCTTGGATAATTCTTCCCATCTCACCAATATTCATAGGAATCTCTATTTCATTGATAACAGTATATAGAGCATCTTCTGAAGCTTTAACTAAATCTTTATACTTCCCTGATAAATCAACAGTTACTGCTGTATCAGCTATATATCCATCAATATGAACTCCTAAATCTAACTTTACTATATCTTCATCACTAAAAACTAAGTCATCATTTAACTTAGGAGTATAATGAGCAGCTATCTCATTTATTGAAATATTACAAGGAAAAGCTGGCTCACCACCAAGCTCTTTTATTAAAGATTCTGCAAATTCAGCAACATCTAATAGTTTAACCCCTGGTTTAATTAATTTTTTTGTTTCTTCTCTAACCTTAGCAGCTATTTTCCCAGCTTCTATAATTTTATCAATCTCCATGATTTCATCAATTGGAATTTTTTATTAACTTATTAGCTATTTTTTCAACTTCCTTATATACTTCATTATCTTCTGGTAGATTCCAAAGGGGAATACCTTTTAAGTCATATTCAGCTATCTCCTTATTGTATGGTAAGATTCCTAAAAGATTTAGTCCTAATTCTTCAGCATATTTTTTTATTAACTCCCTATCTTCAGGTTTTACTTTATTAGCAACTACATATATATCTTTAAATTTTACCTCTAACTCATTAGCTAATTTTTTTATTCTTTCAGCTGTTTTTAACCCTCTCTTTGTAGGGTCAGTAACAACAATCATCTTATCTACATTTTGAGTAGTTCTTCTACTTAAATGCTCTAAACCTGCCTCAGTGTCAATAATAACATAATCATAGTAAGAGGAAAGATTGTCAATAATTTGCCTAAGCCAATTATTTACACTACAATAACACCCACTACCCTCTGGTCTTCCCATAACTAATAAATCATAATTATCTGTTTCAACTAAAATCTCAAATATCTTACTCTTTAAAAAATCTAACTTACTCATTCCTCCTGGAAGAGGTTTATCTTCTTCTACCATCTTTTTTAGCTCTTCTCTAATATCACCAACAGTTTTATCTACCTCCACTCCTAAGGTGTCTGGAAGATTTGAATCAGGGTCAGCATCTACAACTAAAATATTGTTTGTCTTTTTAGAGAGTGCTTTAATTAACAATGTTGTAAATGCAGTTTTTCCTACACCACCTTTACCACTAATAGCAATAATCATAAACCTTCATCCTCTAAATTTTAAATATTAAAAAATAAATAAAAAAATTTTAAATTATTTTTTCTCTTTTTCTTTGTCAATAATATTTATATTAATTCCTTCTTTTAGTTTTTCTATCTCTTCCTCACTTAAAAGTTCTTCTTCAACACCTTCCCCTATAATAGCACTATGCCCCAATGGGTCTAAAATTATGAGTGTAGCTTCATCTTTACCTTCTTTTATATCTTTTATTTTCTCTCTTAATTTTTCAGCCTTTTCTTTTTGTTCTTCTGTCTCAGCCCATCTTATTAGTGTTTGTAAAACATTATCTACTCTATTTAAAACTCCTTCAACATTACTTATAAAGCTCTCTGCTAATGGTCCTGGAGTTATCTCTACTCCCAACTCAGGAATTAATATATATCCTGAGGAACTTCTAATAACTCTTTTATTTAAATCTTCCTCTCCTTTAATTTTTAAAGAGTATCTCTTTGGCTCTCTAACTTCTAAAGGAATTACATCACTCCTTCTATAATTACACTTTTCACAAATCATAGTAGTTTCTAATACTGGCCCAAAATATGGAATTTCTATTTTATTGGAAATTATCTTAAAGCTATTTTTAGCTCCACAAATTGGACAGTCCAATCTTTGCTCTTCCATACATAACACCAAAAATTTATTTTTTTAATTAAATTTTAAATTAGGTAGTATAAAAATCATCAAATGTTATTAAGTTAATTTACATTATTTAATTTTTATATAAGATTTTTTATTAAGATAATGCAAATTATTAAATATTGTAAAAGGTAATATATAAATTTAGAGCAATAATCTCAATGGAGGGGTATTGATGATATTAGAGCTTATGGCAATATTTATTATTGGATTATTTATAGGATACTTATTATTTGGAAGAAAAAAGAGATATCAAATGGTTGGTAGAGGTTATCATGGAGGAGCTTATATTGATAGAGGTAATGGTAATAGTAGGTTTTTAGAAACTGCTGCTGGAGTAGCTGCTGGTGTTGTAGCAGGGGAGCTAATAGCTGATGCAATTGAGGATGTTGTTGAAGATGGAGGAAATGTAATTAATGAGATAGATGAAGATATTAATAATGCTATTGATTATGTTGAAGATGAAGTAAGTGATATAGCCGATGACTTTGGAGATATTGACTTTTAAAAATTTAAATAAGTGATAATTATGAAGATAAGATATCCTGCTGTTGCTGGATTCTTCTATCCTTCTGATGCTGAGGAATTAATTGAATTAATAGAGAACTGTTATTTACACAAATTAGGACCTAATTCACTACCTACAAAAGGAGGAAAATATAAAATATCTGGATATGTTTGTCCTCATGCAGGATACATTTACTCTGGACCAATAGCTGCACATTCATATTATGAACTATCTAAAAGAGCAGATTTTGATGAGATAACTGTTATTATTTTAGGTCCTAATCATACAGGTTTAGGTTCAGCTGTAAGTGTAACTGATGCTATATGGAGAACACCATTGGGGGATATTGAGCCAGATTTGGAATTTATAGAGATGTTATGGAAAGAGTGTGAAATTGTTGATTTAGATGAATTAGCCCATTTAAAAGAGCATTCTATTGAGGTTCAACTACCATTTTTAAAGCATTTAGAGCTCTTAGAAATAGCTAAATTTAAAATAGTTCCTATATCTATGATGTTCCAAGATTTTGATATAGCTATTGAAGTAGGACATTTTATAGCCAAGATAGCTAAGGAATTAGGTAGAAAAGTATTTATTATTGCTTCAACAGATTTATCTCACTATGAACCTCAAGAAATTGCAAATGAAAAAGATAGCTTAGTTATTAAGGATATATTAAACTTTGATGAAAAAAAACTTTATGAAGATGTCCATAGATACAACATATCTATGTGTGGTTATGGTCCAACAATAGCTATGATTAGAGCTATGAAACTTTTAGGTGCTAAGGAATCTAAGTTGTTGGCTTATGCAACCTCTGGGGATATAACAGGAGATTACTCTGCTGTTGTTGGTTATGCTTCTATTTTGATTGAGTAAGTTTATCTAAATAGTTGTGTATTATAGTTATACAATGATTTGCATGTAGTTCTAAAGGAGAAACAGATACTTTCTTAACTTTTAAATTTTCTAAAAATTCTTCATCCTCTTCTAATAAACCAATATGGTCTCCTAAGATAAAAACAGGATTTTTTATATCTTTTATATTTTCTATATTTTCTCCATTTTTGTGGAGATAGATTAGTTCTTTACCCTCATTTAATTTTTCTAAAACTAAATTTTTAAAATCTAATCTCTTAACATATATCCCAGGAGTTGATTCAATCCAATCATCTTTATTATCATTCTCTAAAAATTTTTTAAGTGCTTTTTTTATAAATATTGCAATATTTCTCTCATCTGGAGAAACTTTTTTTAGCTCACTTCCTACAAACTTTATACATACAGGAGGATTTGGTTCCCCACAAAGGACAGCATAAAAAATAACATCTCTTCTAATATCATGAGAAAGAAAGAAGGCATCACTTACACATCTACACAATAAATCCAACCTTCCACAACTTCCAGCTAAATCTTTTAAATTTATATTTGGAGATGTTATAGTTTTATTTGCTTTAAATATAAATTCTCTCATAATAAACCTCTTTTTAATCTTTCTGGAATAGGATTTCTTGGGATGTTATGATAGAGCTCTAAAGCAGCTTCAACTATATTAACACATCTATCTCCAAATCTTTCAACATCCTTCAAAAACATTCCCAACTGAACATAAAAATTTAAATCATCTCTCTTATTTTTTAGTGTATATTCTAACATTTCATTTAAAATTTTGTGTAACTCCTCTTCTAACTCATAAATTTTTGTTTCTTTTCTTTTAGTTATTACAATATCAACAGCTTCATTTAGCATATCTTTTAGGATTTTAAAAATTTTATCTATGAAAATTTTTAATTCTCCATCTATATAAAGTCCTTTTACTATTTCCTCAGCAATATTAGCTAAGTAATCCCCTAATCTTTCCAAGTTAGAAGCAATAACTAAGTAGGTATTTGCATAAGATATTGGCAAATATTTGAGTACATTAGTATTTAATAAAAGTTTAATTTCTTCTTCCATCTTATTTATAGAGTAATCTTTTAAAATGATTTCTTCAGCTATTTTTGTGTTGTTCTCTATTAAAGCTTTATATACTAAATTTAAGTTGTTCATTAGAAAATTTTTCATATTTTCAAAAATTCCTAAAATTTCTTTTAAAAGAAGTTCATCATCAAATTTTAAATTAGTTTTATGTAATTTGTTCATATCTACAACATAAGGATGTTTAACAATCTTCTCATCAATCAATGGCTTTAATAATCTTGCAACATATCTTCTACTTATCCCTAACTTTTCAGCTATCTCATCCTGTGTTTCTGGTTCTTCTTCAATAATTACTCTTATAATTCCTGCTAATGTTGCATCTTTTCCTCTTAACATACCTATCACCCAATTTCATATTTTGAGTATAAAACTACTAATAAATAGTTATTTTGTGTATATATAATATTTCCAGTTGATACTATGGAAAAGCTAAAAATGATAGAAAATATCTTAGATGAGAGTGCTCTTGAAGAGTTAAAAAAACTAAATGTAAAAATATTAGGAGTTATTGGTAAAGGGCATAGGGGTGTTGTTTTAAAAGGAATATATAAAAATAAAGAAGTAGCTATAAAGATTCCAAGAAGAGATGCACCAAAAAACAATCTACTAAATGAAGCTTTAATATTAAAAAAGATTGAGAAGTTTAATTTTTCTCCTAAGGTTTATGCATATGGAAAAAATTATATAATAATGGAATACATAAATGGAGAAGAACTAAAAAAGATTGTTGATAAGCTTAATAAAGAAGAATTAATAAAAGTTGTTAAAGATATATTGAAAATAACATTAATATTGGATTTAGAAGGGATAGAACATAAGGAAATACAAGGAGGAAGACATTTTTTAATTGGGGACAAAGTATATATTATAGATTTTGAAAAAGCCAAGGAAAAAAGAACATTTAAAAATTTTACATCTGCTTTATCTATGTTGTTTGTAGATGGCTATATTGCCAAGATAGTTAAAGAAAAAATAGAAGTTGATGACAACTTTATTAGAGAGTTTGGGAAGTTTTATAAAAAATTATTTAGGTAGCTCTTTTTTATAATAAAAATATCCTGACACTAGATAAAATTCTGGAATTAGTTTATGTCATTGTTATCTATTTTTACTATTGTATTATGGTCGAAGATTCACCACTATAAATACCTAAAAATTAAAAGCATTTTCAGCAACTAACTTAATATCATTGGAAATGGCTCATAAGAAATAATATCATTAGTTTATCCTAAGATTAGAAAGAAAATAACAATAATTCTAAATGGCAACAATTATTAAACGGTGAAAATTTTGCTTAATAAAGATACAAAGGAAGAGATTCAAGCACTTATGGAAATTGCAGAGGAAAATTTATCTGCTTCAAAAATTTTATTTGAAAATAAATTATATAGGGATGCAATAGCAAGGGCTTATTATGCAATATTCCATTCTGCAAAAGCATTGTTACTGACTAAAAACATTAATCCAAAAAAGCATGCTGGAGTCATAAAAATGTTTGGACTGTAATTTGTTAATGAAGGATATATTGAAGAAATTTATGGGAGAATAATAACAAAAGGTTATAGTTTAAGATGGAAAGCAGATTATACTATTTATAATCCAACTGAAGAAGAAACAGAGTCAATGGTATATGAAGCAGAGATGTTTGTTGAAAGAATAAAAAAAGCATTAGAGGAGATATTATGAATGAAGAAAAAGCAATAAAAGAGTTTGTGAATGCATTAAAATCAAAATATAAAGGTAGAATTAAAAAAATTATATTATTTGGTAGTTATGCAAGGGGAGATTACACTGAAGAGAGCGATATTGATATTTTGATAGTTGGAGATGTGGATTTTGATTATGTTATTGATTTATGCACTAAATTGTTGTTAAAATATGGAGTAGTTATAAATGCAATTATTGAGAGTGAAGAGCAGTTTAACAAAAAAATAAATTGGTCATTCCATAGGAATGTTTTAAAAGAGGGAAAGATATTGTATTAAATAATAAAACTTAGTCGTGAGAGTTGAGAATGTTAGGATTTATAGCAAATAAGGACTTTACAGAGTTTGTAAGTTTAAGGAAGAGATTATATTTTAAGTTAGTTAGAGATATTGTATGTTTTGAGAGAAATGTTATAATTAAAGATTTTGGTAGTTTATTTATAGCAATTAAAAGAAAATTAGAAAGAAAGTAACAATATAAATTAAGAAAAATAAATTAATAAAAAATTTAAGAAAAAAATTAACTATTAGAATTGATAAAATAAAATTTATAAGGAAGTTTGTAAAAACATATAAAAAGCTATTAATGACAATAAATTATTTAGGTGAGCAAATATGGTTAAAATAATAACAAGAAAAATAAAGGATGTTGAAAAATTAGAAAATGCTCTTTTAATAGAAGAGCTTCCTGGAATTGGGCATGTTGGTAGATTAGCTGCTGAGCATTTAGTTCATGAATTTAATGGAGAGAAGTTTTTAGAACTGTTTTGTTATGATTTTCCACCACAAGTATTGGTTAAAGATGATGGAACTATTGAGTATATGTGTGCAAGTTTTTATAGAATAGAAGAGCCAAAACCTATGATAATTGTTGTAGGTAATACACAAGCACTGTCTCCAATAGGACAGTATCATCTTTCAGAGGAAATTGTCAAGATTGGAATAGAGTATGGAGCCAACTTTGTATATACATTTGGAGGTTTTGGAACTGGAAAAATATCTGAGGAAATTAAAGTTTATGGAGCTACAACTAAAAAAGAACTTGCAGAGAAAATAAAAGAGTATGGTATCGTATTTAGAACTGATGGAGGAGGAATAGTTGGAGCTGCTGGATTAATGTTGTTGTTTGCTGATTTGAATAATATTCCTGGAATTTGTTTAATGGGAGAAACTCCTGGATACTTTATAGACCCTAATGCAGCTAAGGCAGTTTTAGAGAAATTTGGTAAAATAGAAAATATTGAGATTAACTTAGAGGAGTTAGAGAAGAGAGCAAAAGGTATGGAGGAGTTCTTTGACAAGATTAGAAAGTTTGAGGAAGAGATGATTAAAAACTTACAACAGCAAAAGAAACCTGCTCATGATGATGATTTAAGATATATTGGTTAGATAGGCATGATATTAAAAAACTGTAGGATTTATTTAAATAATAATTTTGTTAGTGGAGAGATAAAAATTGAAGATGGAAAAATAAAAAGAATTGCTAAAATTATTAATGAAGATGACAAAAAGGTAGATTTAAAGAATAATTTAGTTGTTCCAGGAGTTATTGATGCTCATGTGCATTTAAGATGGAGAAGTAAAAAAGAAGGTTTTAAAAGTGGTAGTTTAGCAGGCATTAATGGGGGAGTATGTTTTGTTATAGATATGCCTAATGACTCTCCTCCAATAACAAACAAAAATCTTTTTTATAAAAAATTGGATGATGCTAAAAAAGAGAAATTAAATATATATTTAAATTATGGAGTTACTGAAAAAAACTATAAAGAGAATGTTGAAGATGCCAAGGCATATAAAATTTTTATGGTAAAATCTGTTGGAGAACTCTATATTAATGACTATACTCTCCTAAAAGATATTTTATCTTTAAATAAATTTTACTGTGTACATGCAGAACATAAAGATATAATAAATGAGAACTTAAAAAAATACTCTTATAATAGCTGGTTATCTCACTGTTTGATTAGAGATAATAGAGCTGAATATGAAGCAGTAAAAGAAATCATTAAAAATTTAACAAATGCAAAAGTCCATTTTTGCCATATTTCTACAAAAGAATCAATAAATATTTTGAAAGATGCTAAGAAAAATTTTAAGATAACTGTTGAAGTTACTCCTCATCATCTATATTTAACAAAGGATAAAGCAGAGATGTTAAAAGGTTTTGGGAAAGTTAATCCTCCTTTAAGAGATAAAGAAGATATAATTTCATTGATTAATGGAATTAATAATGGAGTAGTGGATATTATTGCCTCTGACCATGCTCCTCATTTAATAGAGGAAAAATTAAAAGATGTAAATGAATGTCCTTCTGGAATTCCTGGATTGGAAACATTAGTTCCACTAACTATAAATTTAGCAAACAAAAATTTAATTAGCTTAGAAAAAGCTATCTCTTTAATATCCTTAAACCCAGCTAAAATTTTTAATATAGATAATGAGATAAAAGAGGGAAATGTTGCAAATCTAACAGTTATAGATATAAAAAAAGAAGGAAAAATAAATCCTGAATTATTTGAGAGTAGAGCAAAATTTTCCCCATTTGAAGGTTTGGAAGTGAAAGGATTCCCAGTATATACTGTTGTTAATGGAGAGTTGTTTGAAGCTTATGGATGCAAAATATAAAAAATGGTGGAAATTGTGAAGATATTAGTTACTGACCCAATACATGAAGATGCTATAAAGATTTTGAGAGAGATTGGAGAGGTAGAAGTTGCTACAAACTTAACAAAAGAGGAACTTTTAAAAAAAATTGAAGATGCAGATATTTTAGTTGTGAGAAGTGGAACAAAAGTTGATAGTGAGGTTATAGATAGAGCTAAGAAGCTAAAAATTATTGGTAGAGCAGGAGTTGGAGTGGATAATATAGATGTTGAGAAAGCAACAGAGAAGGGAATTATTGTTGTAAATGCTCCTGACGCCTCTTCTATTTCTGTTGCAGAACTAACATTAGGTTTAATTCTTTCAGCTGCAAGAAATATACCTCAAGCAAATGAATCAGTTAAAAGAGGAGAATGGGACAGGAAGAGATTTAAAGGTATTGAGTTGTATGGAAAAACCTTAGGAGTTATTGGATTGGGAAGAATAGGACAGCAAGTAGTAAAGAGAGCTAAGGCATTTGGAATGGATATTGTTGGATATGACCCATATATTTCAAAAGAAGTAGCTAATGAGTTAGGAGTTAGATTGTTAGATAGTGTGCAAGATGTATGTAGAGAAGCTGATATTATAACTGTTCATGTTCCACTAACTCCAAAAACAAAAGGATTGATTGGAGAAGAAGAATTTAATCTAATGAAAAAAAATGCTATTGTGGTTAATTGTGCAAGAGGAGGAATAATTGATGAAAAAGCTCTATACAAAGCTTTAAAAGAAAAAAGAATTAGAGCAGCTGCTTTGGATGTATTTGAAGAAGAACCACCTAAAAACAACCCATTGTTAGAGTTAGATAATTTAATATGTACTCCTCATTTAGGAGCATCAACAGAAGAGGCACAAAAATCAGCTGGGACAATTGTTGCTGAACAAATAAAAAAGATAGTTAATGGTGAGTTAGCAGAAAATATTGTAAATTTACCAAATCTACCAAAAGAAAAATTAGGTAAGTTAAAACCTTATTTAGTTCTTTCAGAGATATTAGGGAATATAGTTATGCAGGTTTTAGATGGAACAGTAAAAAAAATAAAAATAATATATTCAGGAGATTTAGCAAAAGAAAATACAAATCTTTTAAAAAGAAGTTTTTTAAAAGGATTATTGTCTCCAATACTATTGGCAGGAGTCAATTTAGTAAATGCTGAAATTTTAGCTAAAAATAGAGGAATTGAGGTTATAGAATTAAAGACATCAGAGGATAAAAATTATATTAAAATTGAAGCTGAAGGAGATAAGAAAAGTTTTTCAATTTCAGGGACAATAATTAACAACAAACCAGTAATTTTGGAAATAAACAATTATCCAGTCAATTTTATTCCTGAAGGTGTTTTAGCAATAACTAATCATATAGATAGACCAGGAGTTGTAGGTAAAGTAGGAATAATATTAGGAGAGTATGGAGTAAATATTGCTGGAATGCAAGTGGGTAGAAAAGAACCAGGAGGAGAGGCAGTAATGATTCTCTCATTAGACAATCCAATTCCAGAAGAAGCTTTAAAGAAGATAAAAGAACTACCATATATCAAAGATATATCTGTTATTAAACTTTAAAATTTTTTAATATTTTCTAAATTTATTTTACATCTTATATCTTGTAAGAAAATTTTTTATAATTAGATATAAATTTGGGTTATTAAATTTTATAACTTGGTGATGATATGGGAATGACTATTGTTGAGAAGATATTAGCAAGAGCATCAGGAAAAAAAGAAGTTTCTCCTGGAGATATAGTAATGGCTAAAATAGATAGAGCTATGGTGCATGATATAACAGGTCCATTAACTGTTAAAGTTTTAGAAAAGTATGGAATAGATAAAGTTTGGGATAATGAGAAGATAGTTATTTTATTTGACCATCAAGTTCCAGCAGATTCTATAATCTCAGCAAATAACCATATTTTAATGAGAAAATTTGTAAAAAAACATAATATAAAGTATTTCTATGATATAAGAGAGGGTGTTTGTCATCAAGTTCTACCAGAGAAGGGGCATGTAGCTCCTGGAGAGGTTTTAGTTGGAGCTGATTCTCACACTTGCACACATGGGGCTTTGGGAGCATTCTCTACTGGAATTGGTTCAACAGATATGGCTTATGTATTTACAACAGGAGAACTTTGGTTTAAAGTTCCTGAAACACTCTATTTCAATATAAATGGTGAGTTAAAGGATTATGTTACTTCAAAAGATATAATCCTTTCAATAATTGGAGAGGTTGGAGTTGATGGAGCTACTTACAAAGCTTGTCAATTTGGTGGAGAAACAGTAAAAAACCTCTCCATAGCTTCAAGAATGACTATGACTAATATGGCTATTGAAATGGGAGGAAAAACAGGAATTATTGAGCCAGATGAAAAAACTATTCAATATGTAAAGGAAGCTATGAAAAAACACAATACTGAGAGAGAATTTAAACCTATAAAAGGAGATGAAGATGCAGAATTTGAAGAAGTTTATGAAATAGAGGCAGATAAAATAGAACCTGTATTTTCATGTCCTCACAATGTAGATAATGTAAAACAATGTAGAGAAGTGGCTGGAAAGCCAATAGACCAAGTATTTATTGGAAGTTGCACAAATGGTAGATTTGAAGATTTACAAATGGCAATAAAAATTATAGAAAAAGCTGGTGGAATTGCTGATGATGTTAGAGTTATTGTAACTCCTGCTTCAAGAGAAGAATATTTAAAAGCATTAAAAGCTGGAATTATTGAGAAATTTATAAAATATGGATGTGTTGTTACAAATCCTTCATGTTCTGCTTGTATGGGTTCATTGTATGGAGTTTTAGGAGATGGAGAAGTTTGTGTTTCAACATCTAATAGAAACTTTAAAGGAAGACAAGGTTCCTTAAAAGCAGAGATTTATTTAGCATCTCCAATAACAGCAGCAGCATGTGCAGTTAAAGGAGAACTAACAGACCCAAGAGATGTATAAATGATAATATTAACAATAATTACTTTGGTTTTATTTGGGTATTTACTAAAATTTTTTAATATTGTAGAGGAAGAACATTCAAAAATACTTAGTAGGATAGTAGTTCATCTAACAATGCCAGCAACTATTTTTTTAACTATTCTTAAAAATTTAAATAGTTCTGAAATATTCACTTTCTTAAAATTGCCAATTGTTATAATAATTACATTCTCTTTCTGTGGATTACTTGCTTATATAGTTGGAAATTATCTTTTAAAATTAGATAGAGAAAGTTTGGGAGGATTTATTTTAGTTTGTATGTTAGCTAACACTGGATTTTTGGGATATCCTGTTATCTTAGGATTATTTAATACTGAGGGATTGGTAAGAGCTATATTTTGTGATTTAGGTAGTGTTTTTGTTACTATGTTGTTAGGTAGTTATGTGGGAATAAAGTTTGGTTGTGGAGAAGGAAAAAACATAATTGTTGAGATGATAAAGTTTCCTCCATTAGTCGTAGGTATTTTAAGTATTATCTTAGTTTTATTTAATTTTGATTTAAACTATTTGCCTAAGTTCTTTTTAAAGAGTTTAGAGTATCTTTCTTCTGCAACAGTTCCTTTAATTATGCTCTCTCTTGGTTTATCTTTATCTCCAAGGGCTATAAAATATTCAATAGTTTTGAGTTTTATAGTTTGTATATTTAGGTTTATATTATCTCCTACATCAGCCTATATATTATCAAGTATATTTAATATTACTGGATTAGAGAAAAAAGTTTTATTGGTTGAGAGTTCAATGCCCTCAGCTATGATGTCTTTTGTTTTAGGAAGTATTTACAACCTTAATATTAAATTAATATCTTCTGCTATTTTTATAACAACTTTAACATCTTTCTTAGTTATAGGATTTTGGGAGTTTGTATTTAGATAGATAATTTAAAACACTAACAGTAATAATTCCAAAAATTAGAAGAATTATGCATAAAAAAATATCTCCATTCTCTGATAATATTTTATCAATTGGCACTTTTAAAGCTCCAAGCATCAGTCCTAATAAAAAAGATACTGTCAAAGATTTGAAGTTTTTTAGTAAATAATATATAATCCTCGAAAAGCTCATTAATCCAACAAAACCACCTAAGGAAAATACAAATAAAACTACAAAATCAAGGTTTTTAACGGCTGATATTAGATAATCATACTTATTTAAAAATACTAAAATATATGAGCCAGATATTCCTGGAAGAATCATAGCACACACAGCCAAAGCTCCTGAGATAAAAATTGATAATAGAGAGTTATCTAAGCTTAATAAGCTATAACTTGATATAAAAATAGCTAATACAAACCCAAAAATGAATGAAAAAATATTCTCTAAACATATATCCTCTATCTCTTTAACAATTATTAAAGAAGAGCTTAAAATTAAACCTACAAAGAAAGAATATAAATAAGCAGGATAATTAGCTAATAGATAATGGATGATGTTTGACATTAAAAAAATTGCTGATAAAATTCCTAAAAATAGGGGAATAAACAAAGAATAGTCATTATCTTTAATACAATTAAACACTTTTTTTGTATCTCCTTTAATAGTCCAATATATTGCACTCTTTATATTCTTACTCAACTTATATATCCCCTTAATCAATCTTTTATAAATTCCAACTATTAAAGCAATTGTCCCTCCTGAAATTCCTGGAATAATATCTGCAGTGCCCATTAAAAATCCTTTAAAATAAATTAAAATATACTCTTTGAATTTTTTCAATTAAATCCCTTATATTATTTTAGATGTTCTTCTGGTTCTTCTATTTTCTCTATAATTACCTTCTCGCAAGATAATAGGAATATTGCTGTTGATAAGCTTGCTAAAACCTTTAATCCAACTGCAATATTTAAATATGGAATAATTCCAGCTGCAATAGGTCCTGGGAATATATCAACTCCAAATAATGTTTTAAAGTTTATTAAATATATTCCAAATAAAAACATTCCTATAAATCCAATAAAAATATATGCTAATGCTCCAAATGTTTCTAACTTCTCTAAAAAATGATGGTCAAACCAGAGAGGAGAGTTGGAACCAAAGGCAACTATTGATACAATAAAAGCTGATGCTATTAAAGCACCTCCCTGGAAACCTCCTCCTGGTGTTATATGCCCACCTAATATAGTCAATATTCCCAAGGCAACTAAAAATATTGATAGCGGATAAGCTAAATATTTAATCATTAGAGTGAATTCTCCCCATCTTTGGAGAGTTATATAATCATCTGATGTTGGAGCTTTAAATAACTCTTTTAAATATCTATAATCATACAAAGATTTTCCAAAAATTGTCCAAGATACCATAACTGCAACTATTAAAACTAAACATTCTCCTAATGTATCATATCCCCTCCAATCAAATAGTATAGCTGTTACATAATTTGGGACAATGTAGTCCTTTAAATATATTATATTAACTCCTGGATTTACTTTTATATTGGCTAATGTATTGATTATTGAAGCTCCAAAAACTAAAAATGATATTCCTACCATTAAATCTCTTTTTGCTGTCATCTTATCCCTTTAATTATAAATAAGATAAATGCAATTACTCCTAAAAATATTGATATCCAAAATAATTGATTATTTAGAGAGTTGTTATTCTCTTTCTTAAATATTTTTACTATTGGTTTATATGATAGTGAGATTCCAACAACAATTAAACCAATAAATATAGCTAAGCTAATTCCATAGATTTTTCCAATAGATAATGCCCCAAATATAAACAAGATATATAGAAGATAGTTTCCAGTTTCTTCCTCATTGTTCATTTAATCCACCAAATTTATGAGATATTTTAAAATTATATCAGGATATACTCCAAATAGTATAGTTAAAATAACTAAAACTATCATTGAAAATATGGCACTTTTTGGAACTTTAATTTTATCATATTCATAATTTGTAGGTCTTAAAAATATTAAGTAGAATGCTTTTGTCATATAAATAAAACTACCAATACTTGCTAAAATCATTATTATTGCTATTTCAGGATAGTATATAATTACTTCTTTAATTATTAAGAGCTTACTTTGAAATCCTCCTAAAAATGGAATTCCAGCAGCTGATAACATTAGAATTAGTGTCAATAATGCTAATAATGGTGTTTTGTCTATTAATCCTCCCAATTTTTCTAAATTAGGACATCTTATTGAACTAATAACATAAGCCATAATAAACAGTCCTGCTTTGAAGATGACACTATTTATAATATGAAATATTCCTGCTACAATAGCTAATGGTGTTCCTAATGCTAATCCAATAGATGCAAATCCAACATGACTTATAGAGGAATATGCTAAAAGTCTTTTTAAATCTTTTGATACTAATGCCAAAACAGTTCCAAAAACAATAGCTAAAACAGATAGGAATATTAAAATTCCTTGTGTTATTGAATAAACAGCTAATCCACTAAATATTTTAATAATAACTAAAAATACTCCTACTAAAACAAATTTTGAATACATTTGTAAAATAGATGATATAAATCCTTTTGCTCTACTATATAAATCAGCTTTTATTATATGAAATGGAGGCAATCCTGAGCTGTATGCTAAACCAACAATTAACAACATTAATCCTGCATAAACAACAGGATTATCTACAATATAGTTCTTAATATCAGATATGTTTAAAGAGCCAGTTACAGCTAATAAGAAAGCTATTCCTAACAACATAAAGCTTCCAGCAACTACTCCAATTATTGTGTATCTTAAACCAGCTTTATAACTCTCCTCTGTCCCAGATAAAAATACTAATCCTGCTTGAACCATAGAAACAATTTCAAAAAATACATATAAGTTAAATAAATCATCACTTAATATTATTGCTGCAACTCCTGCAAATCCCATTAAAGTTAAGACAACAAACATATTATTTTTTAATCTTTCAGACATCCCAGTTATTAAAGAGAGAGAAACAATCAATGACAGAATTATCAATAAAGCTTGTTTTCCTGAGTTGTATAGATAGGCTATTCCTGTTGTATATCCATCAACTACTCCATGCCCACCAAAATAGTAATATCCATAGTTTCCAATAAATGGTAGAATAATTAAAGATATTGCTAAAAAGTATGTTAAATACTTAACAACTCTCTCCTTTCCATGTAGAAGATTTAAAATCAATGCCATAGTTATTGGAAAAAGAACTATTATTGGTAGAAGATTCATTTTATCAATCCTCTTTTAAGATAACTGATGCTTTTAATGTCTTATATTTTTTATAGAGAATTATTGAAACACCTAATATTATAGCCAACATTGAAGCTTCAATTACTATGTTTGTTAAAACTAATGCCTGAGTTAAAGGATAAGAAGCATTTTTAATAAAAAATTCTTCAGAAACACCTGGAAGTTTTATGGGGATAGTATTCCTATATCCCATAGTAATTAAAACTAAATTTACTCCATTACCTAAAATTTCTAATGCAATAACTTTCTTTAAAATATTATCAACAAAAAAAACACCATACAATCCTATAACTATTAATATTCCTGAGGTTATAAATGAAACTGTTTGAAAGTCCATAACCTTCACAATCTATCATTATTAATAATGACAAATTAATATTTGGATTATATAAATGTTATGTTTGTTTAAATTATACTAAAAGATTTTAATATATTTATATATATGTAAAAATTTATATTAATATTGTTTTAAACACTATTTCTTAACATTCAAATATATATTTTTAAAAACTATTGGTACTAATGTTGAACTAACAACAGATAAAGCAACAATAGCAAAAAATAAATTATTATCTATAATTCCTAATTCCACTCCAATATTAGCAGCTACTAATGAGGCAGAAATTTTTGGGACTGTCAATATAGCTCCTAATTTAGCCTTAATGTTATCAAATTTTAGAAATCTAAGGGCAATATATCCTGATAAATATTTAGAAAGAATTGCTGTTATAATAATTATAAATATTAGCTTTAAATTATTTATATCAAATAAAACCCAGAAATTAGTTTCCATTCCCAATACTAAAAAGAATATAGGTATAAAAAATCCATATCCAATAGCATTTAAATTTTTATTTAAAAGTTCATCATGCTCTTCTTTTGTTAAAGCTTCACTTATAGCTACTCCACAAATAAAAGCAGCAACTATTGGATGAATTCCTATAACTTCCCCTAAAATTATTGCTATAAAAATAATAAATAGAACATAATGAATCCTTTGAATATGTAACTTCTCTAAAAGTTTAAAGGCATATTTTGAGATAATTGGTAAAAAGAGAACTAAAATGGCAATATATATTAAACTCTCAGTTATAAATAACCATATATCTGATGAATTTGTGCTTAATTTTATCACAACGGAAAGTAAAAGTAGAGTTAATAAATCAATTGTTATAGTGGAACTTAACAAAATAGTTCCTAATCTACTTTTAACTAATTTTAGTTCTTCTAATATACTATAAACAATAGCCACAGAGTGAGAAGCAAATATAACAGACATTAATAAATTTCCTATTAAATTTAATTTTAAAAGAGTTCCAATATAGAAACCTACTATTCCAGGAATAACAAGAGAAAATATTGATAATAATATTGAGTTTTTAAACTCTTTTTTTAATGTTTCATTATCCACTTCTAAACCTGCTAAGAACATTAACATTATTGCTCCAAAATCTGCTAAAACTTTTAAAGTTGTATCTATTTGAAGAATTTTAAAACCATAAGGCCCTATAATCATCCCAGCAAGCATTATAGATGTTATAGCAGGAATATTAAACCTTTTTAGGATATTAGGCACTATAAAAATGATAGATAAAACTATAAAAAAGATATAGTAATATTCATCCATATTTCCCCTAATCCAAATAATTAAATTTTATACTTAATATAACCTTATCTTTTCATTTTTCACTAAAACCTCTCCAATACCATTTCCAATTCCTAAACCTAAATAATACATTAATGTTTTTAAACCAAACAATCCTGAACTACTTTCTAATCCATATTCTTCAATTGATGGATTTGATACATTTGCCAACTTCTCAAGAATTTTTAAAGCTTTTTCTTTATCTCCTACTTCATCTACTAATCCAACTTTTACAGCATCTTCTCCACTATATATCTTTCCATCTGCTATTTCAAATGTATAATTTAAGGATAAATTTCTATTTTCAGCAACCCATTTAACAAAATATATGTATGTTTCATTTATTAGCTTTTGTAGATATCTTTTTTCCTCTGGTGTCATTGGTCTATATGGTGAGCCAATATCTTTATATTTTCCAGCTTTTATTACAGTTACATTAATTCCAAGCTTTTTCATCAAACCATAATAATGAACAATATCCATCCTAACTCCTATACTTCCAACTATAGAGTCCCTATGAGCAACTATATAATTGGCTGGAGCTGAAACCATATATGCTCCTGAAGCATCTAATGTTTCAACATAGACAACTACTGGCTTTTTTTCTCTAAGTTTTTTAACAGCATTAGCTAAATCTTCACTTGCTACTACTTCTCCTCCAGGGGAATTAACTACTAATAAAACTCCTTTAACAGAGTTATCTTCTCTCAATTTGTTTAATAACTTTATGTAATATCTTGCATCTTTCTTTTCTGTTGGGAATATTGAATTATCTTCTGAGTAATCATAATAAATAGGACCATTTAGATAAACAATAGCTATTTTATTTCCAAAACTAAAATCTCCTAAAAAATAAATTCCTGCAGCAAAAATAGATACTGTTAAAAGAAACAAAATAAGGATAAGTATATATATCTTTTTCATTCTACTCCCTCAAAGTAAAAAGTTTTATTGTAAAAAGTTTATTTTTTTAGTAAGATATAAACCTCATCTCCTGTTCTAACTTTATTTAATATCTCATAATTTTCTACAACTCTACCCACAATATTTGTCTTTTCAAAACTTTCCCCTGTTGGCCCAAACTTATCACTATCACTTAACCTAACTCCAATCATTCCCTTATATCTACTAACCATGTTTGTAACTCCAATTTCATAAGCTTTAACTACATCTTTTGGAGTATTTTCTGGAAGGAGACCTTTTGCATATTCAGGATTTCCTTTAAACATAACAACATCTTTATGTTTGAAATATACATGAAGTTTTCCTACTCTTATTGTTGTTAAACCTGTTGTCTTTCTAAAATACCATGATGTTATTGGGGCTTTATCTTCATACAACTCAATAACCAATATCTTGCTTTTATCTAAACATTTTAATTTAACTTTTTTAGTTTTTAATACATCTAATGTATATTTTGGCTCTTGCTCAACAACTATCCCATTTCCTTCAACATCTACCTCAATATTGTATTTTTTTAATTTCTCTAATGCTTCATCTAACTCCAATCCTATGACACATAACCTTTCAGGAATTGTTTTAACAGTTAATATTCCAGAATCTGAGAAATCAACTAACTCTAAACCTTCTTTAACTTTTCCTACAACAGTGTGAGATAAGGAGGAAGTTCTACTTTCTTTGTAGATATAAACTTTTCCTTCACCAACTCCAAAGTTCCTAACTGTTATGGTTCCCCTATCTCTATCAATTAGATTACCTTCCTCTATCTTTAAAGTTTGTAATCTTGAATCAGCTATGTATGTATTTGTACTATCTGATACTTCAAAAATATTATCTTCCATCACTGCTAAACAGTGCTCTACACTTTCAGCTGGTCCATCAAATTCAGCTGTAAAGTATGTATATATTTCCCAACCATCCTCCAACTCTAAATCTAAGTTTGTAGTTGTAATATAATCAACTGCTTCTTTTTCTTCTCTTATTGGTTCTATATCTATTATATAATCCCCTAACTCTAAGTTAGACAAAACCCATTTTCCTCCAACAACTCTTCCAATCTTTGGCTCTTTTAATCCATAAATCCCAGATGTTTTTTTAGTTATAAAAATTAAGTGTCCTTCATCTATATCTAAACCACTAAGAGATAAAAGAACATCCCATTTTTCAAATTTTTTCTCTTCATCTGAAATCTCTAAATCTATTCTTGTAGGTCCAAAGGCAATATCAACTCCACTAACCCATCTTAATTTTTTAACAAAATTCTTATAATTATTTAAAAAGAAATTAGCAGTTTCATTATCTTCTGTTATAGCAATAGTTATATTCCCTTTATTTGTCTTAATTAAGAATCTTCTACCTTCTTCAGATTCTTTTTTAATTCCTTTAATTATAACTATATTTGCACCTTCTTTATAAAACTCTCCCTTAACTACATCTCTTAAATACTTCCCTTCTTTTTCTTTATTGTTTATTTTCACTTTCGCCATGATTATCAGCTTCAAATAGTTGATTGTATATATCTAAAGCTTCTTCATATTTTCCTAATCTTTCTAAAACACCAGCCTTATGTAGCATAGCTAAATATACAGTATAGTTCATATGTTTTTCTTTAGTTGATATAATTTTATTATATAACTCTAAAGCTTTTTCATATTTTTTGGCTTTTTCATAAGCCATAGCTAAATATAAAATTGCTTCTAAATCATTAGGATATTTCTTTAAGTATTCTTCCAAATGGTTTATAGCTTCTTTTACATCTCCAATTATTAGCTCTAAATGACCTAAATCTTTATGAACATGGAACAAATCCTTTTTTAGCTCCATAGCTACATAAAGACATTTTAAAGCCTCTTCAAAATTGCCAATTTCTTTTAGCCACTTACCTTTTAGATACCATGCATATCCATCATCCTTATCAATCTCTAACAGTTTATCAATAATTTTAATAGCTTCTTCTACTTTTCCAAAGGAATGAAGTAATGTAGCTTTTAATCTAAGTGCATGGGCATGTTTATCATCTTTTTTTAGGATTTTATCTAAAACTTTGAGAGCTTTATCATACTCCCCTATCTCAACATATATTATAGCCTCTAAGAGTTGTGTAGTTATAGTTTCTCCAAGAATTTTTGAAAAGTTGTTGATACATTCAATACAGTTATCAAAATCCCCATATACAAAATAAAGATTCATTAATTTATTTAAAATAATGGCATTTTGTTTATTATATATTAAATTTAGTTTTTCATATTCAGTAATTGATTCTTTTAGTTTTCCTAAACATTCATAACATAAACCTTTTAGAAATATTGCATATTTGTTAGCTTCATCTTTTTTTAGGATTTCATCTAAATAATCAATTGCCTCTTCAATTTTGTTTTTTTCTGCTAGTGTAATAGCTTCTAATAGTAATTTTAACTTTTCAGCTTCCATATATCTACACCATTATTTGGGTTAATGATGTGGTATCTAATTTACAAATATTATGTTTTTGTTAATTCTATTACTTATAAAATATTCAATTGCTTTTTTAGTCCCAACCCTATCACTTCCAGCAAGAACATAAATATAATATTTATTATTGTAAGGATTCTTTATTTTTGCAATAACCCCTTTACCTTTTCCTGGATAGTTGTTAGTAATATTTACTTTTAAATAACCTTCATCAATTAAATACCTTACATATTTATTAACTACTGGACCTCCAATTAAAATAATATCTCTGTCTATTTTTAATAAATTAATGCCATAAATATCTTCTAAACCAAAATGTAATTTTTTATTTTCATCTATTTTTCTGTCTTTGTAATATAAATAAATAGTTCCATTGTTATTAATTGCATATAAATTGTTATCTATCTCTAAAAGTTCTTTATTAGTTAGATTATAAACCTCAGTTTTGTTATAAATAACTTTAAACATTGAGTAGTTTCCAACAGATTTTATATATTCAATTAAATAATTCAAAAATTTAATTTTATTGGTTTTATTTACTTCCAATTCCACATACTTACTATTTATATCAACTACTTTATATCCATCAATATAATTCCCAACAGATATTTTTTTAATATCATAGACTTTAAATTGTAATTTTTTAGAATATTTTGAGTAATTGGAATATATTATCTCAAAATCTTTGTAATAATAAGGCTTTCCTAGATTCAATTTTATAGATTCAGAAGAACTATTTTTTGATATATTTACTATAACATTTGAATAATCTAATGAAACTAAAACAATACTTATATTATATTCTTTATAACTAAAAGAGCTGTTTGTTATAAATTCCTCTGAATTATTTGATTTTAATATAATATAATCATCTTCTATTTTGTAAAGTTTATAATTTCCAAGAATTATTGGATTTGAAACATTAACATATAAATATTTAAAAACTACTGAGTTGTTATCTCTTTCAAATGTTATTTTTGAATTATCTAAGTATAGTATATCATCAGCAAAAATATAATCTACATTATGCCTAAATAAATAAAGAGTGTTATTTGATGAATTATACTTTATATATGAATAAAAATCATCTAAAAGAGGTTGAGAGTTTATATAATCAACAGTTGATTTATTAACTACAATTATAGGATTAGACATTGCTAAAACAGATGGTAATATTGTAAGAATAGTTATTATAAATAGCTTTTTTATCAATATTTCACCTCAATATAGTATTTTAAAGTTATTTTATATTCTTAAAATAAATAATCTTTTTGGTTCTAATTAATAATAAAATTAAAAACAACTATATTGAAACTGTTTCAAAATTTGTTTTGGTGGGGAATTATGAAATTTTTTAATAGGGAGGAAGAGATAAGAGAGATACTCTCAATAATAGAGAGTGAGCCAAGTTTTATATATTTTATATATGGACCAATAAACTCTGGGAAGACGGCTTTAATAAATGAGATAATTAATAATAGGTTAGATAAGGATAAGTATGTTATTTTTTATTTTGATTTGAGGGAGATATTTATATCAAGATATGATGATTTCATAAGAATCTTGTTTAAAACATACACTCCGAAAAAATCTTTTTTTGACTGGTTAAAAAATCTTTTAAAACCATTAATTAAAGATAGCCCTGACTTTATAGATATTCCTTCCATTGCTTCAATAACATCTAATGTTTTAACAGGCATACCAATACCTAAAAATCTATTAAACCAATTATTAAAAGATAAAAATTCAGATGATGTTTTTAATTATCTAACTAAAATTTTTTTAGAAGTTAAAAAAGAAGGAAAGCAACCAATAATAATATTAGATGAATTGCAAAAAATAGGAGATTTAAAAATAAATGGATTTTTGATTTATGAACTATTTAATTATTTTATTTCCTTAACTAAGCATAAACACCTATGCCATGTTTTTTGTTTATCCTCTGATAGCTTGTTTATTGAGAAGGTTTATAATGAAGCTATGTTGGATGGTAGAGCCAAATATATCTTAGTAGATGATTTTGATAAAAAAACTGCTTTAAAATTTATAGATTTTCTATCTGAAGAGATTTTAAATAAAAAACTCTCTAATGATGAGAAAGAACTTATTTATTCTTATGTTGGTGGAAAGCCAAAGGATATTAAATATGTTGTTGAAGAGCTTGAATTTAAGGAGTTAAAAGAAGTTTTAGATTATTTACTTAAAGATGCTATTCAGAAGTTGGATATGTTTTTAGAGGTCTTAGATTATTCAAAACCAAAAGTAAGTATTGGAGATGATGTTATTGAAATAAAAAAGAGGATATAATTAAAGCCCTAAAATTGTTTAAAGATAAATATATAATTGATAAAAAAGAAATTCCTACTCCTATTTATATCTATTTAGTTAAAAAGAATATTCTCTTCCTAAATCCTGTCAATGGAATCCTTAAACCTCAATCCTTCCTAATTTGGATTGCTATAAAGAGATTACTAAATATATGTTGATACTAAAAGCTCTCTAACTTATTTTAATGAATTTTTTACTAATATTAATTATTATAAACAATTAATTATTAATAAATGATGAAATCTTTTTATTACATATAATAATAAAATATTTAATATTATGTATTATTATTACCCTAATGAAGATGTTTTTTATAATATCTAAAAGTGAGAATATGAAAATTGTCTTCTATATGTGGGCTTCTTACTGTTCTATATTAAATAAAGCATTAGAGGAGTTAAAAAAAGACATTGATATTGAATATAAAATATACTCAAACAGAGAACCAATTGATGAAAAATTTTTAGATGATATTAAAGATGCTGATTTAGTTTTTATTTATAAGACATCTTCTGATGATATTCCTCTGTCTAAAATAGAGAAAATAAACAAAAATGTAATTATTACTTCACAATATCCTGAATTTTGGAATTCTGAAAAATCAAAGAAATGCTATCTATTT
Organism: Methanocaldococcus indicus; assembly: GCF_049554935.1. Taxonomy (GTDB): domain Archaea; phylum AGJL01; class Methanococci; order Methanococcales; family Methanocaldococcaceae; genus Methanocaldococcus; species Methanocaldococcus indicus. The sequence goes on along the minus strand of NZ_CP186926.1, from coordinate 1,218,525 downwards.
ACAACATATGGAGGAATTGAAAACTTTAAAAATTTAGTTTTATATTTATTGGGTTATGATGTAGATGTAGTAAAAAAACCTTTTCAAGGAATTTACTATAAAGGGGAAGTTTTTGAAGAGTTAGAAGAATTTTTAAGTAAATATAAATTTACAAAAAAATATACAGTTGGAGTTTTATTTTCAAGGCACTATTTAGTTAATGAAGATATGGATGTTATTAAAAAATTAATTAAAAGGTTAGAAAAAGAGTTTAATGTAATTCCTGTCTTTACTTATGGAGCTAAGTGTGAAGAGCTAAATGCATTAGGTAGTGGAGAATCTATTCTAAAATACTTCTTTAAAGATGGAAAACCACTTATTGATGCTCTAATAAATTTATTATCATTTCCTTTAAATACAGTTAAAGACAACTCAGGATTAAATAAGAATTCAGGAGTAGAAATATTAAAGAAATTAAATGTTCCTATTTTCCATCCAGTTGTTAGCTATTATAACAACTACAAATCTTGGAAAGAGAATAAAGAAGCTTTATCTTATGAGATAGGTTGGACTATATCAATGCCAGAATTAGAAGGAATTATAGATCCTATAATTATAGGAACAACAGAAAATTTAAATGGATTAGAAAAAAAGAGAGCTATTGATGAAAGAATTGATAAAGTTGTAAGAAGAATTAAAAGATGGATAGAATTAAAATACAAACCTAAAAAGGATAGAAAGGTTATTTTTGTTTTACACAGTTCTGCATGTTCATCATTAGAGGTAACAATAGGTAGTGCTGCACATTTAGATAGTTTAGAGAGTGTAATTAGAATTATGAAAAAACTAAAAGAAAATGGATACTATGTAGAGAACATCCCAAAAGATGGAAAAGAGCTCATTAATCTAATTTTAGAGAAAAAAGCAATATCAGAGTTTAGATGGACTACTGTAAATGAGATAGTTGCAAAAGGAGGTTATCTCTATCTAATGGATGAAAATGAATATTATGAATTTTTCAATAATCTACCTGAAAAAGTTAAAAAAGAAGTTATAGACACTTGGGGAAACCTAAATGAAGGAATGATTTATAAAATCAACAACAAGAAAAAAATTGTAATAACTGGTTTAAAATTTGGAAATGTCTATGTATGTGTGCAACCAAAAAGAGGTTGCTTTGGAGCAAGATGTGATGGAGAAGTTTGTAAAATCTTACATAATCCTGAATGTCCTCCAACACATCATTATTTAGCCACATATAAATATTTTAATGATATTGGAGATGTAATAGTTCATGTAGGAACACATGGAACATTAGAATTCCTCCCAGGAAAAAATGTAGCTCTTTCTGATGAGTGCTATCCAGATATTTGTATTGGAGATATTCCACATCTATATATCTACAATTCAGATAATCCACCAGAAGGAACAATAGCAAAAAGAAGAAGTTATGCAGTAATTATTGACCACATGCAGACAGTAATGGTAGATGCCTTTTATGAGGAGTTGGAAACATTAAATAACTATATAGAGGAGTATTTAAAAGAGATGGATAACTCAAGAAGACATCAATTAGAACATTTAATAATAGAAGAAATAAAAAAGACAAATTTCAAAAAAATTAAAGATAAAATCAATAAAATAGAAAGAGAAGGAAAAATACATGAAAAATTTAGTGAAATTTTTGAAGATATTAGAAATACCTTAGAATTAATAAAAAATACAAAATGTAATGATGGAATGCATATTTTTGGAGAAAAACCAAAAAATAGAGTTGAATATATTAGAAGCATTTTAGAGTTTGAATATAACAATAAAAATCTAAAAGAATGTATTAAAAAAGTTTTAGATGGAGAAGAAATTGAAGATGCTGAATTATCTAACAAAATTAAAGACATAAACAAAAGAATTGAAGAAAGTGATGAAATTTTATCATTACTTAGAGGACTCAATGCTGAATATATTGAGCCAGGACCTTCTGGATTAATAACAAGAGGTAATTATGATATTCTCCCTACTGGTAGAAACTTTTATTCATTAGACCCATATAAAGTCCCAACAAGGTCAGCATATAGAGTAGGAGTATTATTAGCTGAAAAATTAATTGAAAAATATCTACAAGAAGAAAACAAATATCCAGAAAATATAGCTTTATATTGGATGGCTTCTGATATAATGTGGGCTGATGGAGAAGGTTTAGGAATGATGTTATACTTATTGGGAGTTAAACCAAGATATAAAGGAGGAAAAGTTGTAGATGTTGAAATAATTCCATTAGAGGAATTAGGAAGACCAAGGATAGATGTAACTGTTAGAGTTAGTGGAATTCTAAGGGATATGTTTCCAAATTGTATAGAACTATTAGATAGGGCTATTTTAAAAGTAGCTAAGTTAGATGAACCATTAGAGATGAACTTTATAAAAAAACATACAATTGAAAATTTAAAAAAAGGATTATCATTTAGAGAAGCTACATATAGAATATTTAGCTCTCCACCAGGAACTTATGGAAATGGAGTTAAATATGCTATTTATTCAAGTGCTTGGGAGAATGAAGAAGATTTAAAAGATGTATTTATTTATTGGAATTCTTATGCCTATGGTAAAGGAGTTTATGGGAAAAAGGCAGATAGAGCATTTAAAGAAATTTTGAAAAGTGTTGATATATCATTTAATAAAGTAGTAACTGATGAGTATGACTTATTAGGATGTTGTTGTTACTTTGGAACTCATGGAGGACTAACAAATGCTGTAAAAACTCTAAAAAGGGAAGATATAAAAGTTTATTATGGAGATACAAGAAAATTAAACAATGTAGAAATCAGAACTTTAAAGGAAGAAATAGAAAGAGTTACATTATCTAAACTATTAAATCCTAAGTGGATAGAAGGAATGAAAAGACATGGTTATAAAGGGGCTGGAGATATTGCCAAAAGAATTGGTAGGTTGTATGGATGGAGTGCTACAACAAAAGAAGTTGATAAATGGATATATGATGAGATATTTAATACATTCATAAAAAACAAAGAAAACAGAGAATTTTTCAAAGAAAATAACATATATGCTTTAGAAGAAATCAGCAGAAGATTGTTAGAGGCATATCAAAGAGGTTTATGGAAAGCTGATGATGAAACAATAAATGAGTTAAAAATGATTTATTTAGAGTTAGAGGGAGATTTAGAAGAAAATTATAATATGGATTATGGAGAATATCAAGGAGGAAATATATATATTAAAAAAGATTGGAAAAAATTTGTTAAATAAAATTTAATGGTGTATATAATATGCCTGATTTGGATAGAAAATTAATAGAGATTTTAGAGATATTGGCTAATTCAAAAGAACCTGTTGGAGCCAAAGTCATTGCAAGAGAACTAAACAAAAAAGGTTATAAGATTGGAGAAAGAGCTGTTAGATATCACTTAAAAATTTTAGATAGCTTAGGATTAACAAAAAAATTGGGCTATTCTGGGAGAATTATAACTGAAAAAGGTTTAGAGGAGTTAGAAAAAGCAAATATTAGTTATAGATTAGGAAGTATTTACTCAAATATCTTAGAAAAGACTATATCATCAAATTATAGATTTGGATATGTTGTTATAAATAGAGCTAAGATATATGCTGATTTTGATGTTGCTGTTGAAACAATAAGGAAAGTATTCTCAGCTGGATTAGTTGTTGGAAATAGAGTTGGATTAATTGATAGAGGTAATTACTCTGAAATATTAACTTTATGCTCATTAAATTTTGATAATATTCTCTTACAAAATGGAATTATGCCTATCCATATATGTGGAGGAATTGTTAAATTTGAAGATAATCAGCCAGTTGAATTTAAGGAGATTATTGAATATAAATCAACATCTATCGACCCACTATTGGCATTTTTAGAAAAGAAAGAAACAGATGTTTTAGGAGTTATTGAAAATGGAGAAGGATATGTTCCAGCCAATTTTAGAGTAATAGCCAAAGAGTATTTACCTAAATTTGAGGAGATTTTAAAATTAGAAGATTTGAAATGTGTTATTAGCTATGGTGAAGAGAATGTTTTAGGTTTAGATATTGGAAATGACTATATAGGAATTGCATTAATAGGAGGATTAACACCAATAGCTCCATTTATTGAAATGGGTTACTACTATGAAATAGTTCCTATGTCATCAATTGTAAGATTAGAATCTTTAACTAAATTTAAAAAAGAAAATAGGGAAATTATAAATAAAAAATCAAAAATAAGGATTAAAAACTCACTATCTAAGATGTTAAATTTAATAACAAAGGTAGATTTTGATATTGATGAAGATGTTGGAAATGTAATTGCAAATGTAGGATACACTGATAAAAAATATTACAATGATGTTTTGGAGTTGTTAAAAGAAGCATATAAGAAGAATTTAGGCATAGGAGATAGATTAAAAGTTGTTGAAGAGAAAGATAAATTAAAAATATATACTATATGTGCTCTAACTTTGGATGGAATTTTTATTAACAACTCTATACCAATCCTCCCAAAGTATGGAGGAGTTATTGAATGTTTAGAAGATAAAAAGAGATTTATAAACATAATTGGATACTCTGGCTCATCCTTAGACCCTCATGAAATATTCTTCAATATGGTGGATTGTGAAACAACATTCTTAGCAGGATTTAGAGAAACTCACAGAATTTCAAGAGAAAAATTAGATTTTGTATTAAAAAAACTAAAATGGAATGGAGTTTTAGATATAGGTGAGCCAAACAATGAACTATATGGAATAAATGTTGGAAAGGATATGTTTGGAATTGTATATTTAGGGGGAATAAATCCATTATCTTGGTTAAATGAGCATGAAATTCCAATAGAAATCAAAGCTATGAAAGAAGTAGTAAGATATGAAGAGTTGATAGATTATAGAGAACTATAATCTCCTAATTAATTCATCTACATCTACAATAGTATTTATGCATCCATCTTTTAATAATGGTTGTCCTTGAGGAATTATTTTTTTCCTTGATAGCATATTCATTCCAAAAAATAGGTCTCTATTACAAGCTACTCCAAAAACTGCCTCAGGCTTTTCTAACTTAATAATTCTTTTAACAAATGTTGAGCCAGGAATTATATAAACTTTATAACCTTTCTCAATAGCTACTTTATAAATTGTTGAAATACTACATTTTCCACACATTATGCAATCAATTCCATTACTATTCAATTTAGCAGGACAATTTTGTGCTCTTAAACAATGAGGTAAAATTAATATCCTTTTTTTAGTTTGTTTATATTTCTCTTCATAGTATTTATTATAAAATTCAACTCCAATATGATAAAATGTATCTTCTGAACCAAAATATAGAAAAATTTTCAAAATAAAGGAATAGAGTGTATCAAATATATAAAGAGCTAATTCAGGTAATATTAACTTTTTCTTTTTAATCAAAATAAATCCAATTATTAATATTAGTATTAAAGAAAATAGTAGAATTATAATAAAAATTAAGGTTATAAGCCCTAATATCTCTAAGAATGTCATCATAATCTCCAATATATAATATTATTAGTTAATATCTCCACTAAGTAATTTTAAAATATCTGTCCTTGTTATTATACCAATTAACTTATCATCTTCCACTATTGGTAATCTCCCAATGTTGTATTTATTCATAATTTTTAAAGCATTATATACCTTCTCATCTTTATTTATAGTTATAACTCTTTTTGACATTACATCTTTAACAAGTTTATTGTTAATATTATCAATATTCTTAATTAAATCATGGATTGTTATCATTCCTATAATTTTATTATTTTCAACTACAGGAGCTCCACTAATATCTTTCTCATTAAATAATTTAGCAACATCTATTAAACTATTATTTGGGGAGATGGTATATACTTTCTTTATACCAATATCACCAACTTTGACATTTGGAATACTACAAACTCTAAATACATCCAGTAACAAAATTCTATGAATATCATCTCTTCCAATAATTCTTCCATAAATAATAATCTTATTATGATATGTAGGTCCAACCTTTATAATATCTCCAATATTAAAGAGTTTAGTATCTCCTTCAATGTATATTTTAGATAAACAACACTTCTCATAACTTACAGTATCAAACTCTATCTTAACAACTTTCACACCTTCTACTTTATTTCCATTCTTATATATTGGAACTATAATCTCTCCTTCATCTTCTAATCCCAAAACTCTATATGCTTTACTTGTAGGAACATAACCTCCCTTAGGTCCTGGAACTCCATCAACTAAATCCAAAGCTCTTAAAGCCTGCATTTGGTTTCTTATAGTTCCTGGATTTCTATTTAATCTTAAAGCTATTTCAGTCCCTTTAACTGGACAATTTTTTTCTCTATAAATATTTATTAATTCTTGGAGAATCTCCTTCTGAATAAATGTTAGTTCCATAACCTATAACCTCATCTAATAACCTTACTAAATATTCTTAATATCATACAATAATATTTTAAATATTACCTCTCTATATCTATAAATACTCTTTTAATTGATATTGAGGTGTTTCTCATATGTGTGGAATTATTGGTTTTATGAGTAGAAAAAAAAAGATGATTAATGGAAAAAAAATAGCTTTGGGATTATGTAGTTTAAAAGAAAGAGGTAATGGTAAAGGTTCTGGATATGTTGGTTATGGAATTTATCCAACAAAATACAAAGATTGCTATGCTTTTCATATATTAATAGATAACAGCCCAAAATTTGAAAAAATAAAAGTTGCTGTTGAAAATGTTTTAGAACAGTATGGAACAATAGTTAAGGATGAAGAAATCCCTACTGAGGAAGGAATAATTGAAAAAGTTCATATTCCATGGAGATACTTTTATGAAGTTGATGAAAAATATTCAGATAGAGAAGAGGATGTTATTGTAGATATTGTTATGGAAATTAATGACAATGTAGATGGGGCTTATGTTATATCAAGTGGTAAAGATTTAGGTGTTTTTAAAGCTGTTGGATGGCCAGAAGAGGTAGCTGAATTTTTTAGAATAGATAAGTATGAAGGTTATTTATGGTTAGCTCATGCAAGATATCCAACAAACACAAAAGCCTGGTGGGGAGGAGCACATCCATTCAACTTACTAAATTGGAGTGTAGTCCATAATGGTGAGATAACAAGTTATGGAACAAATAGAAGATTTGTAGAAATGTTTGGTTATAAGTGTAGATTATTAACTGATACTGAGGTTGTTACCTACATATTAGATTTATTATTAAGAAAGCATAGATTACCTTTGGAATTAGCAACAACTGCATTAGCTCCAAGATTCTGGAATGAAATTGATGATATGCCAGAGGAAGAGAGAGAGTTGCACAAAGCTATTAGATTAACTTATGGAGGAGCTATGTTAAATGGACCTTTTGCTATTGCAGTTGCTACACCAGGAGGACTATTGTTTATGAATGGAGAGATAGAAGAAGATACAACAATGTTTGGGCTAACAGATAGAATAAAACTAAGACCATTAGTTGCAGCTGAAAAAGATGATTTATTATTTGTTTCAAGTGAAGAATCAGCTATAAGGAAGATATGCTCTAACTTAGATAGAGTTTGGATGCCTGATGCAGGAGAGCCAGTAATAGCAAGAGTTTGGAAGTGATAAGTATGATTCCAAGTTATGTGCCACCAAAGTATCAGCCAGTTATTGATTATAGTAGATGTATGCTATGTGGTAGATGTACAGTAGAATGTTCCTGGGGAGTTTATAGGAAAGAGAGAGATAGGATAGTTATCTACCCCAATAGATGTGGAGCATGTCATAGATGTGTAGCAATGTGTCCAAGAAATGCTATAACAATAATAGAGGAGCCAGTTGATTGGAGGAGCCATCCACTATGGACAGCAGATATAAGGAGAGATAACTACAATCAAGCAAAAACTGGAAAGATATTATTAAGTGGAATGGCAAATGCTATGGAACATCCTGTATATTTTGATAGAATTGTATTAGATGCATGTCAAGTAACTAACCCATCTATTGACCCTCTAAGAGAACCAATGGAATTAAGGACATACATAGGAAAGAAACCTAAACAGTTGGAGATAGAATTTGATGAATACAAAAAAGTTAAATTGAAAACAAAGATAGCCCCTAATTTAAAGTTAGATACTCCTATAATGATTGCACACATGTCTTATGGAGCTTTATCATTAAATGCTCATTTATCTTTTGCCAAAGCTGTTAAAGAATGTGGAACATTTATGGGAACAGGGGAAGGAGGATTGCCAAAAGAACTATATCCTTATGCATCTAACATAATTACACAAGTTGCAAGTGGAAGATTTGGAGTTACTCCTGAATATTTAGAAAAAGGAGCAGCTATTGAGATAAAAATAGGACAAGGAGCTAAGCCAGGAATTGGTGGGCATCTTCCAGGAGAAAAAGTTACAGCAGAGATATCTGCAACAAGGATGATTCCTGAGGGAAGTGATGCTATATCCCCAGCTCCTCACCATGATATATATTCAATTGAAGATTTAGCACAATTAGTTAGAAGTTTAAAAGAGGCAACAAGATGGAAAAAGCCAGTGTTTGTTAAAATATCTGCTGTTCACAATGCTCCTGCAATTGCAGTTGGTATAGCCACAAGTGATGCTGATGCAGTTGTTATAGATGGATATAGAGGAGGAACAGGAGCAGCTCCAAAGGTATTTAGAGACCATGTAGGAATTCCTATAGAGATGGCAATTGCTACTGTGGATAGAAGATTAAGAGAAGAAGGTTTAAGAAATGAGATAAGTATTATAGCAAGTGGTGGAATTAGAAATTCAGCAGATGTATTTAAAGCAATTGCTTTGGGAGCAGATGCTGTTTATATAGGAACAGCTGCAATGGTAGCACTTGGATGTAGAGTTTGTGGTAGATGTTACACAGGATTATGTGCATGGGGAATAGCAACACAAAGACCAGAGTTAGTTAAAAGATTAGACCCAGAAAAAGGAGCTGAAAGAGTAGCAAACTTAATAAAAGCTTGGACACATGAAATAAAAGAACTCTTAGGAGCTAATGGAATTAATGCAATAGAAAGTCTAAGAGGTAATAGAGATAGATTAAGAGGAGTTGGATTAACTGAGAAAGAGCTTGAAATATTAGGAATTAAAGCTGCTGGTGAATAAAAAAACCTTTTTTATTTTTTTGAGGGGATAGGTTATGGAAGTTGTTGAAATAGATGCTAAGGATTTACATTATAGAGAACTTAATGAAAAAATTCATAAAGTTATTGAGGAAAATTCTGACTTAAAAAAGATAATTTTAAAGAATGTTTTAGGACAGAGGTTTATAGCTAATGGATTAAGAAAAAAAGATTTAACTATTGAGATATATGGAACACCTGGTGGAGATTTAGGAATGTTTATGAGTGGTCCAACAATTTATGTATATGGAAACTGTGAATTTGCTCCTGGAAACACTATGGATGATGGAAGAATTATAATATATGGAAACAGTGGAGATGTTACTGCTCATTCAATGAGAGGAGGAAAGGTTTTTGTTAGAGGAGATGTTGGTTATAGAAGTGGAATACATATGAAGGCATATAAAGATAAGGTTCCTGTTCTTGTTATAGGAGGAACTGCTAAGGATTTCTTAGGAGAGTATATGGCTGGAGGAAAAATAATTGTTCTAAATATTGATGAGAAGGGAAATGATTTAGGAAAGATAAAGGGGAGAATGATAGGGACAGGAATACATGGAGGAGTTATTTACATAAGAGGAAATATAGACAAGAAACAGCTTGGTGTTGCAGCTGATATAAAAGAATTCACTGATGAGGATTTAAAAAATATTGAAGAAGATGTTAAAGATTTTTGTAAATATTTCAATTTAGAGGATAAGTTTGATGACTTACTATATTCAAAATGGACAAAAATAGCACCTATATCCAAAAGACCATTTGGTAAGCTATATACTCCTGATTTATTTTAAGAAGGTGAGGACATGAAAACATACAAAGATTTAGAGTTAGAGGTGTGGAATAAACATAGATGTTCTGGATGTGGAGCTTGCACATCTGTGTGTCCAGCAGATAATTTATATTTTAAAGAGGAGAGTCCTGTAAAGTTTGAGTGTGATAGCTGTTCTTTTTGTATAGCTACTTATGAAGAAGAGAGACATTATCCAATATCTGCAGAGTTTTGTAAAACTACTGTTTATGATGTCCCTTGTGGGGCTTGTTATGATGCATGTCCAAGAGTAGGAAACTATTATGTAAGTGATGAAATTGGAAACTATTTAAAAGCTTATGCTGCAAAATCAACATTAAATATTAAATATGCTCAAAATGGGGGAGTAGTTTCATCTATTTTATATAATGCATTTGAAGAGGATTTAATAGATGGAGCTATTGTAATGAATATAGACAGATTTACTCTCTCTCCTTACTCATATTTAGCTAAAAATAAAGAAGATGTTTTAAAAACAGCAGGAAGTAAATATTTATGGAGAGAACCACCATTAAGAGCATTAAAAAGAGCTGTTATGGAAGAAAAGTTAGAGAGGTTAGCAATAGTTGGGACTCCATGTGTTATGGATGCTGTTGCTAAAATCTTAGCATCTGATAATGATTTATTAGCACCATTTAGAAAAGCTATTAAGTTTAAAATAGGATTGTTTTGTTTTGAGATTTATGATTATAATAAGTTAGTTGAGATATTAAAAAAGGACAATATAGAACCTTGGGAAATAAAAAAGATGGAGATTAGTAAAGGGAAGTTAAATATATACTTGATTGATGGGACATCCAAAAAATATAAATTAGTTGATATTGAAAAAGCTATGAGAGAAGGTTGTAAGTTTTGTAATGACTTCACAGCTCAAAAGGCAGATATTTCTATTGGTAACGTAGGTAGTGGAGAGAACTACTCAACAGTTCTAATAAGAAATAAATGGGGAGAAGGATTATTCAAGAGAGCTGTATATAATGGATATGTACATATTGATGAAAAGATTAACTTTGATGAAATCAGAAAAATTTCAAGATTGAAAATGAAAAGAGTGGAATAATGATAAAGAAAGAAGAAATTCTTGAAATTTTAGATACATACAATAGGGATGAAATAACTATTGCAACAGTAGGAAGTCATACAGCTCTCCATATATTAAAAGGAGCTAAGTTAGAAGGATTTTCAACAGTCTGTATAACTGTAAAAGGGAGAGATGTTCCATACAAAAGGTTTAGAGTGGCTGATAAATTTATTTACATAGATGACTTTAAAGATATAAAAAATGAAGAAGTTCAAGAGAAATTAAGAGAGTTAAATGCCATAGTTGTCCCTCATGGTTCATTTATTGCATATTGTGGTTTAGATAATATTGAGAATAACTTTTTAGTTCCAATGTTTGGAAATAGGAAGATATTAAGATGGGAAGCTGAGAGAGATTTAGAAAGAAAAATTTTAGAGAATGGAAATATAAGAATTCCTAAAAAATTTAATTCTCCTGATGAGATAGATAGAGCAGTTATAGTAAAATTTCCAGGAGCAAGAGGAGGAAAAGGTTATTTCATAGCTAATTCAAAAGAAGAGTTTTACAAAAAAGCAAATCTTTTAAAAGAAAGAGGAATTTTAGATGATGAAGATATTGAAAGAGCACATATAGAGGAGTATGTTGTTGGAGCCAACTATTGCCTACATTATTTCTATTCACCATTAAAAAATGAAGTTGAGCTTTTAGGAATAGATAGAAGATATGAGAGCAATATTGATGGATTAGTTAGAATTCCTGCTAAGGAACAGTTAGAGTTAGATATGGAACCAAGTTATGTAATAACTGGGAACTTTCCAGTAGTGATAAGAGAGAGCTTATTACCATTAGTGTTTGATATGGGAGATAAATTAGTTAAATCAGCCAAGGAGTTAGTTCCTCCTGGAATTGTTGGTCCTTTCTGCTTACAAAGTTTATGCACAGAAAATTTAGAGTTGGTTGTCTTTGAAATGTCTGCAAGAATAGATGGAGGAACAAACAGCTTTATGAATGGTTCTCCTTATTCTTACATACTATATAATGAACCAATGAGTATGGGTCAAAGAATAGCAAGAGAAATAAAATTAGCTTTAGAATTTGATATGTTAGATAAAATTATTTATTAATTTATTTGAAATTATATTTTATTGAATTAACCATATTAGAATTTTTAATATCTTCTATTTTTCATAAAATTCTTTAATATCCATACCAAGCTAAATAAAATCTTTTGATAAAATTTATTATTTTTTGAGTTAATTATTTTAAAGTTGATTTATGAATTAGTTTATAAGATGGTGATAAAATATGAGATTAACTGAGATGGTTAAACTACATGGATGAGCTTGTAAGCTGCCCAGCACCGAGCTTGAAAATTTAGTTAAAGGCATAGTTTTAGATGAAGATTTAAAAGATTGTGTTGTTGGTTTAGGAGATGATGCATCTGTTATAAAAAGAGGTAATTTATTAATTGCTAAGACAGTAGATGTCTTTACTCCAATTGTAGATAATCCCTACATTCAGGGAAAAATTGCTGCTTGCAACTCTTTAAGTGATATTTATGCTATGGGATTTTTAGATGTTGTTGGTGTTCTTGCAATTGTAGGAATTCCTGAAAAGATGCCTATACAAATGGCTAAGGATATGTTAAAAGGATTCCAAGATTTTTGTAGAGAAGATAAAACATCAATTGTTGGAGGACACACTATACTGAATCCCTGGCCATTAATTGGTGGAGCAGTTACAGGAGTTGGACGTGAGGAAGAACTATTAACAAAAAAAGGAGCTAATGTGGGAGATGTCTTAATTTTAACTAAACCATTAGGAACACAGCCGGCAATGGCATTGAGTAGAGTGCCAGAAGAATTTAGAGATATGTTAAATATATCAAAAGAAGAAGCTGAATATATAATAAATAAAGCAATTGAGTTAATGACAACATCTAATAGAAAATCCTTATTGGCTTTAAGAAAAGCTGAGAAAAAAGTTGGAGATAAAATAGCAAATGCTTTAACTGATGTTACTGGATTTGGTTTATTAGGGCATGCAAATGATATTGCTAAATTTAGTGGTGTAGATATTGAAATAAATCTTCTACCATGTATTAGAGGGACACCAGAACTAAGTAAAAATTTTGGGCATCCATTATTAGAAGGTTATTCTGCTGAAACTGCAGGAGGTTTGTTAATATCTACAAAAAGAGAGTATAAGGATGATTTAATTAGTGAATTAGAAAAAGTAGTTTATGCATTTGAAGTTGGAGAAGTAAAAAGAAAAGGGAATAAAGCTTATTTAAGTAAAGATGTTAAAGTTTTAGAAGTTTAAGCTCGGTGCTGGGCAATCAAAAACTAATAATAAAGTTAAAAATCTAATAATAAAATAAATCAGAAATAATTTTAATGTTTGAGAGCATGCCGAACCCTTTTATAGGGAGGCATGCTCATCTATTTCTTAATAATAATTTTATCAGCTTTTATTATTACATTAGTGAGCTCTATTTTGATTCCAGGAGGTAGAAGTTCAACAAACTTAACAAAGTCCATAGTTTTATCTTCTTCTTTTTTCTCTTCAACCTTTTTAGTTTCAGTTTCTTTTTTAGGTTCTTCTTTTTCTTCAACTTCTTCTTTTGTTTCTTCTTTTTCCCATAGATTAATTACTGGATGTCCTTTCTCTTTTAAGAAATTTCTAAGTTCATCAGTATTTTTTACATCTTCCTCTGTTGCTATCTTATCATATATCTCTTTTGGTATCGCTTCTTTAACTCTCTCTTTTAATTCCCTCGGTAGCCATACTACTCTGTTCCATCCACCATCTCCTTGTAAGAATTTAGGAGATTGCATATAACTAATTGATATTCCAACGAATCCAGGAACTTGGTTTCCTCCGCTACACTGTCCCGCTAATGTTGAAAACGGTATTCCTAATGGTGTCTCTCCTTTAAAGTTCCTATGCACTATCCCAAATCCATCTACTTCTGGAATATAAAACGCTACCGCCTCAAAACATCCACAGGATGTGCATGGACTTTCTAAACATGAATGTAGAGCAAATTGTTTAACAGCTCCTTGACTATATTCTTCAACAACTTTATTAACCCCTGAATAAATTCCTAATTTTTCATCTAAACATTCTTCTTTTTCAATTGCAAATATTGGTCCATTAGGGTCTATCTTTGCAGCTGCTCTCGCATCTAAATAGTTTATACTTCCACATAATGAAGGTCTATCAGGAGTTATAACACATACGTGTGTTGGAGCAAAACTTTGACACATTATACAACCATAAAATACATCTACATCCTCTTCTCTAATTGATTTGGTTTTTTCGTCTCTTTTCTTATATATCTCTTTGGCTTTTTCTAATTCTTCTTTAACTTTTTCGGGGTCAGTTATTATAGTTACTTCGCAACTCTCAATTATTGGGAAATGCTCTTTAAACAAATCTTTAATAACTTCACCAATATGTTTTAATCTTAAACCTTTTTTAAAAGCATCTTTTGAAACCCTTATCCACACTTGGTCTCTTTGATTTAAATGCATAACCCCTTCTATATAGTTAAAAAATTCATGGACTCTTCTCTCTAAAACTCCTTCTAAATCTTCTTCCAAATCCTTACCTTTAACTTTAACAATAATAGCGAAAGGATGAGCTTTTCCTTCCTCTAATTCATCTAAATCTTTCCCTATAATTTCAACTTTATCCTCTGCGTTGTTATCTACTCTCACTAACTCAAATCCATAACTCTTTGGTCCAGCTAATTCTACATACATATCGGGCTTCCTTATCCTCTCCCCTTCATTCATCGGTCCTACTGATACTGGAATTTTAAACTCTTTAACTTTAACTTCAATATCTTTCATTTTTAAGGCATTCTCAACTATATTATCAATATCAGAATACTCCAAAGCTTTTTCTATAACTGGGACTTTATTATTAGTTATAACAGGAATTCCTGCTTTTATACATCCTGCTCCAGCTGAGAGAGTTATATTATCTAAATCTCCCAAAGCTATAACTATTGCTGGCACTCTATCTTTTAAATAACTAATAATTTCTTCAGTATTTCCTGGTTTAATATTTCCAAAAATTAAAGGTGCTCTAACTGCTAAATTAGCGGCATGAGCAGCAGAAGTTATTTCTCTACCAATAGGCACTAAAAGAGTATCTAACCCCAAATCTATATTTGCATCTTTTAGCTCATCAATTATTTCTCCAACAAATAAAGCCAAAATATTTCTTTTTCTTATATCTTCAACTAATTTTTTTAGCTTTTCTTTATCTCCTACTTTTCCAATAACAACTAAAATAGCTGGAATCTTCCCTTCAACTAATGGAACTCCCAAACCTCTTAAAATTTCATCAGGAATAAATCCTGTTGTATCAGTGTAAGGATTACCTTTTGCATATTTTAGAGCTTCAATTGCTTCAGCAGCTATTAAAGTTATAACCCCAGAATTTAAAGCATTCTCCAAAGTTTCTTCATCTTTAACTTCCAATGAATTTAATAACTCTTTTAAATCTTTAACTGTTTTTATTTCTTTTCCTAATAAACCATAGATTATAGGTAAGTTGTAAGAAGTCCCAGGATACTCTAATTTTAGATTGTCATCTTCTTTATTTGCTAAATCTCTTGCTAAATTTAATGCTAATTTTGCCCCTTCAATAATCTCTTTAACAACCATACTATCCCTAAAAACAGCTTTATTAGATAAAACTAAAATAACCAAAAAAATATAAACTTATTTAATAAAAAATAGCAATTTATTATTACTAAATTAGTTCTCTATCTAAATAAGCTCCTTCTGTAAAGTCATCATTTATTTTTATTCTACCAAATCTTATCTCCTTTATATTATCCAAACTTATAGGAGTCAAAATTTTTAAAGTTTCATTTTCAAAGTCAATCTCTTTCACAATTCCTAAACCTTCACAAAAACCATCTTTATCAATCAATCCAACTAATAAGTTTAAAAATCTGTCTTTATCTAAATAAAATATAAAATTTCTATCTAAACTTATATGGATTCTTTCTAAATCTTCCTTAACAATTATATACTGCTTATCTATTCTACTTCCATAAAGAATTTTCCATTTTAATAGATTCTCAATTAGATACTTTTCATTTTCAGTTATTTTAACACCATAAAACAATTTACTTCCTGATAAAATAAAATCTTTGAAGTTGATTATAATTTCTTTACTATTCTCAAAGTATTTTTTCCATTTTTCTTCTCTTATCTTTTTTCTCTCTTCCTTTGAATATGTTTTGTTGCTATATGACTTTAAAAATTTTACATTTTCATATCTTAAAAGATTCCTTAGTTCTTTATCCCTTTCAATTCCAACAATTAAATCAGGTTTTAAACTCTCAATTAACAGTTTTATTAGCTCTCCACCAATTCCATATATAAATCCTGGTGTATCTATTAAAACTAAATCATTAACTAAATTAGCTAATTTATTGGCTCCTACAATCATCTCTCCTATAAATTGAGCTGGTGTTGTAGAACCTATAAAATAATGCTTTACTAAAAAAGAGTATTTTAAAGAGATTGTTGCAGGAGGTAAAATAGATTTTTGTCCAACATCCAAATCTAAAATTCCACAATTTAGATTATTTGATAAAAAGTTTATTAATGTTGTTTTCCCAACATCTACATTTCCAACTATTAAAATTCTTTTATAATTATTCTCTTTTATTTCCTCTAACAATTCATATCTATCTTTTGAAATCTCTATAGATGTTGAAGCTTTATTTAACATACTTCTCCTTTTGCTTTTTTTCCTAATTCAAATCCTTTTTCCAAAGCTTTTAAATTCAATTCAATGAATTTTTCTTTAACAGATTCAGCAACTGCTTTTTTTATACTATCCTTAGATACTACTCCTGTTAATTCAACTAATGCCCCTAACATAACTACATTTGCAACAATCCTATTTCCTAACTCATAAGCTGCCTTAGTTGCTGGAATTTTGTAGATAGTAATATCATCTCTCTCAGGATGTTTTGTCATCATATCTGGGTCATATATGAGAATTTTCCCACTATCTAAATCAGAAATATAGCTATCTAATGCCTCCTGTGACATAGCTATCAATATATCTAAATTTCTAACTTTTGGATAATCTCTTGGATTGTCTGATATAACTACTTCACACCTTGATTTTCCTCCTCTTGCCTCTGGCCCTATAGATTGTGTTTGAAAGGCATACAAATCTTCATATAGAGCAGCAGCCCTTCCTAAAATAATTCCAGCTAATTGTATTCCCTGCCCTCCAAATCCTGCAAATCTTAGCTCTTTTCTCATAAATTCACCTTATTACTTTACATTTTTCTAACATCTTATAGTATTTGTCAGTATATTCTTCTCTCTCCCTATTTACAAATTCTCCAACTATAATCTTACCTTTTAATTCCTCTTTATCCATTCTTTCTGCCTTTGCCTTAACAACTGAGTTCTCTTTTATATATTTTAAAAGTTCTGTGTTTGATTTAAAATTGTTCATTCTTCCAAAGTATGTATAGCATTGAGAAATAACTTCTATAAATGCAAGTCCTTTTGTTTCAATTCCTTTTTTTATTGCTCTTGCTAATTGGAAAGGATGTGCTGTTGTCCATCTTGCTACATAACTTGCTCCTGCTGCCACTGCCAACTTACATAAATCAAAAGGATTCTCTATATTCCCATAAGGGGCTGTTGTAGCTCTAAAACCTTCTGGTGTTGTTGGTGAAACTTGACCTCCTGTCATACCATATATTTGGTTATTCACACAAATAACAGTTATATCTATATTTCTTCTACATGCATGTATAAAGTGATTTCCTCCAATAGCTGCTAAATCTCCATCTCCTGTAAAATTAACAACAGTTAATTCAGGATTAGCTAATTTAATTCCTGTGGCAAATGCTAAACTTCTTCCATGTGTGGTATGTAGAGAATCTAATAAAAAGTATCCTGGAACTCTTGAAGAACATCCTATTCCAGAAGTTAAAACTAACTTATCTAAATCTAAATTTAGCTCATCAACTGCTTTACAGAAACAGTTCATTATAATTCCAATTCCACAACCTGGACAAAATATATGTGGTAATCTGTCTTTTCTTAAATATTTCAAAGCAAAATGTTCCAAATTCTCACCTTACTTATTTTTTAAATAATAATTTTTAATTTCATCTGGTGTAGGAATTTCTCCACCTATCTTAGTATATGATAGAACTTCACACTCTCCTTTACTTGCTCTTTGAACTTCTCTAACTATCTGTCCTAAGTTTATCTCAGGAACTAATATCTTTTCAGTTTCTTTTGCTACTTTGTAGATAAATTCATCATGGAACGGCCAAACTGTATTTAACTTAACATATCCTACACTTAATCCTTCTTCTCTCAACTCTTTAACTACTACCTCAGCACTTCTTGATGGAGCTCCATAAGCAACTATAACTAAATCAGAACAGTCATCTAAGTACCAACCTTCATAAGAAAAGATATCATCAATATTTTTTAATATTTTGTTATTCAATCTTCTAACCAACTTATCATGTGTCTCAGGAGAAACATCAGGATATCCTTTTTCATTGTGAGTTAAACCTGTTACATGAACTCTATACCCTTTCCCAAAGGTAGGAAACTTAGGAACTAAATTCTCCCCTGGCTTAAATGGAAGTTCATCTAATCCTTCCTCTCTATCTACAATCTCATATTTATCATAACTATCAATAACTAACTTCTCTCTCATATGTCCAACAATCTCATCACTCATAACAAAAGTAGGAACTCTATATTTTTCAGCTAAATTAAAGGCCATTATTGTGTATTCAAAACATTCTTGAACAGATGAAGGAGAAAGTGCAATTATTTGATAGTCCCCATGACTTCCCCACTTAGCTTGTTGCATATCACTCTGAGATGCCATTGTTGGCTGTCCAGTTGAAGGAGAACCTCTTTGAACATTGACAATAACTAATGGTGTTTCAGTCATAACTGCATAACCAATATGTTCTTGCATTAAACTAAATCCAGGGCCAGATGTAGCTGTCATTGCTTTACATCCAGCCCATGAAGCTCCTATAACAGCAGCTAATGAACCTATCTCATCCT
Source organism: Methanocaldococcus indicus (assembly GCF_049554935.1). Lineage (GTDB taxonomy): Archaea > AGJL01 > Methanococci > Methanococcales > Methanocaldococcaceae > Methanocaldococcus > Methanocaldococcus indicus. Next base: position 1,199,466 of record NZ_CP186926.1, on the reverse strand, counting down.
CCATTTGGATATAAGTCCTTCCCAACTGAGGTAATCTGTATGCCATTCTTTCTGCTATCTCTGAGGATGGGGTTATTGGATAACCTGCATAAAAGTTACATCCAGCTACAATAGCTCCCTCAGCACAAGCTTCATTTCCTTGCATAAAATAAGCTCCTGGCTTTAATCTTCCTTTTTCATCCAATTTCATTTTTTCACCACTGCAATAGCTTGGTCAGGACACATCATTTCACAAATTTTACAATATGTGCATTTACTCTCATCTTCAACCTTAGGAGGATAAACTCCTTTCTTACTTAGCTCTTTTGATATGGTAAAAACTTTCTTTGGGCAGAACTCAATGCATATATAGCAAGCTTTACATAACTCTTTATTTATATATATCATTCTTTTCACCTACAAAAATAGTTTATATATTATTAATTCTGCTAAAAATAAAAAATAGATTTATTAAGATTTAAAGCATAACACCATATATAATATTTTCTCCTATCTCAAAAGGTGAGATATATGAGCAAAAGTATAAAATTATGGTTATTGATATTATGCATCTCAATATTTAGTTATGCTTGGGGAAATGTGGAGATTTACAAAATAGCAACTCCTTATGACCCTCCAAATGCTCCAATGTTACATATAAAGATTGATGAGCAAATTCTCTATATTGGGATTGTCAATAAAGATGATTATGAGCATAGGGTAAAGATAGTTGTTGAATGTAATGGAAAAAAATATGACTATGGATATATTAGTTTAGCTCCAAATTCACATATAGAAAATGTTATAGAGTTAAGAGTTCCAATAACTGATGATAAAGAGCATGATGTTAAAGTTTCTTTAGTAGATGATGAAGGAAAGACAATAGCTTCAAAAACATTTAAAATTAAAGTTATTTTTCCAATAGATGTAAAAAATATAACTTGCTCTGATGGATACTATTTAAATAAGAATACTCAGGTTTGTTTTTCTAATTGGTTTAAAATTACATTAAAAAGTAATCCTTATGCATCAAGTGACTATATAGCAAAAGTTTGGATTGTAGCTAAATCTGGAAATAATGTTATATATGATGGAATAAACAACTCACAGACAGTATATATTCCATATGGTGAAGAAAAAACAATATATTTTAAAATTCCAGAAATAAATATTACTGATGACAATTTTAAAATTACTACTTATGTTGAAGTTTTAAATGTTACTCATAGTGTAGATGGATATGAAGAAACAATTCAGAGAAGAGATAAAAATGGAATATGGTTTGATTACAAAAGTGAGCCAATGACATTTTTACTACCAGTAGTCATTAAAAATATTAAGGTTTATAATAAAATAGATGATAATACCTCAAATATTGTAAAAAACTTCTACTACAATGCCTGGATAGATGATGATATAGAAAAGGCAATTAATGACAAATACTATAGAAAATATGTAGAAATTCCAAGATACTATGTTAAAGATGATGATAGATATTTAGCTATTTTAAAAGTTGATTTAGAAAATAAATACAATGAAGATGTTAATACAAAGTTTGTTTTATGCTATGATAATTATACTGTGGTTAGAGATATTAAATTAAATAAAACATCTACTGGAACTTTATATATTCCAATATATCCTAAATTAGGAAATGTGAAAATATATTCTGAGGTTTATCCAGATATAAATTACTTAAAATTAATATATAGAAAAGAAACAACTTTAAATCCAAATCCTACACCAATCTCACCAATTAAGATAGTAAGTATATCTCTACCTCAGGAAAAAAGTATAATTAGAGGAGTCTCTAAAAATAGTGGTTATGTTTTAGTAGGAAAAACTTATAATATGACTATCACTCTATACAATATCTACAACAAAACTTTAACAGGGAAAATTATTGTCTATGACAAACTAAACAAGAAAGGAATTGTAAATTATACAAGTAATATATACTTTATTGTTCCTCCTCATACAAAAAAAGATTACAATATTAGTATAAAATTTAATAGAGAGTTTAATGGAGATTTATATATTAAAGTAGTTCCAGATGAAGGAGCTAAAGATTCATATGCAACAGTTCATTTTAATGCTATATATCCAATTAGAGTTGAATATTTAAAATATATAACTCCATTAGTTAAAATTAATGCAATAAAATATAATAACTCAATATATGTAAATAAGCCAGTTGTTGGAATTCCTTGTAAGGTAGAGGTAAAATTTGCAAATAAATTAAATATTCCCCTAAATTGTGAAGTTTATTTAGAAGTAATTAATAGAAATGGAACAATTGAGTATATTTCTCCAAAAAAAGATGTTTTAGTAGAAAATGACTCTTCAACTGTGGTAACGTTCCCAATAACCTTTAAAGAAGGCTTTAAAGGATATACTGTAGTCCATATTATTCCAAAAAATTTAGGTGTTGATATCATATTTGGAAATGGTTTAGGATTACATCCTGTTTCAATACCTAATGAGTATGAGATTGGTAGATATTCTGCATTAGATTTATTAGGAAATAGTGTCCCAACAAAGACATTTAAATTGACAGAAGTTATATCCCCTGTTTATATAGAAAATATAACAATAAATAACTCAAAAATGTATGTAAAATTATCTAATAAAGATTTCCCTTTAAATATAACTGCAGAATATTGGACATCTTTTAATGAAACTCCAAGAACTATATCAATTCCTCCAAATAGCTATAAAGTTGTTGAAATACCTCTTAAAAATATAAACTCTAATAAGGTAGAATTTTACATTAAAGTAGATAAATTTATTATATTAAATAACACTATTAAGTCAATTGTACTTAAAAAGGAAATATTAATAAAGGATTTCCAAAATATAAGCAATATAGTAGAAAATGTAGTAGAGAATGAAACCACTAATACCACAAATACAACAAATAATAATATTACCAATTTAAAAGAAAATATCACTATTAACCCAACTACTAATAATCCAAGCCCAAAAAATACAATGGTAAAAGAAACACAACAAAACACATCTAATATGCAAAAAGAAGAAAATAATGGATTGTTTGGGTTTATATCTTCAATAATAAGTGGAATAATTAATAGAGTTTTCCAAATTATTTAAAAAATTTTTATATAATCTCTGGTGATACTATGAGTATCGTCTTTTTAGACCCTATGATTGTTAGGTCGCTAAACAAAAGTAAATTAAGAAAAAAAATATTATATTACTTGTACAATATATATCCTTATGGTACTTATTTATCAGAAATATCCCGTGGCGTTAAATCAGACCCAAGTAATGTATTAGGTTGTTTAAAAGGACTAAATGGTAGATATAACGGTCATTTTTCATTAATTGAGCTTGGTTTAGTAGAATGTGAAGAAAAAGGTGGTATAAAAATATATAAACTTACTGAATATGGAAAAAAAGTTGTTGAAGTCCTCAAAGACCAAGATAGTGATATAATATCTTCTATGAGGTGGTAATATGCCTATAAACAACAATAATTTAGATAAGCTCAATTTAGATATTTCATCAATCTTTTCAGAATATCAACCATCTGAAAATGATTCAAGTGATATACTATCAAAAAGTTTAAGGTTAAAAAAGAAAATAGAAATGGCAGATAAAACCATAGATTACTTAGGCCAAGATTTATTAACAACATTTATTAGACAGGGAATTGAATTTGGTATTTTCCAAAATATAGCTCAATATCATCCAAATGTTAAAGAATTATTGGACAAGATATCTTATCCTAACAAACAATTTATATTAGAGTTTGTAAAAACTGGGGCAAATATAGGTATTATTAATTACTCTGATGGAAAACTATCTATGAATGAAGATTTTGAAATTAAAATTAAAATGCCTGAATTTGACAAAATCATTAGTGACTATGTAATGAAATATACTTATATTACTCATGTAGCTAAGTATGCATTAATAAGTAGTAAGCATCCTAAAATTGCAATAAACTTTAAAAAAGACCCAGATATTTGGGACATGATTTTAAGTAGTCCATATTATCATCTATGTAGGGAGATATCTACATTAGCCACAAACTTAGAATGTGATGATTGCATCTTAGATGTAGGTTGTGGTTCATGGTCTCCTTACTACTATATTGGTCATGTTCATCTAATAGGCCATTACACAGGAATAGATATATCAAAAGGTTTAATAGAGATAGCAAAAAATAGAGTAAAAAGAAGATATTTTGATTCCTATGATTTGAGAGCTATGGACTTTTATGATATGGCCCCAAAAGAAAAATATTCTTTGATTATATGCTCTCACACTTTGAGATATCTTCCATCATTAAAAACATTTATAAAAAAATCTATGAACTCCTTAGTCCCAGGAGGTAGATTATTTATAATGGAGGAGTACTTTGCAGACAAGTTTGACCCAATTAAAAATGAGTTATTTACTTTCTACAATAAATTAAATGATAGATTTGTAAAATACTATGAAGTTAATGAAATTATAAATACATTGGATAGTTTAGGATATGACTATAAGATTAAATTGTTAGGAAATTCCTGTTTAACAATTGAAAAAATTTAATTTTTTATTATATTGTTTATATTTTTATTATTTTTTCCTTTTTACTTTATTATTTAATCTTCCAATCAATGTTAAATAATTCAGAATATTTATCTAAAAATCTTTTTAAATAATTATCTATATTTTCCTTGTTCCAGTTTTTGTTTCCACATTCTTTAGCCAATCCTACTAATAAATCTTTAACTCTTTCACTTTCAAAGTTATTCGGATAGATGCATTTTTTGTTATATTCATATATTTTCTTGTAAAGTTCTAAGCTATATTTTTCATAATTAAAATCTATATTAAAGATTTCACTGACAATTTTGTTTATAACTGGTTTTAGCCATTTTCTATGGAATCTACAAATTGTTAAATTATCTAATGCCAACTCTAATTTAACATTTTCATAAATCTTCTCAGCTAACTCCTCTGGCTCTAAAAATTCTGGCTTGTAGTATGTTAAATACCTCCCAGATATAACTAATGGCATAAAGAAGCCTGGACTCCAATAAAGATTTGGATTTATACTTGAACAATCTCCTAAGGCAATATAAACAGCAATATCTTTAAATTTAATTTCTTTTGTTCTGCTCTTGTACATCTCATCTAAGAGTTTAACAGCTTTTCTTGTTCCTAATGATAAGATTTTATATACTCTATTGTAGTTATTTGCTAAATTATTTAAGAACTTTATAGCTTGTTCTGAATTGTGTCTTGATATCTCTTTTATATCTCCTTCTAAGATATCTTTATAGTTGAAGTATGGAGTTTTAATATTGAGTTCTTCCTCCTTTAATAGTCCTCTATATAAAGATTCAAAAACAAAAGCTGTTAAATTTCCTACTTCAATAGCATCAAATCCTAAACTATCTACTTCTTTAACAACTTTATCAGCTTCATGTAAATCAAATATTCCTAAAAGTGTCCCATTTGCTGCATAAGGTTCATAATCAACCTTATTTTTATTCCTATATTTTTTACATACTACTGGACAAGGTTCTCCACAATTTTTCCAGCTCTTTGTTTCAATTGCCTCCTGATTAAATATTTTTAAATAATTTTCCAATATAATATTAAGAAGCTTTTTTCTCTCTTCTTTAGATATGTAAGGCATTTGCCAATTAAAGATAGGGACTTTTTCTTTGTAGATTAACCAGTTGTTTCCAAATGTCCCTCCTGTCTGAGATTCATCATTATATCTATATTTTTTAGTAAATTTCTTAACAACATTTATATAGCTCTCTTTATAATACTCTTCAACTATCTCCTTAACTTTATCTTTCAATGCTTTCTCTTCATTTTTGTCTCCAAAATATACAATTCCAGCTAAGTTATGAGCTTGATATAGAACAGAGCCACCACCACCTCTTGCAGCCCAATCTTCTGAACCTTCTACAACTTTGTTATTTAAGACAGTTTGAGAAAATAAGGCTCCTAAAGCTGTCTTTTTTGAAGCTTCACCAACAACAATAGCCCTCAAATTTCTTTCTTTATAGTGCTCAACTATATGGTTGTATATTTCATAAACTGTTCTAAAATCTTCCCTTATCTCAACAATATCTATACTTTTATCACTAATAATTAATAAAGAAGGCTTCTTAGCTCTACCAACAATAGCTACATTGTTGTAACCTGTTGCTAAAAACTGATATCCTGCTCCACCCATAGATGAAAAAAAGAAATTATCTGTTAATGGAGATTTAAAACAAAATGTTAATCTATGTCCCCCATAAACTGGAAGTCCAACAGTTCCAAATGTAAATACATTCCTATAATCATATACATCATACTTATATGTCTCAAATTTATTGTGCCAATATAATCCCCAATCTATTGGAAAGATATCTTTCTCAATAATTTCAATTTTTGAATTATTTAAATTTATAAATAAATTTTTCATCATTCCACCAAAATAACAATTATTATATTCTATTTATTAGTATTTATTTAAAAATATTTCTTATTAAAATTATTGGTGAAATTTATGAAGAGAATTATTGCTACTAAGGTTAGTGGTGAAGATGAAATATTGGAAATATGTAAAGCTTTGGAAAAGATGGGTATCGATTGTATTGTCAAATCTAAAAATAAGAATTTAAGAGTTTATGTATTTGGCTATGATAAGGAATCCTTAACAGAGAATTATAGAGCTGTAAGAACTCTTTTAGAAAAAATTAAGAGAAAGTATAATAAAGATAAAGAAGGTTATTATAAATACTACTTATCTGAATTGAAATATCCTGTTAATAAGGATTTAGTTATTGACACATTGAAGGAGTTAGGATATAGAGTTATACACTTAGAAGATGAAGGAGCTATAAAGACAGATGTGCCTCTTGATGAGTTTAACAAGATTTTAGAAGATTTGCATAACTTATACAATGAGCTTAGATTCTCAAAACTTGGCTCAAAACCTGTTAAGAATTTAGTGGTTCTTGTATCTTATTTAAAAAATAAACCTCTTGAAGATGTTATAGAAGAGGCATTAGATAAAGGATTTTTAAGAGAAGAAGAGGATAAAATTGTATTAAATAAAGATATAAACTTAGCTAAGAAAGAACTTTTAAAAGGTGAATATGATGGAGATAAAAATATTAGAGAAGAAAGATAATTTATTAGAGATTGAATTAGTTGGAGAAGACCACTCATTACCTAATTTATTAAAAGATGTTCTTTTAACAAAAAAAGGTGTTAAAATGGCATCTTACTATATTGAGCATCAACTCCTTCATCCTGAAACAGGAAGATACATAACCAATCCAAAATTAACAATATTGACAGAAGAGGGTGTAAATCCAATAGATGTGCTAAAAGAAAGTTTAAAGGATATTATAAATATGTGTGACAAAGTTTTAGAGGAATTAAAATCTCAAAAGTAAATATTTAATTCTCTTTTTTAATCTATCTCTTTATTGTAGAGGGGATATTGTTGGAACTTTTGGATAATCCTAAAAAATCAATCATTAGAATATCCAAACCTATAATTTTTGCTACATTTTTTGAGTCATTGTATAGTTTTGCTGATAGTTTTTGGGTAGCAGGTTTAGGAGCAGAGGCATTGGCATCAGTTGGTGCAAGTTTTCCAATTTTAATAATTTTTTATGCATTTGCCTGGGGATTGAGTATAGCTGTTAGCTCACTAATATCAAGGAGTTTAGGAGAAAATAATATTAAAAAAGCTGAAAAAGCTGTTTATAATGCAATTATTTTAGCTATTATATATTCATTATTTGTTATATTTATTTTCTATCCAAATGTGGATTTTATTTTAAATTTAATGAATGTAAATTTATTAGATGCAGTTTTATATTCAAAAACTCTAATTTTAGGAACAATTGTTTTAAATTTAGCTGATGTATTTTATGGAGTTTTTAGAGGGGTTGGTAGAACAAAAATAGTTATGATAGCAACAATAGTAGGATGTTTAATAAACATTATTTTAGACCCTATTTTTATATATACTTTAAAATTAGGTGTCTTAGGAGCAGGAATTGCATCAGTTGTTTCTATTTTTATCTCACTTTTAATATTGATATTTTATTACATAAAAACTAAACCATTAAAAATTTATAAAAAAATTGATTTTGAGATAATTAAGGATTTATTAAGAGTTTCTATACCTTCATCTTTTAATGATGTTATAGTTGCAGGAACTTTTTTCTTTTTAACATATTTAATAATGATGTTTGGAAATGATAAAGATTTAGCAGTATTTACAGGGGCTTTAAGAATAACTGAGTTTGGTTTTGTTCCTTTAATTGGATTGTCAAGTGGTGCAGTATCTGTTATTGGGGCATTATATGGAGCTAAGCTATACAAAAAAGTTAGAGAAGCTTATTTATATACTATAATTTATGGATTAATCTTAGAATTTATAATATTTTCTTTAATAGTTATTTTTTCTGATTATTTAGCATATATTTTTAGTTATGGAGATATATCATTAAAAGAGCCATTATCAAAAACATTAAAGATAGTTAGTATATATTTATTGTTTATTCCTTTTACTTTTTCTACATCTTCATTATTCCAAGCATTAGGTAGAGGAGAAGGTAGCTTTTTAATCTCTATAATTAGAGAATTTTTCCATATTTCATCAAGTTATATCTTGGCATTATTTTTAGGTTATTTGGGAATATGTATTGGTTGGAGTTTAGGAGATTTCTTTGCAGGAATTATATCCTTATTTATTGGAATTTATGTTCTTAATTCTCTCAATCCTAAGACATCAAAAGTGCCATAAATTCCTTCATCTTTATCTTTTAAAAATCTAATAGCTAAGATAACACCATTGATAAATGCTTGTCTGCTACTTGCTTTATGTGTCAATTCTAACTTTTCTCCATCTCCTGCAAATATAACAGTATGTTCTCCTACTACATCACCTCCTCTTACTGCATGTATTCCTATCTCGTCCTTTTTTCTTTCTCCAACTAAACCTTTTCTACCAAAAACAAAATAACCTCCTCCCCTATTCTCTTTAATTATTTCAGCAGCTTTTAATGCTGTTCCAGAAGGAGCATCTTTTTTATATCTATGATGCATCTCTATAATCTCAATATCATAATCTCCAAGTTTTTTAGCTAAGAACTCTAATGTTTTGAAGAATATATTAACACCAATTGCAAAATTCTCAGATATGACAGCTGAAACTTTATTCTCTCTAATTGCTTTTAAAATCTCTTCTTTTTGCTCTTTGGTAAATCCTGTTGTTCCTATAACCAATTTTACTTTATTTTTTGCAGCTGTTTTTACATTTTCAACACATGCATCAGCTATTGTAAAATCAACTAATACATCTGGCTTTTTCTCTTTTAATACTTTATCCATTTCATCAGCAGTATTTAAAATAACTCCTATTTTTCCTACTCCTATTAGTTCTCCAACATCTTTACCTTTATCTTTATGCCCTACTCTCTCAAATGCTGCTACTAATTCCATATCTTCCTGTTGTAGAATAGTTCTTATTATTCCTGAACCCATTCTTCCCAATGCACCTGTAACTGCCACTTTAATCATTTTTACCACCTAATATATAAATTTTGAAATCTTCATTTTTCCATAAATCTTTATTGATTATATTTCTTGTATCATAAATAACTCTTCTTTTCATTAATTTTCCAATTCTTTTTATATCCTCTTCCTTAAAGTTTTTATACTCATCATGGTCAGCCAACACAACAATTAACTCACTATCTTTGACACTCTCCTCCAAATTTAGTAGAGGATATTTAAAATCTCTTGCATATCTATCATAACATCTTACATCATAGTTATCCTTTAATAACTCATCAATTATCTTTTCAGCAGGACTTTCTCTTGTGTCATCTACATTTCCCTTATAAGTTACACCAAAAATAGTAACTGTTTTTTTAGCTAATTTTTTAATTTTATTAGCCACATATATGGGCATTTCATCATTTATTTCTCTTGCAGTTTTTATAAGCTTAGCTTCTTTACTTTTTTCAACTAAAAACCATGGGTCTATGCTTATACAATGCCCTCCAACACCTGGTCCAGGTTTAAGAATATTAACTCTTGGATGTTTATTAGCCAAGTTTATGGCTTCCCATACATCAATATTTAGCTCTTCAGCTATTTTAGCAAACTCATTAGCTAATGCAATATTAACATCTCTATAAATATTTTCCATTAACTTGACAGTTTCAGCTGTTTTTGTGTCAGTTAAATATATATTTCCCTTAACAAAGCTCTCATATATTTTTTTAGCTTTTATAGCAGATTCTTTATTAATTCCTCCAATAATTCTATCATTGTTTATTAGCTCATGTAATATATTTCCTGGCAAAACTCTCTCTGGACAATAAGCTAAATAAATATCTTTATTAATCATTTTATAAATCTCTTCACAAGTTCCAGGAGGAACAGTACTTTCAATAATTACAAGATTTTTATCTTTTATTAGAGGTTTTATACTTTCAACAGCATTTTTAATATAGCTTAAATCACATTTTTTATTTTTTAAAGGAGTTGGAACACAAACAATAAAAACATCTGCCTCTTCTGGTTTATCTTTAACTTCCAAATTTCCAGATTTTATAGCACCACTAACCAATGTTAATAAATCCTTCTCAGTTGTCTTAAAACTTAAATTTTTAATCTCCTTCAACCTCTTTTTATCAATATCTACTCCAACTACTTCATATCCTCTTACAGCTAAGATAGATGCCGTAGGTAATCCAATATAACCTAAACCAATAACACATATTTTCATCTAATATCATCCTCTAATAATTTGAACTAAAAGAATAATAATTTAGTTATTATAAAACATTTATTAAGTTAAGTTAGTAGAATAAATAATAGAATAAATAAATAATATATTGGTGAAATTATGAAAGAGTATTTTAAAGAAAGTGCTAATGTAAAATTAAAGTTTATTGAAGAAAATGAAGATAAGTTAAAAAAAGCTATTGATATAATATATAATGCATTAAAAAATGGAAATAAAATTTTAATTTGTGGAAATGGTGGTTCAGCTGCTGATGCTCAGCATTTTGCAGCTGAAATAGTTGGAAGGTTTAAGTTGGAAAGAAAAGGAATGCCAGCTATTGCATTAACAACAGATACATCTATTTTAACAGCTATTGGGAATGATTATGGATTTGATAAGATTTTTGAAAGACAAGTAGAGGCATTAGGAAAAGAGGGAGATGTTTTAGTTGGAATATCTACAAGTGGAAACTCAGAAAATGTTATAAAAGCAGTTAATAAAGCAAAAGAAATGGGAATTTATACAATTGGATTATTGGGGAAAGGAGGGGGAAAATTAAAGGATATTGTTGATTTAGCTTTAATAGTTCCTTCTAATGATACAGCAAGAATTCAAGAATGTCATCTAACCATATATCATGTTATATGTGAAGAAGTTGAGAAGATGTTATTTTGAGAGATATTATGGATGAAATCATCAGAAAATATGGATATGAGATATATAAAAGAGGAGTTGAATATTACAAAGAAGGAAGAGTAAAGAGTGTAATAAAGTTTGGAGACAAGATATATGGTAAAGTTATTGGAACTCATGTTTATGATGTAGTTGTTAATTTAAAAACTTTGGAATCAGAATGTTCCTGTTCTTATGGTTATAACTGTAAGCATGGAGTTGCAACTCTCTTAAGTTATAAAAATAATGAATATATTGATGCAGACAAAATAATAGATAAATTAAAGAATATGGAAAAAGAGGAGTTAGTAAAATACATAATTGAAAGAATTAAATATCATCATCCAGAATTTGCATTTAATTTTATTGGGCTGTTGAACAGAGAGTGTCAAGTTAAGCTTTTATTAATAATTGATAAAAAATAATAAAATATAAAGCTCACGATAAGAGAATCGAAGAGGAGAAGATTTTTAAAAGGAATAAGAAGTCGATAGAAGTTAAAATCTTAGCTGGGATTTTGTATTATCTTGGACTATCGTTGAGGAAGGTAAGTTTGTTTCGTTCCCAATTCGAAAGTATAAGCCATGAGTCGGTTAGGACTTATTATCACAAGATTAAAGATGTTTTAAACGAACCTGAAAGAAAGGAAAGATACGCAATTGCAATCGATGAGACCAAACTAAAGATTGGAAATGAAAATATTTACGTATGGTCTGCTATTGATGTTGAATCGAAAGAGTGCTTGGGAGTTTATGTTTCTGAAACAAGAAACTGCCTCGATACTATATTATTCGTTAAGAGTATATTAAAATTTTGCTCTAATAAGCCGAAGATTTTGGTCGATGGTGGAAGATGGTATCCGTGGGCATTGCAAAGATTGGGTTTAGAATTTGAAAGAGTCAGATTCGGACTGAGAAATTGTGTAGAAAGCTTTTTCTCACTACTCAAACGAAGAACTAAAGCATTTTATAATAGGTTTCCTAATAACAGCAAATTCGATACAGTTGTTAGCTGGATTAAAAGTTTCATGATGTTCTACAATTGGTTGATGTCGTTAACTTGACAGTGTCGGAATAGTATTCCAAAAAATTCAAAAATAGATAATTTGTATTATTTATTATATATTTTACTTTTTACTAAACGATCCTTTGAAATATTTTTGTGAAGTATGGGGTGATAATTTTGGTTTCAAAGCCACATGGAGGAAAATTGGTTAGAAAACTATCATCAAAAAAAAAACTAAAGAGAGAATTTTAGATGAAAAGGATGAATACCAAAAAATCCAAATTAGAGAGGGAATAGCAGTTGATTTAGAAAATATTGCTTATGGAGTTTATTCTCCACTTGAGGGATTTCTAAGAGAGGAAGAATTTCAATCAGTTTTAGATACTATGAGATTACCGAATGGCTTACCGTGGAGTATTCCTATTGTTTTGGATGTTAGCGAAAAAGAGCTCAATTTTGGAGTAGAAGATACAATTCTACTTTTTTACAAAGACATTCTGATAGCAGTGATGCATGTTGATGACATCTATAAGTATGATAAAAAAGAATTTGCCCAGAAGGTTTTTAAAACAACAGATATAAATCATCCTGGAGTTGCTAAAGTCATGGATATGGGAGAATACCTTGTTGGTGGAGAAATTTATCTTCTAAATGAGTTACCTAATCCTTTTGAAAAATATACCCTTAGACCATCAGAAACAAGAGTTTTATTTAAAAAAAGAAAATTTGAGACAATAGTTGCATTCCAAACAAGAAATGTTCCTCACTTAGGACATGAGTATTTACAAAAATTTGCCTTAACTTTTGTTGATGGTCTTTTTATAAATCCAGTTCTCGGAAAGAAAAAGAAAGGAGATTATAAAGATGAAGTTATTTTAAAAGCGTATGAGACATTATTTGAACATTACTATCCAAAAGATTCCGCAGTTTTAGCAACTGTTAGGTATGAAATGAGATATGCTGGACCGAGAGAAGCCATACACCACGCAATAATGCGTAAGAACTTTGGATGTACTCACTTTATTGTTGGAAGAGACCATGCAGGAGTAGGAAATTATTATAAGCCTTACGAAGCACAAGAGATATTCAAAAACTTCCCTGATTTGGGTATAACTCCAATGTTTTTTAAAGAATTTTTCTATTGCAAAAAATGTAAAGGTATAGTAAATGAAAAAATTTGTCCTCATCCAATGGAAGATAGGAAATATTTTAGTGGAACAAAAATCAGGAACATGATAATGAATGGAAAGATACCTCCAGAACACTTTATGAGAAAAGAGGTTTATGAAGTTATAAAAAGTTTCAAAAATCCATTTGTAGGTGAGTAAATGTTAATTATCCATCACTGGGATACTGATGGGATAACTTCAGCAGCTTTAACAGTTAAAGCATTAAATTTAGAGGATTTTGTAAATGTAACTCCACCAATTGGAGAATTTAGGTTTGATAAAAGAATTTGGGAATGGATTGAAAAATCAGAAAAAATTTATGTTTTAGATTTAAATCTTCCAAATGAAGTAGAAAACATAAAAAAAGAAACAATATTTATTGACCATCATATTCAAAAAAAGATTGAAAACCCTCATGTTAAACAAATAAATCCAGTTTTGATTGGAAAAGATTATCCTTCAGCATCTTTTGTAGTTTCTGAATATTTTTCTTTTTGGAATTACTTATCTGCACTTGGAGCTGTAGGGGATATTGGGGAAAGAGCATATAATATTCCAAAAATTTTAGAGCTTTTAAAGGAAAAAAATCTTAGTAAAGAAGAGACTTTAAAGTTAGTTCAATTGATTGATTCTAACTATATCATTATGGATAGAAAAAGCGTAGAAAATGCTGTAAAAGTTGTTTTAGAATTAGAACCAAAAGAAATTTTAGAGTATGAAAAGTGGAACAAGAACCTTGAAAAAATCAATGATGCAATAGAGAATGCAATTTCAAATATTAAGGTTAAAGAAGGATTTGCTTTCATTGAATTTGAGAGTAAATTTAATATTATATCAAAAGTTGCAAGAAAAGTTGTTTGGGAAATGAGTTATGATGGAGCAATAGTTGTAAATAAAGGTTTCCATGGAAAAGCACAGATATACTTTAGAATTTCACCTAATTTGGAGAATGATATAAAAATAAGTGAGATTATTCAAACATTGAAATCTAAAGGATTTAATGTTGGTGGTAAAAATGATGTCTTAGGATGTATTTGCAACAAAGACAGCATTAATGAAGTTTTAAGCATTATTCAAAATAATAATATTTCAAAAAAATAAGGGAGACAAAATGACAGGATTTACAATTTGGCTTACCGGGCCAAGTGGAGCAGGAAAAACAACTTTAGCAAAAGCACTAAAAAATAGATTAAATGAAATGGGATACAACGTTGAGATTTTAGACGGGGATGAAATCAGAAAAACACTTTATCCAAATTTGGGGTTTAGTAGAGAAGCAAGGGAACTGCATAATAGAGTAGTTATTTACATAGCTAAATTACTTTCAAAAAATGGGACTATTGCAATAGTTTCACTTATTTCACCTTATAGGAGTGTTAGGGAATACGCAAGAAAAGAAATTGGCAAGTTTATGGAAGTTTATGTTTATGCCCCTCTTGAAGAAAGAATTAAAAGAGACCCAAAAGGTCTTTATGCTAAAGCATTAAAAGGTGAAATTAAAGGCCTTACGGGATATGATGGGGTCTATGAAGAACCAGAAAATCCAGAAGTTATTGTAGATACTTCAAAAATGAGTGTTAATGAAGAAGTTGAATTAATAATAAAAAAGGCGAGAGAGCTTGGATATTTAGGGTGATTTTTTGCATTGGATCATTTTTATTATTTTGGGGTTTATAGTTGGAGTTGTTGTGGGTCTTACTGGTATTGGTGGTGGAGTATTGATGGCCCCATCATTGATATTTTTAGGAGTTGAGCCAATAATTGCTATTGGAACTGATTTGTTATATGCTGCAATAACAAAAGGATTGGGTGCTTATTTTCATAATAAAAAAGGAAATGTAAATACCGATATTGCTCTAAAACTATTTTTTGGTAGTTTTCCAGCTATAGCTATTGGTTCTATAATACTAAGAACTATTAATAGAGACGAAATAAATACTTTTTTAACAATAATGCTTAGTATTGTTTTAATATTTACTTCAATTATAAATTTAAAAAAAGAATTTTTTTGTATTCATAAAAAATATAATTCATCCAAAATTTTAGTATTTTTTGGATTTTTAGTAGGGCTGGTTGTTCAATTTACGTCCATAGGTAGTGGGGTATTAATTACTTTTGCATTAATGAACTTTACAAATCTTTCTCCAAGAGATGTTATTGGAACAAGTTTATTTTATGGACTTCTATTGACATTTTTTAGCAGTGTAAGTTATATAAGTTTAGGAAGTGTTAATTATAATTTGGTTTTACTTTTAATTTTTGGAACTATTCCTGGGGTTTATTTGGGAGCATACTTGAATTCAAAAATAAAACCAAAAAATTTAAGAAAAATGATATCATTAATGATTTTAGTTGTGGGTGTGGTGCTTTTAATTAAAAAAATAAAAGCAATAATGGTGATGTTATGACAGTATTTTTTAATTTAAAGTATAATAATAGTAATAGACTAACAAATGATTATATTTATATTGATATTGATAAATTCTTGGAAATATGTGAATCATATAGGATATTACCTGATTACTGCTATAATAAAATAAAAAATTATGAACTAAATATTATAGAAGATAATATTTATAGTTTTTATAACAATATACTATCATCAATGAGAGTGTCAAGTTAAGCTTTTATTAATAATTGATAAAAAATAATAAAATATGAAGCTCACGATAGAAGTCTTAAAGGAGAGAATCGAAGAGGAGAAGATTTTTAAAAGGAATAAGAAGTCGATAGAAGTTAAAATCTTAGCTGGGATTTTGTATTATCTTGGACTATCGTTGAGGAAGGTAAGTTTGTTTCTTTCCCAATTCGAAAGTATAAGCCATGAGTCGGTTAGGACTTATTATCACAAGATTAAAGATGTTTTAAACGAACCTAAAAGAAAGGAAAGATACGCAATTGCAATCGATGAGACCAAACTAAAGATTGGAAATGAAAATATTTACGTATGGTCTGCTATTGATGTTGAATCGAAAGAGTGCTTGGGAGTTTATGTTTCTGAAACAAGAAACTGCCTCGATACTATATTATTCGTTAAGAGTATATTAAAATTTTGCTCTAATAAGCCGAAGATTTTGGTCGATGGTGGAAGATGGTATCCGTGGGCATTGCAAAGATTGGGTTTAGAATTTGAAAGAGTCAGATTCGGACTGAGAAATTGTGTAGAAAGCTTTTTCTCACTACTCAAACGAAGAACTAAAGCATTTTATAATAGGTTTCCTAATAACAGCAAATTCGATACAGTTGTTAGCTGGATTAAAAGTTTCATGATGTTCTACAATTGGTTGAAGTCGTTAACTTGACAGTGTCAGCAGTTGCTGAAGCTATGGCGACAGGTCTTCCAGTAATCGTATCAAATAATGTAGGAATAAAAGATATTATAAAAGATGGAAAAAGTGGATTTATAGTTCCAGTAATGGATACTGAAATTTTAAAAGAAAGAATTTTATATTTTTACGAGAATAGAGATGAAATAAAAAGAATGGGTAAAAACTCAAGAAAACAGATTGAGAAATATAGTTGGGAGCGTTTTGGGGATAAATTATTTATAAATTTAAAACAAGTACTATAGCTATGATATAAGAAAGGTGAATTTATGGAAAAAACCATAAATTTTATAGGTATTGGAACTCCAAAAAGTGGGACTACGTGGTTAGCAAAATGTCTTTCTGAACATCCTGAAATATACCTTCCAGAGAAAAAAGAAATACATTTTTTTAATAAATATTACTATTGTGAGAAATTTGAATTTGAAGAGAATTATAAAAAGGGAATTGAGTGGTATTTATCCAACTTTAATTCAGAAAAGCCAATTAAGGGGGAATTTTCACCTTCATACTTCGCAGACCCCTTAGCATATAAAAGAATAAAAAAACACTTTCCAAATATTAAATTAATTGTAATATTTAGAAATCCTATTGAAAGGTTATACTCAAGCTACTTCTACTCGTTACCTTCCTCATTTATATTAAGAAAACATTTTAAAGAGTTAAAAAATTTAGAACATATAACATTTGAAGATTATTTAAAAGTAGCTAAGTGGGACATAGAAATTGGTTTTTATTATAAACATCTTCAAAAATGGTTATCTTTGTTTGATAAGGAGCAAATTTTTATATGTTTTTATGATGATATAATAAGTAATCCAAAAAAATTATTAAAGGATATTTATGAATTTTTAGAAGTTAATAATATTAATTACATTCCAAAATCTTTAAAAAGAAAAGAAAATGCTGGAATTCTTCCAGATGTCTCTTCTAAATGGTATAAATTATTCAATAAATTTGAAATTGTATTATTGGAAAATATCTCTAAATTTCCTTATGTTTATAGTTTAGCTAGAAAATTAAAATTAGGAAGAGTTTATCAAAAGATTTATGTGAATTTGGCATATAGAAGAAGTAAAAAACCAAAAATAAGAAAAGAAACAAAAGAATATCTAATTAGATTATATAAAGACGATATATTATCATTAAGTGAATTCACAGGAAGAGATTTAAGTCATTGGCTAAAAATTTAGGTGAAATTATGAAAATTTTATTATTAGATACTTTACATTCCCATTATCTTAAAAATACTCTTTATATTGGACTAAAAAAAATATTAGGTGAAAATATTGATATTTTTCCTTTGCCAAATATCGATAAAGAATCTTTTACAGTAAAATATGATAAAAAAGATATTTCAAATTGGAAAAAGATTAAAGAAAATATAGATAACAATTGTTATGATTATATAATTATTGGATGCCTAAATGATTATATTGCTAATTTCATTAGATATATTTTAGAAAACAGTAAGAAAAATATAATTATAATAGATTTCGATGATATTCCTTATATAAGAAAAATAATTTTTAGTAATAAAGTTCTTGTATATTTTAAAAGAGAAAAACTAATTAATGATTTAGAATCTTATATTTATCTTAAAAAGCATTTATCTGCTGTTTTATATCATAATTCAAAAATATTATTTAAAAGTATATCTAATTCAATTTTTTTAAATGGTTTGTACCTATATCCAACAAATATTATAAAAAACGAAAAAATACGCCCAATTCCTTTAGGTATTGTAAATTTAGAAGAACACTATCCTATTTTAAAAAATATTAAAAAGAAAGACTATGACGTTTCATTTATTGCAACGCCAAATACTAAAGAGAGAAAAATTATTTTTAGTATATTAACAGAATTAGAAAAAGAATATGATATAAAATGTTATACAAACAAAGGTAGTTTAAGGTTTGAAGATTATTTGAAAATAATAGCCTCTTCAAAAATATCTATAAATACTTATGGATATGGAGTAGATACTTTTAGATATTATGAAATACCATACTTAAAAACAATGTTATTAACAAAAAAGCCAATAATTGAAATACCTAATAATTTTATTAATGGAAAATCGGCTGTTTTTTACAATAATGTTAATGAAATTAGAGACTTAATTTTTTATCATTTAGAAAACAATAGATGGAAAAAAATTGCAAAAGAAGGAAATGCTCATGTTAATAAATATTTTTTAGATAAAAAATTAGCACAGTATTTTTTGAATATAATTGAAGGTGAAATAAATGAGTAACACTTTATTGTCTATTGTAGTAGTGACAAATAACAGAAAAGAAGATTTAAAAAATTTATTAGATAGCATTTTAACACAGAGAAATGTTGATAGAGATTTATATGAAATTGTTATTGTAAATAACGGTGAAGACATTATAGACTTAATAAAAAATTATGAAAAGAAATTAAACATTAAATATATAAATAATAACAAAAATGTTGGGGCTTCCAAAGGTAGAAACATTGGTGTTAAGAATTCAAATGGTAAATATATTCTCTTTTTAGATGACGATAACTATCTGCAAAATGAGAATATTTTAAAAAGTATTATAGAAAAAGATATTGGATTATTAGAAAAAAATGACGAAATCGGTGCTATTCGTTATGCTACTGAATATCCAATATACAAAAACGGGAAAAGAATTGGCTATGAATATGCAGTTTGTGAATTAGATAAAAAAACAAAAAAATGTTATGATCTTGCAAATAACATAAATTTATTAAAAAAAAATTCTGTATATTTTTATTTAAATCATTTTGCAACATGTGGAGTTTTAATTAAAAAAGAAGCTTTTAAAAAGATAAATGGTTTTGATGAAAATATGTTTGTATATGCGGAAGACATTGATTTATCTATTAGACTTTGGATTAATAATTATAAAGTTGTTTTAAATCCATGGATAGTAATAAGACATAATGAAACACCTAAAAGAAGAAATAACTTATGGAGAGAATACCAGATGACAAAAAATCAAATATTAATGTTATATAAAAATTATCCATTATTTTTATTTTTCATATATGTTCTAAATTGGTTAACTATTCAAAGTATACTATCTTATAAAAATTTAAAACAGAAAGAACCAAATATTTCTTTTTTACAAATGTATTCTGAATTTCTGAAAGGGACACTTCATGCATTCAAATTAATATTTTCTGGTAAAATAAAAAGAAAGCCTATGTCCTTTAAAATGTGGAAATATATTAGATTTGAGATACCAAAAGAAAATATAAGAATATTAAAAGAAAAAGGATTATTGTAAAATTGACCTATAAAACTCAGCATGTTCCTTTGCTTTCTTTTCAGCATCAAAGTTTAATGCCCATTTTCTTGCATTTTTTCTAAATTCTTTTTTTAAATCTTCATTTTCTATAAGTTCTTTTATTTTACAATATATTTCAAAAGAATCTCTTGGCTTCACTAAAAAACCTGTTTCTCCATTTTTAACAATATTGGGTATCTCCCCAGTTAATGAAGAAATTACAGGCAAGCTACACATTTGTGCTTCAATATAAACAAACCCATACTGCTCAAGCCAATGAATATTTGGATTTGGAGTTAATACAAAAACGTCTACTAAATTATAATAATCAGGTAAGTTAAAATAATCAAGAAACCCTAAGAATTTTACATATTTTCCAATTCTAAAAGTTTTGGATAATTCCTTCAATTTATTTTTTAAATTTCCAGAACCCAATATTAACCAATAAATATCAATTTTATTTCTATATTCTTCAATTAATTTTTTTATTGCCCAAAACATATCAATATATCCTTTTTCATATTCAATTCTGCCAATAGATAAGACAAAAAACTTTCTTTTAGCGTTATTTTCTATTTCTATTTTTCTCATGTATTTTTCTTTTAGATTCTCTTTTTCTTTCTCTGAATATGGATTAAATACTTTTGAATCCACCCCATAATATATTGTCTCTATTTTATTCTTATTCCAACCTTCTAAAATTAAGGCATTTTTAACAGTTTTTGATTTCGCCAATATTTTATCACAGTTTGTTAATGAATATCTTTTATTTTTTTTATGATAAATTCTTTCTATTTTAAATAATGAAAAAGGAGTTCCAAGGTATGAGAAATATTCCCAATTATATGGTAAATTTTCCCATGTTTCTACAACTATTTTATAATTATATTTTTTAGACAACCTAATTACATCAACGGTATAAGGAGAAAAAGGTTCTAAACTATGAACTATATCAAAATCTTCCTTTTTTATTATTTCTTCAAGTTTTATAACTTTATTCCCAATAGAAAAAAAATAGTTTAAAAAATCAACTAATACTGGAATTTTAATAATATCCTTTATTCTTTTAGCATTATAATATTTTATTTTATACTTTTCTAAAAAATTTTTCCCTTCTATTGGTAAAACATAAAAATCAATTCCAAACTTATTGTAATATTTAAAATTTTGGTATAGCCAAGGTGCGTAATTGCCAATATACAACACTTTAATCTTTTCCATAATATCCCCACTCATTCTCATTTGTTGCTACATAAAATGTTTTTATCTTTTTCTTTAATGCTGAAGCTACATGAACTACAAATGTATCAACACTATAGATAATATCTACCAAATCTATAAAATGAATATACTCCAACAAACTAAAAAGCCCTGCAATATTAAAAACTCTTTTATTATCTATTAAATGCCCTAAATTTTTATTAATTATTGATTTTTCATTTTTTGCCCCACCAATAAAAATTAAGCTATCTTTTTCTTTTAATAAATTTTTTATTATAATTTCCCATTCTTTCCAACTAATATTTTTTTCTTCTCTTCCACTTATTGGATGGATTAACACAATTTTTATATTTTTTTCCTTGTCTATATCTAAATTAAACGTATTTTTTAATTTTTTCTTTATATTCATCATAATTTTTTCATCTAACTTGAGTTCAAGTTCTTTTTCCTCTATATTTAGTCCCATTTTTTCAAGAATATTTAAATATCTATCAACTATATGTTCAACTTTTTTAAAATTCCAACTGATTTCTCTATCAATCAAAAATCTAAATCCTCTAATTCCATAGGCAATGGTATATTTCCCAACGAATCTTGCAATAAGTAGATTTCTTGGGTCAGGATGTAAATCAAAAACTAAGTCATATTTTTTATAATTCTCTTTTATAAACTTTAGAACATTCCAAAAACCCTCGGAATCATTTCTACTAAGCCATGGAGTGTTTAATATAATAATATTATCTATCCATGGAATCAACTTAAATAAATCTTTTGTAAGTTTTCTACATAAAACAGTTAGTTTAGCATTAGGGTAGTTTCTTTTTAATTCTCTAAAAAATGATGTAGTTAATATAACATCACCGATTTGTTCAACTCTAATTATCAATATATTTTCAATTTTTTTAGGAAATTTTCTTTTTTTAAATAATGGATTCAAAAAAATGTCTAAGAAATATAAAAATAGTGCTAAATATTTATTTACTACTCTATAGTAATACTTATTGTTAATTACCCAACCAGCAATAAACTTCTGTTTAATCTTATCCACTTTAAACATATATTACCACAAATATCTATATATATGAATTCTCTTTCAACCACTTAACATAATCTTTAACTGCTTCTTCAAAACTCCACTCTGGTTTATATCCTAAATATTCTTTAGCTTTGGTTAAATCTGCTTCAGTATAATCTTGATAAAACTCTTTATATGGATTGTCAAAATACTCTGGTTCATAGTTAAATCCTAACACCTTATTCAAAACTTCAATTATATAATTAAAAGTAACTGCTCTTCCACTACCAATATTCACAATACAGCTTTTCTTAGCATCCATAGCTAATAGATTTGCTTTAACAACATCTTTAACATACACTTGGTCTCTTTTTTGCTCTCCCCATTTAAAAATTCTTGGTCTTTTGCCATCGACCATCTGTTTTGCTAATTGCCAAACCATGGAAGCCATCTTTCCCTTATACTGCTCTCTCGGTCCAAAGACATTAAAATACCTTAATCCAACTATATGTGCTTCTGGAAATCTTTTCATATACTTTTTTGCAATACAATCACAAATCCATTTTGAAAAGCCATAGATATTGTTTGGTTTTCCAGCATCTTCTTCTTTTTGAGGAGCTTTAGAGTTACCATAAGTTGCTGCTGATGATGCATATATAAACTTAATGTTATTCTCAACAGCAAAATCTAAAAACCTCCTAAAACCTTCTGTGTTAATTTGCATCATTAATTTTTGGTCTTGAACTGTTGTATCTGTTATCGCCGCTTGATGAAAAATAACATCAACATTATTAAATCTATTTAAATCAACATCTAAAATATTTTCTGTGATAACATCCCCTTCAAAACCTATAAGGTTTTTAAAATGCCCAGATGAAAAATCATCTAAAACTATAACTTCATAACCTTTATTTTGTAGTTCTAATGCTAAGTTAGACCCAATAAATCCTGCTCCTCCAGTGACCAAAACTTTCATTTTATATCACCAATAACTTCATCAATAATATTTAATACTTCTTCAGTTTTTATACATTCCATGCATCTCTTTTTATAAGGACAAGGTTTTGGAAATCTTCCCCACAAATCATAACATGGATTACACCCTATTTGTTTCCAAATATATTTGCTTTCTTTATGTAATGGAGCTTTTTCAGATGGATGAGTAGGACCAAATATACTAATAATTTTTTTATTAACTGATGCTGCTAAATGCATTGGTCCGCTATCATTACAAACAACAACATCACATTTTTTTAATAAAGCAGAACTTTCTTTTAAAGATGTTTTTCCTATAGTAGAAATGCATTTAACTTCTTTTAGTATTGTTTTTTCAATTCCTTTATCTGTCTTTCCTCCAATTAACAAAACTTCAAATCCTTTTTCTTTTAATTTTTTTATTAGCTCTATATATTTTTTAGAGTCCCATCTTCTTAAATCATCATCTCCAACTCCAATATTTCTTGCTCCTCCTGGACAAATTCCAACAACAACTTTATCATTTAAATTATTTTCATCCCAAAATCTTTCTGCAAAGTCCAAATCTTTCTCACTTAAAAATATTTCCATCTCCCAATCTTCATAATTTGGCTCAATTCTTAAACCCTTCAGTAAATCCAAATAATAAAAAATCTCATGCTTTCTTCCAAAATAAGGAACTTTATAAGTTAAAAACTTTCCTTCACCAAACCTATCAAAGCCAATTCTTTTTTTAATTCCAAACAAAAAAGCAGTTAAATTAAAAATCCAATGTTTGTCTAAAACAAAAATTGTATCATATCTCCTTTTTCTAATTTTAAAAATTAACTTTAACCATTCTTTAAAATCTTTTTTAAAGAATATATCTTCGTCAAATTTAATTATGTTATCTAAATGCTTGTTTCCTTCTAAAACCCCATAAGAATATTTCCCAATTAAATAATCAATGGTGGCGTCTTTAAAATTTTTTCTTAATTGTCGTATTAATGGTGTCGTCATTAAAGTATCTCCTATAGCTCCAATCTTGAATAGTAGAATTTTCATTTTCTCACCATATTTACAACAACATTATAAACATCTTCCACCTCAATTAAATCCATGCACTTTCCATTTAATTCACATCTTTTAAACTCTCCTTTATGAACATTTATACAAGGAGAACAATCTAAGTTGTCTGCCTTATAAATAGCAATATTCCCATCACCAAAAGGAGCAAACCTTTCTGGTAAATTTGGCCCAAATAAGCCAATTGTCTTGGTTTCCATAGCAGCACTTAAATGCATAGGTCCAGTATCATTAGATATAAAAACTTTAAATTTTGTTAATAAATAAGCAAATTCTCTCAAATTAGTTTTACCTACAAAGTTAAATACTCTATTTTTAAATTTATCATCAACTAAATTTAGGACTTTTTCATTTACTTCATAGTCATTTTTACTACCAGTTAAAATAATATAGAATCCATCCTCAACTAACTTTTCAATTAATTTAGCAAACTTCTCTTTTTTCCAGCTTCTCCATGGAGCTGTTTCAGCAGTTCCACAATGGATGCCAATTAATTCTTTATCCTCTAAGCTATATTTTCTCAACAACATATCAACATTCTCTTTATCATTCTCTCCATATTTTAGAGGAACTAATTTTTTTGGTTTATATGTGATACCAAACGGTTTTAACATATTACAAAAATTATAAACTGCATGAATTTTATCATTATAATCAATTTTAAAATCATATAACTTATCTCTAAAAAGACCCTTAAATCCAATAACAGTTTTACCTAAAAACCAACCTAATATAGCAGATATATTTAGATAAGGTTCAGTATCAATCACAACATCATACTTTTTAAAATTCTTTAAAACTTTCCAAAAATCTTCCAAATCAATAACTTCATCAACAAAGTCAATATTTTCAAAAACCCCTTTACTTCTCTTTGTTACTAAAACAGATATATTATATCCCTCTTCTTTTAGTCTTTTTATCATAGGAAGAGTTAATATACTTTCTCCCAAAGTCCATAATCTAATAATCAATATATTTTTTGGTTTTCTATCTCTTAGATTCTTATGTGTCTTAGTTTTTAAGAAAGATATAAATAATATTGCCAAATTTCCTATATGTTTATCGACCATCCTTAATATTGAAATTATATCCACAATATCACATTTTTTAAATTAGGTTTTGCCTTTTTTCTTCCAAATTCTTTAAAATTTTCTTAACAAATCGTTAATATAAACTTATTTATTATTCTTAATAATCTCAACACAATCATATAAACTTTTAGCTGTAAAATCAGCCTCAGTTTTATCATTATCATCATAAAGAATCCTTATTGTTTTACAACCAACACTCTTCCCACAGATTATATCACTTTCACTATCACCAATCATCCAACTTTTTTTAAAATCAATATTCCACTTTTCCTTAGCTTTTAAAAGCATTCCATTTTTTGGCTTTCTGCAATTACAAGTCCCTTCTAAGTGTGGGCAATAAAAAATATCATCAATCTCTGGCAACAATTTAAGCATATAATTATGAATAACTTTTAAATCATCCTCTGTCATAATTCCTTTGGCTATTCCCTGCTGATTAGTTACAACTATCAACAAATAACCCATTTTTTTAAATTCAATTAACGCCTCTCTAACTTTAGGCAGTAATTCAAACTCATCTATTTTTTTAACATAATCCTCAATTAATCTTTTATTTATAACCCCATCTCTATCTAAGAAAATTGCTTTATTGTCCATAATTTCCCTTTATTTTCATCTTAATACCAATCCTATATTTTTTAATATATTAGGAATTTAATATATTAGGAATAAATGGTGATATTATAATTAATATTATTAATATTTTTATCCAAAAATCAAGTTTTTGATTAATTAATTCAATTTTTTTTCTAATCTTTCTTCAACAAGCATTAAATCCTCTTTTGTTGCAAGTTCTTTTCTTAATTCATCTCTAACGTCATTTCTAATTATTGCTGATTGATACTTAATTTCTTCTCTTGCAACACAGATTGATGTTTCTTTAATCTTTTCTTTAAGTAATTCATTCTCCTCTTTCAATTTTTTTATTTCTTTTTCTAATTTTTCAATTTTTAAAGCTAAATCATTAATTGAGATGCTTGACATATTTTCATCAAAAAATTTAAATTTAATCAAACAACTCCTCTAAGCAAACTGTTGCAGTTCCAACTTTTCCAACAACAATTGAACTTGCCTTATTTGCCAATTTAACGGCATCAACTAAATCATAACCTTTATCTAATGCATATCCTAAAACAGCAATAAATGTATCTCCAGCTCCAGAGACATCATGAACTTCTTTAACTTTTGTTGGGATATGGAAAATTTCTCCATCTAATGTTATCAATGTAGCTCCTTTTTCACTCCTTGTTATAACAAAGTTTGAGTTGTATTTATCAACTAACTCTAAACCAGCTTTTTCTACCTCATCATCTTTATTCTCTATCTCTATCCCTAAAATTTGAGAAGCTTCTTTTAAATTTGGTTTTATTAAATAAACTTTTTTATAAAGTTCAATATTTTTAGGTTTTGGGTCAACTAAGATTTTTCCTTTAAATTCTTTTTTTATACTTTCCATAAGTTCTTTTGTAATTAATCCCTTTGCATAATCAGAAATTATCAATATATTTGATTTTTCATTGAGATTTTTAATAACTTCTAAGATTTTTTCAGCTAAGTTATCATTTATAGGATAAACTTTTTCATAATCAACCCTAAGCAATTGCTGATTATATCCTAAGGCAACAAACCTATGCTTTACAATTGTTGGCCTTCCATCAGAGATAAAATAATATTTGATATTATTCTTTTCACATAACTCTTTAATACATTTTCCAAATTCATCATTATTTAAGATACTAACTAAAAATACACCATGATTTAAAGATGCTATATTATTAGCTACATTTCCAGCTCCTCCTAAGGTATATCTTTCTTCAACTACATTTAATATTGGGACTGGAGCTTCTGGATTTATTCTCTCAACCTTTCCATAAGTGTATTTATCTAACATTACCTCTCCTAAAACTATTATCATTTTTTCCCCTCTTTGTATTTCTCTAAAACCCAATCTATTATTTTTGTTGTTGAAAAACCATCAATTAAAGGAATTATTTTTATTTTTCCACCATAACTTTTAACAATTTTAGCTTCAGGTAAATCTTCTTCTTTATAATCTCCTCCTTTCACATGAACATCTGGCTTAATGATTTTTATCAACTCTATTGGAGTTTCTTCATCAAAAGGAACTACAAAATCAACAGCCTTTAAGTTATCTAAAACATAAGCTCTGGAGTATAGAGGAATTATTGGTCTTTTATTACCTTTTATCTTTTTTATTGATTCATCTGAATTTATCCCAACTATTAAAACATCTCCCAGCTTCTTTGATTTATTTAAATATTCTACATGTCCCCTATGAATTATATCAAAACATCCATTAGTAAAGATGATTTTTAGATTTTGGCTTTTTAACTCTTTAATTATCTTTTCTAATAATTCCCTATTCTTAATTATCATACTCATACCTATTTTATGTGGTAATATTTTAATATTTTCAGGAGCATATATTGTATAATTTTACTCTAAATCATATTTTTCTTTTAAAAACTCCTTAACAACCTTTAAAACATACTCTGCATTTTTAAGACATTCTTCTGCATCTTCTTTGGTATAATTATCCAGTGGATTCCACACTTCTTCCCCCATTGGTTCAGGATAGCGAGGCAAAGCCCAATGTCTTTCTAATTCCCTTATTATAGGTAATAAGCTATCAAACCTCTCTTTCCAATATTCATCAAACTTATCCAAATTCCTAACCAGTAAATTTGAGACGTAGTGTGTTTTTATAAAAATTCCAAATAAGATTAAGACAGATTTAATACCTTTTTCAATACACTGTTGAGAGTGAAAGACAGAGCCAGCATAATGTTTTGTTTCTAACAAAATTTTGGCAATTTCTAAATCTTCTTCTGCCATAGATAAAAAGTATTTGCTTAAATTAACTCTGCTATCTTCCATTCTTTATCCCTCTCAACATAAATGGCCCCATCTTTTTTTATAATCGGCCTTATTTTTTCAATATAATTATTCCAAAAATTGTTTTTGTCATAAATAACCTTATAACCAGTTAAAATACCATAAATTAATGGACTTATTGATTTAGTTGATAATTCTTCTGGCTTAATTAAAATTGGAGATATGGTTATGTGATATTTTTTAAGAAACTCTAAGTCAATATCTTTTATAATTTTATACCTATCAATTCTTCTTTTTGGCAAGTTATTAGCAATAACTAATAAATCAATATCGGAATATTCAGTTGCTGTCCCTTTTGCATAAGAACCAAATAAAACTATTGATATTAAATTATCACCAAATTTTTCTTTACATCTTTCTAAAAATTCATTTAAGATTTTATTTAATTTTTCTTCATCCATTATTTATCACCCTATAATCAACTAAAAAATTTACCAATAATCTCTGGTAATGCTATTATTATCATATCCCACCTAACTAAATCAATATCTTTTTTAAGTTCTGTTTTAGTTAATAAAACATCCTCCTTAGCTGCTAACTCATACCTCAACTCATCCTTTAACTCCTTCTTTATAACTATCCTTTCATCCTTAAATTTTTGTTCAATTCTCTGCTTATTTTCCTTTATAAACTCTTCTACTATCTATATATCAAAAAATTTATTGATAAATAGTGAATTTTTAAATTTTTTATTACATATTTACCGGCCCTTTTTTGATATTAGTGACATTAAATTTCTTTTTCTAAAGTGATTCTTTTTTATTTCTTCTAAAAGATTTTTAAATTCATCTTCATCATGTTCCTTTAGAATCTCTAATAAAGAAACAGCAGATTCATAACCAAACTGTGTCTTTTCATCAATATATTTATAAATCAAATTTTTTATTATTGGGAATTATGGATTTCTCATCATAATCTAATAAAAGTTTTCTTATTACATTTATTAATTCATGTCTATGAATATCATATTTAACTAACTCTTTATAGGTTTTAAGCAATAATTCTTTATCATTTAATTCCATAGCAATGTAATATTTAGTATATGAATCTGCATATTTGAATAGTTTTCTTAATAAATCATCTTTATCCTCAGGATTCACTTTAATAATTGACATCATATATAATGTTTGGGATGTATCTGAATTTATATTTTCTAAATAATTCAACGACTTTATCATATTCATTAGCAAAATAATAATATTTAATGAGGTCATTATACAACCTATTTTTAGTGGCATATTTTATAGCTTCATCTTTATCTATTGACAAAAGTAATTCAAATTTTTTGCTTCTACTTAGCCCACTATTGATTATTCTTTTTATTGATTCTTCTTTACTCTTAGTTTTTGATAATAACTCAATATAATCATCTTCATCTAAATAATCTTTTAATATATCTACAGACACTGTCAAGTTAACGACTTCAACCAATTGTAGAACATCATGAAACTTTTAATCCAGCTAACAACTGTATCGAATTTGCTGTTATTAGGAAACCTATTATAAAATGCTTTAGTTCTTCGTTTGAGTAGTGAGAAAAAGCTTTCTACACAATTTCTCAGTCCGAATCTGACTCTTTCAAATTCTAAACCCAATCTTTGCAATGCCCACGGATACCATCTTCCACCATCGACCAAAATCTTCGGCTTATTAGAGCAAAATTTTAATATACTCTTAACGAATAATATAGTATCGAGGCAGTTTCTTGTTTCAGAAACATAAACTCCCAAGCACTCTTTCGATTCAACATCAATAGCAGACCATACGTAAATATTTTCATTTCCAATCTTTAGTTTGGTCTCATCGATTGCAATTGCGTATCTTTCCTTTCTTTCAGGTTCGTTTAAAACATCTTTAATCTTGTGATAATAAGTCCTAACCGACTCATGGCTTATACTTTCGAATTGGGAACGAAACAAACTTACCTTCCTCAACGATAGTCCAAGATAATACAAAATCCCAGCTAAGATTTTAACTTCTATCGACTTCTTATTCCTTTTAAAAATCTTCTCCTCTTCGATTCTCTCCTTTAAGACTTCTATCGTGAGCTTTATATTTTATTATTTTTTATCAATTATTAATAAAAGCTTAACTTGACACTCTCTACTATTCCAGTACTAAATATGGGAAATGAAGAATTTACTATTAATTAAATAAAGTTTATTGTTTTCATCTACCCACCCCATAATATTTGAATCCTAATTTTTTAATCTTTTTAACATCCAAAACATTTCTTCCATCAAATACAACTTTTTCTTTAACTAAATTTGCAATTTTTTCCCAATCTTCTTTATTAAAATCATACTCAACAGTTATTATTATTCCATCGACATCTTTAACTGTCTCATACAAGTCATCCAACACATACAAATTATAGCCGTAAAATGCCTTTGACTTATTCAATTTATACATATTAGTTGTATTTTCTCTTGCTTTTTCCACATAATCAAACCCTTTAACAATTGCTCCACTATCTAAAACCATATCTATCAATTTTATAGCCCTACTTTCTCTCAAATCATCAGTATTTGGTTTAAAAGCCAAACCTAAGATAGCAAAGGTCTTTCCATTTAAATTTCCATAGTAATTTTTAATTTTCTCAAAGAACCATTTTATTTGTTCTTCATTAACTCTATCCGTAGCTTTAATTAATATCGGCTCTATATTATTGTTTTCAAATTGTTTTATTAATGCTTTGACATCCTTGGGGAAACAGCTTCCACCATAACCAATTCCAGCATTTAAGAACTTATTACCGATTCTTGGGTCTAATCCCATAGCATAGCTTATGTTTTTTATATCAGCTCCTACTTTATCTGCTAATTTTGCTATCTCATTTATGAATGATATTTTTGTTGCTAAGAATGCATTTGATGCATATTTTATTAACTCTGCTGTTTCCCAATTTGTTATTACAAATGGAACATTTTTCCCTTCAAAATAATTATAAACTTTTTTCATAATCTCAATTGGCTTTTTCTTATCTAAACTTTCAAATCCTAAAATTATTCTCTCTGGATTGAAAAAGTCATAAACAGCAATTCCTTCCCTTAAAAATTCAGGATTTGAAACAACATCAACATTATAACCTCTTAAGAGTTCTTTCACTTTCCTATTTGTTCCTACTGGAACAGTAGATTTTATAACAATAACTTTATAATCTTCTTTATCTATTGTTTCTTTTATTTTTTCAACTGCTGAAAATAAAAATCTTAAATCAGCATTACCATCTTTATCTTGTGGAGTCCCAACACATAAAAATATAACTTCAGAGTCTTTTATTGGCTCATAAGATGTTGTAAAAGTTAAATTTTTATTTACATGTTTTTTTAATAGCTCTTCTAATCCTTCTTCATACAAAGGACATTCTCCACTATTTAATGCTTTAACTTTTGATTCATCAATATCTATTCCTACAACTTCAAAACCAAACTCTGCTAAACCAACTGCTTGTATTATACCAACATATCCAGTTCCAATAACTGAAATTTTCATTTAAATCCCCTAAGTTTATAATCTTATAAGACACTGTCAAGTTACCGACATCATCCTTATTGTAAAACATCATAAAGCTTTTGTTTCCAACAGTCTCTGATAAAAATATTAACCTTAGTTCCCATCAAACAGATATATTTATATATAATTTTATGTAATTATAGATTACTACAAAAAATATTGGGAGGTGATAATATCACCGATAAATCAAAAATTCCGAAGATTAAGCGTTTAATAAAACTTATGCGGACTAAGTTTCACCTGATAGTTACTAAATATAAATCGCCATACACCCGCAGAGAAAAAATATCTTTCTTGGACTTAATAATCTTTTCGGTTCTATTGTATGGTATACTTCGGTGGGTGTATAAAAAGGGATATGAATTTTTAATCGAAGAGTTGGGGTTATTTCCGAAAATAAGATACAACAAATTAGTTGAACGATTAAGTAGATATGAAGAACTATTATTTGAAATTCAGAGGGTCTTTTTAAACAAAAAACTGTTTGTTATTTATAGATACAATTCCAATTGAAACGAAAGAACTTGTAAGAAAAAACAGACATAATAAAAGAGGAAAATCAATGTTAATTAAAAAAGATGGAACAGTCGGGTTTAATGCATCAAAAAAACGTTATTATTTTAGATATAAAGCAACTTATATCACCGATGGTTTATATCTAATGCTGATATTCATTAATCCTGCAAATCAACACGACTTAGATATTTTAAAAGAAAAATTTCAGATGGTTTATTCGAGAATTTATGAACTGTAGTATAATCGGAGATAAAGGTTATATGGATAAAGGTTTTGAAAATTTATTAAGAAATGGAAAAGTTTATTTCGAAGCGATAAAAAGAAAAAACATGATTAAATTGTTTGTAGAGAGAAAAAAGTATAAAATATTGAATAAGTTGAAAAAAAGCATCGAAACTAACTTCTCAGAGTTAGTTACAATGTTCCCTAAGCATATTCGAGCTGTAAGCAAGAAAGGTTTAAGCGTTAAGCTCTTACTCTTCACAATCACATATAACCTTAAATATTGGGGCTATTTATTAAATGATAAAATATATATTTTTGACTAATATATATTAACCTTACTATAGTGAGAGTGTCAAGTTAAGCTTTTATTAATATATCGATAAAAAATAGTAAAATATGAAGCTCACGATAGAAGTCTTAAAGGAGAGAATCGAAGAGGAGAAGATTTTTAAAAGGAATAAGAAGTCGATAGAAGTTAAAATCTTAGCTGGGATTTTGTATTACTTTGGACTATCGTTGAGGAAAGTAAGTTTGTTTCTTTCCCAATTCGAAAGTATAAGCCATGAGTCGGTTAGGACTTATTATCACAAGGTTAAAGAGGTTTTAAACGAACCTGAAAGAAAGGAAAGATACGCAATTGCAATCGATGAGACCAAACTAAAGATTGGAAATGAAGTTATTTACGTATGGTCTGCTATTGATGTTGAATCGAAAGAGTGCTTGGGAGTTTATGTTTCTGAAACAAGAAACTACCTCGATACTATATTATTCGTTAAGAGCATATTAAAATTTTGCTCTAATAAGCCGAAGATTTTGGTCGATGGTGGAAGATGGTATCCGTGGGCATTGCAAAGATTGGGTTTAGAATTTGAAAGAGTCAGATTCGGACTGAGAAATTGTGTAGAAAGCTTTTTCTCACTACTCAAACGAAGAACTAAAGCATTTTATAATAGGTTTCCTAATAACAGCAAATTCGATACAGTTGTTAGCTGGATTAAAAGTTTCATGATGTTCTACAATTGGTTGAAGTCGTTAACTTGACAGTGTCTTAGGAGGTTAAGGTATATGGATAAAGTTTCTATTATCATCCCATGTAAAAATATTAATAAATATGCGAAAGATTGTATTAGAAAATGTAAAGAATTAAATTATCCAGATTTTGAAATTATTGTCTTACCAGATTATATAAATAATGAGGATATAGTAGACGATAAAGATGTAAAAATAATACCTACTGGGAAAGCGTCTCCAGGAAAGAAAAGGAATATTGGTGTAGAAAATTCTTCTGGAAATATTGTAGCTTTTATAGATGATGATGCGTATCCTATAAAAGATTGGCTGAAAAATGCTGTTAAATATTTAAAAGATCCTAAAGTGGCTGCTGTGGGGGGACCTGGAATAACGCCTCCTGAAGATAGTGATATGCAGAAAGTTAGTGGATACATATATTCATCATTTTTGATGGGGGGATTAAAAAATAGATACAAGATGGGGAAACCTTACGAATCTGATGATATCCACTCGTGTAACTTTATAGTAAAAAAAGAAATATTTGAAAAAGTTAGATGGAATGAAGAATACTGGCCTGGAGAAGATACTTTAATATGCTTAGAAATAAAAAAATTGGGGTTTAAAATGATAGAGGCTCCTGATGTTATAGTTTATCATCACAGAAGACCGTTGTTTATTCCACATCTAAGACAGGTATATAGATTTGGGTTGCACAGAGGACATTTCTTTAAGAAATTTCCAGAAAATTCAAGAAAATTAATTTATATAGTTCCCTCCCTGTTGGTGGGCATGTTTGTGTTTTGGATTGTTAGTTTGATATTAGCTTTATATCTGCCTATAGTGAAGTATATTGCCCTGTTCATGTCTTTAATAATGTTGGTGTATGTTATTTTAGCATTTGTAGCGGCATTAGACCAAACCAAATCTCCTAAATTGTTAATATTAACTTGGATTGGGATTATACTCACACACTTGGTTTATGGTATTGGGTTTATTATTGGATTATTAAAGAAAGATTTAAGAAAAAGGTGGTAATTTATGAAAATTAGTATATCTTACCCTCCATTGGAAAGTGAAAAAGGAGTTCCGTTACTTTCACAAAATAGGCAATTTCAATGGTTTAGTGAGCCTACTTATATATATCCTATGGTCCCAGCTTATGCGGCAACTCTATTAAAGCATAATGGTTATGATGTGGTTTGGGATGATGGAATTGCTGAAGAAAAAAGCTATGATAAATGGTTAAATGATATTATAAATGAAGAACCTGATATTATAGCGATAGAAACAAAAACTCCCGTGGTTAAAAAACATTGGAAAATAATTAACGAGTTAAAAGAATATCTGCCAAAAACTAAGATAGTTTTGATGGGTGATCATGTTACTGCATTGCCGTTAGAGTCATTTGAAAATTCTAAAGTAGATTTTGTAATAACTGGTGGAGACTATGATTTTATGCTTTTAAATTTGGTTAAATGGTTGGAAGGAAAGGATAACCTTGAACCTGGGTTTTATTATAAGGATGAAGATGGGCATATAAAAAATACTGGAAGGTTTATATTAAATCATGATTTAAATTCACTACCATTTATAGATAGAGATTTAACAAAATGGTGGCTTTATGCATATAAAAATGGAAATTACAAAAGAACTCCTGGAACTTATACAATGGCTGGAAGAGATTGCTGGTGGAGAGAGAATGGGGGATGTAGTTTTTGTGCTTGGACAACATTATATCCAAATTATAGGGTAAGAAATCCAGAGTTATTAGTTGATGAAATTGGGATGTTAATTGAAAAGTATAAAGTTAAAGAAATTTTTGATGACACAGGTTCATTTCCATCAGGAGAATGGCTAAGAAAGTTTGCAAATATGATAATTGAGAGGGGCTATAACGAAGAAATATATATTGGATGCAATATGAGATTTGGAGCATTAACTAAAAAAGATTATGAACTTTTAGCAAAGGCAGGATTTAGAATGATACTCTGTGGTTTGGAATCTGCAAGTAATGAAACATTGAAAAGGATAAATAAAGGAGTAACTGTAGAGAGGATTACAGAAGAGCTAAAATGGGCTTCAGAGGCTGGATTAGAGCCACATATAACGATAATGGTCGGTTATCCTTGGGAGACAAAAGAAGAAGCTATGAAAACTGTAAAGTTAGCGAGATGGCTGTTTGAGAAGGGTTATGCTTCAACTTTACAAGCCACTATAGTTGTTCCATATCCCGGGACTAAGATGTTTGAAGATATGAAGGAGCAAGGATTGTTAATGACTTATGATTGGGATGATTACGATATGAGGAAGCTTGTTATAAAAGCTCCAATAGATGATAATGATGTTAAAGAATTAACAAGAGAATTGTATAAATCGTTCTTAACCCCTAAATATGTGATGAGAAGGATTTTATCAATTAGAAGTAAGGAAGATTTAGAATTTATATTAAGAGGGGCTAAGAAGGTTATAGGTCATTTAAAGGATTTTTCTCCTTCAAATTAAGGTAGAAGTATGATGCCCCAATATCATCTTATAGCGTCTATTATTTTAGCATTGATATATTATGTATCGACAAGTTCTTTAGATGGTGCTTTATTTTGTTTCATCTTTGGATTTTTTGTTGATGTAGACCATCTTATAGATTTTTGGATATATAAAAAGAAAATAATCTTTAGTAAAGAAATTTTTGAGCATTTTTATGAAAAGTTTGGAAAAGTAATTGTGTTATTTCATTCCCTTGAATTTGTGTTTTTGTTAATTTTATTTGGTTTTTTGTTTCCTAACTTATCTAAATGTTTATTTGGGGCTTCTATTGGGTTGTTATCTCATTTAATATTAGATTTTAGTAGTTATGAATTGCATCCTTTAAGTTACTTTCTGGTTTATAGGATTTTTGTAAAGTTTGATAAAAAATATGTATGTGCTAAATAATAGTAAAGACAACTGAGGTTGATAAAAAATGGAGTGTCCCTCTATAACAGTAGTTATTCCAACATATAACTCAGAAAAAACTCTTGAGATGTGTCTGGAATCTATAGTTAATCAAGATTATCCAAAGGATAAAATTGAAATAATCATTGCCGATGGAGGGTCTGTAGATAGAACCTTAGAGATAGCAAGAAGATATACGGATAAAATATTTAATAATCCTTTAAAAACGGGGGAGGCTGGAAAAGCCGTTGGAGTTAAAAAAGCTAACGGAGATATTATTGCATTAATTGATTCTGATAATATACTACCAACAAAAGATTGGTTTAAAAAAATGATAAAACCATTTATTGAAGATGAGGAAATAGTTGGCTCAGAACCGCTTTATTATACTTACAGAAAGGAAGATGGTTATATAACTCGATATTGTGCTTTAATAGGAATGAACGACCCTTTATGTCTATACATGGGAAACTATGATAGGTATTGTTTGATAACTGACAAATGGACAGAATTAAATATCAAAGAGGAAGATAGGGGAGATTATTTAAAAATTGAGATTAATGAGAGAGAAATACCAACAATTGGTGCTAATGGATTTATGATAAGAAGAAAAATGCTTAAAAAATGTTCAATAGATGATTATTTGTTTGATATTGATGTTGTGTATGAGTTAGTTAAGCAAGGATATAACAAATTTGCTAAGGTTAAAGTTGGAATAATCCATATATTCTCTGGTAGTATATCTACCTTTATAAGAAAACAGAGAAGAAGGATTAAAGATTATTCATACTATAAAAAATTGGGATTAAGAAAATATCCATGGTCATCACTTAGCAGAGGCAAACTTTTAAAGTTTATTGTTTATACGGTATTTATATTACCGTTATTATTTCAAGTTATTAAAGGTTATAGAAAAAAGCCAGATGTAGCTTGGTTCTTTCATATCCCAGCCTGCTGGATAACTTTGTTGGTTTATGGATTTGGAACTTTACAGAATTATTTGTTTGGGGTTAAACCTGAAGATAGAAGTAAATGGAAACAAGGTTGATAAAATGAATAATGAAATTTTTGGTAGGTTGAGAGTTATTAAAGAACTAACTTCAAATATTAATGGATTTTCATTAAATATTGGTTGTAAAGAAACCCGATTTGGAAG
Organism: Methanocaldococcus indicus; assembly: GCF_049554935.1. Taxonomy (GTDB): domain Archaea; phylum AGJL01; class Methanococci; order Methanococcales; family Methanocaldococcaceae; genus Methanocaldococcus; species Methanocaldococcus indicus. Next base: position 1,161,622 of record NZ_CP186926.1, on the reverse strand, counting down.
TATAAATGTAGATATTGATCCTAATGTAAATCCCGATATAGTTGCAGATGTCTTGAACTTACCATTTGAAGATAATACTTTTGATCTTGTTTATTTTACAGATGTAATTGAACATCTACCAAAAAATAGTGAGTTGAAGGCATTATCAGAAATCTATAGAGTTCTAAAGCCAAACGGTATTTTAATCTTAACAACTCCAAATGATAGACCTATTTATACGTATTTAGACCCTGCAAAGTATATTTTAGGACATAGGCATTATAAAGTAAAGACCCTTATTAAAATGGTTGAAAATGTTGGATTTAAAGTAGAAGATGTTTTTACTGCAGGCGGTTTTTGGGAGTTATTGGGTATTTTATGGTATAGTTTTATAACATATCCAATTACTAAAATTTTTAAAGTGAATTTACCTTATGCTCCAAAGCTATTACTAAAGAAAATAGATATTGAGTATAATTTAAGGAAAAAAGATAGTGGATACACCATATTTATTATTGCTAAAAAATAAATCATAATGTGGTGTAAAAAATGAACAAATTACCATTAGTTTCTATTATCATAGTAACACATAATCGACTTGATAAACTTAAGATTTTATTAGAATCATTAGTATCTGATAACTATCCAAAAAAAGAAATAATTGTTGTAGATAATGCATCTACTGATAATACTCCCGATATTATTAAGAAATACTGTGAAAAATTTCCTTATATTTTCTATGTAAAGAATGATAAAAATTACTTTCCAGCCAAAGGCAGAAACATAGGAGCAAAATACGCTAAAGGGAAGTATTTGTTCTTTATAGATGATGATGGAGCTGTTGATAAAGATACTATAAACAAGCTTGTTGAAGTATTGGAAAGTGATGAAAAAGTGGGCTTAGTAGCACCAGTAATATTGTATTGGAATAGCGATATAATCTGGTGTGCAGGGGGATATAACGATTTATTTACAAGTTTAACAAAATATTTGCATAGAAATAAAAAGCTAAGTGAAGTAAATCTTCCAAAACAACCTTATGAAATAGACCACATGCCCCATACTTTCATGGTGAGAAAAGAATGCTTTGATAAACTTGGAGGTTTTTATGAAAAATATAAAATTATGTATGAAGAAAGCGAATTAGCTATTAGAATAAAAAAATTAGGGTATAAAGTTTTAGCAGTTCCTTCTGCAATAGCATACCATAACATCCCTATAGAAACGGACAACTCAAGAAATTTAGGATTGCATAGATGGGATAGGGTATATTTATTGGCAAGAAATAGGGTTATATTTATGAAAAGAAATGCACCAAAAACACACTATATAATATTTTTACTAACTTTTAATTTAGTTATAACAATGTATTATTTGTATGTGTTATTAAAACTTGGAAAAACTGAGTTTATCGGTGCATACTTAAAGGGTGTGTTGGAGGGGATGGTGGAATGATTAAAACAGTCAAATCAATTAACAAAAAATTAGCATTTGTATTTTTATTTTACATTTTTCTTAGTTTTTTTAGCATACATAATTTTTTGGTAAATAATGGCACAGTTGGACATAACTGGGATTGGTCATTTCCATCAACATCAATTAGTGCAAATACTTTAATAAAAAAATCTTTTTTTGTATATGATGAAAATTGTTTTGGTTTTGAAATTGGGTATTTTATAACTAACATCCCATATTGGATCATTCAAGGAATTTTATGTGAGATATTTGGGGGAGGTTTAACATCCAAGCTTTTTATATCTCTTATTTTAAGCATCTCATCTATTTCTATGTTTTATTTAATATACAATATTATTGTATCTTACTCAGAGCAAAAATTAGATTCTAATATAATATATATTGCTTCGTTTTTTGGAGGGTTGTTTTACGGATTTTCACCCTATTTATTTAATGAAATTATTGGGGGAGCATACACCCAATTAATATCATATTCGATTTTTCCATTGATACTCCTTTACTTCAGACGTATTATTATAACAAGTAAAAAACCCATTAGGGACTTAATAATATTTGTTTTGCTATTTTCAGCTATAACAATGTCTCTACAAAAATTATTTATTTTTATATTTATTATAATGATATATATAACACTAAATATAAAAAAAATAAAAATTAATAAAATTTTTTTGTTATTTGTTTTTCTCATGATTTTACTACTGAATGCGTGGTGGTTATTTTATTTTATTAATTTTTTAACATCTACTCAAATAGAATACGCAATTTCACAACCAAAAATGCAAGTATATATGTCATTTGCACATAATGTTCCAGATACTTTTCTTGCATTTACGACTTCGGGGTATTTTGATAGACATTTTTATACGCACGTAGTACTTGATTTTTTTGGATCTGTAGGGTATTTCATTTTGATAGCCCCTGTTATATTATGTTTATTAGGTATAATGTTTAAAGATAATAAAACTACAAAGTTTGGAATATATGGGGAATATCTCTTTTGGTATTTCGTATTCCTAATTGGTGTTGGTTTATCATCAGGATTAAAGGGTCCTCTTAAAAATGTTTTAAGTAATGTAATATCCTATATGTTTTTGTTTAGATCCCCTCAACATTTAATTTTTATTGCTACTTTAGGACTATCGATTTGTGTAGGGCTTTCAATTTTTCTAACTTTAAAAAAGCTAAATAATATAAAAACAAAAAAATTAATGTTAATAATAGCCATTTTGATATTTCTATTACTTAATATTCCTACATACTTATCTGGAGATTTTTCTTATAACTATCTTTCAGATAACTACCATAAGCTATGGGCGAAGGTAAATGTTTTTGAAACTCCTGAAGAATATAAAAAAATTCAACTATTGTTAAAAAACGATAAAAAAGACATACGAGTTATGTATTTACCAATGGTTGCTTCACCTTACTACCTTAAAACTTTTTATCAGACTGAAGGTCAGGGAGGAGATCCAATAATATTATATTCTCCAAAACCCACATTATATTCAGATCTTTGTATATTTAACAGAGATTTTATTAGAATTCTCGAAAAAAATATATACACTTCAACTAATATCTCAAAAGTTAAAAAAATTTTATATATGTTAAATATAAAATATATAGTATTAAGAATGGATGTTTTACCATGGCACACTCCAAATAAAAATCTATATAATTTAGAATTAATAAATAAACAACTTGATAATAAACTCTATATCATTAATAATAGCACTTCGCATAATAGATATGTTAAGATATATTCATTGAAATATAGCTTACCTAAAATATATTCTGTTAGAAATATAGTGTTCTTAAATAGTAGCCTTAATGACATGTTCATAATACTAAGCTTGGATGACTATGAAATTGAAAACAACATAATAATCCTTTCTAACCAAACAAATAAAGAACAGTGGCAATTCCTTAAAAATTACAATAATTCAATAATCATAACTAAACACACAATATCTATAAAACCAACCAATGGAAATAAAAATCCATTCAGCTGGAATAATTTATCAAACAATTCTATAGATGCAAGATACTATATAGGATGGAAATCAGTTATAAGAACAGATGGAAAAGAACTAAATGATACTCTGACTTTCTCATCCCTAAAAACATGTCCATACAAATTCCCACCGTATAGTTCAACTGGCTGGAGTGCCTATAATTCAACACTAATCTACATTAAAACTGGTTCTAAACCATTAATAATTACTAAAATAGATGAAAATGGAAAACAAATAGATGATATTATAGGAGTATGGTGGGAAACTGACTGGATGGGTATGGGGACAAAACCCATAAACTTTCCAATTGTAATCCCCCCAAATCAAAGAGCAATAATACAAATTAATCATATAATCAAAGATAATAATATAACCTTGCACACATTAGATTTAACTAACTTAACTAAACTAAATGAAATTAAATCTTCAACTCCAACAATAACCTTCAAAAAAATCAACCCAACAAAATACATTGTATCAGTAGAAAACGCTACACAACCATTCTTCCTGGTGTTCTCTGAATCATATCATCCACAGTGGAAAATCTACATAGAAGATAAATCAACTAACTTTAACCAAATAATGGCAGAATATCCAAAAGTTCATGTGAAAGAGGCTAAGCATGACTGGTATAGATTTACTCCGGGGGATATAATCTACTTATTTAAAAAACCAGCTGTAAATGAAACTTTCCACTTCATAGCAAACGGTTTTGCAAACGCATGGTATATTAACCCAAAAGAATTTGATAAAAATAAGGATGGTAGATTTACAATAATCATATATTTCTTACCACAGAGTTTATTCTACTTTGGATTATTCATAAGTGGAGCAACACTATTATGCTGTATAACCTACTTACTTTATAACTGGAAAAGAGAAAAATAGGTAATCAAATTTAAAACAAAAACTAAATAATCTATTAAATTTAAAATAGATTTTTAATTTAATTTATTTCAACCTCATTTTTAACTTAATAATATCTTTTCCCATACTATAAATTATATTAATTAATTTTAATCCATTTAGATTATTTCCATTATCCTCTTTAACAACAATACATGGGCTATCTTTTATTGTATATCCTTTTCTTCTTGCCAAAACCAATAAAGAAACATCAAAGGAATATCTATAAGATAAATTCAACCTTTCAAACTCTTTAAATAAATCTTCTAAAATTTCTTTTTTAAACATCTTAATTCCAGTTTGAGTATCTTTAACTTTAAGCTCTGGAAACATCAAATTTACATAAAATACAAACCCATAGCTTAGGAACTTCCTTAATTTTGGATATTTAACAATACTTTTTCTATTTTTTCTATTTCCAATAATTATATCAATATTATTGTTTTTAATTTTTTCAATAAACCACTTTAATGTTTCAGGACGACACTCTAAATCACTATCCAACAATGCCACATACTTCCCATTGCAAAATTTTAACCCATACTTTAATGCATAACCCTTACCTCTATTTTTCTCATATCCTACAACCTTTAAATTATTAAATTCTTCTTCTAACTTTTTAGCAATCTCATAAGTTTTATCTACAAAACCATCAACTACAACAATAATTTCAAAATCTTTACAAAATTTACTAACTATTCTTTCAACTTCTCTAATGGAATGTTCAATAAATCTTTCTCCTCTATAACAAGGCATAATTATAGATAATCCCATCAGCCTCACCATTTCAAATATAGAAATATCACAAACATTTATATATAATATTAATTACTATAACTAGTATAAACCCAATATTACCCATAAATTTTCAATACCATAAATTTTATATATTTATAAAGTTAATTAAGATTTTATATATTCTTATTTCTTTCTAAGACTTATGATTCTATATTTTGGGGGAGATTATGACTCCTATAAATAAAGACAAGAAGACATTATCAAGTATAATAATAACGCTAAGTATTGTAGCTATGCTAATATTGATACAACCCATGGCGGGAATACAGGTAAGTTTTGAAAATCTACCTTCAAGTTGTAATGTAAATGAAGAGGTTAGTTTCAAAGCAAAAATAGAAATCCAAAGTCAAGAATGGTCAGATATCCAAAATATAACATTAACAATATCAAAAGATGGAAAAGTTGATAAAGTAAATATTCCGATTAATTTAACTCCAAATGCAATTGTTGTTCAAAATATAGAGCTATACAACACTTCAAGTGAGATTATTGAAATAAAAGTAGATTCAGAAACTAATGCTGTTTCAGGATATGGTTATGGATATGATTATATAAATGAATCAAGATATGGGTATATTACTTACCAAACAGGATATGGTTACGGATATAATTATGGCTACATAACTGGCTATGGTTACGGATACAATGTCATAAATAGTTTAAATTCTGCATTTATTGTTTATGATATAAAATGGAAACCAAAATCTGCTGGAACTTACAAAATAAAATTAGAAGTTGTAGTTAAAAAATCTGATGGTGAAACAGTTTTATTTACAAAAGAACAAAGTATTGAAGTAAAAGAAACAACTACAACAACACATTATACATCTGGACATTATACATCTGGTGGTGGAGGCGGCATAGCAATATCCTCCGAAGAAACTGAAACTCCAGGAGTTGTTGCAAAAGTAGAAATAAAAACTCAATTTGAACCAGGAAAACCAATAGAAATATCAATACCATTTGAAAAAGCAAAAGAATTAGGAATACTTGGATTAACACTTGAGTATCAACAACAAGTCCAAGCAAAAGTAATGATTGCAAAATTAGCATCACTACCATCAACAATAGAAAAGCCAGCAATTGCTAAGGACATATACAACATCATTGAAATAAAGGTTATAGATGAAGCTACAGGAAAAGAAATTGAACCAAAAGGTTGGATTAAGTTTATGGTATCAAAGAAATGGCTTAAAGAAAAAGGATATAACCCAGATGATGTAGTAATGTTAAGATACCACAATGGATGGGAAACTTTAGAAACCCAAAAATTAGGAATTGAAGATGCAGAAAATATATATTATAAAGCATACACTCCAGGATTTAGTATTTTTGCTGTAGCAATTAAAGCAGAAGAAGAGAAACCTACTACAACTGAAGAAGAAACTACAACAAAAACAACAACAATCAAAGAAGGAAATAAATCCTCAAAGCCAACCACAATCGAGGAAAAAACTACAACAACAAAAGAAGTAACAACACAATCAGTAACAGAAGAAACAAAAGGATCTCCATGGACAGCAATCATAATGGTAATAGCTGTATTGGTAATTATTGGAGTGGGAGCATACTTATTTATAGGTAAGAAAAAATGAACAATTAACTAATATCTTTTTTTTTTATTTTTTAATTCTATTATAATGTATATTAATGCAATTGCAATAATTACAATATCCAAATATTTAAAATAATATTTAATATCACTTGTATAATGAACAGCTAATCCAAGAAATAGTAGAGATGCAAATGTTTGAATAATATTTATTTTGTCATTAATTTTTTCTTCTAAAACATAAATTATGAATTCATTAATTACTCCAAGAGTCAAAAAGTAATAACTTAAAATAGCAATTGCATTCGCATAATTTTCATTATTTTTTATTAAAGAAATTGCAGAGTATATTAGAAGAATAATTGCTATAAGAACAAACTTTTGACCTAATGAAAAAGATTTTATTTGAGAATGGAATTTCTTAAATAAATCATATGTTACTGTTTTCACTTTTGGAAGATACAGTAAAATAAGCATTATTCCCAAAATCACCAATACTACTTGTATATTTACCTTTATAATATATAAGTTGTAGGTAATGTTAGTTTGTAAATAGATGTATGTCATTATAAATAAATATATAAATAACATAATAATAAATACATTTAAAATTACATCTCTAATGTCTTTAATTTTATCTACCATAAATGTCACCAATTTTTGGAAAATTTTTATTTAATAATCAGAATAATAATATTTTAATTTATAAGATAAATAATAAAAAAGTGATAAAATGAAATCTATCATTTTGGCTGGTGGTATAGGTAGTAGATTATTCCCACTAAGTAGAGAATATTACCCGAAACAATTTATAAAATTCAAAGCATTTAGAAAATCACTTTTTCAACTAACATTTGAAAGGACTTTAAAACTATCAGATATAAATGATATATACATAATTACAAATGAAAAGCATAAGTTTTTGGTTTTGGGTCAGATAAAGGAGTTAGGTTATAATTTTAAAGAAGAAAATATTTTAGTTGAACCTATTGGAAAAAATACCTTACCAGCAATATATTATGGGCTAAAGTTATAAAGGATAGGGATGGAGATAATGTTGTAGCTGTTTTCCCTTCAGACCATTTAATTAAGAATGGAGATGAATTTGTGAAATCTGTTAAAGAAGGAGTTAAGTTGGCAGATAATTATTTAATAACCTTTGGAATTAAGCCTAATAGACCTCATACAGGCTATGGTTACATAAAACCTGGAATGAAATTGGATGTTGGTTATAAGGTAGATGAATTTAAAGAAAAACCTGATTTTGAGACTGCTAAGAGATATATAGAGAGAGGATATTTATGGAATAGTGGAATGTTTCTCTTTAAGACTGATATTTTTGAAGAGGAAGTTAAGAGATACTGTCCAGAAATTTGTAAGGCATTTAAAGAGGGCAATATAGAGGAGGTTTATAAAAAAGTTCCTGATATTTCAATAGATTATGGAATTATGGAGAAATCTGATAGAGTTGCTGTAATCCCTCTAAATATAAGATGGAGTGATTTAGGTAGTTTTGATGCCATATATGAGGTTTTTAATAAGGATAAAAATGGAAATATTATTTATGGGGAGAATGTTGTTTTAAATTCGAGAAATAACCTAATATATACTCATGAAGGGAAGTTAGTTTCTTTGATTGGAATCGATGATTTAATTGTTGTTGATACGAAAGATGCTTTATTAATTTGTAATAAGGGAGAAAGTCAGAAAGTTAAAGATGTAGTTAAATATTTAAAACAAAAAGGTAATGAAAGGGTTTTATTCCACAAGAAAGTTTATAGACCGTGGGGATGTTATGAGGTTTTAGATGAGGGAAGATTTTATAAAGTTAAGAAAATAACTGTTCTACCTGGAAAAAAGCTGAGTTATCAATTACATTACCATAGGAGTGAGCACTGGGTTGTTGTTAAAGGTATGGCTAAGGTAACTATTGAGGGAAAAGAAAAATTTGTTAGAAGTGGAGAAAGCATCTTCGTTAGAAGAGCGGTTTAAAGCATAGGTTAGAAAACCCTGGAAAGATTCCTTTGGAGGTTATAGAGATACAGGTTGGAGAGTATTTGGGCGAGGATGATATTGTAAGATTTGAGGATGACTGGAATAGAAAATAGAGGTTTATTTGGTTTTTAAGTTTAGTTTCTCTTTAATTAAACATACGATACATAACATTAGAGATATCAAGGAAATTATATAAGAAGGTAAGCACACTTTATAAAACCTTTCATAAGTTATGATATATTTATTTTCATTTTCTTTTATTTCATAGGCATTGACAACGCCATAAGCGTTTAAAGGTTTTTTTCCATTTAACACCCAATCTTTTGAGTATTCGTTTGTGAATATTATGTATTTTAAAGGCTTATCTTCAATAACATATTTTGCAGGATTTATTTCTTTGTAATTTAATGGCTTCCATTTGTCTGAGGCTTTATTAGTTCCATTTCCTATTAAAATTAATTCTTTTGATATATCCTCTTTATTACTTAAGTTTATTAATTCATCAAAATTTTTTACATATTTAATTCCTTCAACTGAATAAATCTTTCCTTTATACCTTTCGTTTTTAAACACATAGAAATTTTTTGTTTCTAAGATTAATTTTAAATCTTTCTGTTTAAATAAGAAGTTGTAGTTTTTATAATCCACTTCTTTTGTAAGTAAAATATATTTTACTCCAAGAGGAGCTACTAAAGAACCAAAATTCTCTATTCTATCTTTATTTTGTAAGATGTGATTGATATAGTTCTGATATGGAGTATAAACTTCAGTATATATTCCAGGAACTTCAATATTTTTTGCTGATATAACATATTTGTCAAAAAATGTTTGTGCTGGGTTTGCTATTCTTTTATCTTTATTTGGAACCCAATGGATGTCCATGTATAAGTGCCAAGGAAAAAATAGGATGTTAAAATCATCTTTATCTTTATTTAAGAATGTATTTACTTGATACCAATCTTTTGGATAGTCAGTAGGTTTAATTTGATTATCAAAGGCGTTAAAGAATGTAAATGAATAAATTAGAGGGACTAAAATAAAGAAAACTACTACGGCTTTTTTTATTTTATCTGATTTTATATTTTCAATTATCTCTTTTAATCCAAACGCTCCTAAAATTGAGTAGGATAAAGCTATCAAGGTAACAAATTTATGAGTATCCCTCATCCCTTTTAGAATAAATATGTTGTCAAAAAGAAATTGAAATATATCTTTGAAAGGTCCTGTTACACCTGTAGCAAATAATAATCCAGTTAGCCAAATAAGAGCAAATGATATTATGTAAATATTAACTTTTTTGTTTTTATAGTAGCTTATAAATCCATGAATTGAGAGGAAGAAGATTATAACAAAAAGTATTTCCCAAAATGGGAGGTAATCTTTTGCATAAGTATAAGCCGGTCTCCAAAATCCATACATACTCGCCAATGTAAATAATGCTGAGAAAGAATCAATCTTTGGAGCAAATACATACAAATCATGAATTGTTATATAATTTACCAATGACGAAGACTTTGCTGTTAGTAATGGTATTAACCAGTAGAGATTTAATACTGTAAATGATATTGAAAATAAACCAACAGGTTTTAATAGCTTTATAGATTTTTCTCTTGCTAATTTTATGATTAATATTATACCATAAGCCATGAAAGCCATGAACAGTGTGTGTGCATTGAAAGCAATCAATGAAGTTATTAATGTTGCTTTTATAATGGACCTTTTATCTCTATTTTCTAATAACTCTATAAAGTATTTTATTCCCAATGGTAATAAGCTGTATGCAAATAAAATAAGCCAATGACCTACTATTATTCTTATATAAGTGTAGGGATTAATCATATACAAAATACCTGCATAAAAACTTCCAACTTCTGAGTTAGTTAATTTCTTTGCTAATGAATAAGCTGAAAATCCACTGAAAAATAGTATAAATAATAATAGTAATTTTTGAAAGACATCTGCTGGAATTAAATTAGATAATATATCAAAGGGTAGAGTTCCTCCATATGATGGGACAAAAAAACCATAAAAATGCATAATAAAAATTTGATTGTTTAACTTTGGTAATGTGTCTAATAAAAAAAAATATTTATTTGAAGAAATTGGAATTAAGATTATTAAAGATAATATAAAATAAATTATTGGAATTTTATATTTTTTAAATTCTTTTATATTCATATTCTCCCTCTAACTATTAATAAAAATGGAATTTGAACAATAACAGACAACATTGATACTACTAAAACAACATTTACTATTTGATTTATATTTTGATGGAACAAAGTAATTCCAACGATTTCAATTATTAAGGTTAAAGTTAGAGCGTATGATATCCTTGTTATCCCCAATGATATGAGATAGTTCATAATCAACCCAGAAATTGCAAAGAAAAACATTGCTAAACTATATTTAAATAAATATGGTATTGCTTTTAAATATTTCTCTCCAAATATAATTTTTATAGTTAGCTCTGGGAAAAGTCTAAATAATATTAATGTAGGTAAAGTTAATATAACAGTCAATATTAGTGCCTTTATAAATAAATTGAAATGATTAAGCCCTTTTTCTTTTAGTTCTGATGCTTTTGGAAATAAAACTACTGCTACACCTCCTGGAGCAAATAAAATTATTTTTCCTAATACAGAAACTGAGGAATAAATCCCCGCTAAAAAATCAGTTAAATAGTGTTTTGCTAATATAGTATCTATTGAGTATGACGTAGTATTTGCCAATAATGCTAATAAAGTTAAGGTTGAATATTTATAAAGATTAGGAATTGTAAATGTTTCAGGTTTTATTTTTATTAAATCCTTTAGGAAATAAAAGGAAATAATAAAAATAATTATATTTGCTACTAAAAAAGGCACTAACGCCCCACTAACACTAAAACCAAGATAAACTAATAAAACACCTAATATAAACTTTAATAATGCCCATAATGTCTGAGTAATTCCTAATTGAACAAATCTTTGTAATCCTTGTAAGATACCCTGATTTGTTGGCAAGGAATAAGCAAATAACAGGGACGAAAATAATATTAACGCTGGTATTGGTGAAGATAAATGCAAATAATTAGAAATTAAGGGAGTTACTATAAAAAATAAAATTGTTGTTATTATTCCAAATATAAAAGATTTTTTTAAAGCATATCTCCAAAAATAGGAAATTTTATTAAGTTGATTTTTTGCATTTAATTGTGATGTATATTTTGTAATAGTAGTTTGAACCGTTGCAGATAAAACACTAAAAATATAAAAAATATTTATTAAGGAAAATAAAATTCCGTAATCTTCTGGAATTAATAATCTTCCCATAAAAAGTTGATAGAGATAGTTAAAAAATGCTGTTAATAAACTAAAAAATATCATTATTAGACTATGTCTCGTTAATTTCTGCCCCATAGTTATCACCATATGTATTAATTAAAGCATTATTTTTAATAGTTTTTAACTATGCAAAATATACAAATATAAATATAACACGATTCTAAAACTATTCAAATAGATTAAATAATATCTTTCTGGAAATATCTGGTAGTATATATTTTTTAATAACAATTATTTACTTTTACAACTATACAATAATTTTTTGGAGGATACAACTATGATTTTTCATCCAAGGCCTTCTCCAATAGCAGGAGCAATGTATCAGCTTAGAGATTTAGGAGTAGATGCTATAATTATACATGGACCATCTGGATGTTGTTTTAGGACAGCAAGATTGTTAGAGTTAGATGGTGTAAGAGTATTCACTTCTTCAATTTCAGAGAATTCTGTTGTCTTTGGAGCTTATGAAAACTTAAAAAATGCATTAGATTATGCTATCAACTACTTAAAAAAAGAAAATCCATTAATTGGAATAGTTGGAACTTGTGCAAGTATGATTATAGGAGAAGATTTATGGAGCATTGCTGATGAGTATAAAGAGGCAACAATAATTCCTGTAGAGGTTTATGGAGGTTATGAAGATAATACAATTGGAGCTATAAAAGCAATGGAATCAGCTCTAAAAATTGGATTAATTGATGAAGAGGAATTCAATAGGCAGAAGTATCTTTTAGAGAAAGCTACAGAACTTGAAAAGAGTAGAGGAATGGCTAAAAGTAGATACCTTAAACCTTGCTATGAAGATGATTTAGATGAAGTTATTAAAGTTTTAAAAGAGTTAAAAGAAGAAGATAAAAAAATAGCATGTGTTTTAAATGCTAAAAAAGAAACTTCTTATTTATTTGCTCATCCTTTAATTGTCCTAAATAAATATTTTAAATGTATAAATTTAGGAAACTTAGATATAAATAAAGGACTACCAAAGGTTAGGAATGATGCTAAAAACATATTAAAATTTTTCAAGCCAGATTATATAATTGGTGGATTAGATGAGTATGCAATAACAGGAGAGAATGCTATCAAAATTTTAAAAAAATTAGATATTTCTGCTGTTGTAGTTGCAGGAATTCCTCATGCTTTGCCAGTTGAGGAGTTAGATAGTAGTATTATAAAAATAGCTGTTTCAGATGGACCAAGGACATACTATCCAATAAAAGAGATTTATGACTATGCAATTGTTGAGTTAGATGCACATGCAAAAGTTTTAGGTAAAAGAGAAGTGGTAAAATCAAGATTTGGAGAGATTTTAGAGTATGCTTTAAGGTGAAAGTTTATGGATGAAATGTTAAAAAAACTTTTAAATAAAGAAATAAAGCCATATCAGTTAGATAAACTGGTTGGATATAAAAAAGCAACTGAATTGAGAAGGAAATATTTAGAAATAAAAACTAATACAAAGTTAGAGCATATAAAACACTATTCAATTGATGAGGAACTTGCTATTAAAAAGAATATAGAGAATATGATTGGAGCTATTCAGATTCCTCTTGGTTTTGCTGGACCATTAAAAGTTAATGGTGAATATGCAAAAGGAGAATTTTTTATACCATTAGCAACAACTGAGGGAGCATTAGTAGCATCAGTTAATAGAGGCTGCTCAATAATTACAAAATGTGGAGGGGCAACTGTAAGAATATTGGAAGATAAAATGACAAGAGCACCATGCTTTAAAACAAAGAGTGTTGTTGATTGTATAAAAGTTAAAGAATGGATTATAAAAAATTTTGATAGAATTAAGGAAGTTGCTGAATCTACAACAAGACATGGAAAACTTATAAAAATTCAACCTATTTTAATAGCTGGAAGATATATATATCCAAGATTTTGCTATACTACTGGAGATGCTATGGGAATGAATATGGCCACTATTGCCACAGAAGAGGCATCTAATTTTATTGTTGAAGAATTAAGGAAAGAAGGTATAGATATAGAGTTGATAGCTGTAAGTGGTAATGCCTGTGTAGATAAAAAACCTGCTGGAATAAATATAATAGAGGGAAGAGGTAAGAGTGTAGTAGCAGAAGTTTTTTTAAATAGAGAAGAAGTAGAAAGATATTTAAAAACAACTCCTGAAAGAATAGCAGAAGTAAATAGATTAAAAAATTATATAGGTTCAGCTATAAGTAATAGTTTAGGGTTTAATGCACACTATGCCAATATAGTTGGGGCTATATTCTTAGCTACTGGACAAGATGAGGCTCATATAGTAGAAGGCAGTTTAGGTATAACTATTGCAGAAGTAGATGAAGATGGATTATATTTTTCAGTAACTCTACCAGATTTACCATTAGCTACTATAGGTGGAGGGACAAGAGTAGAAACACAAAGAGAGTGTTTAGAAATAATGGGATGTTATGGAGATAATAAAGTTAAAAAATTTGCTGAAATTGTTGGAGCTGCTGTTTTAGCTGGAGAACTTTCTTTATTAGGGGCTTTGGCATCACATCATTTAGGTAAGGCACACCAAGAACTTGGTAGATAAACAATGATAGATGAAGCATATAATTTAATGAAAATTATTGACACTATAAAAGAAATTTTTAGTTTTAGGGAAATTATTAGGAGTGTTTATAAAAATAAAAATGTTATTTTAGGAGTTTCTATATTTTTTATTTTAAGTTTTATTGTTTCATATATTTTAATTGAATTTGTTCCAAAATTCACATACTTTGGGGATTTATTATTTAACAATTTTAAACTACAAGTTAAAAACTTAGGATTTTCTAAGGATATGAACAACTTTGAAATTGTATCTATTATCTGGAAAAATAATTTAAGAGTTTGTTTAATGAACTATATAATAGGTTTCTTTTCATTATTTGTCTTACTTGTAAATACTTATTTACTTTCTTATGTTCTCTACAAATTTGGAGAAAAGACATTTATTTATCTAATTTTACCTCATGGAGTTATAGAAATTCCAGCTTTAATACTATCTGTATCAGCAGGAATATTATTATATTATGGAGTTATCCAGTTTATTATTAATAGAAATAGCTATTATCTAAAAGAATCTATTAAACTCCTATTATTTTCAATTATTTTATTTTTAATAGCTGGAATAGTTGAAGGTTTTGTAACATACAATATAGCTAAGTCATTTGGTTGATATTAGATGTATATCTTTAAAGTTGCTTATGATGGGAGGTATTCATTTCAACAACAACCACATAAGGAGACAGTTTGTGATAAGATATTAGATACTTTTGAAGACCTTAACCTACTAAAAACTAAAAAAATTGTATATTCAGGAGGTAGGACTGATAAAGGAGTATCTGCTCTGGGTAATTTTGTAGTTTTAGATATTAATAATGAAATAGAAATAAATGAAAACACTATAAAGTATATCAACTATAAACTAAATAATTTTGGAATTTGGATATTGGGATATAAAGAAATAGAAGAAATACCAAAAGTTGAATATAGACATTATAGATATATCTTACCAAAAATTGGACAAGATATTGAATTAATGAAAGTAGGAGCTAAAAAATTAGTAGGGACTAAATCTTTTCACAACTTTTGTAAGAAAGATAAAAGTAAAGAAAAATCACCTATAAGGACAATATACAAAATAGATATTAAAGAGAATGAATTTTTTATTACTATTGATATTATTGGAGAAAGCTTTTTATGGCAAATGGTTAGGAAAATAGTTTCAGCATTAAATTTAGTTTCTTTAAAAGAAAAACCTATAAGTTGGATAGATAATCTCTTATCTAACAACTATAAAGAAAGTCCTCCTCCAGCAGTTCCAGAAGGATTAATATTAATTGAGGCAAAAGTAGATGTAGATTATAATTATAGTGAGTATATTCTTAAAAAGTTTAAAAACTACTGGTTTAACAACTACTTTTTAAATGTTATAAAAACAGGATTATCAAGGAGTATATTGGAGATGTGCCCCGGGGGAGCAAAGGGAACTCCTCGCGCCGGAGTGCTCGTTCCCCGCGGTTTCCCGGGGCTGAAAAAATAAAAAAATTTTTATCTATAATTCATCAACTAATTTTATGATTTCTTTAACTTTGTCATTAACTATGTAGTAGTAGTTCCAAGTTCCTTCTTTTCTTGCTTTAACAATTCCAGCTTTTTTTAAGATGTTTAAGTGATGTGAAATTGTTGGTTGTGGTTTTTTTAACTCTTCTATTATTTTACAAACACACATACTACCATTATCTGCTAATAACTTTAAAATCATTAATCTTGTTGGGTCTCCAAATGCTTTAAAGATTTCTGCTGCTCTTTCAAATTTTTCATAATCCAACTCCATAACTATCCCTCCAAATTTTATGTTATTTTTTTATTTTGATGTTTAACTTAATAACTAACTTTACTATATAAATAATACTATTATTTAAATATTTTGGTTGGTAATGCATATACTTCCATATATTCAGATAACAATTATCACGCTAAAAATTTTTATTTTTTGATTTTATTGGATTTTAGTTGTTTATTTTTAATTTAAATGATTTTTGGGGAAATACAGAGGGGGTCTGTATTTTTAATATTTTATATATTTAGATTATATAATTTATTGAGATTTTTTAGAGTTTTAAGTTGTTTCCTTTAATATTTGAAAATCCCTGATAAATTGGTTTAGTTTTTAGATATAAAAAATTTTTAATTGAAAAATATGGAATAGAAAGATTTTTATAAAAGTTCAAAGGTATATAAATAAATAGGGAAACCCACCCTTCGAAAATTTTAGTAC
The DNA here is from genome assembly GCF_049554935.1 of Methanocaldococcus indicus. Taxonomy (GTDB): domain Archaea; phylum AGJL01; class Methanococci; order Methanococcales; family Methanocaldococcaceae; genus Methanocaldococcus; species Methanocaldococcus indicus. Next base: position 1,144,804 of record NZ_CP186926.1, on the reverse strand, counting down.
CAAAAAGCTTATATATGAGAACGTTGCTATATTATTACGTATAAAATGTGCCTCCTGTTAAAATAAGACCGTCCCGGTATGGAAATTAAATTGGTGTATTTTGAAATCAATAAAGCAGTTAAGTTAAAATAAGACCGTCCCGGTATGGAAATATAATTGGCTTAATTTCCTCTGACTTATTAACGTTAAAATAAGACCGTCCCGGTATGGAAATTAGCTTCATTATTTTCAGCTTCACTTTTTTCATTATGTTAAAATAAGACCGTCCCGGTATGGAAATGACGGAACTAATTATGACACTGACACTGATTATACTTATGTTAAAATAAGACCGTCCCGGTATGGAAATTGTTCAAGAGCATAAAGAGCTTTTATATGAACATATCAAGTTAAAATAAGACCGTCCCGGTATGGAAATATTTGAAAACAATATGCTTAAAACATACTCATTTACAGTTAAAATAAGACCGTCCCGGTATGGAAATAAGCTTGTGCAACCAATTGAATACATTCTCCATAAAGTTAAAATAAGACCGTCCCGGTATGGAAATTGATTATGAGAATTTGAATGGAAAAATAGTTGATATTCAGTTAAAATAAGACCGTCCCGGTATGGAAATCAAAGAAAAATAAGCCAATTGTGGAATAAGTATAAAGTTAAAATAAGACCGTCCCGGTATGGAAATTTATGCCAAATTCCCCAATAGTCAAACACGTACTTATGTTAAAATAAGACCGTCCCGGTATGGAAATCTCATATCATACTTTGAAATTATATTTTTTCATAACTGTTAAAATAAGACCGCCTTGGTATGGAAATCTTTTTTATTGTTAAAATCGTATCACTTAGAGGACTAAAATTATTTTGTGCTTACAATCTTAATTATAAAATTCAAGTTTGTTCTATTTTATATCCATATATTCAAATTAAATAGTAGTAGCTTTTAAATATTACTTTTAAAACAAAACATAAATTTACCAAAAAAAGAAAAGGGATTTTTTTATGAAAACAATAAAACAAATAAATGAAAAAATTAAGAAAGGAGAGGCTGTTGTTGTTACTGCTGAGGAAATGATTAAAATTGTTGAAGAAGAAGGGGCAAAAAAAGCAGCTGAGTATGTAGATGTAGTTACCACTGGAACATTTGGAGCTATGTGCTCATCAGGGGTTTTTCTTAATTTTGGGCATGCAGACCCTCCAATTAAAATGCTAAATATCTATCTAAATAATGTTTTAGCTTATGGTGGATTAGCAGCAGTAGATACATATATTGGAGCTGCTCAACCAAATGAAGACCCTGATATTGATATAGATTATGGAGGAGCTCATGTAATAGAAGATTTGGTAAGAGGAAAAGAAATAGAGCTATATGCAGAAGGATATACAACTGACTGTTATCCAAGAAAGGAGATAAATATCAGAATTACCTTAGATGATGTAAATCAGGCAATTATGTTAAATCCAAGGAACTGCTACCAAACCTATGCTGCTGCTACAAACAGTAGAGAAGAGAAGATTTATACTTATATGGGAGTTCTCTTACCTGAATTTGGAAATATACACTACTCAGGAGCTGGACAATTAAATCCTCTACAAAATGACTATAATCCAAAAACTAACAGTTACAATACAATAGGAATAGGGACTAAAATATTCTTGGGTGGAGGAGTAGGGTATATAGTTGGAGAAGGAACACAACATAATCCTCCATTTGGAACTTTAATGGTTAAAGGTAATTTAAAAGAGATAAGTGATAAATTTTTAAGAGCAGCTACAATGCCTATGTATGGACCAACATTGTATATTGGTTTAGGGATTCCAATTCCTGTTCTAAATGAAGAAATAGCCAAAAGATGTGCTATAAGGGATGAGGATATTGAAGTTCCTATATATGACTATGGAGTTCCAAGAAGAGAAAGACCATTAATTGGAAAAACAACATATAAAGATTTAAGAAGTGGAAAGATTTGTTTAGAGGTAGAGATAGATAACAAAAAAGTTCTTAAAGAGATAAAAACTGGTTCAGTTTCAAGCTATAAAAAAGCCAAAGAAGTAGCAGAAGAATTAAAAAAATGGATATTGGAAGGAAAGTTTTTATTAACTGAAAGAGTAGCACCATTAGGAAAGGGAGAATGTAAGCCAATGAAATCTGATGTTATCTTAGTTAGAGATATAATGACAAAACCAGCTATAACTGCTAAACCACATATATCTATTGAAGAAGCTTCAAGAATATTAATGAAATATGATATTAACCATCTTCCTATTGTAGATGAAAATGGTATTTTATTAGGAATTGTTACATCTTGGGATATAGCTAAGGCCATAGCATTGGGTAAGAAGTCAATTGATGAAATAATGACTATAAATGTAATAACTGCCAAAGAAACAGACCCAGTTGAGATAGTAGCTAAAAAGATGGAAAAATACTCAATATCTGGAATTCCAGTTGTAGATAAAAATAACAGAGTTGTTGGTATAGTTACATCAGAAGATTTATCAAGATTAATAGGTAGATAAGATATGAAAAAGAGAATATACTACTGGACAGATTCAAAATATATAAGTAGGCCAGTTATTGCAGAGACTATATTGGAGACAGGAGCTAAAATAAATATTTTAAAGGCAAAAGTTGAACCTCAAGAAGCATTTTTAATTTTAGAAATTATTGGAGATGAAGAAACTATAAAAAAAGCTTTAGAATATTTATCTAAATATGGTGAGTTAGAAGAAATAAAAAATGTTATTAAAAGAGACTTAGAGAAATGTGTTCATTGTGGAGCTTGTATAACCCAATGTCCATTTGATTTAATATATTTCAAAGAAGATTTTAGTGTTGAATTTGATTATGAGAAATGTGTAGGTTGTAAAAATTGCTTAAAAGCATGTCCATTTAAAGCAATTGAAATTATTGAGTAAATTTAATTTAAAAATTATTTATTTTTAACAGTTATTTTTGATGATATTTGTTTATTGCTTTCATCTTTTTGGAGATGACTTTTGTCTTTAGAATCTTCTTCTTTTAACTCTTCTGATATAATATCATTTAGATAATCTACAAGCTCTTTTAGAGAATCTAATATGTATGGTAAAATTTCTATAAGCTCATTCTCTGTAACTATTCCTATTATTTTCCCATCCTTAACTATTGGTAACTTTGAAATTTTATGTTTTTTCATTATTTCTAAAGCTTTTTCTATTGAAGTATCTGGAGTTATTGTTATTAATTTTTTAGTAGCAATAGTATAAGCAGGTGCTTTTCTATCTCCTTTTTCTAATATAAGATACCTTATAATATCAGTTACAGTAACAATACCAACAGGATTATTGTTTTCATCCAATAAAATAGCAAAATTTTTTAAATTTTTTACCATTAGGTTGATTAATTCATCAATTGGCTTATTATATTTTACAAACATTGGTTTATTCATTGCCACTTCAACAGGAACATCTACCATACAAATCCCATAACAAGCTAAAATATACATTGAGATTTTTTCATTACAATTAATGATAGATTAGTTATTAGTTATTTATTATTTAAATACTATTCTATTAGGACATTAACTAATGTTCTCATATTAAAATCTCAGCTGTATTTTAATAGTTAGAACTAAGAGTATAACTTTTATAAATTTATAATTTATAAATTTATAAAACTTTCCCTCTAACTTTATTTATATCAAATTTAGCTGTTTTAGCTATTGCCATAGCTGCCAAAACGCCTGCCTGAATTGGGTCTCCAACAACTAAATCAGCTTCTTTTGGGACAGAACCAAACATTTTTAAGCTAATTATTGGAATTCCCTTACTTTTTACTTTTCTAACAGCTTCTGTTATTTTTCCTCCCATTAATGAGCCAGCTAAAACTAAAATTCCAACTCTTGGAAGTTTTAAAACAGCTTCAACTGCTTCAGCAATATTCTCCTCTCCAACTATTGGTAGTGTATCTACACTTATTCTTTCTCCTCTTATGTTATGTCTATCTGCTTCACTTATAGCTCCCTTAGCCACTTCTGCAACTTGTGCCCCTCCACCAATAATAATTATTCTCTTCCCAAATATCTTTTTTAGTGTATTGTGAATCTCATACTCCTTAATGTAGTTGCATTTATCAAGTTCTTTTTTTAATTGCTCTATATCTATATCCTCAACTTCCATATATATAAATCCATAATTTTCAGAGGTTATAAACTGTTGAGTATATAAAATATTACCTCCTAATTTTGCAATTACTCCAGTTAATTTATGTAAAACTCCAACTTTGTTCTCTGCTAATACACTTAATCCAATCTCCATACTCTCACAAAGGATAATAATTAATATAGTATACAATATAATTTAGTTGGTTAAGTATTTAGTAACAAAATTCTAAGAGGTTAGGATTTACGTGATAAATAAAGTATATTCTGAAAGAGGACAGATTTCTATGGAGTTAGCAATATTAATTTTAGCAGCAGTAGTAGTTTCTACAATTGCAGCATACTTCTATATAAAGGAAGTTAGAGATACTTGGAAACAAGTTGATGAATCAGTTAATAATGTAGTATCTGCACTAAATAATAAAACAATGAACATTACAAAGAAAATACAAGACAATATATTAAAATAATAGCATATATTTATAAATCAATAAAAAACAGATGATAATAATATGCACTGTTAGTATAAAACTGAGAAAGGACATAAATAATACAGAACAGAATTTCATTTAGGATTTTATTTATTTTATGAGCCGTATTGAGTCTTATATTTTATTATTTTTTTATTCAAATACTTTATAATTATCATTTAGGTTATTATTTATTGTCAGTATTGACTATATGTGATAAATACTATTTAACTCCATTCCTAAAATTAATAAAATTTTGTTAATTCCTGTTTTTCTATAAATAATTTCATATTTTTACTTTTCTCCTCCTCCATGTTTACTTTTTCTTGTTCTTATTTTTATAATTTTTAAGAATTCTTTTTCATCATCAATAAAAACACATTCTCCTTTATTTAAATCTTTAATATATACTTTTAGTTCCTTTCCCATATACTCTTGATTGAGCTTATTTAATGCATTTATATCTTCTCTATTAGTCACTTTATGAGCAAAGATTATATCACATTGACTTAAAACTTCATTGTCAATTGCTGATGGTTGTTGAGTAGCTATAACTAAATTTAACCCAGGCTGTCGTCCTTCCTTTGCCCATCTTATTAGAATTTCTTTTGATAATGTTGATTTCCCAGAAGGAATAAAATTATGTGCTTCGTCAATAAACAGCCAAACTTTTGGCATTTTTGATTGTAAATTTAACATTTCTTTTTTTCTTGCTTTCAATCGTTGATTAAATAAGTATTTTGCAATTATTGATACAATCAAATCTCTTAACCCATATCTTCCACTTTCAATAACACTTAAATCAATAACATTTATTGAATTTTTTTCAAAAATATTTTCTATTGGAATGTATTCATCTGAAAAAATTCCCCACTTTTTTGCCATGTTTAGACGATTTATTAATGCTTCTTTTGTAGATTCTTTTGATTTTGTATCCATCTCAACCTCATAAATAATATCATCTATTGTGAAAAAATCTTTTTCAATATTATCAATTGCCCTATACAAAGCAATTCCCATAATTTCGTTTATATTTAAATTGAATAAATCACACCATCCTTCTGCTGAGATATCAGAAGGATTCAAAAGAAGTTTTTTAAATTCTACTCCCCTATTTTCCATTTCTTTTATAACATCTTCGTCAAATCTTTCCTCTATTTCCCCAGGGACTATTAACTTAACAGGATATCTTTCTGGATATAAATCCCAATCCCAAAGTTCTTCTTCCTGTTCTTCATTTGGCTCTACCATAGTCCAAAATATCCCCATTGGGTCGATAATAATTTTTAGATACTCGGAGTATTTTTCTTGAAGTTCTTCAACTAAAACACCTAAAGTATAACTTTTTCCACTACCTCTTTTACCACAAATAAAAATTGCATGAGATTTTGAAGCATCTATATACACATCATCTCCTAATCTGTCTTTTAGTTTTTCTCTTCCAATAAATAACATAGCTACCCCTCAATTATAATTAAAGGCACAAAACACTCCTCAAATGAAATGTTTCCATGAGAACCTTTTCTATATTTTTTTGTAAAATCCCACTTTATACCATGGTCAGCAGTAATTACTATAAGATAAGGCTGATTAGTTTGATTTAGAATATCTCTTAAGATGTTTATATTTTCAAATATTTCTTTTATTTTATTAATTATACTTTTTTTACTAACTTCTCTTAACTTATGTGCATCATCATCTAATCCAATTTTATAAATTTGAATATATTTCTTTGATTGTTTATTTTTAACTATTATGTCGTGTATGTTTTCATCATAATAAAAAATGTTCTTTTCACTTATGTATCTAAACAAAATATCTGTTAATTTATTTTTTCTATTCCAATAAGTTTGTCCGTAGCCTTTATATCCAAACTTATAAAGTTCTTTTGCAATAGGTATGCCATTTTTTCCATAAACAATATTTTTAAGCCCATTTTCGGTTGTTGTTTTTCCATTGACAAATATTGGTTCAACATTATATTTTATGCTTGCATTTATATAGTCCCAATACGATAGTCCATCAATAAGATACAAAATAACAGTTTTTGGAGTTTTGGTATTAACATAATCAACGATATAATCTTTAATATCTCTTTGTGTCTTAACATATTTTTCAATTAGATGATATTTTTCACTAATAATTTTGTTTAATTCTGGTGTAAAAGGATTATGATTTATTTCATAAATAGGTAATCTATAATCAAATTTATCGGTTATAACAAATTTTTTCTGAGGAAGTTTTTTATTTGGGTTGTCTACCATTAACCAGAAATCATTATAGGAGATGTCTTCAAAATCAGAAAATAGAAGTGAAAGTTTATGTTTTATTTTTAAGTAACATGGAGTCTTTATTTTTTCCATCTTTTCCTTACAATTATTTCTATATTCTCCATATTCAATAGACATTTTAACGTCCCCTCGATAGGCATGTTTAAATGTTTTGTAAGTTCTTTAATGGAAATTTCACCATATTTGTTTAATAATTCTATTATTTTTATTTCTTCTTCTGACTTACCAGATTTATTTTTTTCAATAATTTCTCTTTTTATTTCTTTTCTAGTCTTCTCTATTTCTTCCCATATATCAAGTATATTTGATTTTATTTCTTCAACAGCAGTTATTAAATTATTTTTTTCTATAATTTCTATATTTATATTGTCCAATTTATCTTCTATTTCCTTTAGTATAGTTATATAATTTTCATTATTACCCAATTTAACCTCTACTTCAGTTTTTAATGATATAATATAGTCATGTAACTTGTTTAAAATTTCTTGGAGATACAACCTCACATTTCTTACAAGATTTTGGTATGCTGTCTCTCTATCTTCAATACTAAATGCTTCTCTGTATGAATACGGAGAAACATCTAACGATTTTAGTGTTTGAGATAAGATAACCATTTTTGTTTTTATTTCATCTTGAATCTTATTAAATTCGTTTCTTAAATTACTTTCTTTTTTCTTTATGTCTTTTTCTATTAATTCTATATCTTTTTCAACGTCCTTATCCATGTTTAGATAATCCCACCCATCTCTTGCAAAGTTAGTTATTATTTCGTCTATTAGTTCGTTAAATCTTTCATATTCTTCATCAATATCAATATAATCCTTATAGGAATCTATTTTTTCATGTAATTCTTCTAATTTTCTAAGAATTGCTAACCAAGATTTAAATTTATTATATTTTTCATTAATGTCAGTATGTTCTTTTCTTAAACGTTCCATTTCTTTATTTGCAATATTTAAAATCTCGGCAAGAGTTTCAATATCTCTTGAAGAGTTTATTTTTTCTCTCAATTCCAATAAATCTCTCGATATCTTATTACATTTCTTTTTTGTTATCTTTATTTGTTCTTCTAAATGCTTAACAATTCCCCCTAATGAATAATGGGTCTTTATAATATCCTCTTTTATGTCATCTATTTTCTTTTTTAGTCCTTCTGTTTTTTCCCTTGTTTTTATGATTTCATTTAGTAGTTCTTCCTTATTTTTATCTATTTCATTTTTAATCATCTTATGATATCCTTTTAATGTTTTTTCCCAACTTTCCAAAAGTTCTAATTCTTTGTATAATAAATCAGAATCATTTTGGTTCTTAATTTCATCTTTTTTAGATAATTTTATGGGGATGTTTGGGATATCTTTTCCATATTTTTTATAAAGATTGGCAACTTTCTTCGCAAGTTTTTCAATTTCATCAAATTTATTTAAAACATCAGTGTTTGTTATCTCCTCAAGTTTGAATATATATCCTTTATCAATTTCAATGTATTTCCTACTTTCAAGGATTTTTAAAATTTCTTCGACTTCTTCTGGAATGTATCCCAAATTAATTCCATAATTAATTATTACATCAATACTTATTGGTTGTGTCCATTTTTCAATGAATTCTTTTAATATCCTTTCTTCAAGTTGATGCTTTTTTAATTTAACCTTAATTTTTTCTCCTTTACCCCAATATTCCAAATATATCAAGTCCTTCCATTTTCCATTTTTACATTCATCATCGAATCCTGCAACACTTGGATTCTTACTTCCAGTCAATTTAGAAACTAGTTCTTTTTTAGTAGTTTCAAATTCTTCACCCCTTCTTTTTGAAATTGAAAGTGATTCCAATAAAATTCTATATCTCTCTAAATCTCTATGCCAGTTTGGAGAATGAATTAATGTTCTATAATCTTTAAATTTATATTCACAAATTCTATTAAATATTTCTTCGACTATTTTTTCTTGTCTTTTCCTTAACTCGTATTTTTCTGCCAACTCATCAGAAAACAAAAATCTTTTTAAATATCTTACAAGAATAGACCTTAATGCATTAATTTCACCCCCATACTTTGCATATTCATCTTCTTTTTCTTTTATTTTGTCAAAGTAATCTAAAAGACATAACATAAACATTGGCGTAACTTCTTGTGGTTTAACATATTGTTGAAGTTTTTTCAAATCTCCAGGTAATTTATCTTCTCCAACTTTCTTTAAAACATCAAATTTAAAGATAACTTCTCCATTTTTATAGTTAATTATCAAATCGTTATTTTCTATGTTTTTATCTAATATAAATTTAAATTCAACATCTGGTGACTCATTATTAACCAAATTTTTAATAAGCGTCATTTCTTTTTCTTTAAGTTCTTTCCTCAAAGAATATATCCCAACAATTCTAAAAGGATATTTTGGATTAAATGTCCCAGTTAGTTGGTGATAATATCCATTACTTATTGGGTATTTTTTATCAAATCTCCACCCTACAATCTGAGATCCTTTTTTCTTTGGGAAAATTTCAGGTAATATATAATTTATAAAAGCATTAATCATCTCGTCCTCCCAAGATTCATCAAATACACTTCTAAATTTCCTTATATGCTGTTCGACATAGCCATCTGGTGTTTCGTCTAATAATCCTCTTAGAGTATATCCCTCAAGTGCATAAACAATCTCAGTTCCATAATAAGCATCTGATAGTTCTTCATACTCATCATATAAGCCATACTTTTTTATCATTTCTTCACTTATTCCTCTCGGGAATGCCCCTAATAATTTAATAACATTTCTTTTTTCTTCGGAATTAACTTTCTTCAATGATAGCCCCTCATTTAAAGCATCTAAATATTTTTGTTGTATGTATGCGATTTTACCATTTAAAATATCATTAACAAAATCAAACACATTGTATGGCTCAAATTTTTCTTTATATTTCATACAAGCACATTTAAATGCCCCTATGACAGTTCTTGGACCTTTTCCTAAATCATCTCTTGAAGATATTTCTCCAATACTTCTTAAACAGTCCTTTGTTATAATATCATAAGGATTAAATTGTAAAAGTTCTCCATATTTTTTCCATAATTTTTCTGCAAAATCTACATTGTATATATTTACTAAATTTAAGTAAAATCCATCTTTTCGTAATCTGTCAATTAAATCTCCTGCTCTTATATTTAAGTCCTCTTCTTGATAATCAGGAATTATGAATAAAATACCTAATCCTATATTGTTAATACTAAGTTCGAAAATAAAGTTTCTTAAATTATTAATAGTTTCCATATTTTTTATTCCTTGCACTTCATCTACAAAAATTGCCAATCCATCAAAATGTTTTTTTATAATCTCATTCATCTCTTTTAAAAAATTCATCAAGTCCTTTGGTGTCATTGATATAATTAGTTTACCTTTTTCTATGAAATTATTAATTATTCTTTTTGCTTCATCTCTCGTTAAGTGTTCTTTTTTTGCCAGTTCATCTATTTCTTTTTCTATACTTAGTGTTTTATATTTTCTATAAATTTTTTCAATTTTGTCCACATATTCAGGATATTTGTATTTATAAACATATCTAGTCCATCCATAAACTGCGTCCATTATTGTATCAAGCTTTCCATCAAATTTAAATGGAGGGATGGAAAAGATGTTATTCTTTTTACAATATTCCCATAAACTTAATGCTTTACTTGTCTTTCCATAACCAAAAGGAGCGGAAATATAACCTTTTACAGTTTTTCCTTTTTTAATTTCTCTCACAAATCGCTTATCAAATTCTTCATTATCAACTTTTATATAGGTTTTTAAATGATTTTCATACTTATCTGCAACTGAATCTGGTTCATTTATTAAATTTTCGGCTGATTGTGTATCTACTACTGGACTTTTATTTATTATAAATTCTAATACACTAATATTCATATACCCTCCCCTTAAAAATGTTCCATAAATCGATATCATTTATTTTCAAATTTTGAATGTTAGTATTTATATTTTCTCCAATAATTGGAGATAGATTATTTAAAACATGTTCTACATCATTTAAATCTAACTTTAACTCTATACCATAATCTAAAATTTTCTTTCTTGAAATGTAAATTACTTTATTGGTTTTTAAGGAGACCATCCTTCTAATCTCCCTTCCATCCTTCAATGAGCCATTATCAATAATTGCATTTATTTTTGTCTTTACTTTATAATTTCTAAATGCATCTTCATTTTCAAAATATATAAAGTTGTTATTTTTTGCAAATACCCATCCTAAAAATGTTTTCCCTACTCCTCTTTTTCCATAAAGATTAATAACATCATCATAAATAAGATACTCTTTTAATATATTATACGCATTTTTCTGACTATTTGTTAGCCAATTAAAAGAATAATTATTTTTGATATAGTTTATTAGTACAATATAATCCATTATTTTCCCCTTTTATAAGATATCATTAAAACTCCAAGCTCTTTTTAATCTTATATACTTCCCAAATGCCTTTATCGATATTTCCACAAAATCATACATAAATCCAAGTTCCTTTAAATGATTGTCCAACACATCTTCATCAATTAAACAAAATTTACAAAGTTCTTCAATTTTTTCACTATCCAAAAGCATTAATGAACCATATTCCTCTCCCCATTGTTTTTTATAAAGATAATCCACTCCCCATAATAAGAGATGTGGTTGACAATAATCTCTGAGGTTGAATATGTTATTTTCATCTATTGGAGAAGGGTATAAAGATTTAATAAAATTAATTGCTCCACGAACACTATTGCTACTAAATGATATACTTCCCAAACCTTCATTAAATGCTTTATCTTTAACTTTTTGTTCAATATCGTTGTAATTTATTTTTTTATCCTTATATTCTTCAAATAATATATGAATTACACTTCTATATGACCATCCAATTGGTAAAGATGATGAATAGAGCTTATAATGAAGATAATTATTAAATATTACCTCATCCATTTTCAAAAGGTTTTCAATCTCATTTTTATCTTCTCTATTAATAAGTTTATTCATAATTGTATAATTATCATCTATAATGCTGGGTTTTATATTTAAAAACACTTCTTTAAGTTCTGATTTTTTAGCATTTGGACTGTATTCAATAAATTCTCTAATAATTGATGGTTTTGCATTATGTTGAATGTGATATCCCCTACTCATTCTTTCACCATTTCATAAAGCACTATTATATTATGTAATGACCGATATATCTTATATTTTTTTAGATTGGCAATATTTTTACAAAAATAACACCTATGCCCATTTCTAAGATTTTCAATCATATCTTCATAACCTATGTAATTTTTTGAAGATATTCTTCCAGATTTTCCAGTTATGTTAATAGTTCTCGAACCTGGAAAAAATATGTCTCCAAATCCTCCAGCTTTATCCCAACCACTACTATCAAAACTATCAACATAGTCTTTAATTTTATTTACAGAACTTCCTCCACCAATACCAAAGGCATGTAACTCAAATCCATAATCTCTTGCTAACATAGACAAATATTTTAAGTTTTCTAAACTTTCTTTTGTTAGTCGATTAATCTGATTATTCTTTCCACAAGTTCCAAAACTTCCAAAACCTATTCTTTTAACATTCAAATCAGCATAATTTTTGATACAATAATAGATTTGTTCTTCATTAATGCCCTGAACAACAGGAACAAATTTTTTCTCTATTTTTCCATTAAATTCTTCTGCAAAACTCTTTGCAAAATAAACTGTCTCATGGACTTTTCCCCAAGCAATATTTATACTATCAGATGACACTGGTGGAGAATCTGGTAGAACATACCAATCTCCCCATTTATTGTTTTCATAAAATTCCCTTAAAAAGGAAAACAGTTGATATATTTCAAACTTTCCCTGTTGAACATAATAACCACCACTATCAAACATAATAGTTGTTTTATATTTTCTTTTTAAATTTTTAATTTCTTTTATAGTCCCTTCTGATGAAACTATCGGTGTAAAAATCACATTTTCAAAAGCCCATTTTTTTGGTTCGTGTTTCTTTAAAAGTTCAACCATTTTTCTAATTTGTCCTGGAGAAATGGTCAACGATGCAAAAAATTCCACCATTTTATCCCTCTAAATATTTAGCCATTAAAACTAAATCTTTGTCCCTTCTTGTATGATTTTTTAAAATTCCTTCAATTACAAATCTATTTTTTATAAAAAATCTTAGTCCATTCTCATTTATTTTTGGAACTTCTGCATATATTTTTTTCTTTTTTAATTTTTTAGCTTTTTTCTCTAAAAATTGAATAAAATATCCTCCAAGAGATTTATCTTTAAATTTTTTATCTACTGCAATGTAATTAATTTTCAAATAATTTGGTCTCTCTCCATAAACCATAACTCCAATTAAATCATCCTTATAAAAAATTCCAGCTACATTTATAGTTTTAGATGTTGCAATCCACTGTTTTATTGATGATTTATAAATAAAACCCCAAATTTCTCTGTAATTTAATAAAATCTCCTGAACTCTATCAACATAATTAACATCATAAATATCTTTAACTACAATTCCATTTTTAATTTTTTCTATTCTTTTAGATAGCTTTTTACATTTGTTATTACTTTCAATTAATTCAAATTTTTTGTATAAATCGTAAATTTCAAAGATGATTTTTTGTTGAGTATTTAATTCCATATTTTCTCGCCCCTATTGCATTTATAAATTGCGGATTTTTAGGAACATAAACTTCTTTCTCAGTAATTTCTTTAAAATATCTCACAAATGCTTTATTTTCTGCAACTCCACCAATTAGAGTAAGAGTTTCACATTCATAGGGATTAATATTAGCTATTTTCTTTGCTATAGTGTAATTTACAGATGCTATAATATCTTTAATAGTATAGCCACTCACGAGGTAGTTAATTATTTCTGAAATTGAAAAAACAGCACAAGTATTATTCAAGTTTAGAGGATTTTTTGAATAATATTTTCCAAAATCTTCGATAGGAACATTTAAATACATTGCTATAGTTTGTAAAAATAATCCAGTCCCTGCTCCACATTTATCATTCATTATAAACTCTAATGTTTTTGTGTTTATTATCTTTGTATCTTGTCCCCCAATATCGATTATAACTTCAACATCTTTATCAATTCCATATATAGCAGCAGTAATTTCAGTTATGTAATTTTTAAATCTCTTTCTAAAATATCCAGTCGCAAAAGATTCTTCATTATTATATTTTTCTAATATTTCATTTAATTTAATTATTGGATATTTTTTAAAACTCTTCCCGTCTACGATTTTTATGTTTGTTGAACCAACATCAATACCTATCATGGCTATCCCAACAATTCTATAAATGCTTCTATCCTTAACTTTGTTTGTTCAGGTGTTTTTTGAGGAATATCCCCCTCTATTGTTAGCATGGGATAATCAATAAATTCTCTGAGAATTTCATCTTCCAATTTATGATGGCAACACATTTGGGTATAATGAATTACTCCATCGACCTTTCTTTTTTTTAGCTCTCTCTTTATAATCTTTATCCTTTTATTTATATGGTTAGCAAATGTGTATGTTGAATATGTATCTACAATACTCTTTATTGAATATCCTCCCATTCTTATAAACTCATAAGGTAGCTCATTATAAACACAATGTACATTTATTTCATTTAAATATTCATAAAAATCTATAAAAATTGGAGGAATTCCTATTATAGCAATTCTATGACTATATTCGACATTTTCATCTTTGTTTAATAAATTATTGATTTCTTTTTTATATACGTCTGGATTTCCTTTTAAATCGCTTGCAGAGATTATAGTATAAAACGCATCTTTCCCATTTATTTTGTCTTTGTAGCATAATTCATCGACTTTTTTTACAAGTTTCTTTATTTTGTAAACTTCTCTTAAAATATCTTTATCAACATCTCCTCCTAAAAAATTAATAAGTTTTTTTATTTCATTTTCAAAGTGCTTTTTATCTCCAAATTGATAAAAGAAATAATGTGTTGGAATTTTTTTCTTTAATTCTATCTTTTCAGCATCAACAAGGGAATTTTGGCAATCTCCACCTGCAACAACAATTAATTTATCAATTTTAATTTTATCCTCTAAAATTAAGTCCCTCCATGTAGCAGTCCAGGCACATAGTTTATTTTTTGGAGTTATATTAGATTGTGGAACAAAGTTGTTTAAATCTAAAGGTGTATGATTTGTTGCGTAAATAATCTCAGGTGGAACTATTGCTGTAATTCCAACTTTCATACTCTCACCAAAAAATAACAAAAAATAATTTCTATATGTGTAAGGTTGTCGAAAAAACATAAAAATGTATAATGAAGTAATAAAAAATATGAGTGAAGAAAAATGCAAAAAAAGACCCGGATACTGGAAAAGATACAATAGAAGATATAGGAAGTATGATACAGTAACGTTATATAACTTTATTTTAGGTATTATAAATAATTTATGTAAAGAAAATCACAAAATTTAGCTTTATTTTCGTTGAAGTCCTTTTTAAACATATCTTCTATTTTAACATCTTTACCGAAAACTTCAATTTTTATGTTTTTTCTGATTCTACCAATATAATTGATTCCCAATTCATTACATCTCCTTAAAATTTTCTTTATTGTTACAAAACCATCACCAACGACCGTTTTCTTAATAATTTTAGATATTGATTCTATAATTCTTAAATATACATCAGTCGATTTAATATTCCTTGGTTTTATTGTGGTGTATATCGTATAATCCTTTTTTTTATTAAAAATACAGCAGTTTATTTGTTCTTGATATAATTTTTTATGATTTTCTACGTAATTGTATCTAATAGAACTGCCAAACAAATACATTTTTACTATATCTTCTCAATAAGGTTGAATCAATTATTATTGAAAATTTAAATTTACGATTATTTAAAATGTTGGGAAGGTTTAGTAGATGAGTATAAAAGCAGTTCTCAATTTCCGATAGCTTTTGAAGTTTTTTGATTATGGTTGTTCGATGAATTTCTAAAATCTCTCCAGATATTGCTTTAATTGTCTTTATCTCGGTTAAAGTTCTAACCAAGCAGTAATCTACCAAGTTATCCGAATTGGCTATACCTAAAGTATTTAAACCATTAACGAGTAATTCTTTAAGTGTGGTTAGCATGGGAGTTTCATATGTTTTTAGTAGTGTATTTAAATCGATACTATTTTATTTTTTTGGTTTTAAAATCGATAATAAGAATTCACACTATCAGTTAAATAAAGAAAGGAATACCGTAATCATACTGTCAGTTACAAAATACAAGACAATATATTAAAATAATAGCATATATTTATAACATATATTTGTAATTTGGGAGCTAATATGATAATTATAAAGCATGATAGATATGATAAACTAATATGGGAGAAATATAGGGACTCAATTAATCCCTATTTAGATGAGGATTTAATGGAAAATATCTTCTATCTATTTTATAAATACAACATTGAAATTTTAAGGAACAATGAGATAATTGAAAAAATAAAATCAAACAAAAAATTTAAGAATATAAAAAATATAACTACTTTGAGTGAATACTACTCCATATTAGCAACTGACTATTTTTGTAAGAAAATAAGTGAAGAAAGAAAGGAAATAAATGAGATAATTGAAGATTTAGAGGATTATCTTGAAAGTCTATTGTCTGTTAGTTATGGATATGGACAAGGTGATAAAACTTATTTAAATCCTAAAAATAAGTTAGAGCTCTCTAAAAAGATAGCAAAAAACAGAAAACTAAAAGAACTTATTAAAATTCTTGGAAAATTTAGAAAAATAGCTTTATCAAAATATAGATACAAAATAAGACAAACATCAAAAGAGAAATATGAAATAACTTTGGGAGATAGTTTAAATAATCTCATACTTTCAGAATTAAAAAATTTAACTGATGATTACTTATATCTTGACTTTTTAAGGAGATATACTGAGAAAAAGCTATTAAACTATAAATTAGATATCTCAAAAAATGTTGGTGATTTTATAATTTGTTTGGATTTAAGTGGCTCAATGAGAGGCAATAAAGAGCTTTGGGCAAAAGCAATAACTATAAGTTTGTTAGAGGTAGCTATAAAAGAAAAAAGAAAATGTAAAATAATTATTTTTGATGATGATGTTAGGGAGATATTGGAATATGAAAAAATAAACTTTGATGATATTATATATATTGCTTCTATATTTTATGGTGGTGGAACTAACTTTGAAAAACCTTTAAAAAAAGCTTTGTCTTATAATGGTGATATTGTATTTATTACAGATGGAGAATATGATTTATCATTAGATGATATAGAGCAAATAAAAAACATCATAAAATCAAAAAATATAAAAATATACTCAATATGTATCAATACAAGAATATCAACAACTTTAAAGCAGATTTCTGATAATACTATAAATATTTATGAACTAACACAAAAATCAGCTGATTCTGTATTTAATAAAGTTATATAGAGGGACTTAATATGAAATTTAGAGTATTTGACACAACATTAAGAGATGGAGAACAAACACCTGGAGTTTCTTTAACACCATCTGAAAAATTGGAAATAGCAAAACATTTAGATGAGTTAGGAGTTGATGTAATAGAAGCTGGAAGTGCAATAACATCAAAAGGAGAGAGAGAAGCTATAAAATTAATAGTTAAGGAAAATTTAAATGCTGAAATATGTTCATTTGTTAGAGCTCTACCTGTGGATATTGATGCAGCATTAGAGTGTGAAGTTGATAGTGTGCATTTAGTTGTGCCATCCTCAGATATTCATATAAAATATAAGTTAAAAAAACCAAAAGAGGAAGTTTTAGATTCTGCAATTAAAGCTGTTGAATATGCAAAAGACCATGGATTAATTGTAGAGTTATCAGCAGAAGATGCTACAAGAGCAGATATAAACTTTTTAATTAAATTGTTCAAAGAGGGAGAGAAAGTAAAAGCTGATAGAGTGTGTGTATGTGACACTGTTGGAGTTTTAACACCTCAAAAATCACAAGAGCTATTTAAAAAAATATGTGAAGAAATTTCTCTTCCTGTGTCTGTTCATTGTCACAATGATTTTGGTTTAGCTGTTGCAAACACTTGCTCAGCTCTGATATCTGGAGCTCAACAATGTCATGTTACAATAAATGGAATTGGTGAGAGAGCTGGTAATGCTGCTTTGGAAGAGGTTGTATGTGCAATGAAGTTTTTATATGGTTATGATACAAATATCAAGTTAGAGAAGCTTTATGAAGTTTCAAGAGTTGTAGCAAGATTGATGAATCTCCCCGTTCCTCCAAACAAGGCAATAGTTGGTGATAATGCATTTGCCCATGAAGCAGGAATTCATGTAGATGGATTAATTAAAAATACTAAAACTTATGAACCAATATCTCCAGAAATTGTGGGAAATAAAAGAAGAATAATCTTAGGAAAACATTCAGGAAGAAAAGCTTTAAAATATAAATTAGAGCTAATGGGTATTAAAGTTTCAGAAGAAGAACTTAACAGGATATATGAAAAAATAAAAACTCTTGGTGATTTAGGGAAATATATTACTGACCATGACTTAATGGTTATAGTTAATGAAGTATTAGGAAGAGCAACAGAGGAAAAGATAAAATTAGATGAATTAACAGTAGTATCTGGGAATAAAATAACTCCAATAGCATCTGTTAAACTTCACTACAAAGGAGAAAATATAACATTGATAGAGACAGCTTATGGAGTAGGACCAGTAGATGCTGCTATAAACGCTGTTAAAAAGGCTTTAAGTGGAGTGGCAGATATAAAATTAGAGGAGTATAAAGTCAATGCTATTGGTGGAGGAACAGATGCATTAGTTGAAGTTTCTATAAAATTAAGAAAAGGAACTGATATTGTTGAAGTTAAAAAATCTGATTCAGATATTATAAGAGCTTCAATAAATGCAGTTATGGAAGGTATTAATTTGTTAATTTGAATTAGTAATATGTCGTTTAATAAATAAAAAATTATAAATAGGAATTAGATTATTATTCTAATATCCAAATAATGACTACATAGAAATAGTTTTAATAAAGAATATAAAGAATAAATATAAAAAAAATATAAAAAATATAGATAACTTAAAATATTGGTATAGCTTTTATATTATTCTAAACCTTAATTATTATTAATTGTTATGCAACATTGTATTATTGAATTTTGTTATTATATGAAAAGGGGTATAGAGATGGTAACACCTATAAAGCTTATAGAGATGCTCAAAATTATTGATAACAGAGCTAAATTTATGGGTATTAAACTAACAATGATGAAAAACTTACTTGAAAAATATAAAGATGACAAGGAACTATT
This sequence comes from Methanocaldococcus indicus, assembly GCF_049554935.1. Taxonomy (GTDB): domain Archaea; phylum AGJL01; class Methanococci; order Methanococcales; family Methanocaldococcaceae; genus Methanocaldococcus; species Methanocaldococcus indicus. The sequence goes on along the minus strand of NZ_CP186926.1, from coordinate 1,125,590 downwards.
AAAAGAAGTATTAAAATTAACTGAAGGTACAAGATTACATGATTTAATTTTAGAAGCATATCCTCCATTAGAAGAATTGGAAAAAGAATTAAAAGAAGAGGAATTTAAATCATCAATAATAGTGTCAAAAACTGAACCTATATCCAAAGAAAAGAAAGAGCAATTTTATTTTACTGGAGCCCCTCCATTAGTTGTATATATCAAAGATTATTTAAGAAAATTTTATTTTGGTAGTAATATTAAAAAAATATTTTATGATTTAGGAAAAAATTATGCATTATTTCTAAATTTAAAAAATTATGATGAAATGAAAGAATTTATGAAAAAAGAATTTGGGGAAGTTACTATAGAAATGTCAGAGCCATTAATGATTACTGTCAAAAATAATAAGGAGGCCTTAAATTATAGGTCTAATGAACCTGTGTGTTATATAACTGCCGGTTTCTTAGCTGGATGTTTAGAAAATATAGCTGATAGAAAATATATTGTTGAAGTTGTTGAAGAAAAATGTATTAGTGTAGGAGACCCATATTGTGTTTTTATTGTTAAAAAGACAAGAGTTGTATAATGTTAGTCACTCTTTTTTAATAAGATACCAAAATCTTTTAGTGCTCTTTTTACTCTCTCTATATCTCCCTCAATAACTACTTTCTCATCATCTTTATATTCAAATATAACACCATGCCATTCTCCTAAATCAATAGCTCTCTCTTCTTCAATATATTTGAGTAATTTAATTCTTATGCTTTCAACATTACCTCTTCTTTTAACATCTGTATCAAATTTTGTTTTTGGTAAAGGAAATTCTACATCTAACTCTCCAGTTATTGCTTTCTCTAACTTTTTTAAATATTTGTTCATTAATTCTTCATCACACAAGGAAAATAAATAAGATTGAGCATAATTTAATTCTTTTTCAGCTTTAGCCAAAGTTTTTACTGTTGTGTGCTCATCTAAAATGTAGTATGTCAATATGGCCTTTGATAACCTCAACTTTTCAAAAACAATCTCAGGAACTTTTATATCTTTTTTAACTAACTCAGCAGCCAACTCTGACAAAACTACCCATACTTTATCTAATCCCCTTGTATCTTTCATTTCAAACCATCTATAAATCTTTTTAAAGATTTTTCAGAATCATAATTAATTATAACATTTAACTCTCCAAACTCATTCTTAATATCTTCAATTTTAGTATCCTTATCTATAAAAAATACATGATAGCTTGTAGTGCCTTCTATGTTGAATAGAGCTACATAATCATTATCTTTATATTTTCTATTTTCATATATTGCTCTCAACTTTATAAACTCTTCATATCCTGAATTAATAGCCTCTCTTACAGTAAATACTGCTATTAGTTTAGCAACAAACATAATTAAACCTCAATTTCTTTATCTGGGAGTATGTAAAATTTATAGTTTTCTCTCCCAGATTTTGTTGGGATTTCCTCTAAGAAAATAACTAATCCAGTTACAGGAGTATTTACAAATCTAATCTCTCCTTTACCTGTTTGAATAGCTGCTAATCTATGATTTTCTAAAATTCTACATCCAAAATCAACAATTGGATAAACTTTATAACCCTCAGCCATAATTTCTAAAAGTTTAGTTCCTTTTTTTAGATATATTATTTGTTTAGCTCCCCCAACTTCATAATAAAGCAAGATATCAGAAAGAAGTTCATTCATAAGAATATAGTTTGGAAAGTCATCATATATTATTTTATATAGAACTTTTCCATCTCCTTTATAGTCTTCATTTTCATCTAAAAATTTTATAATTTTTCCATCTCTTTCTATAACAACTCTCTTATTCTCATGTTTTTTTGGATTTTCTACATACAACTCTGGGAACTTCATGATATCACAATAAAAAATTTTTAATATATCCTACTTATAATGAAGTTGGCTAAATCTTCTAAATCTTTTCTTCTATCTTTATCAAATATCTCTAAAGCTTTTAATGCCTTCTTATTGTTTTCTTCCATTAGTTTTTTAGCATATTCAATTGATGGTTTTAATATTTCAATTGCTTCTTTTATCTCTTCATCTGTTATATCTTTCTTGCCTAATAAACTTAATAATCTTCCTTTTTTCTCTTCATCCAAATTTTCTAATGCATGTATTATAATTATTGTCTTTTTTCCTTCTCTTATATCACTCCCTACTGGTTTTCCTATTTTGTTCTTATCCCCTATCAAATCTAAAATATCATCTTGAATCTGGAAATTTAACCCTATTAATTTTGAATATTCTTCTATTGCCTTTAACTCCTCTTCATTGAAATCTGCTAAAATTCCTCCAATCTTTGCACTTGCCTCTAATAAAGCTCCTGTCTTTTTTCTTATCATTTCTAAATATTCATCCATATTAGGAAATCTTCTTTCAAATTCCATATCCATGGCTTGTCCTTCACATACTTCAACACAAGCTTTTGAAAGAATTTTCAAAACTTCATGAGCTTTTTTATTATCTTCTATATTTGATATAGCTTCAAATGCCTTAGCATATAATAAATCTCCTGCTAAAATAGCTATTGGGACACCAAAAACTTTATGAACTGTTGGTTTTCCTCTTCTTAAATCATCATTGTCCATAATGTCATCATGTATTAAAGTGTAGTTGTGTATTAATTCAACTGAAACAGCCCCAGGTAATGCCTTTTCTAAATCATCTTTTTTTAGTTTATAGACTAAAAGAGTTAGATAAGGTCTTATTCTTTTACCACCTGCAAATGTTAAATGCTTAGATGCATTGTATAGATTGTCATCTTTATTTAGATACTTTTTTAACTCATTATCTATCAAATTTAGAAGTTCTTTTTTGAAAATAACTATCACCTTAATGAATTTTATAATATTCTTTCAAATGTTAAACATTGCCCATTTCTTAATAAATGAACATCATCTCCCAATCTATATCCTTCTTCCTCAGCCAATTTTGTATATTCAGCTGTCAAATTAAAGTCACCATGGGAAGGAATAATATGCTCCGGGTTTAACCATCTTAACATGTCTCTATGGTCTTCTTTTGATGCATGTCCAGAAACATGAGCTCCTTTAAATATTCTAACACCTAAGAGTTTTAACCTTGATTCCAACATATATCTTTGGGCTGCATTCATTGGATTAGGAATTGGGTCAGCTGAGAAGACAACACAGTCATACTTTTCAAATACATAAGGCGTTTTATTTGTTGCCATTCTTGATAATACTGCTCCTTCTTCTCCTTGGTGTCCAGTAGCTATAATTAAATATTTTTCTTTACCTTCTTTTCTTATCATTTTTAGAGCCATCTCAATAGATGAAGGGTCTCCATAAATTCTTAAATCTTCTGGAAACTTAACTATACCTATATCTTGGGCTATTCCACAGTATCTCAACATACTTCTTCCTAATAAAATAGGAGTTCTTCCCATTTTTTCAGCTATCTCTGTTATAGATTTTATTCTTGCTATATGAGATGAGAAAGTAGTGACAATAACTCCATTTTTATCATTATCAGCTGAAAGTAAATCATTTTTTAATAATCCTGATGCTATAATCTCTGGAGGTGTTTTTCCTTCATGGTTTATTCTTGTTGTTTCTGAAATAAAGCATAGAACTCCATTTTTTCCTACCTTTTTTATAGCTCTATAATCAGGCTTTTCCCCAACAACTGGAAAGTTGTCAAATTTAAAATCATTTCCATATACAATAGCTCCATAAGGAGTATAAAGAACTGGAAGAACTGAATCAGGAATACTGTGAGTTATTCTAATAAACTCTAATGTAAGGTTTGGAGTTATATCCATAGATTCTCCTGCATTTAAAACTATTAGAGGATTTCTAACATCAAACTTCTTCTCACTTAAAATTTCTCTTTTAACTAATTCAATAGTGTAGGGAGTCCCAATAATTGGAGCATTGTATCTATGAGCCAACTTTGGAACAGCTCCAATATGGTCAAGATGTCCATGAGATAGAACAATTGCTTTAACCTCACCCTCAATATTTCTCATAACTGTATCATTTGGAATAATTCCCTTCTCTATCAACTCTAAACTATGGAGTTTTGATATGTCTGTATCTTCATGAATTAAGACTCTATCTAATCTAACACCCATATCAAAAATAATAATCTCTCCATCAACATTAACTGCTGTCATGTTTCTACCAACTTCCTCATACCCACCTATTGCAATAATTTCTAACTTCATATAGTATCTCCTCTTATTCTCTGATTTATTAGTTCTTTTAATTGTCCTTTTATTATGTAGGGTGTGTTTCTTAGCTCATCAATATTTTCAGCACCAACTAAAAACATAGTTATTTTTAATTCTTTTATATATCTCTCTAAAACTTTAACAACCTCTTCCCAACTTCTCAATGCTGCTTTTAATATTGGCAAAGCTATTCCAGAAGAAGAACATCCTAAAATTATAGTTTTTGCAATATCTATACCACTTCTAATTCCACCAGAACCAATAATAACCTTATTATATACTGATTTAACTTCCAATATTGATAAAGCTGTTGGAATTCCCCATTCAGAAAATTTAGATAATATTTTTTTATACTCTTCATCTTTAACTCTATATAACTCAACTTTTGCCCAAGATGTTCCTCCACTACCTTGAACATCTATTGCATCAAAAAATGATAATTTCTTAGCATCTTCTTTGGAGAATCCTTCTCCTACTTGTTTAGCAATAAAAGGGATATCTTTATACTCTTTCTTATACTCTTCAATTAATAGTTTTAGTTTATTTATATTCTTAAAATTAACATCTCCCTCTGGTTGTATAATCTCTTGGAGAGGATTAAAATGAATAGCTAATGCATCTGCATCAATCATATTAACAGCTTTATCAATCTCCTCTAAACCCCAACTATCCATTAAATTAACAGCTCCCAAATTACCAATAACCAAACCATCTGTATATTTTCTAACTATACTATATGTATCTTCCAAATCCTTATTTAAAATTCCTGCTCTTTGTGAGCCAACACCCATTCCTAAGTTAAGTTCTTCAACAGCCTTAGCAATATTTTTATTTATTTCTTTTGCTCCTTCATATCCCCCAGTAATTCCAGATACAATAATAGGTGCATCTAATTTTTTTCCAAAAATTTCTATTTCTGTCTCAATAGAGCTGAAATCAACTCCCCCACATCCAGAGTGTATAAGCTCAACATCTTCCAAAAGAGTAGTTTTTTTATATTCAACATCACAATGATTACAAATAAAAATATGCTCTAACTTTCTTAGATTAATCATCTCCTCACCAAAAAAATTAAATTTACTCTTTTAAATAAAATGCCATATCATCCTCATCCAATATTATTCCCTTTTTCCACTTAACAAATAAGTAATATTTATCTTTTTTATTATCAGATAGTTCTTTAACAATTCTTTCAGCAATCATCCTAACAGGGTCTTTTCCAATTCTCTTCTCAAAATCTTCAAAACTTTTAAATTTTTCTCTTTCTCTCTCTTCAATAATTTTCCACATATATTTAACTCTAATTCCAGGAAGTAATTCTAAGGAATGTAGTCTATTTGTTATAGGAGGACATTCATTTAAGAATCTTACAAATCTCTCCTCTTGATGCTTGACAGCATCCATAACAACATATAAAAGTTCTGTTTTAGCTGTTGATGTTAAATTTTCATATTTAATCATTTTTATAACATGGTCTATCTTATCTCTCTTACCTTTTCCAATATAAACCCTCTCTCCTAAAAATACATCATCTTTTGGTTTTAATTCCATTAATAAAAATTGTTCTTCTCCCAATCCTTGGGCTATTGGTTCTCCTTTACCATGATATCCATAAGGGAGATAATCTAAAATCCATGCATATTTTTCATATTTTTGTGGCTTATTCTTTTTTTTGATATTATGAATAGTAACCATAAAATTCCACCTTTTACTTAAATCTATCAATATACAATACTAAAAAAATTTAGATGTATTTTTTAACTGTTTCTAATATTTCATCTACATTTTCAGGTAGTTCTCTTTTGTAATAGATAGCTCTTAAATCATCCATGTCCTCTGGAAGAATATCAGCTATTTTAACAGCTGTCTCTTTATCTACACCAATACTAATAAGCTCATTAACTAATTCTCTTGCTTTTTCAGGAGATAATTTTTTAAGTTTTTGTAAGTAATCTAATGCACAACCTTGTTCATAAGATAATTCTCCTAATTTAGCTCTTTCTTCCATAATTTTAGATGCTTCAGAAATAGTTATAATTTTTTCTTCTAATATTTTTTTTCCAATCATTGTCCCACATTAACAGGCTTTAAATGTTGTGGGAAAGCAATTAATATTTTTTCCTTTCCTCCATCTCTTATTTTAACTAAAAATGCTTTTCCTTGTTTCCCTACAACAACTCCAGTTCTTCCATGATATCTTGGATGAGGCATTCCTTTATGAACTGATGGGTCTATTTTTATAGCTACATACTCTCCTTCTTTATACTCTCTCAATGCTCTTGTTATAGGATATAGACCTCTTTCTCTTGGTTTTTTAGATAATTTTTTTCTTGTTTTTCTTCTAAATCCTTCACTCATTTGAACCATTAATTCCCACCTAATTCTGTGTTTTTAAATATTTAATTATACTATACACTAAATCTAAAATTTATTGTCTAATCTAAATAAAACTTTTCTCTTTATATATGTTATGGTTTAATAAATTTTATTAAAAACTAACTAAAATACACAAAAATATATAGATAGTTCATACTATTCTTATATTCTCTTGAATTTCATTTATTGTCTTAACAATTGAATAAGCAGCTAATGCAGAAGTTTTAGGATTATCTTTTAATGGTTTATTCTCTAAAATTATTTTTATATTGCTAATATCACTTTCTACATAAATTTCATGTCTGTTCTTATCTATATTTGGATTTGCAACTATTTCTACATCTATAGGATATCCAACAGCTAAGGATAGAGTAATAGCTACATTTATATTAGCAGGGAATTTTTTTATAGCATCTAAGGCATTTCCTCTAAATAATATAGTTTCTTCTTTTACATCTACTCCAAGAGATTTAGGTGATTTAACAGTTCTAAGTTTAACTCTTTTATTCTTACAATATTTAATAACTTTAAGAGCATCTAAACCTGCAACTGCCCCAGAAGGGATATATACTCTATTATTGGAGTTTTTTAGCAACTTACAAATATTTAAAAATAAATTTTTATCAGCAAATGCTCCAACACTCAATATAAGAACATCTCTATTGTTTAATATTGATTTTTTAACAACTTCTTCAACAGCATTTATTGATGCAGCTTCAACAACTAAATCAATATCTTCCTTAACTAACTCATCTAAACTCTTACAAGCTTTTACATCTAAAATTTTTGCCAATTTAAGAGATTTTTCATAGTTTCTATCATACAAAGCTATTAACTTAGCTTTAATCATTCCTTCATTTATTTTCTTAACTATAAAATTTCCAACTGCACCACATCCAACTAACCCTATTTTTAAGGACAATTTATTTCACCAAAAAATAGTTATTTTAAAAAGTTGTAGTTAGCTTCACTTGGAGATTTTATTAGTATTATGTTTCCAATTGCTGAAACTAATGAATAAGGAATAACTACTTTTTTTGTAGGGTCTGATACTAAGTTGGCTAAACAACCTCTTGATATATTTGTTAATACCAATCCACTTATTGCTCCTTTATCTAAATCAACCATAACATCATAAACCTTTCCAACATAAAGAGCTTTTGTAGTATATACTTCTTTTCCAATAATGTCAGATACTCTTATAGCCATAAAATCACCAAATAATTTTTAATATTATTATAAAGAAAGATAAGAAAGATATTAAAAGGATAATAATAAATTTTATTACATTTAAAATTTATGTTATTGTATTAATACTATTTTCTGGTGATTTGTATGAATATTGTTATCTTAGCTCCAACAATTACCCCAATAGTTTCATGCGGAGGATTAGGAGATGTAATGAGAGATTTATCTAAATTTTTGCAAAGAGATAATAACAAGGTAGAAGTTTTAACATTAAACCACTACAATAGATATTATAATTTACCTTATGAGGTTGTAGATAAAATAAAAATAATATTTAGAAATAAAACTTTTATATTTGATGTATTAAAAACTAAGCATCCACATACAGGAGTAGATATAACTGTTTTTAGTAATGAGATGATTAACAACTTGGACTTATGGGACAGTATAAAGTATGATATCTTTTCTGATTTAGTTGTTGCTTATCTAAAAGATAAAAAGGTTGATATTGTATCTGGACATGACTGGATGTGTGGCTTAGCAATAGCAAAGATTAGAAATATTTTGAATATACCTACTACATTAACTATTCATAATGAGGCATTTAAGGGAGATGTTATAGAGTACAATGGAGAAGTTCTAACTTTTTTAGAGTTTGGTTTAAAGTATGCCAATGCAGTTAATACTGTTAGCCCTACTCATGCTGAGGAAATTAAAAATTATGATTATATAAATAAATACATTCAAAATAAGCCATATCATGGAATACTAAATGGAATAGATATTGATGAATATGACCCTATAAATATTATTAAAAGGATGTTGCATCTAACAGATTATAAACTATATCCAACTGACTATGCCTATATATCTCCTTACTCCGCAAATGATGCATATAAAATAAAACCTAAAATTAAATATTCCTGGATATACAAAGGAGGGATTTATGAGTATATTGAAGATTGGAATAAAATAGATAAAGAAATATACTCTACAAATGTGGAAGTATATGGAAATATAAAAGGAGATATTGAAACTCCATTAATTGGATTTGTAGGAAGAGCTACATATCAGAAAGGATTTGATATATTATTTGAAGCTATTCCAGAATTAATTGAAAAATTAGATATTAGATTTATTTTTTTAACAAAAGGAGATAAAGAGATTGAAGATAGATTAAAAGCTTTTGCTAATGAATATAGTGAGAATGTTCTTGCATTGATTGGTTATTGTCTTCCTCTATCCTCTATTATATTTGCAAGTAGTGACTGGATTGTTATGCCATCTTACTGGGAACCTTGTGGATTAGTTCAAATGGAATCAATGTCTTACTGTACTCCTGTTATTGCTACTGAGGTTGGAGGTTTAAAAGATTCAATAATTCCTCTACATCATAATCCTTATGAGTGTCCAAATTTTGATAAAGCAACTGGAGTTTTATTTAAAGTTCCTGATAAACTTGGAGTTATATGGGGAATAGAACATGCAATAAATTGGAGCTTTAAGAAAATTAAGGAGATATGTTTATTTTTAAAGTATGATAAAAGCAAATGTCCAAAAAAACCTTATGATTTTAATGCTCCTTTACCAATGATGATGAGAAACTCTTACTATCATGTTGTTAAAAATTTAAGTTGGCAAAATTCTCCATCAATAAAAAAATATATTGGATTATTTGGTGGGGCTATATATAACAACTACTTAGGTGAAAAATAATGTTAAAATACATTGAAAGAATAAAAAATATGAATCTTTTTACTGCATACAACACCAATATTGATGCTATAAAGTATCTAACAAAAGAAGATTTAGAAGAACTAATAAAAAACTATAATCCTAATGATATCATTAAAAAAATAGAAGAATATCCAAGAGAAATAAAAGAGAAAATTGATTTTATTGCAAGATTAATATATTCTATAGAAACTGGAAAACCTGCAGAAGTTCCATTAACAAATGAATCTCTAAATAATTGGTTTAATAAGATAAAATATAATGAAGAAAGAATGGGTGGGCAAGCTGGAATAGTTGCCAATCTAATGGCTACTTTGAAACTTAATAAAGTTATTATATATACTCCTGCATTATCAAAAAAACAAGCTGATATGTTTGTAGATTATGAAAATCTATTATATCCTAATGTGGAAGATAACAAATTAATTTTAAAAAATGTTAAAGAGAGTTATTGGGATAGCCCTACAAAAATTAATAGAATATTTGAATTTAAAAAGGGATTGGAGTTTTATTTAGGAGATAGAAAAATAGTTGCCAAAGAAAATGGTAGATTTATTGTTGCTTCCCGTCCAGAAAGTATAAGAATTGAATTTAAAGAAGAAATAAGAAAGTTTTTACCTCAAATTGGTGAGTTGGTAGATTGTGCCTTTCTTTCAGGATACCATTCTATAAAGGAAAGATATAGTGATGGAAAAACAGCAAAGTATTATTTTAAAAAAGCAAAAGAAGATTTAAATCTTCTAATTAAAAATAAGAAAATAAAAAGACATTTAGAATTTGCTTCTATATCTAAGCTAAATATAAGAAAGATGGTTATTGACTATATATTATCATCTGTTGAGAGTGTAGGAATGGATGAGACAGAAATAGCTAATGTTTTACATGTCCTTGGATATGAAAAGTTAAGTGATAATATTATTAAGAAGAGTAAAATTGAAGATATTATTGAAGGTGCTAAAATTATCCTTGATAACTTTGATAACTTGGAGGTTGTGCAAGTTCATACTATATACTTTATTTTATTTGTATGTAGAGAAGATAATCCACTAAGTTTAGAGCAACTAAAAGAATGTTTAGAATTTGCAACAATATTAGCTGCTACTAAGGCAAAATTAGGTAATATTAACAAGATTGAAGATTTATATGAAGGCTTAAAAGTTCCATATAATAAACATAAAGACTTATTCTTTAAAAAATATTGTGAAAACAATTATAAAATTGTTTCTGTCCCTTCAAGATATGTTGAAAATCCAAAATCAACTGTTGGGTTAGGAGATACTATTTCAAGTGGAGCTTTTGTGTATTATTGCTCTTTTCAGTAGTACATCTTTTCTGCATATTCTTTAACCATTCTTTCAGCATCAAAATATTCAACAATATGATTAACACAATTACAAGCTTTTAACCACCATCTCTCTGTATCATAGTATTCAACTATATCCTCTAACATATTGTATATGCAGTTTGCAACATAACCATCATCATCTCTTTTTCCATCTCCAATAGTAAAGCTATCATCAGGATACATCTTTGCCCACTCTACATGCCATCCATCTAATGTGCTCATGTGTATAGATGCGTTCATAGAAGCTGTCATTCCAGAAGTTCCTGATGCCTCATATTTCAATTTTGGAGTATTTAGCCAAATATCAGAACCTTGCTTTAACATCTTGCTAAGCTTTAACTCATAACCTGTTAAAATAGCAGAATACTTTAAATGTCTTGTTTTAGAAACAATCCAGTTAAATGTAGCTATCATATTACTGTCATTAGGATGGGGTTTTCCAGCCCAAATAAATTGAATCTTCTTTTTCTTTATTAAATCAATTAATCTTTGCTCATCATACAATAAAATATAAGGTCTTTTATATTGAACAAATCGTCTTGCCCAAACAACAGTTAATCTATCTTTTTTAAATATTTTCCCTGTTTGGTCTGCTACTTCTTCAAATAAAATCTCTTTTAACTCCATTTTTCTCTCTCTTAATAAATCTATATCATACTTTTTAGCTGCTTCTTTTATTATTTTATCTTGCCAGTAGTGTTTATCTTGGGCATTAGTTATAGATATTATTTCACACTTATCTTTAACCCACTTCCACATTTCATCACAAACTTCTTTATGTTTCTTAGATACTGCATTAGCTCTTCTACTTGTTCTTAGAGCACAAACAGTATAATTAAAAGGATTGCCTCCAAGTTTTTCAGCTAATTTTATATCTACATTCCCAAAAAATCCCATATCTTTTAATAGATTTATATCTCGAACTTCATTACCTTCTGGTAGAGGTGTATGTGTTGTAAAAACAACATGCTCCTTAGTATATTCTAATCCATAATCCTCAATCATCTTAAAAACTAATGGTAAAGAATGAGGCTCATTCATATGATATATCTCTACTTTTTCACATTCTTTAATAACTTTATAACCTCCTACACCCAAAACAATCTCTTGGGCAATATGTAAAATATTGTTTGCATCATAAAGCTTATGAGTTATAGTTCTTGAAAAATCATCATTTTTTGGAATATCTGTTGTTAAAAAGTATATTGGACAAGTGTTAAAAACATCTTCCTCTAATTTATAAGCTTTAACCCAAACAGTTTTATTGTTTATTGTTATTGGAACTTCTAAATTAATATCCTCTAAGAAATCATAATACTTCCTAATATAATCTACTTTCATAAATCCCTCTCTATCCCTAACTTGGTCATAGTATCCGTAACTCCATAATATAGATACTCCAACCAAAGGATAGTTTAATCTCTTAGCAGCTCTAAAATGTGAGCCTGCTAAAAATCCTAAACCTCCTGCATATGTTTTAAGAGGTTGATGTATAGCAAACTCCATACAAAAATAGGCAGTTGGTTTCATTCTATCATCCATAGTATATTTTTAAAGCTTCTTCATAACTCTTTCCTTCAATTGTTATAGCATATATAGCATTACACATTCTAATAGCTAAATCCAAAGGTTTTTGGTGTATATTTCTTCCTGTTGCATTACCTCTTGCTCCACTAATATTAATTTGCTCCCAAATATCTTTTAAAAATACTTTTGGGTCTCTTGACTTACCTCCTGCACATAAAACTCCTGTTCTTCCAGCTGCTAAAACTGTCTCTTTAAATCTTTCAGCTGGATTTTCACACTTTGGATAATTAACTTTAACAAAATCAGCTCCCAAACATACAGCAACTCCTGCAGCTCCTGCAATAATATGAGGGTCTCTTTCATCTTTAACATTCTTACCTCTTGGATAACTCCATAATATTGCAATTAGTCCATGCTTATGTGCCTCTAATATTATTTTTGATGCCTCCTCAAACATTATATGTTCATACTCACTACCAGGATAGATAGTATAACCAACTCCTAAAATATTCAATCCAGAATTTTCTTTAAATTCAACAACATCTTTAACACTAACTAACCCTTTACTAATTGGGTCTCTACTTTTAACTAAATGAGTTTTAGAGTTGATTTTAACTATATATGGAATTTTTCTATAATCCATACCATATCTTGCTATTAAACCAAGTTGTGTAGCAAAGGCACAAATCTTTCCTTTACTTGCTATATTAAATAAATGCTCTGGAGAAGCATCTTCCTTAGCAATATTTTCCCCAAAAAAGTCATCATTCAAATGTTCTATTTTTTGGTCTCCTGCAAAAATCATAACATTTCCAGTTTTTTTTGTTAATTCTAAATAATTAGATACATATTCTTTTTTAACACTTTCTGGGACAGTTAAAGGAACCTTAATATCTTTTTTTCTTAATTTTTTCATAATTTCACCTAAATTATAATATTAGAATATTCTCACTATTGTTATTATTATCATCATTTTCATTATACTCTTCATAAATATTTTCATCTTCTATATTATACATATATGAATCATCATAATTTTCTCTTTCCCTATCTTTTATTTTATACTCAAAATCATAAAGAACATTTAAATAAGTAGCAAAGGCATCAAATGGAGTATCAAAATAACTGAAATAGTTATGAACTTCTCCATCACTAAAACCTTTTGTTGATTGATAATATAAGTGGTCACTTGTTGTTAGATATCCATAAATCTTCCTAACTTCATCTTTATCTTTAACAATATCTCTAATTTTACATAATTTTTCAAATGATATTATTTGCATTCTATTCCCAAGCCATGCACTTACATCTCTCTCAGAATCAGCCCAAGAAATTGTTGAAAATTCATGAACAAAATATTCTCCTTTTGGCTCCAACCTTTCTATTGCTTCACTAACATTAACAACCTCTAAATTCTCATGTTTATTTATTTCAATTGGTAAATACCTTAAAAATTCAAAGATTCCAGTATCTTTCCAATGATGTTCTCCAAAAGTTTCATAATCCATATATATATTTATTACCTCTCCAGGAGTTACTGACAGCCAATAAGCATATTTATCTGCTGTTAAAGGATACTCTTCCCAATTTTTAGCTGAAAATCTAAAACCAATATCATCACTTAATCTATAATTTCTTAAAAGTATTTTTATTCCATCAGGAGATTGATAAAGATAATTTGGACTTCTCCACTCTAAAATTCTCTCTAATCCTTCTGTAAATATTGCCTCAAATCCTAAATCCTTAACAATCTTTCCAATTCTGTTGTTATATATCAACTCTGTATTTCTAAAAACTCTTGATTTAAATTTAAAAATCTCTTTGTATATTTCTCTATGCATTACAATATTCTCTATAAATTCACTTTCATCTTCTAACAAACTTGATAGTGAGTGATAGTATGTCTCTCCAATTAACTCAACATTTCCAGTTTTAACTAAATCAACAAATAAATCTAAAACATAATCATTATACTCAATAGCTTGCTCAATAAAAACTCCTGAGATAGAAAAATTCACTTTAAAATTATGTTCATCTATCAACTCCAATAAAAGCTCATTTGTAGGAATATAACAGTTATTTGCCACTTTATTAAATACCTCTTTATTTAGTTTATTATCAAAATATCTATCTTTTAAGTTATTTGAATTTTTTAGTTTTTTATTTAATCTGTATGGCTGATAAACTTCAAAATTGAAGGTAATTAGCATAGTATCACATCATCATTTTTATAAAGATATATTAAAAACATAGCTATACTCCAACCCAATGGTTCTGCTGATATTGGGATTCCTAAATCTTTATGTATTTGTTCTGGGAAATTGTATATATTTTTTATAACCCAATTAAACAATTTTTTAGATTTTTCAGTATAAACTTCATCATTAGTTATTTGTCCTAATTTTCTATAATAGAGAGATAGCCATAATGTTGTTATTAACCATGGATTTCCTCCAAAATATGTATCCTCTGGATATCTTCCAATACCTCCAACTTTATATTTAAAAGCTCTTTCAATAGTTTCAGCTGTTTCTATCATTCTTTTATCATCTATATCTACCAACCCATATGGATATGCCAACCCTAAAATAGAGGAGTCTATTTCCTTATTAACTGGATTTATTGATTTTAAAAATCTTCTTTCTTCTTTTGAATAAAACATATTTGGAATTTCTTTTTTCATATATTTTAAAGATTTTTCCCAATGTTTAACTTCATCTAACTTATCAACAGCTTTACTTAAACTGTATGCACATCTTAATCCTCCATAAATAGTAGAGACAGTATATGCAAATACTCCAAATTTCTCCTCCCATAAGTCATAACATTGTTTTAAAATAGATGATGATAAAAAATCCCCTGCTTTTTTAATATTATTCCAATATTTCTCAATAAATTCTCTATTGCCAAATATTCTATAATAAACTCTTAAAGCCCACAAAACAGAGCCAACTTGGTCAATTTGTAAAGCTGTTAATCTTGGAGAACCATCAACAAAATAGTTCTGTAACCAAGAACCATCAACATTCTGAATTTTGAACATAAACTCAAAGAACTTCTCTACTAAACCTTTTTGCCTATACAAAGATAAAGCAACAGCCATGTAACTTCCATCCCTTCCCCAAACATACCTATAATCTGGAAAGATTGTTGGAGCTGCTATTATCCCTCCATTTTTGTCACATAACATATTCAATAAAAGAATAGCCCTTTTTGCTAAACTAAGATAATTCTTATACTCTTCACTAATCCAATCTTCAATATTTATTAAATTTTTCCAATAATTCAATGAGAGCTCTTTTATAGTGTTATAGTTATTAATTAGAATATTATGCTGAGTTATATAGATGGAGATATCTTTATCATATTTTTTGGGCATAATAAACAATTTTAATATAGATTTTTTATTTTTGGATATTTTTATATCCCAACATAATGCACTGTCTGTAAGCTCTCCATAGCTTTCAGAATTTTCTGAAAGAATACCATTTTCAATATCAATATAAGCTGACTTTTTGTCATATCTATTTCCACATTGAAAAGATGTTGGTCTTTTATCCCCTCCAATTATAAACATATAATCTTCATTATATTTGATTATTTTTCCATTTATATATTTGGTTGTTGATGGTTTTGGATGCTCACCAATCTTAATATTCTCATATGAGAAGAATTTTAACTTAATATCTTCATCTAACTTATTTTTTAGAATAACTTTCCTAATAATAACATTGTGAGAAGGTGGGACAAAATCATATAAATATATTGATAATTTATCATTCTCATAAGTAGTAAGATGTATATTTGTATTATCTAAATACTTTTGATTTATTTCCCAACTATCATCCCAGTACCATATAACATTATCCAAATATATTGCAAATCCAATATTTGAGTTATGATACTCATAACCAACATGCGGATAAAATAAATATTCAATTTCTCCATAATCATCTATCTTAGCCAATAGAGAGGAATTACCTACAATCATAACAATTACCTTTTTAATCTAATAATCCATCTTTTATTATCCTTTAATATTTCAATTTTGTCTTCCCTTGCTAACCACCCAATAGCCATTTTTACTATATTTGTATTGTAACCTTCTTCTTTTAATCTCTTTTCTATTTCACTTAGACATTTTTCTCCACTTTCTAAGAGATGATAAACTTTCCCAGCAGTTTCCCCAATCTTAGCCCAAAGATTTTCCATAAATAACACCAATATTCAAATTAATAAATTAATATAAATAAAATTTAGTAAAAAATTCACCACTATTATATTCTTAATTAAATAATTAAAAATAGTATTTATATGTTTATGAGTTAAATTGTTTTTAAATAGTTAGCAATAACTTCTGCAACAGAAACTTTACTAACCTCTGAAGAGAAAGTATTTGTTCCTACAACTTCAACAATTCCAGAATGATATAATTTATTTACTGCATCACCAATTAAAACAGGATGGACACATGCAGCATATATTTTTTTTGCTCCCTGTTCAAGCATCATCTTAGCAGCAGTTGCAACAGTTCCACCAGTAGAGATTATATCATCTACGATTAAAACTTCTCTATCTTTAACATCTATGTTTTTTGGAGCTATTTTTATTTCTGTTGGAGTTATTCTTGTCTTTTCTAAGTAATCATATTCAGCATTTAAAACCTCTGCAGCAGATTTAGCAAATCTTAAAGCACCTTGGTCTGGACCAAGAACAACAGGATTCTCTAACTTATCTTTAAAGTATTCAGCTAATTTTGGAACTGCATCTAAACTAACAAATGGAATAGAGAAGAACTCTTTTATATGTTCTTCATGAGGATTAACAGTAACAACTTCTTTAAACATTTTTGAATATATTTCTGCTAAAATTCTTATACTTATAGCTTCTCCTGGATTAAATTTTTTATCTTGTCTTGCATAAGCTAAATAAGGAGCAACTAAAATAATATCTTTAACTCCTTCATCTCTTAAAGCATCATACAATAAAAAACTCTCAACAATAGCATCATTTTGATATCTTTGTGTTGCTATAATAACAGCTTTATCATCATTTATCTCATCTAAAATCCTAACATATATCTCATTATCAGGAAATCTCTTAAATTCAACTCTTATATAATCTGCATTTAAAATAGTTGATACTTCATAAGCTAAGTTTTGGCTTTGACTTCCTGGAACTACTATCATAAAACTTCACCAAAAAAATTTAATTTAAAAAAAAATAAAAAAATTATTTTTATTCTTTATTTAATAATCCTGCTGCATCTAATGCTAACTTTACTTCTTCTGTTGAAGCTCCTTTTTGAATATCTACTTTTTTGTCTGTTGGTTCTAAATGCTTTATATTGCATCTTCTTCTTTTAACTTCTCCATCAACTAATACAAAGTTTTTGTCTATAACATCAACAATTACACAAACTTTTCCTGCTTCTCTTCCTGATGTTTTTATACAAACTCTACCAACTTCTATAGCTGCCATAACCTCACCTCATTTTTTGTTCTTGTGATTCTCGCGAATCACAATTCATCCTCTAAATGAGGGAGGTTTAATATTGCCATAGAGACAATATTAAACACTCCCCTAATATCCCATTTTGATGTATCTATAACCAAGTCATAGATAGATAAATCATCTAAATTTATATTATATATATCTTTGTATCTTTTTTTTTCACTTTCTTCTCTTAACTTCATTTTTTCTAAAGCTTCTTCAAAACTTTGATTTTCTCTTTTAGCTATTCTTTCTGCTCTTATTTCAATAGGTGTTTTAAACCAAATAGATAAATCTGGTTTTATACCTTCCCTTAAAAGCATCCAAGCTGCCAATCTACCTTCTAAAACTATATTTCCTTTTTTAGCTAACTCTATCTGTCTTCTATCTATTTCCTCATCTATTTCCTTATGTTTTTCAGCATACTTACTAAACTCCTCTAAGGACATATTCATTTCTTTTGCCATCTCTCTAAAAATTAAACCTGCACAAACATACCTTAAATTAAATGTTTTAGCTATTTTTTTAGCAATAGTTGTAGTTCCAGTTCCAGGAAGTCCTCCTATTGTGATAATCATTATTTCCCAAAGTTTCTGGCTTTTTCAATCATTAATCTTTTTAAACATTTTGGGCATAAATAGCCTCCATAAGGTCTTTCAGGTCTTCTTTGTGTTTTTGGTAATTTTCTAATCTCAACAGGTCTTCCTCTTGGAACTCCATGCAATTCTGCTCCACAAACTGCACATTTTGGTTTATCAGGCTTTCTTCTTTCATAATGTATAACTATTCTTCCTCCTGGTGTTCTTCTATAGACTCTTCTATAACTTCTTGACCTATATCTTGGTGCTGGCATCTTTATCAACCCTTAAATATATTATTATTGTGTTTTAAAAATAGAAAGCTTATATATAAAACATTAATTTTTATTAGCTCTATAAACTAAATATAAAGTATTTATAACTTTTGGTCATAAAATGCATAGATTAAAATATATGAAAGTAGGTGTATAACATGCCAACAGTGAATATAAAGAAGTATGACTTAGAGAGATTGGTGAATATGCCACTCTCAGATAAATATATTGAAGAAAAGTTTCCTTTAATGGGAGTTGAGGTAGAAGATATTTATGAAGAAGATGGAGAGAAAATTATTCAATTTTCAATAAATCCAAATAGGCCTGATTATTTAAGTATTGAAGGTTTAGCCAGAGGTTTTAGAGGATTTATAGGAGTTGATTTAGGATTAACTAAGTATGATGTAGAGAAGAGTGATATAAAACTTTATGTTGAAGATGTTAAAACAAGGCCATATATAGCTATGGCATTAATTAAAGGAATAATTATTGATGAGTATGTTTTAGAGAGTATTATAAATTTACAAGAAAAATTACACTGGGTGTTAGGTAGAGATAGAAAAAAAGTAGCTATTGGTGTTCATGACTTTGATAAAGTGCAACCACCATTTTACTATAAAGAAGTTGAGGATATAAGATTTGTCCCATTAGGTTTTGATGAGGAGTTATCTGCAAGAGAGATTTTAGAAAAGCATGAAAAAGGTATTAAATATAGGCATTTAATAAAAGATAAATTTCCAGTTATAGTAGATAAGGAAGGGAAAGTTCTCTCACTTCCTCCAATAATAAATGGAGAACTAACAAGAGTTACAGAAAAGACAAGAAATATATTAATTGATGTAACTGGGACTGACAAGTATGCAGTTGAAAAGACTTTAAATATTTTAGTAACTGCTCTATCTGAGAGAAAATATGCAAAAATTCACAGTGTTGAAGTTATATATAAAGAAAATAAAAAAGAGGTATATCCTAAATTAGATTATGATAGTTTAGATGTTGATTATAAAAATATAAACAAAATTTTAGGGTTAAATTTACAACCAGGAATAATTATAAATTATTTAAGAAGAGCTAAGATGGATGCAGATTTTTTAGGAGATAAATTAAGAGTATATATTCCACCCTATAGAGTAGATATATTTGAAGAGAGAGATATAGCTGAGGAGGTAGCAATATCTTATGGATATGACAAATTTAAGGGAGAATATCCACCAATAGCTACAATAGGTGAGTTAGATAAATTTGAGAAAAAGCTGGATAATATTAGAGATATTATGGTTGGTTTTGGTTTTTATGAAGTTATTAACTTAATGTTATCTAATGACAAAATATTATTTAAAAATATGAATATAGAAGATAATAACTATATTGAAGTTTTAAAGCCTGCAAGTATTGAACATAGAATTTTAAGAAAATCACTACTCCCACAAATATTAGAAACATTAAAAATAAATCAACATAAAGCCTTTCCATTAAAAATATTTGAAATTGGTGATTGTGTAGAAATTGATTTAGAACAAGAGAATAGAGTAAGAGAGATTAAAAAGATTTGTGCAGCTATTTTAGATAATGAGGCAAGTGTTAATGATATAAAGGCAATTTGTGAAGGATTATTGAGAGAGTTAAAATTAAATTATGAAATTGAGAGATATGAACATCCTTCTTTTATAAAAGGTAGATGTGGAAAAGTTGTTGTAGATGATAAAGTTATAGGATTCTTTGGGGAGATTCATCCAGAGGTTATAACTAACTTTGAAATAGAGTTTCCAGTTGCTGTCTTTGAGTTAGATTTAGATAAGATTTAATTTATATTTTTTAGCCAATTCCAAAGCTAATATCATCTTATCATAAGTTAAAGTTCTACTTATATCTCTATAAAACTTAGCTTTATATTCAGGACGATATTGGAACATAACATTAACTAATGCATTTTTTAAATTTTTTGAGATAAATCTAAAGATTTCATTTGTGCAACAAATTAAATGATTTGGCATAACTAAATGTCTTATTATTATCTCTTCATCCTTAATTAATAGATGATTTCTTTTTAATATATCAAAGTAATTCTTCACTTTTGATAATCTTTCACCACATTTATTATTTCCAAATTTAAAATCAGTTAAATAGATATCAACAACACCTTTTAATAGCTCAATACCTTCAGGAGTTAAATAAAAATTAGAATTCCAGACAATTGGAATGTTTATATTAATATATTTTAATGTTTCTAAAATTTTATGTAGGTGAGGTGTTGGCTCACCACCAACAAAATTTACATTTCTACCTCTTCTAACTTCAATAATTTTAGCCATTTCTTTTGGATTGTATATCTTACAATTATGAGGAATATTCTCAAAATAAACCTGAGATATGTCCCAATTTTGACAAAATACACATTTAAAGTTACATCCACAGAAAAATATTGTATGAGAAGGAATTAAAATATCTTCCTCTCCATAATGCAAAAACTCAGTTGAATAGCAACTTCTTCTTATTCTACAAAATCCTTTCTCTTTTTCTCTATTCACATAACATCTATGCTCACAAAAATAGCAATTCTTAAATATTCTATTAGCTATCTCTATCTTTAAATCTAATAAGTTTGGTGAAGCAATTTGAATATCTTCTTTATCTAAATTCTTATATAATATTTTCAAATATTTAGAATGTAAATTAAATAATTCTTCCAAATCTAAATCTTTAAAATCTTCAACTTCTATACTCTTAGCTATCAAAAACTTAGTATATCTCTCATTATTTAAGATTTTAAAGTATCTCATAATAAAAACCTAAAAAAGAGTTTAGTATATATAATAAAATCTTAGAATGTTATATAAAAATTTTTATTCAAAAAAGGGACACTGTCAAGTTAACGACTTCAACCAATTGTAGAACATCATGAAACTTTTAATCCAGCTAACAACTGTATCGAATTTGCTGTTATTAGGAAACCTATTATAAAATGCTTTAGTTCTTCGTTTGAGTAGTGAGAAAAAGCTTTCTACACAATTTCTCAGTCCGAATCTGACTCTTTCAAATTCTAAACCCAATCTTTGCAATGCCCACGGATACCATCTTCCACCATCGACCAAAATCTTCGGCTTATTAGAGCAAAATTTTAATATGCTCTTAACGAATAATATAGTATCGAGGTAGTTTCTTGTTTCAGAAACATAAACTCCCAAGCACTCTTTCGATTCAACATCAATAGCAGACCATACGTAAATAACTTCATTTCCAATCTTTAGTTTGGTCTCATCGATTGCAATTGCGTATCTTTCCTTTCTTTCAGGTTCGTTTAAAACCTCTTTAATCTTGTGATAATAAGTCCTAACCGACTCATGGCTTATACTTTCGAATTGGGAAAGAAACAAACTTACTTTCCTCAACGATAGTCCAAGGTAATACAAAATCCCAGCTAAGATTTTAACTTCTATCGACTTCTTATTCCTTTTAAAAATCTTCTCCTCTTCGATTCTCTCCTTTAAGACTTCTATCGTGAGCTTCATATTTTACTATTTTTTATCGATATATTAATAAAAGCTTAACTTGACACTCTCCAAAAAAGGTAAAAAAAGAAAGAAATTATTCTTTAATCATATTAACAGCATTCAATCCTATTTGAGCAACATCTTTTGGTAATCCTACATATCCAGGAGCTAAATGTTCAGGTTTTTGTCCTTCTGTTAAAACCCAAGTTAAGAACTCTTTTATAGCCTTAGCTTTTTCTGGTGAATAATGCTTTCCATTTTTATTTTCCCAAACTAACAAGTGTGTAAATGCAACAATTGGATATGAATCTTTTCCAGGAGCATCTAACATCTGTTTTAAATCTTCCTTATAACCTTCTGTTGGATTTGGAATGTTTGCCTTAACTGCTGAAACAGCAGCTTTTATAGTTTCATCTGTTGGTTTAACATAATTTCCTTCTTTATTTTCTAATGCTGCAACTGGTAAATTATTTTTAATTGCATATGATAACTCTGTATAAGCTATTGAGTATGGTGTTGATTTTACTATCGCAACTACTCCAGGGTTACCCTTTCCAGCTACACCTCTCCCCATTTTATCAACTGGCCAATTAACAATTTTTCCAGCTCCAACTTTTTCTGCCCATTCTTTGCTTATTAAACTTAAATATGTTGTAAATATGGCTGTTGTTCCACTTGCATCACTTCTATGAACAACTATTATCTTCTTGTGTGGTAGTTTATTAGCTATATCTGGGTTTAATTTTTTGATTCTTTCATCATCCCAGTATTCTATTTTACCCAAAAAGATATCTGCTAAAACATCTCTACTTAATTTTAATGTTTTATTTCCAATCTCTGGGATATTGTATGTAACTACAACTGCTCCAACAATTTCAGGAAACTGTAAAGGTTGGTCTCCTGTTTGTAAGAATTTTTTCCACATATCTTCTTTAACTGGTGGGTCTGTTCTTCCAATATCAGTTAATCCTTTTAAAAATGCTTCTTGACCGTATCCTGAACCTCCTCCTTCATATTCAATTTTAACATTTGGATGAGTTTTTTGATAGTCTTCTATCCATTTTTGGATTTGATACATTGGAAATGTAGCTCCTGCTGTTCTTATAATAATGGTTTTAGGTTTTTCATTAGTATTTACAGTTGTTGTCTTTTCATTACCTCCTCCAACACAACCTGCTAAGCTAATTATTGGAACTATCATTGCCAAAGCTAATAGAACTGCTAAGAACTTTTTTAACAATCTATCACCAAAAGGTCATTTTTTATGAATGACTGACATTAGTTAATAAACTTCAAACTTATATAAAAAATTTACTATTTTGAATAAAATTTCATATTTTATGAACTATATAGATAGGCAGCTATAAGTGCAGTTAATGGAATTGTTAATACAATACCAATACTTCCACATAAACTTGCCAATATTTCTGATGCAATAAAATTATAGCTAAGTATTATGTCTATTGGAGTTCCTTTAATCATAAAATATAAAATAGGAGCTATTAAAGAGCCTACATATACTAAAATCAAAGTATTTGCCATAGTTCCCATTATATCCTTACCAATATTCATCCCACTTTCAAAAAGCTCTTTAAATGATATATCTGGTTTATGTCTTTTTATCTCATACAATCCAGAGGATATATCAATGGCAACATCCATAATAGCTCCAAGAGATGCTAAAATGATTGAAGAAATTAAAATTCCATAAAAATCCATATAGTATCCTGTGAATAAAATCATCTGAACAAATTCTGAAAATCCACCAGGTGGTAGTTTCATTAACTTTATTCCAATATAACCTAACAATCCAGAAACAACAATTCCAAGTATTGTTCCAAGTGAAGAAGATACTACCTTTTTGTTAAATCCACATAAGATAAAAAAGCACACAAATATTATAATCCCAATAATGGTTATTGTTAATGTTATAGGACTATATCCATTAATAATCAATGGAAGGAGAATGTAGAATATCATAACCACAGTAAATAATAAAGAAATAGCAGTTTTAAAACCTCTAAACTGCCCAATAATCAAAATTAACCCTAAAAACATTAAAATAAAATATAAAAAATACTCAACCCTATCATAAGTAAGATATATAGGTGTGTCTTTTTTATATATAACTAAAACATTATCACCTTTTTCAAAATAATTATCTAATAACCAATTACCTCTTAGAACATTACTAAACTTTAAAACTTTTCCACTATCATAAAGTTTAACCCATACATCTTGAAAACCAATTTTAACAACTCCATTATAATCTAAATTATCTTCTGTTTTTATCACTACTCCTTTTTTTGAATAATAATCATTAGTATTTTTATAAAGTGGAGAGTAAAGAATTATAAAAATTGAAAATATCGTAACTAAGGTTAAAAAGATTAGTTCAAGCTTTATTTTAGAATTTACCTTCATTATTTTCACCATTTCTACTTAAAATAACAATTTCCAATTCATGATTGTCTTCATCAAAGTATATACAGTCAATTATTCCGTTAATATCTGAAACAACTGGTAGATTTTTTAAATATCCAATAACTTCTCCTTTTTTTACAACATCACCAACATTTTTATTAAAATTTGATGCATCAACTCTTAAAACTTTAATCATTTAACCACCAAAATTAAAAGATTATAATAATAAAAATAAAGATTAAATAAAGATTATTAAAAAATAATATGTATTTATGTCCAAATTTGCTCTATCTTCTTTGGTATATCTGTGTTGTCGTAAAAGCCCTCAAACATCTCTTCTCCAGGACCTTTTGCATACACTGGAACAGGAACTGCTGTGTGTGCAAATGAAGTCCATCCAATATTTGCTCTTCTACTCTCAATTTCAGATAGAGCAAAACCAGCCCAGCAATGTACGTAATGGTTTATTTTTGGATAGTTATTTAAAAGGTTTGAATCGTTTATCTTTGATGTTAGTGGATATTTAAATAAAAGCTCTTTCTCTTTATCAGTTAAATTAATATGCCAATAGGTTTTAATCAGATTTAAAACAAACTCTTTATTTGGATTTTTTAAGATTTCTTTGCTCATAAATCCAATACTTGCATCAATAGGTTTTAAAGCTGTTATATTTGCATAATATCCTGTTCCTCTACCTATACTTAATCCTCCAGTTTCATGGTCTGCTGTGACAATAATTAATGTATCTGGATGCTTCTTTTGATAATCAAGAGCTACTTTAACAGCTTCATCAAACGCAATTGTATCCATAATCTCTGATTTAGCATCATGAGCATGACAAGCATGGTCTATTCTTCCACCTTCAACCATTAAAAAGAAACCATTTGGATTTTTATCTAATATTTCTAATGCTTTTTTAGTCATTTCAGCCAATGATGGTTGATTTTGATATTCAGGAATATTTTCCCTATCTATCTCATAAGCCATGTGAGACATAGAAAACAATCCTAATAATTTCTTAGTATTTTCTGGATTTACTTTTTCTAACTCTTCTTTATTATAAACAATAGTATAACCCTTCTTTTTAAATTCTTCAATAAGATTCTTATTGTCTTTTCTTTTACTTCCTTTTTCATCTTTTGGTATAAAGTACTCTAATCCTCCACCAAGAACAACATCTGGCTCAAATTCTAAAAGCTGTTCAGCAATTTTATCCTCTTCCTCTCTATCTTTTATATGGGCATAAACTGATGCTGGAGTAGCATGAGTTACCCTTGTTGTTGTTACAATACCTACAGACTTTCCTTTTTCTTTTGCAATTTCTCCAAGTGTCTTTCTTGGTATTGAACCATTAGGCAGAATATTTATCATTCCGTTGTTAGTTTTATAACCTGACAAAAGTGCAGTTCCAGCTGCGGCTGAATCAGTAACTTCAGAACTTAAAGAGTAAGTAGTTATTGTTCCTCTTGTCTTAAAGTTTGTTAATATTACAAGATGTCCATTTTCAATCTCTTCTTTATATCTTTCAGCAAGATATGTTTGAGTAATTCCCATTCCATCTCCTATCATCAAAATAACATTTTTAACTTTTTTATTATCATTTTTAGGTTTAGATAATGTCAATTTAGAGCCTTCAATTTTTTCAGTTTCTTTTATATGGGATGATTCTGTTATACACCCACAGATACTTACTGAAAATAATATTCCAACTATCAAGAATAGGGATACTAATTTTTTCATGGGAATAATCACCTCACATGTAATAATTTACAAATAATATTTTTCTATTATCAGGAATATAAATTTTACTATTTTGAATAAAATTTCATATTTTATGAACAAGTAAAATAAATATTAAATGATATTTTCTATAGAATCTTCTTTATAGCATTCTAAACTAAAAAACTCTGTGGTTTTAAACTTACATCAATAAGTTTAAAAATTAAGATAACTCCTTTTAACAAATAAATCATCATTGCTAACTGTATATTTATCTTTAAACAATTTTCTTCAATAAATATACTCTATCTCCTTCTCTAACTAAATGATTTAATTTAATTCCTACTCTGTCTCCTTTTTTAGCATAATCAACAAATTTATGATTTATTTGCATTTCTTTTATTTTTTCTTCAATACATCCAGTTGTTTTTCCAATTATTAAAATAGTATCTCCAACTTTTATATCACCATAAAGTTCAATTTCAGCAACATTAATTTTTTTGTAGAAATTAACTACTCTTCCAATCTCTATCTTTCTATATTTTGAGGCATTACCTTCAATATTGTATTGGAAATCATGCTCTTTAATTACATCTCTGAAATAAAATCCTGTATCATATTCTCTATTATAGATTTTTTGAAGCTCTTTTTTAAAGTAATCTAATTTTTCATAATATGTTCCATCTAAAACACTATTTATAGCTTCTCTATAAATTTTTGTTGTTCTCATAACATAATCTACATTTTTTGCTCTACCTTCAATTTTAAAAGAATCAAAAACTTCCATTAACTTAGGAATGTGCTCAATCATACATAAATCCTTTGGAGATAATAAATATTTTCCCTCACATACAACTTCATAGGTTCCATCAAAATGCTCATTAATTAATTTCCATCTTCTTCTACATGGTTGTAGGCAATCTCCACAATTTGCATGTCTTCCAAAGAGATAAGAGCTTAAAAAGCATCTTCCACTTATAGCAACACATAAAGCTCCATGAACAAATCCTTCCAATTCTAAATCAATTTTATCTTTTTTTAAATTATTTCTAATTTCTTTTATTTGGTTTAAGGTCAATTCTCTTGATAATATAACTCTTTTAGCAAATTTAGAATAGAACTTAGCTGTTAATGAATTTGTTATATTACATTGAACACTTGCATGAATTCTAAAACCAAACTCTTTAGCTAACTGCATAGTCCCTAAATCACTAACTATAACAGCATCTACCTCAGCTGAATTTGCAAAATCTAAAATCTCTTCAACTTTCTTTAAATCATTTTCATAGATTACTGTATTTAAGCATAAATATACTTTTTTGTTATTTAGATGAGCATACTTTATTCCTTCTTTTAACTCATCTCTTGTAAAGTTTTTAGCATTGGCTCTCATACTAAACTCTTTTAATCCACAATAAACAGCATCTGCTCCATAATTAATAGCTGTTTTTAAACATGTTAAATCATTAGCTGGAGATAATAGCTCAACCATAAGACATCAACTTTATATTATAAATTTTTCATAATATTCTGTATATCCATAATGATAATGAGGTAAATTCTTTTTAAGCTCTTCTTCAACTTTTAAAATAACTTCAAAATCTTCATAAGATAAATAGCCTATTAACTTATTTTTAATTGCTCTCTGACATTTTATAGAACATGGAATAAATCCAGATGTTAGAACTACTGCATGACAGTTTTTTATTTCTTTTAGTTCTTTCATATGCTCTTCATCAATAACAACCCTCCCATTTATAAAAGAATTAATGCAACATTCAGGATATCCTAAAAATTCGCCAATTTCTTTATCATCCAATCTTCTGTAAATTCCTAATTCAGAAGAGACATAAGGGTCTAAGGCAGGTCTAACTTTTGGTTTATATTTATTAACAATACTTTCATAAATTTCTAATCTTTTTATAATATAAGAGAATAAAGCATCATCTAAATTTTTTACATGATTACTTAGTGTTTTAAATTTATCATCTCCTAATCTAAGTTTTAACACTTTTTTTAGTATTTCCATAAATAAACACCTTTTAATCTTTCCACTTCTTATAATATTTTAGAAATATTTTATCTCCTGTTATTTTATAAAGCCATAACATTTGGAGCCTTTGTAAATGTTCATAATGTTCATTACATTTGTGTCCTAATGCATCATAATAGCTCCAATCTCCTGCATCATACATTGGTAAAAATATCTTTATTGATTCTAATCCTTTCTTATATAAATATAAGGCATATTTATTTTTGGTTTTATTTCCAAACTCACCAATCCATAATGTTGCTGTAATAAAACCATTCAATACATAAGGAGGATTTTCAGAAGCATATTCTGGATACCAATAATAACTTTTATTTTCATAAATTCTAATTTTTAATAAACCACCATCCTTTACAGGAACTCTAAAAGCATTTAGAGCCAAATTTGCATATTTTAAATATCTTTTATCTCCAGTAGCTTCATAAGCTAAATATAATGTTTTTAAACATCCTGCTTGACATAAACTTCCTGACCATCCCTTAGATAGATTATATAATGGAAATGGGAAATTATACCTCCAAATAATAAATGTTATATTTTTACCATCAACTTCAACTTTTTCTTTATCTGCCTGAGATATTAAGTATTCTGTTAAAAATAACCCTCTTTTTAAATACTTTTCTGCTTCTTTTGAATTTTTATCTTTTAATTTGAAATATTTATAAAAACATTCTCTTGCTTCTTCATTTACATTATGTGGTGTTATTTGATAACCAATATATTCTCCTTTTATAGTTCCATAGTATGTAACTGGCATAGATACATCTTCAACAGAGAATGGTTTAGGATTCTTAAAAAAGTATTGGATAATTTCATTTTCTGAATAATATTGTGAAGATGTTCCAATATAATAACCTACAATAAAACTAATTATTGATACAACACTAAAAACTATTAAAATATATTTATTGTTCATAAATATCTCATAATTATTTATTAAAAACTATTTATTCTATTTATTAAAATATCTTTTTATCTCACAGATTATCTTTTTAGTGTATGCCTTAGAAAAGTCCTTTAAAACATCCTCAGGATTTTTGTGTTTCATTAAATTTAATGCTTTATTTACTTCTCTAACCCTAATATCCTCTATCTTTTTTATAAGCTCTTTAATCTTCTCTTCAACTTCTAATTTATTTAGTTGATTATTTAAATTATTTATCTCCTCTTTAATAATTTCTTCAACCTTAGGAATTTCTTTTTTTCTCTTTTTTAAATTTTCCTCAGCTACTAATTTTAAATCATCTATTGTAAAAAGTTTTATATTACTTAACTCTTTAATATCATCTGTTGTGTCTCTTGGAATAGCTATATCCACAACTATTGTTTCTCCTGCATTTTCTAATCTTTTTTTAGTTAATATTGGATGTGGAGCTGATGTAGCTGATATAACTATATCTGCATATCTTAAAGCCTCTTCTAATTTATCAAATTTTATAGCCATTCCATTTAGTTCTTTAGCTAACTCAACAGCCTTCTCATAAGTTCTATTTGCAACAATAATTGCCTTAATATGCCTTTCTTTCAATGCCTTTATAACAGTTTTAGCCATTTCTCCTGCTCCTATAAGTAAAATATTCTTATCTTTTAGAGTAGTTATTTTCTCTAACAATTCAACAGCAGCTGAACCAATAGAAACAGAACCTTTACTTATATCTGTCTCATTTCTAACTCTCTGTCCTGTATGAATAGCTTTTAAAATAATTTTTTCTAACCTTTTAGATATTGCATTATGTTTTTTAGCTTTTAAATATGCATCCTTCAATTGCCCTAAAATCTGATACTCTCCAACAATCATTGACTCTAAACCTGAGGCTAACCTAAATAGATGATAAATTGCCTCATCATCTAAAAGTATATCAAATTTGTTAATATCCATATCTATATTTTTTATATCCTCTAATTTTTCACATATTATTTCAACTCTATTACATGTTTGTAGTAGAACACCTCTACACTTTTTATAAAATTCATCCTCATCCAATCTTAACTTTTCTAACTCATTTACATTATACTTATTATAATCAGCTTTTAAAATTATCATTCTCTCCCATATACTTATTAATTAACTCTAAAAGCTCTTTTTTGAAGTTTTCATTTGAAAATAGTAGATTTAAAATTTTTTTTCTGTCCTTCTGATTTGGAATATTTTCAATTAAAAATTTTCTAAAACTTGATATAAAATCTAAGTCATATCCTTTTAAATAATTTTCAATTAAAATTCTTATATTTTTAGCCAATAATGGGCTCTTTCCTCCTGTATATATAGAGAATATAACCCCATCAACTTCTGTATATGCTGGAATAATAAAATTAACATCATCTAAGATATTAGATGAATTAATATATTTATTTAACTCTTTTGCAATTTTTACAATCCTTTTGTTTATATCTTCACTTGCACATGCTAAAATAAAATCATACTCTTTAATGATATCTCTTAACTCCTCATCAGATAGTTTATTTATATCTATCTTTATTTTTTTGATTTTATCAGTCTTTTCTATATCTTTATCAAAAGTTTTTGAATAAATTGTTATTTTAGCATTATCTTTTAGTAATTTTAGAGCTCTTCTTTTACCTACTTCTCCACAACCAAAAATAGCAACTTTCTTATCTTTAAAAGATAGTAAGACAGGTATCATACATAATAACCTAAAATGTTTTAAATAATCCTTTTTTGATTGAATTTATTTCCAAAGTTTCCTGTTTTAAAAAACATACATTTTTATCTACATGTTTTCCTCTAATCTTCTCTAATCCTATATCTGCCAAATTTGAAGCATCTTCTGCTGTTTTTCCAATACCTACTCCTGCCTTTAATTGAATATTTGTTTTATCTTCTATCTTTTTAAATATTTCTAAAAAATCATTCTCATCTAAGCCATTACATGGAGACATAAAGTTATCTCCACCAATAAAGAAAAGTAAGGATTTGTATTTTAAAAGTTCTTCCATAAGAAGTAATTTAACTTTATTGACATTATAGTAGGTTTCATAAGCACTAACAACATCAGTATAATTCCCAGTTATATTGTTTATATCTATATGAGCAAGTTGCACATAACCATCTACAAGCTCATTAGCCACATCTAAAATCTCTTTTCTATTCTCATCTTGAGCACTTCCATACTCTTGGAGTGTTTCTGTGGCTAATTTTTGAGCTTCATAAGGAGTTTCAGCAGTTGCTATAACCATACTTATTGTAAATGGATACCTATTCCTTATACTTTCCTGAATTCTCTTGTGTGTTATCAAATCAATTCCATTTGTTATAGCAATTAAGTTATCAAACCTTGTATAGAACACTAAACCTTTATGTGCTCCAAAAAGCATATTTAAGTCAGCATATAACCTACTTTGTAAGATTTGTAAATCACTCTCTCTTCTTGGCTTTGGTGTTACTGTCCAAGGTCCATAGTTATCTATCTGAATTAGTGTTATTTGAATCATAATATTATCCTCATACATGGTTTTATGCTTTTAAAACTAAACTATATAATATTAAAATATTAACTTTACGATATTGGTATTAGTATTTTTATATGCTAATACTAATACCCTACATAAAAAGTAAAAACTTTGTCTTACCTATTTAATATCTTTATTGTGAGATTATGAACTGGAAATGTGATATACAAAATATAGAGCCAGATATAAAAGTATCATTAACAAGAGTAGGAGTGACAAATCTAAAAAAGCTTGTTAGAATTAAAAGAAATGGAAAAAGACCTATTATTTTATTATCTACCTTTGAAGTTTCTGTTAATCTTCCTTCCACACAAAAAGGAATTCATATGTCAAGACATCCTGAGGTTATAGAGGAGATTATAGATGAAGCTATAAAAATGGAATGTTATGAAACAGAAACAATATGTGAAGAGATAGTTAAAAGATTATTTAAAAAGCATGACTATGCTACAGAGGCAGAGGTATTAATGGTTAGTGAGCTAATGCTTAAAGAAAAAAGCCCTGTATCTAAAAAATATTCTCAAGAAATACATAAAATAATTGCAGGAGCAAGAGGTACAAAGAAGGGAGATGAAATAAGCATTACTAAAATAGTTGGTGCAGAAGTTGTTGGGATAACTGCTTGTCCTTGTGCTCAAAATCTAATAAAAGAGTTGTCTATAAAAAACCTAAAAGAAGAAGGATTTTCTGATGAAGATATTAATAAGATTTTAAAATCTGTTGTTTTTGCAACACATAACCAAAGGGGTATTGGAAAAGTAATATTGGAGATTCCAGAAGGTTACAATGTAAAAATTGAGGATATTATTGATATAATTAAAAAATCTATGAGCTCTGAAATATATGGATTATTAAAGAGAGATGATGAGGCCTATGTAGTTATTAAAAGTCATGGAAATCCAAAGTTTGTAGAGGACTGTGTTAGGGAGATGGCTAAACATATTGTTAAAGAATTTAGTTACCTTCCAGATGATACAAAGGTTTTTATTAGACAGGTAAATTTAGAGAGTATCCATAGACATGATGCATTTGCTGAGAAGAATACTACACTAAAAGAACTTAAGAAGGAAATTTTATGAAAGCATTAGTTTTAGGAGTAAATACAAGAGCTGTTGTTAATTCTTTAAAAACTTTAGGTTTTTATGTTATTTCTGTATCATACTATTCTCCAGAAGATTTAAATGCAGATGAAAACTACTATTTTATTAATAAAGAGAAACATGGAAATTTCTGGGAAAACTATAATGAAAGATTAATTATTGAAAAAGCTAATGAACTTGTTGATGATGTTGATTATATTTTTATATGTTCTGGTGTTTTTGAGCACTACTACAAAAAAGTTGATTGGAATAATATTGTTGGAAATAGTCCAAAAGTTATATATAAGTTATCAAATAAATACTACATATATAAAAAACTCAAAAACCTTGGTTACTCAATTCCTGAATTTAAAAAAATAAATAATATCCATCAATTGGAAAAATTTTTAGATGAATATAAAAAAATTGTCATAAAACCTTTCAATTGTAAAGGGGTAATTAAACTATCATCCTACAAAGATATAGGAAAATACAATCTTTCTTTTCCAGTTTTAGCTCAGGAGTATATTTCATCTCCTTCATACAGTATAAATTTCATCAACAATAATTTTATAACCTTCAACAAACAAATTATATTTAATGGCATATATGCTGGAAATATTGTGCCTTATTCACTTCCTAAAAAATTAATTGGAATATTTGAAGATATAATTGAAATTTTTGAGTTAAAAGGGATGAATGGTTTTGACTTTTTAATTGATGATGATGTAAAAATTATAGATGTAAATCCAAGAATATTGGGAACTTATGACTCAATAGAAATCTCATCAAATAACAATTTAGCAAAATCACTACTATTCAATAAAAAAATAACACCAAAAAATAGAGTTATAAAAAGAATAATCTTTGCAAAAAAAAGAGGTAGATATTTTGTTCCAAATATAGAAGGATTTTATGATATTCCTAAAAATGGAGCAATAATTGAAAAAAATAATCCAATAACTACAATAATAAAAGAAAAAAACATTAAAGAGGAAATAAAAAGGATAAAGTGTGATGAGTATGAAATTAGATAAAAACAAGATTTATGAAATGCTCAATGACCCCCTAATTCAGGAAGTTCTATATAACATTTTTGATGGAGATGAGAAAGGTTTAGAGTTAGTGGAGGTTTTGTTAGAGAAGGGAGAATCAAAAGAGGATGAATTAGCTAAGGCATTAGGTATTAAATTAAATACATTAAGAAAATTGTTATATAAATTGTATGATGCAAGATTAGTAGATTACAAAAAATGGAAAGAAGAAGATAGAAACTGGTATTATTATACATGGAAACCTACATTAGAAAAACTACCTTACATAGCTAAGAAAAAATTGAAAGAATTAATAAACAATTTAAAAGAAAAATTAGAGTATGAAAAAAACAATATTTTCTTTTACTGTCCCAAGTGTAATATTAGATTTACATTTGATGAAGCTGTTGATTTAAATTTTGTATGTCCAGGATGTGGTGGTTTGTTAGATAGCTTTGACAATTCAAGAATAATTAAGGAGTTAGAAGAGCAAATTAAATTTTTAGAAGATGAACTAAAAATAAATAAATATTTAAATCAATGATGATTATGTATTTAAAAGCATTAAAAATTTTGGAAGAACTATGTCCTAAGGATGTAGTTAAACACTGTATAGCAGTCTCAAATTATGCCTATGAACTTTCTTTAATGATAAAAAGTAGAGGATATAAAATAGATGCTGAATTAGTTAAGTTAGGAGGATTACTCCATGATATAGGAAGGAGTGAAACACATTCTATAAAGCATGGAGTTGTTGGAGCTAAAATTTTAAGAGAGTTGGGATTTGATGAAAGAATTGCATTAATTGCAGAGAGACATATAGGAGCAGGATTAACCAAAAAAGAAGCTTTAAAGTTTGGTTTGCCATATAAGGACTATATTCCTATTACAATAGAGGAGAAAGTTGTTGCTCATGCAGATAATTTAATTTTTGGAGATAAAAGAGTTGAGATTGATAAAGTTGTAGATAAGTTTAAAAAGAGAGGTGCAAACAAAGAAGTTATTTTGAGAATTATTAAGTTAAATGATGAAATAAATAGTTTTTTAAAATAATTTTTAAAATCTACATTTTAAACATCATTGGAACAAACTTCACAATTAGGTAGAATATTATTACTCCCAATGTCATAGTTATAGCTGAAACTTGAAACATCCTTTCTATCTTTAATCCAAATATTGGGATAGAGAATAAAGCTCCTAACATAGCAGTTCCAACTTGCACAATCTCAATAGCTCTTTTTAAATCCTCTGGATTAACTGGTGGAGCCTTTCCAGTTTGAGATAATAATGAGGATGTAGCTATAATATATCCTCCTAATATTCCACTAACAGCAGGGACAACAAGACATAACATAACAAATCCAGTAGCTATTCCAGTTGCGGTAACACTCAATAATTGTCTTTTGAATAGATGAAAATCATCTAATGTTTTAGCTAATATTCTCAAAGATTCTGATAAATTACCTCCAGACTTTCTATTTTCAATAATAATTCTTGACAACATCTTTAAAACTTTAGAGTCATAAAATGAGGATACTATTGTTATAGCTTCTTCAAATCTTATTTTTTGTTTTTCCATTAACAAGAGAATTTTTTTAAATATAGGACTAACCACTTTTATATCACTATTTACAACATCTTTTAATGCATCATTAATAGACCTACCAGATTCTAAAGACAATACCATAATATATAATGCTTTAGATATATTTTTTTCTAATTTTTCTATTAGATTCTCATAAATAATTTTTGGATATGAAACTACAAAGCAAAAATATATTATGCACATCAATACTATACCTCTAAAACTAAGAGACAAGAAATAACCAAAAAAAGCCCCAAAAATGATTGATATTAACACTAATAGGATAAAATGCTTTTCTTTAATGTCATATCCACACTTCTTTAGTAATAAAGTATTCTTTTTTATTAAGACATAATACAAAATTTCTAAAATTTCTCTAAATTCCATAATAGTTTCACTCTATTTTCATTTTAACCAAGATTCCAAATATTAATGTTAGCATTGGCCCTATCTTTACCAATAACAAATCCATAGTATTAATAACCCCTGGAAGTCCTTGATTACCCATCATTGATGATATTATCATACCACTAAAAGGTAGAATTATCCCAGTCCCAAAGGCCAAATTACCTAAATTTTGTATCATAAATTTAGAAGTATCTAATTTTGCTAAGGATTCTCTTACAATTTCTTCATAAAACTTCTCTAATAGTAAATCTAAATTTCCTTTATTATATCCTATGTATATCTGCTCATACAACTTTTTTAATAATGGTAGTTCAGCTCTGTCCATAGCTCTCTGTAAAGCCTCTGCAAATGTATATCCTATATTTATCTCTCTAACTATATCTTCAAATTCAAAAGATAAAATTCCAAATTCTTTAGATTTTGCAATCCTATTAATAATTTCCATAATAGATACTCCAGATTTTATAAGTGAAACTATATACACCAATGAAAAAAGCACCTCTAACTTAATATCTCCTTTGAACATTATTATCTTCAATCTTGGGTACAATATTCCTAATATTAGAATTATTGTAAAGAAGATTATTGAAAATATAATTCCTTCTAAAATGTTACCTCCAAGTAGATAAAATAAAAATATAAACATTGAAAAAATAATATCATAAAGAAAAACTCTTCTAAAGTATTCTTCTACAGATGAGTATCCAACATATCTAAGCAATCTATCTGAGAATAATTTTCTATTTTTCTTAAGCTTTTCAACAAATGATTTTATAAGATTATTGATAGGAATTGTTTCATATAGAATTTCTTCTATTCCTTCATCATATTCCTCATAATATTCAAAAGTTACTACTTCAGTTTGTTGCTCTTTTTTTAATTCTTCTTTAAATTGTTTCTTTTTCAAATAGTTTATAGTTTCTGTATCTAATGTTATTAGTCCTTTTTTATACAAATAAAGTTTTAATTTTATTATGTAATCATTAATTGCCATATTAAATTCCTTAAGTTATTTTATTTGCTAATTTATTAACCAAACTGTCTGGGTCAATTTGATACTCTTTTATGTATTCTCCAACTTTTTCTAATTCATTTATACCTTTATCAACCAAATATTTTAAAACTATCTTTCTTCTTTCTCTATCTTTTAGTAGTTCATCTCTACTTATTCCAGCTATTTCACATACTTCTTCTTCCCACATACATATTCCTTTTCTAACTAATGTATCTTTTAATCCATCATATTCATACAGTGTAGTTTTTGCTATATCTTGTTTATCTCCTTTAACAACCTCAACAATTCCTAAGATTCTCCTTAAAGTTTTTCCACCTCTTCTAATTCTTTGTATATTTATAATAAAATCTAAAGCTGTTAGCATAATTTTTGGAACATTCATTGGAGGACTTGTCAATCTAAGGATTGCTTCATCTGCACTATTTGCATGTAATGTTCCTGAACAGTTTGAGACAATAAAACCATCTGATTTCCCAGCTATATAAGTATGGTTATCTTCAACTGTTAAGTCATAAATATATCCATTATAATTAATTTCTTTAACACTTACAACTTTATCCCAACTAATATCTAACCCTTTTGGAATGGCTATATAATCATCTATCTTTACTATCTCAGCATTTACTTCAAATATAATATTATTCTTTAAAATATAAACAGGATGGTCATGAGTTAGAGTTATTTCTTTACCACTTTCAGTTTTTATATTCAACATCTTTCCAATGTATCTCTTTCTCCAAACTCTTGATATTAATTTATCTTCAATCTTTAAAGTGTTTTTATTAAAACTTTCTATATGGATATTTTCATCAGATATATCAATCCATTCAAAACCATTGTGTTCCTTTATTATATTTGATTTATTTTCTTCAAAAAATTCATCTACAAATTCTCCAATGTTTATAGTTTCATTATTTGATAGATATATTAGTTCATCTTTAATTAAAGCACCATCATGTCCTGTATTCATAGCAACTAATAAAGAATGAGCCTCTTCCCCCCTAACCTCTCCAACAAATATTCTATCTGGCCTCATTCTTAGAGCATTTTTAATTAAATCATCCATAGTAATCTCATACTCAGGCATTCCAGGCCTTGCTGGACGAGTGACCATTCTTATAACATGCTTATGAGGTATTTGTAGTTCAGGTGTATCCTCAATTGTTATTATTCTTTCATTATACATTGCAAACATTGATAAAACATTTAGAAGAGTAGTTTTTCCTGAACCTGTTCCTCCAGCTATTAATGTATTAGCTGGCTTAGAGCCAAAGTAACCCTCAACTGCTTGCCATAGAAAAGCTGCAGTATCTAATGATAATGTTCTATATTTTATTAAATCAATAACTGTTAATGGTGTTTTTGAGAATTTTCTTATAGTTAGAGTAGCTCCATTTAATGTAATATCTGGGAGTGTAGCATTAACTCTACTACCATCTGGAAGGAATGCATCAAGCATTGGCACTCTTGAGTCAATAGGCCTATTTACCAAGTTAGAGATACTTTCAATAATTCTATTTACTTCATTTCTATCTAAAACAATATTTGATTCACACATTTGAAATTTTCTATGAAAAACAAAAACTGGAATACTATACCCATTAACCATAACTTCCTCTAAAAAAGCATCATTTATAGGAATTTCCAAAAGTCCTAATCTTCCAGATTGTAGATATATAAATTTTGCTAATGATTCCACATGTGGAACTTTTATATTATATCTTGTTAAAAACTCTATAACATAATTTTTTATTTGCTCATATTCAAATAAACCAAGTTCTCCAATTTGTATTTTTAACATATTTAAATTTTCTTTTGAAATATGAGATAATGATTGTTCAATATATTCAATTTCAGGAATTAAATAGAACATTTCCCCATGACATCTTTTTATAATAACCTCAAATTCTATCTCATCAACATTGACATTGTATTTATCTATTATTACTTCTTCCTTTTTTTCTTTAAATCTATCTATCTTGGTTTCTCTATCTTTTAATCCTAATGGTTTATTGATAATACTCAATTTTTCAGATTTTTTTTTACTTCCTATTTTATCTAAAAGTCCCATATTCCCCCTTTATAGAGTAACATCAATATCTAAATGTTCAGTTAATTCCTTATATCTATTTCTTATTGTTACCTCAGTTACACCTGCAACTTCTGCAACTTCTCTCTGTGTTTTTCTATGTCCTAATAAGACACTTGCTATATATATTGCAGCTGCTGCAACTCCAGTAGGCCCTCTACCACTTGTTAATCCTTTTTCAGCTGCTTTTTCTAAAATTTGTATTGCTTTACTTTCCACTTCTCCTGGTAAGCCAAGAGCTGAGGCAAATCTTGGAACATAATCTATTGGACTTGTTGGGGTTAATTTTATTCCCAATTCTCTTGCTAAGAATCTGTATGTTCTACCTATCTCTTTTCTTTCTACTCTTGAAACTTCTGCAATCTCATCCAAAGTTCTTGGAACTCTACAAATTCTACATGCTGCATATATAGCAGCAGTAACAACTCCTTCAATACTTCTACCTCTAATTAATCCCTTCTCAACAGCATTTCTATATATTCTTGCAGCATGTTCCTTAACATGTTTAGGAAGATTTAACTTAGCTGCTATTCTATCTAACTCAGATAATGCAAATGCTAAGTTTCTTTCAGAGGCATCACATACTCTAATTCTTCTTTGCCATTTTCTTAATCTATATAATTGAGCTTTTTTATTTGCAGATATATCCTTTCCATAACTATCTTTATCTTTCCAATCAATAACTGTTGAAAGTCCTTTATCATGAATTGTTAGTGTTGTAGGAGCTCCTACTCTACATCTTTTCATTTTTTGTTCATGGTCAAATGCTCTCCATTCTGGCCCAACATCAAATAAGTTCTCTTTAATTACACATCCACACACAGAACAAACAATTTCAGCCCTTTCATAATCTTTTATAACTTCTTTACTACCACAAATAGGACATACTATTTCTTCTTCCTTTTTTTCTTCTTTTTTATCTAATTTTTTTTCTAACTCTTTTTGGATTTCTTTTAAATTAGACATAGGAATCCCTAAAAAATTATTTATTAGTATAGACAACATCTAAAACAATATCTTTTTTATATGGTTTTATTTTAATATATGGATTTTTTACTGGGCCAAAAATATCAACAACCTTCCCAACTTTTTTACGTTTATAAAAAACATCAGTTCCTATCTTCACAAATCCTCTACCGATAAAAAAACCTTTAGGAGTTTTATGTAGTATTTTTATTTTCAAAATAAACCCCTTTATATAATTTACGAAAATTATTTATATATGTTAGTAAAACTTCTATATATACTTTTCTAAAATTAATTTATTTATATATTATTAGTGATTATTATGTTTGATGAACTTGTCAAAAAAAGAGGAGAGCAATATTTTAAGTTAGGTTTAGTTAGATATTGTGTAAAATACAAAAATTATTTATTTGGAGAAGTTGTTGGTTCTAAAATATATAAAGTAAAGTTTAACTTAGATACCTTAGAGAGTATATGCTCCTGCCCATATAAATACAACTGTAAGCATGGATATGCTTTGTATTTGGCATATAAAAATAATATGTTTATTGATGGGGAAGAAATATTTAATAATATTATGAAACAATCAAAGGAAGATATCATTAAGCTCTTAGAAAAGATAATTACAAATAATTTTTTATGGGAGGAATTTATTGAAGTAGATTCATTATTTAACAAAATTAAAAATTTAATTAAATTATCTAAGTTAGAAAAAAAGAACATCTACACTTTAAGAACATTTTTAAAGAACAATATTAAAAAATTAGATGACTCTGAACTTATTAAAGTAGTTGAAGAACTAATAAATAATGATGTTGATGATTTTGAAATTTATGATATAGTTATTAGAGAAATATTCAATAGAGATAATCAGGAAATAATATACAAGTTGTTAATATTGTATAGAAAAAATAAAGATAGGTTGTGGATAGTTGAGGATTATATTATAGATAGAGGTGTTGAGGAGCTTCTCTAACATTTTTCTTAATATTTTTAATTGCCCATAGTAAATCCTCTCTATCAATAAATTCCTTATCTTCAATAATTGCTTTGTGTAAAGCAGGTTTTAAAAACTTCTCTTTAATATCTCTACCACTAAATCCTTTAGTTTTTTCTACAAATTCTTTTAAATTTGCTTTAATTGGTAATGGCAATGTTTTTGCATACAACTCCATAATTTTTAATCTTTCTTCATCATTTGGTAGTTTAAATTCTATTTCTTCCTCAAATCTACTTCTAATTGCTGTATCTAACATTGCAGGATTATTAGTTGCTGCAATAGTAACTACTCCCTCATGCTCTTTAATTCCATCCAATTCAGTTAATAGTGCATTTACTACCTCAGAGACATCTCCCCTTAAAGATTGATACTCTCTACTCAACCCTATTGCATCTAACTCATCAATAAATACAATACATGGAGCAGATTCTTCAGCTTTTTTATAGAGTTCTCTAATCATCTTAGATGAATCTCCTACATGTTCTCCTATCAACTCAGGAGCTTTTATTAATATAAATGAGGAATCTGTTTCTGTTGCTAATGCCCTTGCCATTAATGTCTTTCCAGTTCCAGGAGGTCCATAAAACAATATATTTCTTGGAGCCCACTCCCCAAATAGTTTAGGATTCTCTAAATACTTCATTATTATTTTACATTTCTTTTTAGCATGTTCCTGTCCTATAATATCATCAAACTTAGCTTTTTTAAATTGTGTTCTTATAATTTTTTTAGGTTGTTGTAGTATAAAGTAAGTGTCACTCGTTATTAGTCCTCCTCCTTTTGGATATGTGGAAATTACTCTAAATGCATAGTCAGGAATAATTGAATTATCAAATAAATAATCCCCTTCCTTTACAATCTCACCAATCCATTGGTCTCTCGCATAGATATTAAATAAATCTAAGTTCTCAGCAGAAACTTTAACATTCTCGCTATTACTTACTTTAATTGGAAATCCAACAGGTTCAATAATAACTCTCTTTAAAGATGGTAGTGTCTCATCATAAGTTTTAATTTTGGAAAATAGTAATCTTTTATTTGTTGTTGGTAATTTCAAGGTAATCACCAAAGTAATAACTATTGAGCAATAATCATTATATATACAAAACAGTTATATAATACTTCTTATATGTTAATTCAAATATTTGAAGGTGGTAATATAAATACAAAACTATTGGATATATTAAAAGAGAAGATAAAAAAAGATGCTGTTGTAACAGAAATTTCAAAAGAAAATAGTCCTTTTAAAGTTTTAGTATCAACTATTATAAGTGCAAGGACAAGAGATGAAGTAACAGAGGAGGTTAGTAAAAAATTGTTTAAAAGAGTTAAAGATGTTGATGATTTAATAAATATTGATGAAGAAGAGCTTTCTAATCTAATTTATCCAGCTGGATTTTATAAAGTAAAAGCTAAAAAATTAAAAGAACTTGCTAAAACTTTAAAAGATAAATACAATGGAGAAATTCCTGACAATTTAGAAGAGTTATTAAAACTTCCAGGTGTTGGTAGGAAAACAGCTAATTTAGTATTAACCTTAGCTTTTAATAAAGATGGGATTTGTGTAGATACTCATGTCCATAGAATATGCAATAGATGGGAGTTTGTAGATACTGAAACACCTGAAGAAACTGAAAAAGAGCTAAGAAAAATATTACCAAAAAAGTATTGGAAGGAAATAAATAATTTATTAGTTGTATTTGGTAGGGAGATATGTAATGTTAAGCCAAGATGTGATAAATGCTTTAAAGAGATTAAAGAAATCTGTCCTTACTATAAGAAATTAACAAAGATAAAAGAAGTTTTAGATAAATATAATTTCAAAAAAGTTAGTAAAAATAATATTACAAAAGAAAAAGGAACCTATATACTAAAAATAAAACTAAAAAATGGTAGAAAAATAAAATTTGGTAATAATGAAGAATTTTTTAAAAAAGGATATTATTTCTATGTGGGTTCTGCTTTTGGAAATAGTATAAATTTAAAAAATAGAATTGGGAGACATTTAAGAGATGATAAAAAATTACATTGGCATATTGACTATCTTTTAAAGTATGGAAAAATTGAGGAAATCTATATAACCAATAAAAAAGTTGAGTGTGAAGTTGCTCAAGAGCTAAGAGATATTTTAATACCAATTAAAAAATTTGGATGTTCTGATTGTTCATGCATTTCACATCTCTTTTATTTAAAACCATAAAAAGGTGATTTTTATATATTTAAGACATAGAAGAGCTCCAAAAGTTGATAAAGAGGGAGATGAAGAGATTTGTAAAGAGATTATAAACTCTCTACTAAATAATGAATATAAAATATTTTTCTTACCTTCTGGAAGTGCAGGTGTTTTTTTATCTATTTTTATAGCTAAGAAATTTTATGACACAATATTAGTTCCTGATATGGGAGGATGGAAAGGATTTTTAAAATATCCTAAAATCTTTAATTTAAATATTGAAAAAATAGAAACTAATTTAGGAGTAATAGAGAATATAAACTACAAAGATAAAGCCTTAATTTTAACATCTCTCTCTGGATATCTTGCAGAGAATCCATTAAAAGAGATTAGAGAGGCATGTGATGAAAATAACATTTTATTTATTGAAGATATATCCAACAAAATTGGAGGAGATTGTGGATATGGAGATTTAGTTGTTTGTTCTACTGGAAGTCCAAAAATTTTAAATTGTGAATATGGAGGTTTCTTAGGTATTAAAGAAGAGATATTTAAAAAAATAAAGGATGAGTTTTTAGATATATATAAGACATACAAAACTATAAACTACTTCAACATACTAAAAGAGGAATTGTTAGAAGCTAAAAAGACATATAGATTATATATAAAATCTAACAACTTCTTAAAAAAGAGAATTAAAAATACTTATTTTAAAAATAGTGAGAGTTTATCTATTTTTATTGAGTGTAATAATCCAAGAGAGTTATCTAAAATTATAAATTCAAAAATTAAATTAGATAATAAAAAATCTTTAACTACAATTTGCCCGACTTATGATAGAATTTTAAGAAAAGGAGTTGTTTTTGAGACTAAAAAGATTGAAAAAAGGGATTTAAAAGAGAATTTAAAAGATATTCTTAGAGTATTGGTGGAAGTATGTTCATTGGAATAGATGATACAGACAGTAGAAGGAAATTATGCACAACATACTTAGCTACTCTTCTATATGAAGAACTAAAAAACAATGGATTTATTTTAGATATTCCAAAACTAATTAGATTTAATCCTTCTGTTAAATACAAAACAAGAGGTAATGGAGGAGTTTCTTTAAGAATTTTAAACTACAAAAGAGAAGATTTTAAATTTATAAAAGATTTGGTTATTGACTTTGTTGAGAAGTACTCAGATTTAGAAGATGAAAATACAAATCCAGGAGTTGTATTTTTGGAGCATAAGAACTATAAAAACCATAGAGAGATTCTAAAGAACTATTATA
Source organism: Methanocaldococcus indicus (assembly GCF_049554935.1). Lineage (GTDB taxonomy): Archaea > AGJL01 > Methanococci > Methanococcales > Methanocaldococcaceae > Methanocaldococcus > Methanocaldococcus indicus. The sequence goes on along the minus strand of NZ_CP186926.1, from coordinate 1,081,089 downwards.
AAGAGGTTTTATATAATATTGTTGATGTTGATTATGCTGAAAAAATCATTAAATTGGTAAATGGATATAGTATAAAATATAAATTAGGGAGAGGAATTATAGGAGCTTTAGGAGCTATATCATCAACTCCACCATATACTTATGAACTAATAGCTTATAGATATAGAGATAGATGGGGAACAAAAAGGATAATTGATGAGGATAGTGTTATAAAGATGGATAAAGAAACTTTCCCATACACATTTGATAACTATGACTATGAGAATAAAAAAATTTTAATAACTCCAAATACTCCATGTCCAGTTTTGTATGGAATAAGAGGAATAGATATAAAATATTTAATAGATGCTCATTTTTTAGTTAAAGGAGAAAAATCAGAGAGATTTTTAATATTTAAAACAAATCATGGAACTGATGCTCATCTAAGATATATGAAAATTAAGGATATATATCCAAACACAGGAGTTATTGTATATGGCTATTTATCAGAGGAGCCAAAAAACTTAGAAGGAGGGCATGTGAAATTTAAATTAAAGGATGATACAGGAGAGATAGATTGTATAGCTTATGAACCAACTAAAAAGTTTAGAGACATAATTAGAGAGTTGATAGTTGGAGACTATATAGCAGTTTATGGAACAGTTAGAGAAAAACCTTTAACTATAAATATAGAGAAAATTAAGATTTTAAAATTGGCTGAAAAATTTGAATATATTAAAGAATGTCCTTTATGTGGTGGAACTCTAAAATCTAAAGGAAGAACTACATTTAAATGTAAAAAATGTAAAAGCTCTTTTAATAAGGAAAGTGTAAAAAAAATAATAGTTGAGAGGAATATAAAAATTGGTTTTTATGAAGTTCCTCCATCTGCAAGGAGACACTTATCTAAACCTATCCAACTGATTGACTTGATTAGTTAAACACCTAAAAACAATACAAAACACAATATGCCATCTATATTATATGGCGCCCGAAATATTATCCTATTTAAAAAGATTTTTTGAGAAAGATAATATACATATTCTCTTTTGTAAAGATGATGGTGCTATTTTTGTTGTAGAGGACTACTACTTTTACTACTGCTCTATTGAAAATGGTTGTATAAAAAGAATTATATTTTTGGGGTTAATAGAAGTTTCTAAGTTTGATTTACTTATATTCAATAAAATTATGGATGCTTAAACTTTGAATATGATTCTTTCAACATTTCTATAACTGGAAGTTTTTCCCCAGACAAGAATGAGAGAGTAGCTCCTCCACCAGTAGATATATGGTCTATCTTATCAGCATATCCAAATAATTCAGTTGCAGCTGCTATATGTCCCCCTCCAATAACCTTAAATCCTTTTGAGTGTGCAATAGCATCTAAAATTTTTATTGTTCCAATAGCAAAGTTCTCCAATTCAAATACTCCCATAGGTCCATTAGCAACAATAGTCTTAGCTTTTTTGATAATTTCACTATATATCTTTATTGTCTCCTCTCCAATATCATTTATTAGCTCTTCAACATCTCCATTTAATTTTTTTTCTACTCTCTCCCCATTAATATTTAAAGCCACATCAACAGGAGTATATATTTTTTCTTCATATTTTTCTAATAGATTCTTAGCTTCTTCTATTAAACTCTCATATCCTAAGTTTTTAATTATCTCTAAATTCTTACCTAAGTTGTAGCCCTTAGCTATCAAAAAGATATTTGCTACTATTCCACCAGTTAGTATATAATCTACTCTATCCAATACATTCTTCATAACTTTTATAGAGTCATCTGCCTTAGCTCCTCCTAAGACATATACAGCAGGACTATCAGGATTTTCTACAACCTTTGATAAAACATTAACCTCCTTCTCCATCAATCTACCAGCAATCATAGGCATATAATAAGAGAATCCAACTAATGAAGGTTGTGCTCTATGAGCAGCTGCAAATGCATCATTAACAAAATAGTCAAAGAGAGGAGCTAACCTTTTAATTAATAATGTTTCTGCTTGTTTTTTTGGAGTAATCTTCTCCCACTTTTTCCAATCTTTTAAAACTTCTTCTGAATAAAATCTTATATTCTCCAAGAGAATTATATCTCCATCTTCCATATTTTTTATTTCATTGATAACTCTCTTACTAAATATTTCATCCAAATATTTAACTTCTTTATGTAATATCTCACTTAATTTTTTAGCATGCTCCTCCAAAGGAGCAAAATCTTTCTTTCCAGGCCTACTTTGGTGAGCTAAAATAACCACTCTTGCTCCAGAATTAGATAGCTCATTTATAGTTTTCTTAACTTCTCTAATTCTTTTATCATCCAAAATTTCTCCATTTTCTGGATTTATTGGACAATTTATATCTACTCTTAAAACAACCCTTTTCCCTTCAAAATCAAAATCATCTAATGTTAAGAACAACTTTTCACCTTTTTGGTGTAATGTTAAACTTTTAAAATAAAATTGCTTTTATTAATATCTTACTAACCATAATTTTAAATATTCAGATGACAATTATCACGCTAAAAATCTTTATTTTTTGATTTTATTTGATTTTAGAAGGATATTTTCAATTTAGAGGATTTTTAGGAAAATTCATAGGGGGTCGTTATTTTGAATATTTTATATATTTTGATTATATAATTTAATGAGATTTTTTGTAGTTTTATGTTTTTTCTTTTAATATTTGAAAATCCCAGATAGATTGGTTTAGTTTTTAGATATGAAAAATTTTTATTGGATTAATATGAAATAGAAAGATTTTTATAAAAGTTCGAAGGTATATAAATGAATAGGGAAACCTACCCTTCGAAAATTTTAGTACCAAAAAGCTTATATATGAGAACGTTGTTATATTATTATGTCTAAAATGTGCTTCCTGTTAAAATAAGACCGTCCCGGTATGGAAATTTGTGTTTTTATAATTGCATTCTGATTTAACATCCCGTTAAAATAAGACCGTCCCGGTATGGAAATATCTTGATATTTTGAATCTTACTTGGAATTTTTTTATGTTAAAATAAGACCGTCCCGGTATGGAAATATTGTTCCTGTTGATGTTACTGTTGTATAGCTATCTGGTTAAAATAAGACCGTCCCGGTATGGAAATGGAATTGCTCCGACAGTTGATATTAAAAAAACTAAAGTTAAAATAAGACCGTCCCGGTATGGAAATGAGTGTATAAGGATTTGTTGGATTTTAGGAGTGTCATAGTTAAAATAAGACCGTCCCGGTATGGAAATAATAGCTGGTATAAGTTGTAAAATTTTCTTTCAATAATGTTAAAATAAGACCGTCCCGGTATGGAAATACTCTTCTCTAATATTTTCCCTGCGTTAAAATAAGACCGTTTCAGAATTAAAATTCATTTATTAACTTCTAAAAAAGTTAATTTTTAATAGGAACTCCTGTTATAGACCTATAACCATAATCTACAACTTTAACATCAACAAATTCACCAATATTTACATTTCCTTTTATTCCCACTAAAATTGGATAACTGCCCAACTGCCTACCAAAATATAAATTTTTATCCTTTTTCTCAATTAATACATCTTTTAATATTGTTCCTTTTGGAACAACTCTTTTTAACATTTTATTATCTATTTCCTCTCTAATTTTCTCTTTAAACCATAAAAATAACTTTTTTCTTTTTTCAGCTTTTTTTATATCTTTCTCACATATATCTGTGCCATAAAATGGGACTACTTGCCTTATATTTATTCTTCTGAGCATATATCCCTCATCATAAATTTTCTTTAAATATTCATAGTTTATTTTAAATGTTCTTTTACTCTCTCCTTTTAGTCCAAATAGAAGATTGATTCCAGGGAGTAAATTTGGTAGTCCTGTTTCTCCTCTCTCTCCTCCAATTTCATTTAAAATTTTAACTGCCTCTAAAATTTCCTCTGGCTCAAATCCTAAATTATTGGCTTTTATAACCTTTTTATCAAAACTTTCCACACCAAAGGCAGCAACATTTCCAGATGTGCAATATTTAACCAAAATCTTAGTTATTTCCATACTCTCTTCTTTATATCTTGCTATAACAGCAGGATTTACATTATCTATATGTAAAACTTTTGGATTTAGAGATGATAATGACTTAAACAATTTTTCTATTGCATCAACATTTGGCTTTGGAACTTCTTCTTTTCCTATATCAAAAGCTTTATAGCTGTATATACAAGGCTGTCTCCCAACTCTAAAATATTTTATTCCTTCCAATGAGAGAGCTTTAGCTTCTTCATATATATCTCTTTCATCTCTAAATTCTGGCAATTTAAATCTTCTTGGTTCAACACAAAAAGAGCATCCTCCTGTTATTGCTCTTGCACAACCCCTATAACTCTCCAATTCAACAATTATATTAGGATATAGTGGATGTTTTTTTACTATTTTAGCTCCTCTAATTGCAAATTCTCTCAATTCTTCATAACTCCTAAATCTTTCAGTATCTACCTTCTCAACATTTAAATTTTCATTTAATAAATCATATAAAACAGCTTCTAAATCTCCTTCAACAACAACATCAAAAATCTCTTTATATTTCTCTTCTTTTTTTAACTCTCCTCCAACAAAAGAAGAGCCAAATTTTGTAGCTACTGGACCCCCTAAAACTTTTATAGCATTAGATTTATAAACTATTGATGCTAATTCTTTTAATGTTGCTGGGTTAGCAGAAAGATACTTCCCAGGAGTGTGAAATCCAGATATGCAAATGATTAAATCATATCTTTCTAAATTTAAAGGTTTTTCTCTAAATTTATCAATAGTTGTATAATCTGTTTCAACATTAAATTTATCTAAAACTCCATAAGCATATCTTGGATATACTCCCAAATATGGAGGAACTCCTAAACCTGCTGGCTCATCAGTATATCCATCTAAAATTAAAGCTCTCATAATCTTTCCCTGATGATGATTAGTTTTAACTGATTTTATGATGAACCGTATGAGCTCTGAAGGGTTCGAAACAGTTTCTTAGTTTTCGTAGCATACAATAACATATAAATTACTCTTAAACATATATGTTAGCCGATGATAGGGCTCTGCCTTTGAGGCTAATGTATTGCTTTGATTGTGGGTTTTATGCCGATAGAGATGCAGTAGCTGTATTTAATTTGATAAAAAGATTCATGGGGCTGTCTCCGTTCAGCCCGAAGTCCAATGAGCCTATAGCAGAGGGAACGGTGTTCCCGATGAAGTTATGGGTTAAGGACAACCCATTCCCATAGCTGTCGGTTTGTATGAGAAGTTATTAAATGCAATGATAAGCTATGGAAATGGGAAACGGTTAAAACTTAACAATATTTTAGGTTGATACGTAATGAAAACACATAAACCATATGGTTTAATATTTTTATTATTTTTATTTTTGTATATAAATGTAAATGGAAATATTATTTTAATACACAACAATACAATGAATATCTCTAACTATACAGGAGAAGTAAATAATACTATAATATTTGAGGCATTAGCTCCTAATTCAGTAGCTCAAGATATTATTAATAATGGATATACAAAATGGGATTTTGGAGATTTAGTAGAAACAGATTATGGAGATAATAAAGTAGTCAATCATACATATACATTTCCATTTGCCTACCCAGTTGCATGGTGCGGATATTTAAACAACACTGGATATTCAAAGGCATTAACATACAATTGGATAATAATTGGAAATATTTATAATACAACATATATCTTTAATGGTAGCCCTTCAAATTCAAAAACAAATTGGGAAGTACTATATAATTCAACAAATAACACAGTAATCATAAAATACTACTCTGAAAGTCCAATAAATGTAAAATTTTTAGGATTAAGTGTAGATACCACTCCTGTAGATATTAATGTAGATAAAACAGAGATTGTAGAAGGAGATTCTGTAAAATTTAACTATTCTATAAATAGAAACATTATATTTAATGTTTGGTGTTTTGGAGATGGAACTTTCTCTTTTGAGAAATCACCGACTCATATATATACTAAACCAGGAATTTACTACCCAAGAGTGTTGGTTATTGATAATTTTGGTAGAGTGATGGTTGGTTATTTGGATAGTGGGATTAAAGTAAATAGACCAAGAGGTGGATATTTTGAACCTATAAGAAATGAAAATTATGTAATGAATGAAAGTGGAGCTGTAAATGTTGAAGATGAATATGCTATGGCATATAGAGTAAATGAACCTATATATATTAAACCTAAAGACGCTGAGGACTATACTAAAATATTCTTATTCTTTGGAGATGGAAGTGAAACATCTTATAAATTATACAATTCAAATTATGGGAGAGAACATGTTTATAAATTCCCATTTATCTATCCAATTTGTTGGATGGATGTAGATAGGTGGGGAGATTACTCTATTGCATCCTCTGCTACATTAGATTATTTAGTTGTTGGTGATGTAGGAGATACAACTTATAAAATTATTCCTACAACTATTAATGAAAATACATTCTTTAAATCTTATGATAAAGACAATAGAATTGTTGAGTTATGGTCAAAGGTAATAAGCTCTCCAATTGAACTTAAATTAAAGCAAAAAACCCACTATGATGTTGTAGTTAAAGCAGAAGAAACTAATGGTGGAATAAAGTATTCCTATGAATATCCTTATAGTAAGCCAGTACTTGTATTCTGGAGTTTTGGAGATGGAACTTATTCATTAGATAATTCTCCAACTCATATATATCCAAATAATGATGTTGATTATCAAGCACATGTAATGATAATTGATGAAAATGGAATAGTTTCTGTAGGTTTTGGTCCTGTCATAAAGAATAATAAAATTATCAGCTCAATGCTATGGATCAATCCAACAATTGTTAAAGTAGGAGAGCCATTCAATGTTATTTATAAATATCCTAAAAATTATATTGGTGGTTACTTAGAGATTTATCTACTTGATTACACAAAGAACAATATACTATTAGATGAACTTTATTATATTGGCTATTCAGGTTTAATATGCCAATATGCCGAAAAATATGTAAGTTATGTTACATCATTTGAAAATTTAACATATAAAATCAATAGAGAAGGAATTTACTACATTGAAGGATATGACCCTAAAGTTTATTTCCTACCAAGACAAGTTAAGGTTATAAACAACCATAATCCAGTTGCTGTTCTTTATATATACCCAAATCCTGCAAGTTATAGAGATTCAGTTGTATTTAATCCTCTAAACTCTTATGACCCTGATGCAAATAGAGAATTATCAGATGGTTCAGGTTATATCATTTCTCCAGATGAACCTCCTGCAAAAATATACGGATTTAATTTAACTGTCTATAATTCCTCTGGAGATATAGTATGGAATTATTCATCAAATGAGTTAAAAATAATTTATCACAAATTCCCTATTGGTAATTATACTGCTATATTAACAGTTTGGGATGGATTTGGAGCTATTGGTACTACCACTGAAAAATTTAGTGTTATAAATCTTCCTCCAAAAGCAGATTTTACTTACACTCCAATATATCCAAATTATAATGATAATATAACCTTTAATGCATTAAGTTCCTATGACCCAGATGGAAAGATAGTAGAATATATATGGGACTTTGGTGATGGAACCAAAATAACTACAACTAATCCAATTATAACACATGTTTATAACAAACCTGGAACTTATATAGTTACTCTAACTGTTGTCGATAACTTAAATGCAACATCTACTATAAAGAAAACAATAACAGTTTATTACCTAAAAGCAGATTTTACTTACTCACCATTGTATCCAAAAGTTAATGAAGTTGTTAATTTTTATGATAACTCAACATCTAATCCAGGAAATATTGTAAAATATATATGGGACTTTGGAGATGGTTCTACATCCACAGAAAAAAATCCTACTCACATATACAAAAATATAGGATATTATACAGTTACCTTAACTGTTTGGAATGATTTAGGTGTAAAGTCTTCTATATCAAAGACAATATTTGTTAGAGGTAATACTAATTATCCTCCAATAGCAAAATTCAATTTCACAATAAATGGATTAAATGTAACATTTGACGCTTCAAGCTCTTATGATATTGATGGAAAGATAGTAGAATATATATGGGATTTTGGAGATGGAACCAAAATAACTACAACTAATCCAATTATAACACATGTTTATAACAAACCTGGAACTTATATAGTTACTCTAACTGTTGTTGATAATGATAATAATAGAGATTCTACTACTAAGTTTATTACAATTGTACAAGAAAGTAAAAGTATTCCAGTTCCTATATATGTAAAAATATTAATAATACTATCAACAAGTATAGCTTTAATATATATAATAAGGGGAGTAAAATGAAAGTATTATTAAAAAATAGAGGACAAATTACTATGGAATTTGCTATATTAATGGCAGCTGTTGTAGCAGTTGCAGCTATTTTAGGATTTTATTATTTAAAGACAGTTGAAAGTTCATCAACAAAAGCACAAAATGAAAATATTGTCTCAAATACTGTAAAGCTTAATAAAGTAGTTGATATAGTAAATAAAGTAAAAGAGGCAATTATAAATGGATGATAAAAAAAAATATATTTTATTTTTTTTGTTATATTTTTTTATAATATATTCATTTTTTACCTTATTTTTGGAAAATTATCTATCTGTTTTTTTGGCATTACTTATTTCAAAAATTTTAAATTTAGGATTATATAACAACATTATATTTTCAAAAAATATAGCTTTTGTTATAATCCCAGCATGCACATGTTCTTTTGAAATCTCCCTTTTTTTAGCATTTATTTTAGCTACACCAAAAGTCTCAATTGTTTATAAAATTATATATGCTCTTTTTGGTATTATTATGATAGAATTTTTTAATGTAATAAGGATTATTTTAATTATTCAATATCATAATTTGTTAAACTATAATGAAATCCATAATATTATCAGCTTTATTTTATTTCCAATAGTTTTAATACTAAATCTTATATGGGTAAGGATTTTAAAATATTTAAATGTAATAGAATAGATTATAAATTTTCTTTTAAATAGTTAATAAGCTCATCTACATTATTAAAGACATTAGGATAGTTTAATTTTGGTCTCTCTACAACAATAACATATGCATTAGCTTCTAAAGCACCTAATACTTTCTCTTTAAATCCTCCTGTTTCTCCACTCTCTTTTGTTATTATTGCATCACATCCATAATCTAAGATTAAGTATTTATTCAACTCTTTTGAGAAAGTTCCATACATTGCTACAATATTTTTTTGTGGAAGATAATTTAATGCCTCACTAACTGATATGGGTAAAACTCTTGCCACCACTTTATTTCCTAAAACTTCAACAGCCCTTTTTAAGTTCTTAATTCCAGCCATAAAAAAAACTTTCTTAAATTTTTTAGCTATTTCAAATGCTTCCTCAAAATCTTTAACATAAGTTATATTTTTGTTTTTTATTTTCTCTTCTTTTCTTTCATATCTTATATACTTAACATTAAGTTTTTCACATACTTCCATAGCATTTTTACTGGCATTTATTGCAAAGGGATGAGTTGCATCAATTAATATCTTTATATTATTACTTAAAATTACTTTTTTTAATTTTTCTTTATCTAATGGTTTAGTTATTATTTTAGATGCAAAGGATTTAGCTAATTCTCCTCCATAATCTGTTGTAGATGTATAAATAATATCAATATCTTTTAACTCTCTCTTTATCCCATTTCCAATAATTACACTATCCTTTGTGCCTCCCATTAATAGAATCATAACTATAACCTACATGGGTGTATAAATCCACCTTTAATCATTAAATCTGCTAATGTTATAGCTACCATTGACTCAGCAACAGGAATTATTCTTGGAACTATTATAGGGTCATGTCTTCCTTTTACAGAGAGTTCAACATTTTCAAGAGTTTTTAAATTTATTGTTCTTTGTTTTTTTCTTATAGATGGTGTAGGTTTAATAGCAATTCTCAACACTATTGGTTGTCCTGTTGATATTCCTCCCAAGATTCCACCAGAATTGTTAGAGTAAAATTTTATTTTTTCATCTTCAAAGTATAGCTCATCATTCATCTCACTACCTAACATTTCAGCAGATTTAAAACCTCTACCTATTTCAACTCCTTTAACTGCATTTATACTCATTAATCCTCTTGCCAACTCACCATTTAATTTATTAAATATAGGATTCCCCACACCAACAGGGACATTTAAAACAACAATCTCTATAACACCTCCAACACTGTCTCCTTCTTTCATAGCATTTAATACATACTCTTCCATGTCTCTATAATTTATAGATGGACATCTCAATGGATTTTTTTCTATATTCTCAATTAAATTTTCTAAACTACACTCATTTTCAAAAATTTTAGGATTGTTGTAGTAGTTAAAATCTCCCTCTATATTTCCTACTTTTATAGTATATCCTACAATTTTTATGTTGTAGGTGTAGGATAAAAGTTTCTTAGCAATTGCTCCACCAATAACATGTCCAATAGTTATCCTTCCACTTGCTCTACCTCCTCCTCTATAATCATAATTTTTATATTTCAATCTATAAGTTAAATCTGCATGTCCTGGCCTAACAATATCTTTCAACTCTTCATAATCTTTACTCCTAAAATTTTTGTTATATACTAAACAGCATATTGGTGCTCCAGTTGTCAAATCATTAAAAATTCCAGATAAAATTTCAACTTTATCCTCCTCTTTCCTTGGAGTTGAAAATATAGATTGTCCTGGTTTTCTTCTATCTAACTCCTTTTGAATATCTTCCTCAGTTAGTGGTAAATTAGCAGGACAACCATCTACAACAGCACCAACAGCTTTTCCATGACTTTCTCCAAAGACTGTTACTCTAAACATATCTCCATAAGTGTTCATTTGCTCACCTAAAACCAACTATCTAATGTTTTTTGCTTAGTTTTTGATTTTATAATGTTATAAAGTTTATCAATATGCTTTTTTACTCTTTCAGGATTGAAGTCATTTTCTTCAACTAAAAATTTATATAATCCTTCCTTATCAGGAAGTTTTAAACTTAAAGAGTAGTCATCAGTTACCTTAGGATTTTTAAATAAATTCTTTATTTCATAGTAGTTTTCAACCTCCTTCTCTAAGATTTTTCTTGCTACACCACTTCTTACAAGTTCATAAGCTCTCTTAAATCCTATTCCTTTAACTCCTTTTGGATTGTAATCAGTTCCAATTAATATAGCTAAATCTATTAAACTATCTAAATCTAATTTTAAATCTTCCAAGACCTCATTTAACTCTATCAACTCCAAATTTTCTCCTGTAGATGTTAGATTTCTTACAATTCTTGGGGCACCATATAAAAGAGAATCATAATCTTGACTCACAACTGCATAGACATCTCCTTTTTTAGCCATATAACTTGCCTGTGCTTCTCCTTCTGATGGTGCTTGCACATAAGGAATGCCCATAAGTTTTAGTAGATATTTGCAGTTTTCAATCATCTTGTTATTAACAGAAGATGTTCTCTTAGCATACTTTAATATATCTTCATCTTTTCCTTTTTTTATGGCCTCCTCTAATTTCTCTTTAGCTTTTTCTTTTTCTTTTGCCCTTAGCTCTTTTGTTTTTTTCTTTAATTCAGGATGTTCTCCATCAAACACCCAAATTGGATAAATATCTTTTTCCAATAAATTTATGGTTTTATAGAATATTCCATTATATGCAGATGTTATCTCACCTTTTTTATTTTTTAATGGTGAGCCATCTTTCAATCTAATTGATGATAAAAATTGATATATTGCATTAAATCCATCTATTGCTACCCACTTATTTTTTAAATCTTTAAAATCAATAATTTTTTTAGGAATGTATTCACCAATAGGAACACCCAAAAATATCACCTCTTTAAAATGATAATATTAAAGTAATAAATGCTGTGAATAAATATGTTGTTAGAGATATCTGAAAGATTCATATTTATATTGGAGATATTAGAAAATTATGCAAAACCTGGAAGTGATGAGAGAGTAATAATTAGAAAATTAATTGACTATTTAGAAAAAGGGAAACTTTTAGAGGAGGATATAGAGCCAATTAAAATGAAGATTGTTGAGATTTCTAAAAATCTTGGAAGTTATGAGCTAAGGAAAGAAATTAATTATGCTGTTTATGGAGACAAAAAAAGATTAAATCAGAGTCAAAAACAAAAAATAAAAAAATTAATTGAAGTTTTAGAATTATTAAAGAACTATATTGACAAAAAACCTTTTAAAGATGATTTAGATAGAGATGTTCTTAATTTAATAACATTAAAGATTTTAAGATTAGATAGAGGAATAGTTTTAGATTTTTATAGTGAAGTGAGGAGTATTGGGAATTTAGCTTTAAAAGTTGGAAGTTATGAATTAAAAAGTGAGATAGAACTACTTTTATTAGGTAGAAAGAAAAGAAAAATTTCTGAAGAATTTTTAGAAAAGAAAAGGTTATTATTAGAAAGTTTAGAAATGCTAAAAGAATATATAGAAAATAAAAGAAACAAATCATCTTTTGATTATGAATCCCTCTTTTTAATTAACCTAAAAATTAATAGAGTTGAGGAAAATAAGATAAAAAAGTTCTATGATGAGTTTGATAGTTTATTAAGTATTGCAAGGAAAGTAGGAAATCACAAAATTAGAGAAAAATTAATTATATTAAGAGAAAGTTTAAGGTAGCCATGTGCTATCATCTTTTAACTTCTCTGGAAGATATGTATCAACAACATACTTTAAACCATACTTAGCCAAAGATTGCTGTTCTGCTCTCACTTTCATATCTAACATCTGTTTTAAAGCTTTTTGCCACTCTGGGAAGTTTCTAACAAAATCATCATTCTTTAATCCATCTTTTATTCTCTTAATGTCCTGCTCTTTTAATGGATGTGTTGGTAAGTTGTAATCTATAATATCTTGTGGAGTTATACCTATCAATCTTGCTGATGGAATAGCTAATTTATCAGCCAAATGTATAGATTTCCCACTACCTACCTTTAAAGTTCTATATATATTTAAATAACCATAAGGGTCTCCATCAGTAAAGACATAGACTGGTAAATCAAATTCTTCATGTAATCTCTTTATAAATCTTCTTGTAGCTCTTGCTGGAACCCCTTTTAAGGATACAAGGATACAGTTATGTTTATCCCAAAATCTCTCAGCATTTAACCTTGCAAACATACCACTTGTCTCTATTGCTAATATAAAATCTGCATTAGTTTCTAAGTTTAGCTTAGTTATATCATTTGGAATATTGTATGCACCACTACCTAATCTTCTACAATCAACTACCAACTCACCTTCAGGAGTTTCTTCAATAATCTTTAAATTACCTACAACAGCAGAACCATCCTCTTCTGGGATAAAACCTAAATGTTCTCTTAAAACTCCTAATGCAGCTTCTAAATCTTCTATTACATTGTTAGATGCTTGTTGGTCATCAAATCTTGCCTCTCCCCAGTTTTTTGAAACATAATATGCTTCTCTCAAAGTAGAAAAGTCATCAGTGTCTAATAGTTGTTTAGCAAATTCCATCATTTTAGTTGTTTGAGCAAAGATTTTAGCTTGATTTACTGTTAGAGTTCTCTCTTTTTCTTTTCCAACTAATTTGAAAGAACCTTTCTCTTTATCAAACATAGCATTAGATAAACTTCTTATAGGCATCTTTATCTTTGGTCTTAAACCTCTCATTAAATCATTATACATCTGTTTAGCTAAATCAATTATTTTCTGTTTTGCTATTTCTCTTGGTTTTTTTGGTAATTTTGGAATTTTTGCCATAATATCTCACAACAAAATATTTTTAAATTTGAGGAATAATTATTAAAAAAACAATACATTTTTATACTCCTTATATGAATTTATATTCACATAGTAGAATTTAAAGGTAATATAAGGTAATATATTAATGTGACAAGTAATATATATACAATAATTATAATAAAACATAATATTTGCTGTCAAGGTGAATAGTTGTGAAATTTTTAGAGAAAGTTTTAAAAGATGAAGAAGTTCCATTAGAAGATGATATAGAATTATCTGAGGATGACAAAATATTATTAGAGTTCCTACAACAAACAAGGGCAAGAATTACTGTTGTAGGTTGTGGAGGTGCTGGGAACAATACAATAACAAGATTATATTTAGAAGGTATTGAAGGAGCTAAAACAGTTGCTATAAACACAGATGCTCAACAACTTATAAGAACAAAAGCAGATAAAAAAATCCTTATTGGGAGAAAATTAACAAGAGGGCTTGGAGCTGGTGGAAATCCAAAAATTGGAGAAGAAGCAGCTAAGGAGAGTGCAGAAGAGATTAAAGCAGCTATTCAAGATTCTGATATGGTATTTATTACATGTGGATTAGGAGGAGGGACTGGAACAGGTTCTGCTCCAGTTGTTGCTGAAATAGCTAAAAAAATAGGTGCTTTAACTGTTGCAGTTGTTACTTTACCATTTGAAATGGAAGGAAAAGTTAGAATGAGAAATGCAATGGAAGGTTTAAAGAAGTTAAGACAAAATACTGACACATTAGTAGTTATTCCAAATGAGAAGTTATTTGAAATTGTTCCTAAAATGCCTTTAACATTAGCTTTCAAAGTAGCTGATGAAGTTTTAATAAACTCTGTTAGAGGATTAGTAGAGTTAATAACAAAAGATGGATTAATTAATGTTGATTTTGCAGATGTAAAAGCTGTTATGTCTGATGGAGGCTTAGCAATGATTGGGATAGGGGAAGGAGAGGGAGAAAAAAGAGCTAAGGAAGCTATAAACCAAGCTCTAAAATCTCCATTGTTGGATGTTGATATTGATGGTGCTAAAGGAGCCCTAATCCATGTAATGGGTCCTGAAAACTTAACATTAGAGGAAGCTAAGGAAGTTGTTGGAACAGTCTCAGAAAGGCTAGACCCAGAAGCTACTATTATATGGGGGGCTACAATAGATGACAAATTGGAAGATACAGTTAGGGTATTATTGGTTGTTACAGGAGTACAATCAAGAGTTGAATTTAGTGAAACAGGATTAAAAAGAAAGAAAATAATTAGAGAAAAATTAAATATTCCAAAAATTTAAGGGATATTTATGGATAAAACAGAAATATATAGAATTATAGAAGATTTTAAAGAATTTATTGAAGAATGTAAAAGAGTTTGGTTGGTTTTAAAAAAACCTACAAAAGATGAATATATACAAGTTGCAAAAGTAACAGCTTTTGGAATAACATTATTAGGAGTTATAGGTTATATAATTCATGTTCCAATACAGTATTTAAAAACTATATTAAAATCTTAATTATAACTTTTTTATATAAGATACTAATAATAACTAATGAAACCTTTTTATACATTATTTATACATTATATCCCTATTATTCTCTAACTACTCAAATTGGTAAAATTAAAAATTATTTATAACTTATAAGGAGGGAAATAAATGACAAAAGGAACACCATCAATGGGTAAAAGAAATAAAGGAAGTTATCATATAAGATGTAGAAGATGTGGAAGAAGAGCTTATCATGTAAGAAAAAAAAGATGTGCAGCATGTGGATATCCAAACCCAAGAATGAGAAAATACTCATGGCAAAATAAAAAAGTTAATAAGAAAAGAATAAGATAAGTGAAGAGATATGAAAGTTGATGAACTTGATTTATATGACTATAAAACACTTTTAAAAAGAGCAAGAGAACAAATTCCTGATTATGTTTTTGAAAAAGATAGGTTTGAGCTACCTCCAATAGAGGTAATTATTGAAGGTAATAAAACTATAATTAGAAATTTCAGAGAACTTGCTAAAGCAATGAATAGAGATGAGAACTTCTTTGCTAAATATTTATTAAAAGAAACTGGTAGTGCTGGAACAGTTGAAGGTGGAAGATTAATTTTACAAAGAAAAATTAGCCCTGAATTGTTAAAAGATAGAATCAACTCATTCTTAAGAGAGTATGTCATTTGTAGAGAATGTGGTAAGCCAGATACTAAGATTATTAAAGAAGGTAGAATACACATGTTAAAATGTATGGCTTGTGGGGCTATAAGACCTATAAGGATGTTGTAAATGATTAAAAAATATTTAAATCTTCCATTATATAAAAAAATTTTTTTAACTTATATATTGTGTTGGTTAGGTTTCTTATTCTCTTTTTCATTAGGAAAATTAATATATTACTTATCAAATTTATTTAAATCTAAAAAAACTATTGAAATTACTTTAGATACAATTAAAACAGTTGGAACAGCAAAGTATGAAGTAGTTTCAATGACTGTATCATCAGCAACTAACAACCCATATTTAGATTGCGCTTTATCATATATAATATCTAATTTTACTGGATGTTTAGTTATTATTTTTGTTTTTGCATTATTTGCATACTTAGCTAAAAAAGATAATGAAGATAAAAAAAGATATGAGAAATATTTAACAATTCTCTTTATTATAGCAGTTTTAAATCCTTTAACAGGGATTATTGGATATAAATTGAAATTTACTGCTTTAAAATATGTATTAATACATGGAACTTTTGAATTCTTAGGTTTTGCTATATCTATTGTTTTGGGAGTAGAGTTAGCAAACAAAATATATCCAGTTGTAAATAAATCTTTATCTAAAAATAAGTTATTTCTACTCTTTATTTTAGCATTTATATTCATCTCTATTGCAGGATTTTTAGAGCCAATTAGTTGGTATCTATATTTCAGTGGATAGTTATGTTTAAAAATATATCTACTCCAAACCTATCTGATGCAGGGGCATATACTTTGAATCTAAAACCTATAATAGATATTGATAAAGTTGTGTATGGAGAAGCTGTTACTGTTGAAGTAGATGAAAAAGATTGGGGAACTGTTGTTAAAGCAATTTCTTATGCAAGAAATAAAGTTTTAGTTGTTAAAGTTCATGGAAATTTGGCTGTTTTTGGAGGATTGGCTACTTTAAACTGTAAAGTTAAAGGTGTGAAAGGAGTTGTTATAGATGGATATGTTAGGGACTTAGAAGATATAAAAAAATTAAATTTTCCTGTATTTGCAAGAGGTGTTAATCCAAAAGCTGGAAAACCATTAGATAGAGGAAAAATAAATATTCCAATTGAAATAGATAATATAACAGTTTATCCAGGAGATATAATAGTAGGAGATATTAATGGAGTGGTGGTAATAAAAAAAGAAGACTTAGATAAAATATTAAAAAGAGTTATTGAAATTAAAAATAAAGAAAAAGTTATTAGAGAGAAAATTTTAAGAGGTTATGATTTGAAAGATATACTAAAATTGTAGGTGATAAGAATACGGGTTAAAATAAAAGATATTTTAAAAAATGAATCAACAGTAAGGTATATAGTTAGAGGCTTAATAGATGGGTCTTTATCTGTTTTGGGAGTAGTTATAGGAGCAAGTGTTTCAGGAGATGCAACAACCATTATATCTGCTGGTTTAGGTGGAGGAATAGCTAATGGTTTATCAAATATTTTAGGAGCATTAACAGCTGAAAGAGCATCATTAGAAAGAGAAAGAATACAAAAAGAAAAAAGTTTATTAAAAAATAAGGGATATTTAAAAAAATCAATTTTATATAAAAAAGCTATAAATGAATGTATTGTATGTGGAATTATTGATGGGGTATCTACAACTTTTGGCTCTGTCTTACCAATAATACCATTCTTTGTATTTAAAATAACATTAGCATTATACATATCTATATTAATAACTATATTGTTGTTGTTTATATTAGGAATATATATTGGAAGAATATCTCATGAGAACATTATAATATCTGGACTAAAATTAGTTGTTGGGGCTTTGTTAGTTTCAGCATTATGCTTTATGATTGAGTGGTTGTTGTGAAAGCTAAGGAGTTATTAAAAAAGTTGAAAGAAGAGGCAAAAGATTTTGGAATATATGATATTATAGATATAAAGGTTTTCTTAGAAAAAGATGCTAAATATCTCCCTGAGAAGTATAGGGAGAGCTACATAAATGCTATGCTCAAATACTTTTTAGATACTTTTAAAGAATTAAAGAGACTAAATTTAGAAGATATAGAGGATTATGAGATAGATGAAAATCTATATAGAAAATTAATTGAGAGGATTGAAAATTTTAGGAGATACAATACAAAAGAAGAAGAGAAGTTTATTAAACTTTCTAAGATTATTTGTCCATATTTAAGATTTATAGCCAAAAAACCTTTCCATCCTGAATATTTAATATTTCCTGGAGGTTTAAAAATCATAAAAAAAGGAAATATCTATTACTGTCCAGTTAAAAATAAGCAACTTAATAAATATTCTTTATGTGAATTTTGTATATCAAAACCTTTAAACTAAATTCTTAAATGCACTACTTCCCCAGTAGGATATTTAACTTCTCTATCTCCTATTTTTAAAGTAATTCCATCAAAATCTATATCCCTAACAAAACCTTCAACTACTTTATTTGGCAAAATTAATTTAACTTTTTGGTTTAAAGTGGAAGAATATTTTTTATATTCATCTAATATTTGGTTTTTATCTTTTTTTAAATATTTATTAAATATTTCCAAAAATTTAAATAAAAATTCTAATCTATCAACAAATGTATTTAAATCATATATTGATATTGCTGTATCTAATTCAACTTTATTATAGAAGTTTATTCCTATTCCAATAATAACTCTATCTTTATAACTCTCAATTAAAATTCCTGATAGCTTTTTATTATTAATAGTTATGTCATTTGGAAATTTTATTTTAGCATCTATATTGAATAGTTTAAGTGTTTTAACTATTGCTAAAGGTGTTAAAATAGGATAAATATCTGAAAAATCTTTAACTAAACTAAAATATAATCCTCCTTCATTAGATATCCATTTTCTATCTAATCTACCTCTACCATTAGTTTGTTTATTAGCTAAAACAACAAAATTGTTCTTATTTTTGTCAATTAACTTTTTTGCATAATTATTGGTGCTATCTATTTCTTTTAATACTATTATTTCCATAAACATCAAAAAATATTTATTTTGGAAATGCATCATCTGGTAGGAATTTATAAAGTTCTGGACGTCTTGCTAATGTTAGTATATCATCAAATATTCCAGCAGTTATATCTACTACACCAACAACTCCAACTATATTGTTATCCTTATCTTTTAGAGGAGTTACTATAACTGGCAAACCTTTATAAGGTCCAGTTATTGGAGTAGCTTTTATAGTCCTTCCTATCTGTATAGCCACTTTTAAAACATAACCTTCATAATTTTTATCTACAACATCTCCTTTTTCTACTCTAACACCAGGATAGTTCTTACTTCTCATTGCTACAGGAAGTTTATTAACTAAAAAATGAATAGCTTTTGCTAATTCTACTAAATCCTCAGCTTTGGAGTTTTCAGATATTGTTATCATAATATTTACCTCATAAATATTATATTATCTTTAATAATAACTTAATTTTTATGTTATTTATAATTTATAATTTAATCTTAATAAAGATAATATGATATAGGATATAAGCAGGAAAAGTTAATTAGGAAATTTCTTATAAATATTTAAAAATAGTAATTAATTATTTATTATTTTAACCTTTTTATTTCTTTAACTTTTTTACTTCTTTTTTAGTTGCTACTAACACCTCATCAACTTTTGTAAATATTCCATTTTCTACAACTCCTGGGATTGTATTTATTTCTCTCTCCAACTCTTTTGGATTATCTATATTTTTAGCATACAAATCAATAATAAAGTTTCCATTGTCAGTAATTATTGGTCCTCTTTTTCTTTCAGCTAATCTAATAACAGCATTTCCATAATTAGAAAGTTCTTTCATAACTGTTCTATATGCTACTGGTAAAACTTCAACAGGAATAGGAAACTTTTCTCCTAAACTATTAACTAATTTTGACTCATCAACAATAACAATAAACTTCTTTGCATTGTAATCAACAATCTTCTCCAATGTGTGGCAACCTCCACCTCCTTTAATTAAATTTAAATTTTTATCAACTTCATCAGCACCATCAACAGCTAAATCAATATCATACTCATCTAAACTAACTAATGGAATACCATACTGAATAGCTAAAAATCTTGCTTCATAAGATGTTGGAATTCCAAAAACATTTAAATCTTCTTCTTCCATCTTTTTTGCAAGTTCTCTAATAAATATTGCTGCTGTTGAACCACTACCTAACCCCACAACATATCCATCTTTAATATACTTTAATGCCTCTTTTGCTACTTTCTCTTTCAAGTCCATAATTATTAACACCCTAAAGATTTTTAGTTAAAAAAATTAATCAATATTATATATTTATAACTCCAATACAAAATTTTAGAAATATTAAACTTAAAAACTAAAAAAGTGAAATAAATGAATGTAAAGTTAAAGATTGAAAATCTTACAAAGATTTTTGAATACAATAGGAATAAGGTTAAAGCTCTTGAAAATATAAACTTGGATGTTTATGAAAATGAATTTTTAACAGTTATGGGTCCAAGTGGTTGTGGAAAGACAACATTATTAAGGATTATTGCAGGATTAGACAAACCAACAGAGGGAAAGATTTTATTAGATGGTAGAGAGGTTAAAGGACCTGGAGCAGATAGAGGTGTAGTTTTTCAACAATATACATTAATGCCTTGGAGAACTGTCCTAAAAAATGTGACTTTTGGTTTAGAGATTAAAGGAATTCCTAAAAATGAAAGAATTGAGATTGCTAAAAAGTTTATTAAAATGGTTGGATTAGAAGGATTTGAAGATGCATATCCTTGGCAACTTAGTGGAGGAATGCAGCAAAGAGTTGCAATAGCAAGGACATTAGCAAACAATCCTGAAATTGTTTTAATGGATGAACCATTTGCTGCCTTAGATGCTCAAACAAGAGTAATTTTACAAAATGAACTATTAAAAATTTGGGAAAAAGATAAAAAAACTGTATTTTTTGTAACTCATAGTATTGATGAGGCAATATATCTCTCTGATAGAGTTGTTGTTCTAACAGCAAGGCCTGGAAGAATAAAGGATATTGTAAAGATTGATTTACCAAGACCAAGAGATAGGACAAGTGTTGAATTCTTAGAGTATAAGAGGAAAATATATGACATCCTAAAAGAAGAGGTTATAAAAGCTTTAAAGCAAAATTAAAATAGAAATATATAATCTGGCTCACAAATTACATATATAAGGTCTTTTTGGTTATTTATAATATTTAATTTGTCATTTAAATATTTTCTTAATTTATTTATGTTTATTATGGATGTTGCAAGATACTGAGTATAGTTATGAGTATAAGAATGAACAAAGTATATATTTTCTATATTTGTCTCATTTATAACTCTTAGTTCTGATGCTCTTATATGAAATATTTTAAAATGCTCTTTTGAATTTGGATTCTTTATATCCCAAAATCTATGGCTAATAAACACTTTCTTATTGTTGTTATATAAAAACATATAATCAATTTTTAGGTTCATATCCAACTCTTTAGAAAATTCATGAGAATCATCTTCAATACTTATAAGTTGTCCATTTAAATCATTAAAAGCTAAACATAAGTGGAGTTCAATAATTGGCTTGTATAGTTTCATCCTCATCTCTGCTGTTAATTTTCTAATTTCATAAAACTTCTTATTACAGTTACATAGAAATTTTAGCTCATCTAAAATTTCAGTTTCATTATTTATATATTTAAGAATTTCTTCCTTGATATATTTAGGAGTTTCTATTATCTCCATCATATCCTCCTACACAATATCTAAGCTCATATCAACAGCTTTAACTGAGTGAGTTAAGCAACCTAATGAAATAACATCTACTTTATATTTAGCATATTCTAAAATATTATCTTCATTTATTCCTCCACTAACTTCAACTATTGGCCTATAACTTGTTTCTTTGTAAAAGTTATTTATTATATTTAAAGCTCTACATACATCTTTTGGTTTAAAGTTATCCAACATAACAATATCTACTTTTTCCTCTAATGCAATCTTTAATTCAGTGAAATTATTTACTTCTACCTCTATCTTTTTTGTAAAACTTACTTTTTCTCTAACTTTTTTTATAGCATCTCTCATTCCAAAAGCTTTAATATGGTTGTCTTTAATCATTATACAGTCATCTAATCTAAATCTGTGAGTATCTCCACCAGCTATATATATAGCATACTTTTGAAGAGGTGCTAAAAGAGGTAGAGTCTTTCTTGTCCCAGCAATTCTTACATTTTTATTTACTTCTCTAACTTTTTGAATTATGTTGTATGTTTTTGTAGATACTCCTGAAAGGTGCATTAAAAAGTTTAAAGCTGTCCTCTCTAAAAGAAGAATATCCTTTATTTTTCCTTCTATTTCCAAAATCTCTCCAAAAACTAAATCTCCATCATTAGCTAATTTTTTACATTTTAGATTATAACTCTCAAAAAACTCTTTAATAAAATCTATACCACACAAAACACATTTTTCTTTAGCTAATATTATTGCTCTCCCTTCTTTATTTCCAAAAATTTCAGTTGATACATCAAAAAATCCTATATCTTGTTCTAATGATTTATTTAAAACTTTGAGAGCATAGTTTTTTAACATATATTCACCTTATTTTTTAGATTGTATTATTTTTACAACTATTTATTTAAACATAAAGTATATATACAAAAAAACATAGTTATAATATAATAATAACTATCTATTTGGTGGTAGAATGTTAGAGCCAAGATTCATAAAAGCCTATGAAATATTAAAGGAAAAGTTTGGATACTTCCCATTTACTTATGAAAATGCTGAAAAAGTTCTTAAAGTAAAGTATGAAAATGTGGCAGAAGTTTTATCCAAGTTAGTAAATGCAGGATATTTAGAGAAAAAGCAAGATAGTAAAGATAAAAGGAAGAAGATATATAGAATTGTTGATAAAATGGAAAAAATAAATAGATTAACAAAAGATAAGCTAATTTCCTTATTAAAGCAAGGAGCTGATTTAATTAGAACTCAAGTAGATTACAAAGTTCTTTTGCTATTTCTCTTCTATAAAGCTATAAGTGATATCTATCTTAAAACTGTGGAGAAACTTAGAGAAGAGCATAAAGATTTGGATGATGAAGATGTTTATATTTTAGCTAATGAGGAAGTTTTAGAACTTTATGATATTGAAAATAATAAACTATATACTTGGAACAATGTTAAAAACTCTCCAGAAGAATTTATAAATGCCTTAAATAGAATTGTTGAGCTAAATAGAGGTAAATTAGAAGGATTACAAGAATTAATTAGGAGAACAGG
Source organism: Methanocaldococcus indicus (assembly GCF_049554935.1). GTDB lineage: Archaea > AGJL01 > Methanococci > Methanococcales > Methanocaldococcaceae > Methanocaldococcus > Methanocaldococcus indicus. The sequence continues at coordinate 1,057,859 of NZ_CP186926.1, read as the reverse complement.
ACTACCTTCCCTATTTGAGAATGAAAATAAATACATAGTTCAGCAACTTATTGACTTATTTAGTAAAGTAGATTTATCATCAGTAGATTATGATATCTTAGGAGATGCTTATGAATGGATTTTAAACTACTTTGCACCTACAAAAGCTAAGGAGGGAGAAGTTTATACTCCCAAAGAGGTTAATAAGTTGTTGGCTTATATTATTGAGCCTAAGGATGGAGATATTATTTTAGACCCTGCCTGTGGTTCTGCTTCTATGTTAATAGAACAGTATAAATTCAACAACAATGTTGTTTTAGTAGGACAAGAAAGAAATGAAGTTACAGGAATTTTAGCTAAATTAAACATAATCTTACATGGCATTACTCCATCAAATGCTAAAATATTCATTGGAGATAGTTTAGTAAATCCAAAGTTTGAGAGTTTTTTAAAAGAGCTAAAAAGAGATAAAGCCAATAAAGTTGTAGCAAATCCTCCATGGAACCAAGATGGATATACTGAGGATGTATTAAAAAATAATCCAAAACATTCAGAGATATATAAATATGGATTCCCAAATAAGAACTCAGCTGATTGGGCTTGGATTCAACTAATAAATTACTACACTCAGGAAAAAGCTGGAATAGTTATAGATACAGGAGCTTTATTTAGAGGAGGGAGAGAAAGAGCTATAAGAAAGAAGTTTGTAGATGAGGATTTAATTGATGCAGTTATTTTATTACCAGAGAAGATATTTTACAATGCACAAGCTCCTGGAATTATTTTAGTTCTAAATAAAAATAAATCAGAAGAAAGAAAAGGAAAAATCTTGTTTATAAATGCCTCTAATGAATACATCAATCACCCAGAAATTAGAAGGTTAAATAAACTCTCTGATGAAAATATTGAGAAAATAGCAAAGGCATATAAGAAGTTTAAGGATGTAGATGGATTTTGTAAGGTTGTAGATATTGAGGAGATTAAAAAGAATGACTACAACTTAAATGTTTCTTTGTATGTTTCACCTATTGAAGAAGGGGAAGAGATAGATTTAAAAGAAGTATATAATGAGTTGAATAAACTACATAATGAGTATTTGAATAAGTTTGAAGTTGTTAAGAGTTATTTAGAGGAGATTAATAAGATTGGTTAAAATATTATTGGTGAAAATTATGATAAGAGCAATAATAGCATTAATTGGAGTAGTTGGAGCATTATCAATTTTATTTGGTATAAAATCAGCATTAGTTTCAAATGATACTGGAGTTGATTCATTATTAATTGGAGTTCTATTACTTGTCATATTTATGGTATTGCAAATATTCTTAAAATAATCTTATTTTTTGGTGAAACTATGAAAACTCTCAAAGAAATAAAAGAAATCCTCAGAAAGCACAAAAAGGAGTTAAAGGAGAAATATAAGGTTAAATCTATTGCTATATTTGGTAGTTATGCAAGAGGAGAGCAAACAGAAACTTCTGATATTGATATTTTAATTGATTACTATGAGCCAATAAGTTTATTGAAGTTGATAGAGTTGGAGGACTATCTTTCTGAGTTATTAGGAGTTAAAGTTGATTTAGTTACAAAAAACTCTATTCACAATCCTTACGTAAAAAAATCTATTGAAGAAGACCTTATTTATATTTAACTGGTGGTTAAATGCCAAAAAGAGATACAAAGGCATTTTTGTATGATATTTTATCTTACATGGATGATATAATTGAATTCACAAAAGATATGGATTATGAGGAGTTTATAAATAACAAAGCAATAAAATATGCAGTTATTAGATGCTTAGAAGTTATTGGAGAGGCAGTTAAAAAGATTCCAAAAGATATTAGTGAAAAATATCCTCATATCCCATTTAGAGAATTAGCAAGGATGAGGGATAAATTAATCCACCAGTATTTTGGTGTGGATTATTTGGTAGTTTGGGAAACTGCAAAATACGAAATTCCAGAGATAAAAAGAGAATTTGAGAAGATTATAAAAGACATTGAGGGAGAAAATGAAAACTCTCTCTGAGATTAAAGAAATTCTTAGAAAGCATAAAAATGAGTTAAAGGAGAGGTATAAAGTTAAATCTATTGCTATATTTGGTAGTTATGCAAGAGGGGAACAGAAAGAAACTTCTGATATTGATATTTTAGTTGAATTTTATGAAACTCCAGATTTAATTGAATTTGTAGATTTAAAATATTATTTAGAGGATATTTTAGGACTAAAAGTTGATTTAGTTACAAAAAATGCTTTACATCCAATGATTAAAGATGAAATTTTAAAAGAGGCTGAATATGTCTAAGAATGCCAGAATTAAAAAATCAGATAAAAAATATTTTAAAAGAAATTGAAAAGGAAGAAAAAAACTCTTTCTAAAAAAAAATTTTTGGTGGTTAATTATGGAATTTTACAGAGAAGAGAATTTTAAAGAGATTGAAGAGTTGAGAGTTCCAGGGGATTGGGAGGTTAAAAGATTGGAAGAAATTGCAAAAATAATACAGGGTTTTGCTTTTAAGAGTAAAGAATTCCAAAAGGAAGGCATTCCTCTTTTAAGAATATCCAATATAAAAAAAACAGGAAAAATAATTTTCAATAAAGAGGAAACTGTTTATTTGTCTGAAAAGAAGCTTAAAGAGATAAAAGAGGATATAATTTTAAAACCTAATGATATTGTCATTGCTTTGTCGGGGGCTACCACTGGTAAAATAGGATTATATACATTTAACTATCCAGCATTATTAAACCAAAGAGTTGCTAAAATTGTAGCAAACAATAAAATAGACCAACTTTTTATATATTATGCTCTGTTTTCAAAATCTAGAGAATTATTAAATATGGCTAATCAGATGGCACAACCAAATCTGTCCTATAGAGATTTAAAGAGTATAAAAATCCCACTCCCACCATTAGAAGAACAACAAGCAATAGCCAAAGTATTAAATGACTTTGACAAACTAATAGAAACAATAGAGAAGCAAATTGAGACATTAAATAAAGCAAAAAAAGGAATGATGAAAAAATTATTTACTAAGGGAGTTTTTGAGCATAAAAACTTTAAAAAAACAGAGATTGGAGAGATTCCAGAAGATTGGGAGGTTGTTGAGATTAAAAAGATATTTGATGTAAAAACTGGAACAACACCATCAACTAAAAAATTAGAATATTGGGAAAATGGGGAAATAAATTGGATAACTCCATTAGATTTAAGTAAATTAAAAGAAAAGATTTATATTGAAAATAGTGAAAGAAAAATATCAAAAATAGCATTGGAAAAATGTAATTTAAATTTAATTCCTAAGGGTTCGATTATCATATCAACAAGAGCACCAGTTGGTTATGTTGCAGTTTTAACTGCTGAATCTACATTTAATCAAGGTTGTAAGGGATTAGTCCCAAAAAATAATGATTTGGTTAATTCTGAATTTTATGCTTATTATTTAAAGTTTAAAAAAGATTTACTTGAAAATCTAAGTGGAGGAAGCACATTTAAGGAATTATCAAAATCTATGCTTGAAAACTTTAAAATCCCACTCCCACCATTAGAAGAACAACAAGCAATAGCTGAAAGATTAAAATCAATTGATGATTTAATAGAAATAAAAAGAAAAGAAAAAGAACAAATAGAAAAAGCAAAAAAGAAGGTAATGGATTTATTGCTAACTGGGAAAATTAGGATAAGAAGATAAAATAAGAGGCACTGCTGAGCGAAGCGAGGCAGTGCATCCCGGGTATACCAATAGGGCGGTAGCCCTATGGAAGGTTATGGATTTACTACTAACTGGGAAAATTAGAGTAAAAACTTAAAACACACTTTTTATATAATTTTGGTGATTTTATGACTGTTACTTATGCTAAGTTATATAAGTTAATACTTAAAAAGGTTATGGATGAAAAAGAAGCAAAGGAGATTTATGATATTATTATTGAGCTTAATAAAGATTATAATTAAAAATGAGTTAAAGGATGAGCTAAGAAGTGAATTGGCTACTAAGGAAGATGTTTTATTGGTTAAAACAGAATTAGAAAAAAAGATTGAGTTAGTTAGAAGAGATATAATAATAATTGCTCTAATTATAATTTTAGCAATGTATGCTCCTGAAATAATTGGTAAATTGCTGTTGTTTAAATAAATAATTATAACCAATCCTAATGCTATTAAGCTAATAAAATTATTATTTGGAATTAAATAAACAGATTTTGGTGTTTAATATGCCAGTTCCAGAGTATAAAGTACATAATAAAATTATTAACAATTTAGAAAGCTTAGGATGGAAAGAACTTAAAAATTATTATGATTATGCATTTACAGATTATATTATAATTCCTATATTAGAAAAACAATTAAAAAATATTAATACAAATATAGATGAAGAATTTATAAACAAAGCTATTGATAAACTGAGAAATGCTAAACCTGAAGAAGTTTTAGATTTTTTAAAAAATGGGATTTTGGTAGAGATTGATAAAGGTAGGAAAGGGATAATTTCAAAGACAGTTAAACTAATAGATTATAATAACATAGACAATAATGTATTTAACTATGCTCATGAACTAAAATTTAAAGGTAAGAGGAATATTAAGCCAGATTTTACACTTTTTATTAATGGTATTCCTATTTTAATTATTGAAGCTAAGAGAGAATTTACAGAGGAAGATAGTTACTTAGAGGCAATTAAACAAATACATAGGTATGAAAGAGAAGCTCCAGATTTATTTAAATATGTACAGATTGGAATAGCTTATGCTGATGAAAAGCTTTATCTACCCACATACCCAAATTATGAAGGATTAGAAAGACATACTAAGCCATATAAATGGAAAAATATAAAAAAAGAAGAGGACATTTTTGATTTATTGAAAAGAGAGAGACTTTTAGATATTATATGTAATTTTATTTTATATAGACATGATTCAAAAAAAGAACTTTCTAAAGTAGTTCCAAGATATATACAATATTTTGCAGTAAATAAGGCATTTAAAAGAGTATCAGACTATTTGAATAATAAAACCAACAAAAATAGAGGTTTAATTTGGCATTGGCAAGGTAGTGGTAAAACATTTGAAATTATCTATTTAGCTGAGCTATTTTACAAAATCTACAAAAATAGAAATCCAATAGTCTTTATAGTTGTTGATAGAATTGAATTAGAAGAGCAGTTTAATGAGATTATTCTCTCCTTAAAAAATGTAACTTTTAGGGAAAGCTACAAGAAAATAGAAAGTATAAAGGAGTTAAAAGAGCTTCTTTTAAAAATTAAAGAATCTGAAAAAAATAAAAATATATCTGTTAAAGGAGTTTATTTGTTGATGATGCATAAATTTAATGAAAATAGCTTAAAAGAAGAACTTGAAAATTTAAAGATTGATAAAAAAGAGATATTAATACTTAGAGATGAAGTGCATAGGACTGAATCTGGAAAATTGGCAACATTGAGAAACTATATTTTCAAAAATGCCATATTAATAGGATTTACTGGAACACCTATTCATAAAGCTGATTATAGCACATTTAAAGAATTTGCCTATCCTCCAGAAGAGTTTTATTTAGATGTATTCTTTATTAGAGACTCTATAAATGAAAAATTTACTTTACCATTAATATGGAGACCTGTAAAATTTGATATATTTTTAAATGTTTCTGAGGAAAAAATAAAAGTAGATATTGAAAATCTATTTTTAAACCCAGATGAAGATATTAAAATAACTATATCAGATGTATTAAAAAGTGAAAATACAATAAAAAAAGCAGTTAAATATATAGCTGAGCATATAAAAGAAGATACAGAGAATTTCAAATTTAAAGCTATGATTATTACCCAAGATAGAAAATCCTGTATTCTATATAAGAAGTATCTTGATAAATATTTTGATGAAGAATTTTCTCAAGTTGTTATTACACATCAGCATAATGATGATGAAGAAATAAAGAATTTTAAGGAAAAAATGGAGGAAAAATATAAATTAAATATAGATAAGCTAAATAAACTCTGGACTGATAACTTTAAAAATAAAGAGTATCCAAAAGTATTAATAGTTAATAGAAAGCTACTAACTGGTTTTGATGCTCCAATTCTAAAAGTTCTGTATATACATCAGTTTTTAAAAGATTCTCTTTTACTACAAGCATCTGCAAGAGCAAATAGGCCAGATATAAACAAAAATTATGGACTAATTGTAGATTTAACAGGAATATTAATAGAGAACTATAAAAAAGCTGTTGAAAAATATGAACTATACATTAAAAAAGAGATTTCTGAGGACATTATAGAGAACTTATTTATTGACTCTAAATTAGTATGGAAAGCATTTTTAGAGAAATTTAATGATTTTAAAGAATTATTTAAGAAAATTACAAATATGGACTTTGAGAGCTTTATTAACAATATTGAAGAAGAAAAACTATCTTATGAAGATGTTAAATATATAATTACTAAAATTGTTCTAAATAAAGAATTTTTAATAATATATAATCAACTTAGAGACCTTATAAAGCTGTTTGAAGTTATTGGTGCTTATCCAGATAAAATAAAATATTACAAAATTTATGATTATTTAAGATTTTTATATTCAGCTATAAATAAACAAATAAAACCTAAAAGATATACTATCCCAAAAGATATTAAAGAGAAATTTTTAAAATATTTAGAGTTTAGTGATTTTGAAACATTGAAATTAGTTAATCCTGATGATATAAAATCACTCCCTATCTATAAAAAAGAAGTAATATTTGCTGACTTTCTATTTACACTTATGGATATGATAAAAGATAAAAAAGACCCTATTTATAGAAGAATCTATAAAAAGCTAAAAGAGATTAAGGATAGATATATTAAAAAGTTAGAAAATATTGAAAATCTATTAAATGAAACAATATTCCAATACAAAATAGTTAAAGAGTATGAAGATAAAGTTAAAAACCTTCCTATACATGAGATAGTTATTTTTAATATTTATCTTTACCTCAAAGATATGGGATATGATAATATATCATTAAGTAAAACAAAAGAGGAATTAAAATCTTTGGAAAACAAAGATTTCTTACTACCAGGAGATATAGAAAAAATAAAAAAAGCTTTATTAATTGACTTATTGAAAGCTAAAAAAGGACTAAATATATCTCATAGGGAAATTAAAGAACTCTCTAATAAGTTGTATGATGAAGTTGTCAAAGTTATTTTAATGGGATAAATTATGCTTTCTGAATTAGTTGAAGAGCTTTGTTTAACCTTAGATATAAAATATAATGTTAAAATAAAAACTAAACATTATAAAAGGAAAATAGCTACTGTATCTCTCAAAGATAAAATAATTTATATAAACAAAAGTTTAGTTAATAAGTTATCAAAAGAAGAATTAAAATTTATTATTGCTCATGAACTACTCCATCTAAAATATGGTAAGTATCATATCTTTGATAATGAACTAAAAAAGTTATTTCCAAATATGGACAAAATCTTAGAAAATATATGTTCTAAGATAGCAAAATAAAATTTATAATATTTTAAGTTATTTATGATTTCTTTGGAAATCTTCTATATAAACATTTTGGATAGTTTGAGCATCCTAAAAACTCTCCTTTTTTAGTTTTTACAACTCTTAACTTAGCTCCACACCAAGGACACTCATCTTCTTTAACTTTAATATTTAAAATTTTTGGTATCTTAGTGCATAATCTTTCTCTGTTGTATATAATTTTGTTATTTTTTGTGTCAATATAGAGTATATAATGTTGGAAGAGCTGACAGTTCTCTAAATCTACTATAACTTTATCATTATCTACAATTAAACCCTCTGTTATCTCTAAGTTAGTTTTTAGAGGTAATAAATAGTAACCTTCACCAGAGTATTGGAAAGTTTTAGCATAGTATTTAATTCTTCCAATTAGCCAATTGTAATCTCTATTTGCCATAAATTTAATAGCTTCTTCAATATTGTCAAACATGTGGCTCTCTTTTATATACTCTATACTTTCTCTAACAAATTCATCCTCTTCATAAGCTTTTGTAAGTGTATCTATTGCTTTATTTATAAAGTCATCTTTATCAATTTTTATAGCCAACAATAAACCATTAAATGCATTAGCAACAACATACTTCTCTTTGTCTAATAAATCTTTTCTATCAAATACATAATAAACTCTGAAAAATAATAGTTTTTCTCCTTTTACACTTTTAATTTTTTTGAATCCTGTTTTTTCTTTATAGCTATCTGTTAATCCATAATAGAATACTGGCTTCTTAGCATTTTCTAATCCAATTATTGATATAAATCCCTCAGGAACTTTCCAATTTTGATTATAGTTCTCATTGTTTAATTTAGTTACATTAAAGTGTATATCTTTTGATAATAAGTTAAATAACTCATCCATCTATCCTCACCTTTATAAATTTGGTTTAGGTAGTTCTTCATCTTCAACCTCAACAACAGCAAAAATTTGTTTTTTATATTTAAGTTCTTTAATGTCTTCAATATCCTCTATATATACTGTTTCTAATCCAAAACCTTCTGCAATTTTTATAAAATTAGGATTTTTTATTTTTGTGAAATTAGCTAATTTATTGTTTTTCATCACAACTACTTTTATATCAAGATTGTAGTCAGAAATAACCTTTAACTCCTCAATATTCATTAAAATGCCTCCATCACCAGAAATAACCAACACTTCCTTATCAATATTTTTATCAATTAAAGCAAATTTTACACCTATTCCAACAGGTAACCCAAAACCCATACAACCAAAAGAATGAGAAGATATTAATGTTTTTGGCTCTTTGCAAATCTTTAATAAAGAGGTGAATACTGTATGTTTTCCAGCATCAGTAACTATTATATCTCCATACTTTATAATTTCATTAATTTTTTGAGAATAATCTCCCTTTGGAGAAAAAAATTTCTTTTCATATTCTAATGAACTCTCTAATGAAATATTTTCAAATAGGTATTTTATTTCTTCTAAGTTATTTGGTGTAAAGTTAATATTAATTGTCTTTTTTAAAAGTTTTTCTCTAATACTTGGAGGATATGTATTGTAGGATAATGATGACCCTATATTTAAAATTTTATCTGAGTTTAATAATGAAGAAATATCTCCTCTCCTACCAACTAAACCAATATTTTTGGATTCATCAATTACTCCTCTTGCTGGATAGGTAGTAGAGATTGGTAATGAAAGTTTATTTAAAATTTTTGGTATTTTTAATATTTCCTCATAGCTAAGGTTTCCAAATATTCCCTGACCAATTAGGATTAGAGGTTTTTCAGCTTTTATACTATTAATTTTATTAATAATATTATCTATATTTTGAGAATAATCAATATCCATCTCATCCAAAAATATACAATCTTCTTCAAATACATCTGCTGGAATATTTAATAAAGATGGTTTTTTATTTCTTAGAGAGTAGTTATATGCATCTAAAAACTTGTTGAAATCAGGAGTATCAAAAAAATACTGCTTTGCATTTGTCTTTATCTCAATCTCTTGGAAATAGTTTTTATTTATATACTTTCTTTCAGTTCTTCCAGATATTGCTAATATAGAGGTGTTATCTTTATATGCATTTGCCAATGGAGTTGCTAAATTACTTATTCCTGGGCCATTTGTTACTAAGCAAAAACCTATATTGTTAATCCTACTATAACCTTCAGCCATAAAACCTGCTCCTCTTTCATCTCCAACTAATATTTTATTTTCTAAGCTTTCATAAAGTTTATATATCTGTTCTCCTGGATAACAAAAAACTTTATATTCTTTTAAAAAATTAGATATTGCTTCATAAAATTTAATAATAACCACCTTTAATCTGGTGAATTTTATGATAAATAAAGAAATTAAAATAAGATTGTTAGTTTATCCTATTGCTTATCTACTATGGGGAGGATTTATGTGGTATTCTCAAATAATTAAACCCTATGACTTTACACATTTAATATTAGAGTTTCCTCTATGTAACTACAAATTTTATCATATCCTTCAAACACTTCCATCTTTTATAATAATGTTCTTTAAATTTATATATCTATATTGTTTCACTTTTGTTATTATTTTTGGGATAGGCTATTACTTATTTATAAAGAAAGATTTTTTAAAGAGTGATACTATATTGGTTGATTTAGCTATTGGATGGTTATTAGCTGGAATTATATACAGTATAGCTGTTGTAAAGTCACCTTTCCAAGTTGATGTTGCTAAAAATTTAATAAATATGAATTTGTTTTGGATTTTCACTAAACCAACTTATGAAATACCATCTTTGCATACAGCATACTCTTTTTTAATAGCCCTCCATTACAAAGATGAAGATAGTAATATAAAATACCTATTCTACATCTTAGCTATATTAATCCCAATATCTACACTAATTGTAGGAATGCATTGGATTGTTGATGTAATAACTGGCTATATTTATGGATATATAATATACAAGATTCCTAAAAATATACATTATAAAATATACCAAACCTTAGAATTTTTAGCTGGGTATATTAAGATATGTAATAATTGTATGAGGAGAGAAAAATGATTACTACTGTTGTTGGTAGTTATCCAGTAATTTTCAAAGAAAAATTATCTTTTTTTGAGAAGATTTTAGAGACATTTGGATTGTATGATAAATATAAATATGCTATTGAAATAGCTGTTAAAGACCAAATATCTGCTGGAATAAATATTATTTCAGATGGGCAAGTTAGAGGAGATATGATAGAGATATTTACAAAAAATATGTTTGGGTTTGAAGATAAAAGAGTTGTAAGTAAAGTTGAATTTATGAAGCCTATTACTTTAAAAGACATTCTTTATGCAAAAAAAATAGCTAAAAAATTAAATCCAAATGTAGAAATTAAAGGTATCATAACTGGACCTTCAACAATTGCAAGCTCTGTAAGAGTTGAGAATTTCTATACTGATAATAAAGATGAAAACTTAATTTATGATATTGCTGCTGCTTTAAATAAAGAGCTCTTAGCAATTGAGAGACATGTCAGTTATATTCAGATAGATGAACCTATTTTATCAACAGGAATTATGGATTTAGATGTTGCTAAAAAAGCTATTGATATAACTATAAAAGGTGTAAAAAAACCTATTGCTATGCATGTATGTGGAGATGTTACAAAAGTAGCTGATGACCTTTTTAAATTCAATGTGGATATTTTAGACCATGAATTTTCTTCAATAAGAAAAAATTTAGAAATTCTAAATAATATCCCAAAAAAGGTGGGATTTGGTTGTATAAATACAAAATCTAAAAAAGTTGAAAGTGTTGAAGATATAAAAAATCTTATTATGGAAGGATTAGAAATTTTAAAGAACAATGAATATCTAAACAAAAATTTAAAGGATAATATACTTATAGACCCTGACTGTGGTATGAGATTGTTAAGTAGAGATATAGCTTTTAATAAACTTAAAAATATGGTTTTAGCAGCTAAAGAATTTTAATTTTTCTTTATTTTAATTTATAACAAAATTTAAATATAAATTTTTATATAATTTCAAAATTATTAAATTTTATATTTTTATTTTTTGGTGATAAATTATGGAAATAATAAAATGGAGTGAGGACTTTGAATGTGGCATTAGAGCTTTTGATGAAGAGCATAAATTTTTAGTTGAAACACTTAATAGAATTTTTGAACTATTAAAAGAAGGTAAAAAAGAAGAAGCTAAAGAACTTTTAAAGATTAGAGTTGTAGAATACACTAAAAAACACTTTAAACATGAAGAAGAAATAATGAAAAAATATAATTATCCTGAATATGAAAGACATAAGAAGATACATGATACCTTTGTTAAAGTAATTGTCCAGAATGAACTAAAAAAAATAGATGAAAATGAAGTCAATTTAAGATATGTTGTTTCTTTTTTAATTGGTTGGCTAATTATGCACATACAAAAAGCTGATAAAAAATATGCAGAATGGTTTAAAGAAAAAAATATTACAATTAATGACTCTCCTATGTCTTTTGACTAATTTCAAACTATTTTAGCAGTTTTTAGTCCAAAATTAGGACAGTAAATTATAAATACTAATTCTAAATAAATAATTAAACAGAAAAAAAGATTATTAGGTGAGAAAATGGAAAAATTAGACTTAATAAATGAGCACAAAATAGGAGTTACAAAAGGAACTGAATTAGAGAAAGTTGTTCAAGCAAACTTTGAAGGAGAATGCAAAGAAGTTGGAATGTACTTAGCTATGGCAAGACAAGCTGAAAGAGAAGGATTACCAGAAGTTGCAGCTGCTTTAAGAAAAATAGCTATGGAAGAAGCTGAACATGCAGCTCACTTTGCTGAAATGAATGGAGTTATTTCAGATAACTTAAAAGAAAACTTAGAAATGATGTTAAAAGGAGAATGTATGGCAAACAAAGAGAAAAAAGAAGCTGCTAAAAAAGCAAAAGAGTTAGATATAGACCCAGCTCATGACTACTTTGATGAATCAAGTAGAGATGAAGCAAGACATGCAAGAATATTAAAAGGATTATTAGACAGATACTTTAAATAAATAAAATTTTTTTCTTTTTTTAAATTTTTTTGAACTAGAAAATCTATTAAAAATTAATTATACAAAAATAAAAAAGAATTTTTTGGTAGTAATCCTCATTATTCAGATTACTACCTTTTTTTGCTTATGATTATTTAGATTTTAAAATTAGATTTGTATCTCTATTTGTACTCCATCTGGAATTCTAATTCTTGTTATGTGTCTTAAAGCTCTATCATCTGCATCTATATATATTAATCTTTTATGAATTGTTAATGTGTATCTATCAAATGTTGATGAACCTTCTCCATCTGGACTTCTTCTAACAGTAACTTTTAATTTTTTTGTTGGTAATGGGATAGGTCCAGAGATATCAACTCCTGTCTTCTCTGCTATTTCCTTTATTTGCCTACAAACTTCATCTAATATAACATGGTCTGTACTTGTCAATTTTATTTTTGCTTTTCTCATCCTATCACCATAATTTATTTTAATATATTAATCTTGAAAATTAAAAAATAAAAAAATTAAAAGAATTTATTTGTTTTTAGGTTTGACATCTATTGCCATTCCAGCAGCAATTGTCATACCCATATCTCTAACAGCGAATCTTCCTAATTGTGGTATTTCTCTAACGTTTTCAATAACCATTGGTTTTGTTGGTTTTATTCTAACTATTGCAGCATCTCCAGTTTTTAAGAATTGTGGATTTTCTTCAATAACTTGCCCTGTTCTTGGGTCTAATTTCTTTAATAATTCAATAAATGTACAAGCAACTTGTGCTGTGTGTGCGTGGAAGACCGGTGTGTAACCAACTGTTATAGCAGTTGGGTGTTGTAAGACAACTAATTGTGCTGTAAATTCATCTGCAACTGTTGGTGGATTGTCTGGGTGACCACAAACGTCTCCTCTTTTTATATCTTTCTTACTAACTCCTCTAACGTTAAATCCTATGTTGTCTCCAGGTTCTGCTTGTGGGATTTGTTCGTGGTGCATTTCAATAGATTTAACTTCTCCACTTACACCAGCTGGTTCAAAGACAACTTTGTCTCCAGGTCTTAAAATACCTGTTTCTACTCTACCAACTGGGACAGTACCAACTCCAGTAATGGAATATACATCTTGAATTGGTATTCTTAATGGTAAATTAACTGGTTTTTCTGGTGGTTGGAATTTGTCAATTGCTTCTACTAATGTTGGTCCTTTGTACCATGGCATATTTTCGGATCTTTTAACAACGTTGTCTCCTTTTAATGATGCAGTTGGAATAAAGTCAATTTGGTCTGGGTTGTATCCTAAAACTTTTAATAACTGTTCAGATAACATTTTTTTCATTTTTTCGTATTCTTCTTGGCTGTAATTGACAGTATCCATTTTGTTAATACAGACAGCTATTTGTTTGATACCTAATGTTCTTGCTAAGAACATGTGTTCTCTTGTTTGTGGTTGAATTCCTGTTTTAGCATCATTTACATCAACAACTAATATAGCAGCATCTGCTTGTGATGCCCCTGTAATCATGTTTTTAATGAAATCTCTGTGTCCTGGACAATCTACGATAGTAACCTCATATTTTTTGGTTTCGAATTTTTTGTGAGCTACATCTATTGTAACTCCTCTTTCTCTTTCTTCTTTTAAGTTGTCCATAACATAAGCAAATTCGAATCCTGCTTTACCTCTTTCTTGTGCTTCTCTTTTTAATTTTTCTAATAACTGTGGGTCAATAGCTCCACTGTCGTATAATAATCTTCCTACTGTTGTAGATTTCCCAGCATCGACGTGTCCTATAAATGCTACGTTTAATACTGGTTTTTGCTTTGCCATATTTACTCACCTAATATATTTTTTATGAATTTGATTACACATTTTGTGTGTTAGATGTTAGATTTAATAATTTATAAGGAGGTATATAAATTTTGTGGTGATTGTAAAACTAAGTTCATTAACGAAATGCTTAATTTTTATAAGTTAGAAAAATATATAAAATGACTTTGGTAATATAGTTAATATTAAATTTTTAATATGAGGTGATAATAATGGCTGTAAAGATAAACTATGACTTATGTAGAGGTCCAGATTGTGCAGAATGTGTAAATAACTGTCCTATGGAAGTTTTTGAAATTCAAGGAGATAAAGTAGTTGTAGCAAGAGAAGAAGAATGTACTTTTTGTGGAGTTTGTGAAGATGTTTGTCCAACAAAAGCTGTAAAAGTTGAACCAGAATAAATTAAAATAGTTTGGTTAAAAAAGACTTGATTTTTTTATTTTTATTCTTCTTCTAAAGCTTTATATAGTTCATTCCAAGCTTCTAAACTTAATTTTGCATCTTCTTCACTCATTTTTTCTATTGCATAACCTGCATGTATAAGGATATAGTCTCCAACTTTCACATCATCCAACAGTGTTAATTTTGCTTTTTGTTTTACTCCTCTATACTCAGCTATTGCATATCTCTCATTGTTCTCCTCTATTATTTCAATTACTTTACATGGGACAGCTAAGCACATAAATTAACACCTTAATAATATTTTAATTATTTTTTTAGCAGATTTTCCATCACCAAAAGGATTTTTCCAATTTTTTTCTTTTTTAAGCATTATATTAATTGAATTAATTAGTTTTTCTTTACTATCTCCAACTAACATATTAGCCCCAACTTCAACAGTTTCAGGTCTTTCGGTATTGTCTCTCAAAGTTATACATGGAACTTTTAAAATACAAGCTTCTTCTTGCACTCCTCCACTATCAGTTAAAATTAATTTTGCATACTTCTCTAACAATAAAAATTTTAAATAACCTATTGGGTCAATAATGTTAATATTCTTATTTAGTTTATCTAATAAATTAAATTCTTTTAATCTTTTTAAAGTTCTGGGATGTACTGGAAAAATTATTTCTTTGTTGTATATTTCTATAACTTCATTAATTCCATTTATAATATTTTGCAATCTTTTTTTGTTATCTACATTTTCAGCTCTATGTAAAGTTAATAGGAAATAATCTTTATCCTCAATTTTATATTTTTCTTCAGCAATAGTTAAATTTTGTAAAGTTGCATCAACAATAGTATTACCTACAACAAATATCTTATTTTCATTAATTCCTTCATTTATTAAGTTATTTTTAGCTATTTCTGTTGGAGCAAATAGATAGTCACTTATATGGTCAGTTAAAACCCTATTTATTTCTTCAGGCATATTTCTATCAAAACTTCTTAATCCTGCTTCAACATGAGCCACTTTTATTTTTAATTTTGAAGCTGCTAATGCCCCTGCAAGTGTTGTATTTGTATCTCCCTGAACTATAACTATGTTTGGTTTTTCTTTTAATAGAACTTTTTCTATATTCATTATCATCTTTCCTGTCTGTTCTCCATGTGTTCCTGAGCCTACATTTAAATTATAATCTGGTTTTGGTAAATTCAACTCTTCAAAAAAAATTTTGTCCATATTTTTTGAATAATGTTGGTTTGTGTGAATAATCCTAAAATCAATTTCTTTGTCCATCAATTCTCTAATTATAGGGGAAAGTTTAATTATTTCTGGTCTTGTCCCTAATACTATTGTAATCATTTATATTCACTCTCATTTATAAAATTTATAAGTAATATAGAGAGTAGCACACTATTCCAGAAACTGTCCAAGCTGTTAATCCTCTTTTATATATAGAGAGTTTATTTACTTTTCCTTTAATATTATGTTCGTCTATAAGTATTTCACCATAAGGAAATCCTCCAATTAAAAAAGTATCATAGTTTTTTAATTCTTTTGGATGGACTAATTTCCCTTTTTTTGTTAATAATGCAATATTTTTAGTTTGTATCTTATTAAGTAGTTCTTCTAAACTTGATTCATAAATTCTAATAAATCTATTTTCATCTCCTTTTAAAACTTTTTCTATAACTCCCAAAAATCTAAAATAGTTTCTTGGCAACCTAACTTCAGGAGATATTTCCAACACTAAATTGTTATATGTATGAACAAATATCTTCAATTTTCTTTCATAGTTAATAGGGCTATCTAAGATAGTTAGTAGTGAAAAATGAACTATATCAGGCCTACCTCTTCTCTCCTTATCTTTCAAATTTCTCATGTATTTGTAGTGGTAGTTTGAATCTAAAATATCATATTTATATATTCTTGATTTTTTAACTTTTAGTTCTTTTGGAATCAATTCTAATGCTGAATTAGCCAAAATTATGTTATACATTGCAATTACCTTTGAACAGTTAGAAATTTATTTATATGGTCAAAAGACATATAGGTTAGAAAAGCAAAAATAAAACTCCTTGTGTGGAACTATGTCGGATAAGAAATTAGTTATTTACAATATGTTATTTAAAGCTTTGGAATATTTAAGAAATGGTGAAGTAGAAAAAGCAAAAGAAATGTTATTAGAGATTTATGAAAAAGACTCCTGTGATTTATTAGTATCAGCTATATTATACTATCTATTAAAAAAATTTGGTGAGTATGATAAAGCTATTAATATGTTAAATAATATTATTAAAGAACAAAAAAAGTGTCCCTTTGTATATTATGAACTTGGTGAGCTTTATTATGACCTTGGAAAATTTGATGAAGCTTTAAATTTTATTAATAAAAGTTTAGATATTTATGAAAAAAATTTAGATGCTCTTATTCTTTCTGGAAAAATTTATTTTAAATTAGGGAGATATTTAGATGCTCTAAACCAATTTAAAAAAGCTTATAATTTAAATCCAAAGCATCATACTGTTCTTAATTATCTCATAGAGATTAATTTTATTTTAGGCAAAATATCTGAAGCTAAAAAATACATTAAAGAAGCTAAAGAAATTAATCCTAAAGACCCAAAATTATATTTACTTAGTGGGGTAATATACAACAAATTAGGAGAATATGAAAAAGCTATAAAATGTTTTGATTATGTTATTGAACATCATCCATTTATTCCAGAAGCATGGTATGGAAAAGCAGTAGCATTAGAAAAGTTGGGTAAAATTGAAGATGCATTAGAGTGTTACAATAGATTTTCTGAATTAATTACTTAATCCATCATTTAACAATTCAAATTTTATAATGAAAATTTATATATATAAGATGTTTTTATATTATCTACAAAAAAACTATATGGTGATTTTATGAGTGTTCCTCCACAAATTCAAGCTCAACTATTACAACTCCAACAATTACAACAACAATTACAAATGATTTTAATGCAAAAGCAAGGTGTAGAAACTGAGTTAAAAGAAAGTCAAAAAGCATTAGAAGAATTAGAGAAAAGTGACTATGAATATGTTTATATACTGATTGGTGGATTGTTTATAAAAAGAAAAAAAGATGAAATTATTAAAGAATTAAAAGACAAAATAGAAACATTAGAATTAAGACTAAAAACCTTATCTAAACAAGAAGAAAAATTAAAAGAAAAATTAAAAGAGTTCCAAGAAAAATTACAAAGTATTATGCAACCATCTGCTCAATAAATTTTCAAATATTTTAATAAATTAAACCGAAAGTAATTTATATAGATTAGTTATTTTATTATTTTTTGTTTTTAGAGTGCGGAGGTAGCCAAGCCCGGCTACGGCGTGGGACTGGAGATCCCATGGGGCTTTGCCCCGCGGGGGTTCAAATCCCCCCCTCCGCGCCACTTATTTTTTTATTATATTATTTAATTCAAACACGTTAAAATAAGGTAAATCTGGAGGGATTAACTTGGCTGAAACTCAAAATAACAATGAGTTTAAATATTTACTTAGAATCTCAAGAACAGATGTTGATGGTAACAAGAAGATAATAATGGCTCTCCAAGACATTTATGGTGTTGGAGAAGCAATGGCAAGAGCTATTGTAAGAGTTACAAACATAGACCCTAACAAATTAGCTGGTTATTTAACAGAAGAAGAAGTAAAAAAAATAGAAGAAGTTTTACAAAATCCAGCTAATTTTGGAATTCCTTCATGGATGTTTAATAGAAGAAAAGATTATGTAACTGGAGAAGATAAACACGTTATTGAATCTGACTTAATGATAGTTAAACAAGAAGATATTAACAGATTGAAGAGAATTAAATGTTATAGAGGTATAAGACACGAATTAGGATTACCATGTAGAGGACAAAGAACAAAAAGTACATTCAGAAGAGGTCCAACTGTTGGAGTATCAAGAAGAAAGAAATAAGGTGATTAAATGGGAGACCCAAGAAGAAGATATAAAAAGAAGTATGAAACACCTAATCATCCATGGATTAAAGAAAGAATTGAAAGAGAAAAAGAATTATGTAGAAAGTATGGTTTAAGAAGAAAAAGAGAAGTTTGGAAAGCTGAAACAATATTAAGAAAATATAGAAGACAAGCAAGAAGATTAATTGGAGATAGGTCAGAACAAGCATTAATTGAAGAGAAACAGTTATTTGATGTTTTAAGAAAGTATGGGATATTAATTAAAGATAATCCAACATTAGATGATGTCTTATCTCTAACTGTTGAAGATATCTTAGATAGAAGATTACAAACATTTGTATTTAGAAAAGGATTAGCAAGAACTCCAAGACAAGCAAGACAATTGATAATACATGGGCATATAGCAGTTAATGGAAGAGTTGTAACTGTCCCAAGTTATATGGTTAAAGTTGAGGAAGAAGATAAAATAACTTATGCAAAAAACTCACCATTTAACAACAATGACCATCCTGAAAGAGCTAAAATTATAGGATTGGAAGAAACACAAGAATAAAAAGGTGTAACAATGGCTGAAAAAAAAGAAAAATGGGGAATTGTTCATATATATTCATCCTACAACAACACAATTATTCATGCAACAGATATAACAGGAGCTGAAACAATAGCCAGAATATCTGGTGGAATGGTTACAAGAAATCAGAGAGATGAAGGTTCTCCTTATGCAGCTATGCAGGCAGCTTTTAAATTAGCTGAAATATTAAAAGAGAGAGGAGTAACAAACATACATATAAAAGTTAGAGCTCCAGGAGGAAGTGGTCAAAAAAATCCTGGTCCTGGAGCTCAGGCAGCTATTAGAGCATTAGCAAGAGCAGGTTTAAGAATTGGAAGAATTGAGGATGTTACACCAATTCCTCATGATGGTACTACTCCAAAGAAGGCCTACAAAAAATAAGGTGAAGCTATTTGCTTACAATTAAAGAAAAAAAACAAACAAGAATTGGGGAGCAATTTATTTTTAGGATGAAAGCTCCCCTATCTTTTTCTAATGCTATTAGAAGAATTATGATTTCTGAAGTTCCTACCTATGCTATTGAAAATGTTTATATTTATGAAAATTCTTCATCTATGGATGATGAAATTTTAGCTCATAGATTAGGACTTATCCCTATAAAGGGAAAACCTACTTCTGATGAAGAAGTTATTATTTTTAAATTAAAAGGAGAAGGGCCTTGCACATTATACTCAAAAGATTTAGTATCTGAGAATGGAGAAGTAGCTTTTAAAAACATTCCAATAATTAAATTAGGTAAAGGGCAAAAAGTTGATATTGAGTGTGAAGCAATTCCAGGAATTGGTAAGGTTCATGCAAAATGGCAACCATGTAATGCTGTATATAAACAACTATCTGATGATGAAGTAGAGTTTTTAGTTGAAACATTTGGGCAAATGAGTGGTGAAGAAATATTAGAAGAGGCTGTAAAAATTTTAAAAAATAAAGCTTTGGATTTATTAAACCAAATTGAAACACTATAAAGGTGGATGAAATGAAAATAAGAACAAAAGCTACAAATTCAAAATTAGTAGAAACAATTAAAACACTCAAAATTGAAAGTCATAAAAATGATGCAAAAATTTGGAGAGCAGTAGCTGAGAAATTAGATAAACCAAGAAGAAAAAGAATAGAAGTAAATATTAGTAGAATTAATAGATATACTGAAGATGGAGATGTTGTTGTAGTTCCTGGAAAAGTTTTAGGAGCTGGAAAATTAGAGAAAAAAGTAGTAGTAGCTGCTTATGCCTTCACAGAAAAAGCAAGAAGATTAATTAAAGAAGCTGGTGGGGAAGCTATATCAATAGAAGAGTTAATAAAAAGAAATCCAAAAGGTTCAAATGTTAAGATAATAGGTTAAATAAGGTGAAACACTTATGACAGTTATAAATGCTGAAAAGGCAATATTAGGAAGATTAGCTTCAGAAGTTGCTAAAAGAGTTTTAAGAGGAGAAGAAATAACTATTATTAATGCTGAGAAAGTTATTATAACAGGAAATAGAGAGTGGATTTTAGAAAAATATAGAGAAGAAAGAGAGAAGAAAAACGTAGCTAATCCAAGAAGATTTGGTCCCAAATTCCCAAGAAGACCAGATGATATATTAAGAAGAACAATTAGAAAAATGTTACCTTACAAAAAAGCTAAAGGAAGAGAAGCTTTTAAAAGAGTTAAGGTATATGTTGGAAATCCTTTGAATTTGCAAGCAGATGAAGGTTTAGGAACAGAAAAAGAAAACACACCTTACATAAAAGAACTAACAACCAACAAATATATTACATTAGGAGAAGTTAGCAAACACTTGGGAGCTAAATTCTAAAAGGTGATTATATTATGAGTAAGGTAGTTCTAACAGTTGGGAAAAGAAAAAGAGCAATTGCAAGAGCTGTGGCAAGAGAAGGAAAAGGTAGAATAAGAATAAACAAAGTCCCTATTGAGTTAATAGAACCTAAATATAAAAGAATGAAGTTAATGGAGCCAATTTTATTAGCTGGAGAGGAAATTATTAGTCAAATTGATATAGATGTTACAGTTAAAGGCGGAGGAGTAATGGGACAAATGGATGCTGCAAGAACAGCAATAGGTAAAGCAA
Organism: Methanocaldococcus indicus; assembly: GCF_049554935.1. Classification (GTDB taxonomy): domain Archaea; phylum AGJL01; class Methanococci; order Methanococcales; family Methanocaldococcaceae; genus Methanocaldococcus; species Methanocaldococcus indicus. The sequence continues at coordinate 1,036,584 of NZ_CP186926.1, read as the reverse complement.
TTGTTGAATTTACAGGAAGTAAAGAGTTAAGAGATAAATTCTTAGCTTATGATAGAACATTGTTAGTTAGTGATGCAAGAAGAACAGAACCACACAAACCAAGTAGATCTACAAAAGGTCCAAGAGCAAAAAGACAAAAATCTTACAGATAAATTATTTTATTTTACTGAATTATTATTTCTTTTTTAACTATATATAATTATTTGGAGTTAAGTAATAATTAAAAAAAGGTGAGCTAAATATGATGTTCCCAATTAGATGCTTTTCTTGTGGAAATGTTATCTCTGAGGTTTTTGAAGAATATAAAAGAAGATTATTAAATGGAGAAAATCCAAAAGATATTTTAGATGATTTAGGAATTAAAAAGTATTGTTGTAGAAGAATGTTTATATCTTATAGAATTAGTAAAGATGGTAAAGAGATTATTGATGAATTAATAGCTCATGATGAAACATTCTTATAGGGGCCGTGGGGTAGCCTGGTTATCCTGTGCGCTTGGGGGGCGTGCGACCCGGGTTCAAGTCCCGGCGGCCCCACCATTTAAAATATTTAATAATTTATGTGAGGGAAATTTATGGAAAAATTAACAAAATTTGAGGTAGCAAGAATATTAGGAGCAAGAAGCCTACAAATATCAGAAGGAGCTTATGCCTTAGTAGATGTTAAAGATAGTGCTTTAAAAATAGCTTTTAAAGAATTGGAAGAAAAAAAAGCACCATTAAAACCTATTAGAAGAAGAAAAATAGAGGGATAATTTTGAGTATTGTTATTGAGAGAATCTCTGCAAAAGAGATTTTTAAAAATCTTGAAAAAAAAATAATGATTACAACTATAACAAACATATCTATTGGATATGATGTTATATCTGCTAACTCTGATGTCATCTCTGAGATTGAAAATATAGTATCTCCTGAGGTTATTGGTTACTCACCATTAGATATTGAGTTTATTGATTCTGTTGTATCAAGCTTAAATCTTTCTCCAAGTGTTTGTATGGGAGTCTCTATTAGTATAGGAAGAGCTGCTGCAAATGCTTTGGATATACCTTTTTACAAATTCTTAGGAGGAGCCATAACCATTGACTTACCAACTGTTGCATCAGCTATTTTAAAAGACAAAAATAATATTGAAATATTTCCAATTATAAACGCTGAATCAGTTGAGGAAATTATAGAGTTTTATCAAAAGATTATAAATAAATTAAAAGATTATGGAGATTTATGCTTAGATGGAGCATATAGATGTAATGATGTTTTTGAAGAACTACCAAAAATTAGAGAGTATATTGATGAACTAAAAGAGGATGAAGATTTAGATGTTCTTTTAGGAATAAGTGGTAAGAAAGATATTTTAAAAGATAAGGACTTATCATTAGTAGATTATTTAGAAGTTGATGAAACATTAGATTTTGATGGGTTTATTTGTACAAATGAAGTGTATGAGGATGTAGATTTTGTTAAAGTAAATCCTTATGATATTGGCAGCTTAACAGATTTATGCTATTACTCAAACTACATATCAGATAAAGGACTATCTCCAATATTTGAGGGTAATAATTCAACTATTGCACACTTAGCAATAAGTTGCAACTCTCCATTTATTAGATGTAATTTAAGTTCTAATGTTTTAAATGAAATATGGAATATTGAAAGAAATTTAATAAATCCAAATATTAGAAGATTCTAATTAATTTTACTTTTTTGATGATTGCTATGATAGAGAGATTTTTAGAGTTAGAGGTTTTATTATCCCCAGAGGTTTATGAATTTTTAAAGAATTACAATAAGATAGTGGATTTAATAAACAAAATTAAAGAATTTAAAAAATATAACAAAAGATTTATACTCTTAGACAAGAAGTTTTTAGATATTTTTTTAACTGAAAGTTTAGAGGACATCATAGAGAATTATAAAGATTTTGACTTTATCAAATACTATACAGGAGAAGAAGATAAAAAAGAAGAAAAAATAGAGAAAGAGAAAAAAATTAATGAAGAAGAAATAATAAAAAAGATTGAAGAGCTAAATAAAGTAGATAAAGATAAGAAAATAGAGGATAAGAACAAGTACTTAGAAGATAGAAAAAGAAGATTTTCATATATCTCAAAAATTAAGGAAAGTGTAAATAGCAGAATAAACTGGATAGCAAAAGATATAGAAGAAAAAATAGAGATTTATGAAGATTCTGATGTAACAGGGAAATCAACATGTACAGGGACAATTGAGGATTTTATTGAATATTTTAAAGATAGATATGAAAGATTAAAAAAATTTATTATTAAAAAAGCAAATAGAAAACCAATTGACTTAGATAAAATAAACAAATATAAGGGCTATGATGATATTTTTGTTGTTGGCATTGTTTCAGAGGTTAGTTATACAAAAACAGGACATTTAAGAGTTAAAATAGAAGATACTAAAGATGAAGCTACTCTTTTAATTCCAAAAGAAAAAATAGACAATAAAGATATTCCTGATGATATCTTATTAGATGAGGTTATAGGAGCTATTGGAAAGGTATCTAACAATAATATGATTATTGTTGATAAAATAATTAGACCTTCTATTACTCCAAAACCACCAAAAAAGATTAATGAACAAATATATATGATGTTTTTATCAGATATCCACATTGGAAGTAAAGAATTTTTACATAGAGAATTTGAAAAACTCATAAAACTATTAAATGGAGATGTAAATGACTGTTTAGAGGAAAAAGTTGTTAGTAGATTGAAGTATATCTGTATTGCAGGAGATTTAGTTGATGGAGTTGGAGTATATCCTGGACAAGAGGAAGATTTATATGAGATAGATATTCTATCTCAGTATGAAGAGATAGCATTATATTTAGAACAAATTCCAGAGCATATATCTATTATCATATCTCCTGGAAACCACGATGCTGTTAGACCTGCTGAACCTCAACCAAGATTACCAGATGATATAATAAAGTTGTTCAACAGAGACAATATGTATTTTGTAGGAAATCCTTGCTGTTTAAATATACATGGTTTTGACACATTACTGTATCATGGTAGGAGTTTTGATGACTTAGTCAGTCAAATAAAAACAGCAAGTTATGAAAATCCTGCAACAATTATGAGAGAACTAATTAAAAGAAGATTATTATGTCCTACTTATGGTGGTAGATGCCCAATAGCTCCAGAACATAAAGATTATTTAGTTATTGATAGAGATATTGATATTTTACATACTGGGCATATTCATATAAATGGATATGATATTTATAGAGGAGTAGTATTAGTTAATAGTGGAACTTTCCAAGAACAGACAGATTTCCAGAAGAGGATGGGAATTTCTCCAACTCCTGCAATTGTTCCAATAATTGATTTATCAAAAGTTGGTGATATAGGCCATTATTTAGAGTGGGATAGGGGTATTTTAGAGGTTAGATATTAATTTTTTATACTATTTACTACTATCTTTATTTAAACTATTATTTAATGCAAAACCAAAATAATCCCTGATATCTATGAAAGAGCTTGAAAGTATAAGAAAAAAGATTGATGAGATAGATGAAAACATTATAAAACTTATTGCAGAAAGAAATAAGTTGGCTAAGGATATAGCTAATATTAAATATAAGTTAGGACTAAATATTAACGACCCATTGAGGGAAAAATATAAATACGAAAGTATAAAAAAACTTTGTAAGCTCTATAATGTAGATGAAAACATAGCCATTCAAATATTTAAGATATTAATTGAACATAACAAACAACTTCAAGAAAAACATATAAAAAAGGTGGAAAAATGGGAAGAGTGAGACAACTCTTTATAAAAAGGACAGCATTGGAGTTAATAAAGAAGTATAAAGATTACTTTACCACAGATTTTGAAGAAAATAAAAAAAGAGTTGAAGACGTAGCTGAGATATCTACAAAAAGATTAAGAAACAGAATAGCGGGATATATTACTCATAAAATGAAACAGATGCAAAGGTGAATTTATTTATGTTTTCTGGTGTATATCCTGCTATTATTACTCCTTTTAAAAATTACAACATTGATTTTGATGGACTAAAAAAGAATATTGAGTTTTTAATTGAGAATGATGTTGATGGAATAGTAGTTGTAGGAACATCTGGGGAAAGTCCTACACTTACACATGATGAACATAAAGAAGTAATAAAAAAAGCTGTTGAGTTTGTTGATGGGAGAATAAAAGTTATAGCTGGAACTGGCTCTAACAACACACAAGAAGCTATAGAACTTTCTAAATTTGCTGAGGATGTTGGAGTAGATGCTATTTTATCAGTTGTTCCATATTACAATAAACCTACTCAAGAAGGTTTAAAAAAACATTTTGGAACAATAGCTGAAAGTGTAGATTTGCCAATAATAATATACAACATCCCAACAAGATGCATAGTGAATATGAGTGTAGAAACAGCTAAATATTTAAGTAATGAGTATAGTAATATTGTAGCTGTAAAAGAAGCTAATCCAAATCTCTCACAAGTTTCTGAGTTAATTTTAGAGACTGATTTAGAGGTTTTATCTGGAAATGATGAGCTAACACTACCTATTTTAGCATTAGGTGGTAAAGGAGTTGTTAGTGTTATAGCAAACATCTTACCAAAAGAGATGAAAGAGCTTGTATATTCAGCTTTAAATAACAACTTTGAAAAGGCAAGAGAGATACATTATAAGTTGTATCCTCTAATGAAAGCTTTATTTATAGAAACAAATCCAATTCCTATAAAAACTGCAATGAACCTTTTAGGGTTTCCTGCTGGTGAATTAAGAAGTCCTCTTACAGAAATGAAAGAAGAAAACAAGGAAATATTAAAAAAAGCTCTTAAAGATGTAGGATTGTTGGGATAATTTATGGAGAAAGAAAAGATAATTAAGGAAGCTGAAGAGATTATAAACAAGTTTAGTGAAATACTTGAAAAATTTGATTTAGAAGGTGAAGAAAGTTACTATATAATTGATAAAAAGAATGTTTTAAGAGAAGATGAACCTAAAATAGATAAAGAGTTTAGAGAAAAGTTTCTAAAACTCTCTAAGTCAGAAAATGGCTATATAAAAGTTGAAAGAGCACACTGGTTAAAGTAAAAAAGTTTAAATATCTTTTATATTTATTTAAAACAAAAAAACTTTAAAGAGGGTGGGAACATAAAAAGAAGTTCAAGAAGATGGAAGAAAAAGGGTAGAATGAGATGGAAATGGTATAAGAAAAGATTAAGAAGATTGAAAAGAGAAAGAAGAAAAGCAAGAAGCTAATTTTTTATTTTTTTTGTGAGATTATGTTTGAGATTGAAGTTAAAGCAAAGATAGATAATAAAGAAGAAATCATAAAAAAATTAAAATCTTTAAATTTTTCTTTTGTTAAGAAAGAGTATCAAGAGGATATATATTTTAATGGCATAGATAGAGATTTTAAAGAAACTGATGAAGCTTTAAGAATAAGAGATGTATGTGGAAATTATTATTTAACATACAAAGGCCCTAAATTAGATAAGATATCTAAATCAAGAGAAGAGATAGAAGTTAGAATAGAAGATAAAGAAAAGATGAAAAACATATTAAAAAAACTTGGATTTAAAGAAGTTAGAGTTATAAAAAAATGCAGAGAAATATATAAGAAAGATAATAATATAACTGTTTGTATTGATGATGTTGAAGGTTTAGGGACATTTATAGAGTTAGAAAAAGAAGCTGAAGAATATAATAAAAATGATGTGCAGGAGTTGTTAAACTTGTTAGAGCTTTTAAATATTAGTAAGGAGAATATAATAACTAAGTCATATTTAGAGATGATGGAGTATGAAAAAGAAAAATAAAAAGTTAAATTTAACTAAAAGACAAATAATTGCTATAATTATTGCAGTTATCATGCTCCTTTCAGTTGTGCCAGTATTTTTAATAGGCCTTTAAAAATTTGAATTCATTATCTAATAATAAATTATATAAACTAAAACAAATTATTTTTATTAACTCATTAAAATAAAGCATTGAATAATATAAATATTATTTAGGTGAAAACATGGCTTCTTTAAGACCAAACAGATGTTATAGAGATGTAGATAAACCACCATACACAAGAAAAGAGTATATAAAAGGAGTTCCACAACCAAAAGTTGTCCATTACATTATGGGTAATTTATCTGCTGACTTTCCAGTTCAAGTAGATTTAGTATCTACAAAAGATATTCAAATAAGACACAATGCATTAGAAGCTGCAAGAGTTGCTGCAAACAAGTATATTGCAAAAATGTGCGGTAGAATGGGATATAAATTCCAAATTAGAGTATATCCACACCAAGTATTAAGAGAGCACAAAATGGCTACAGGAGCTGGGGCAGATAGGATTTCTGATGGTATGAGGTTGGCTTTTGGTAAGCCAATAGGAACAGCTGCAAGAGTTAAAGAAGGACAAGCTGTTTTAACAATCTGGGTAAATCCAGATAAGTATGAAGCTGCAAAAGAGGCTTTAAGAAGAGCTGCTATGAAATTACCAATGCCATGTAAAATAGTTATTTCAAAAGGTAGAGAACTCTTAAAAATCTAAAAATTTTATTATTCTTTTTTATGCGTCAATGATGATAGTTACCCCCACTGATTTGATGAGGAAATCGGCACTAACTGAGACGCTATTTTATTTAGTGTTAATTACTGTTTTATATTAGATTGTTACAATAAATTAAAGATTAGGATTTTTGTAATGTTGTTTATATTTATGCTCTTATATTCTTACATATTCCAATGTTTATTTTGGTGAGATACATGTGGAAAAAATTGGAAAGTTTAACTCATAAAATTTATGAAAAAGCTAAAAGGAAGAGAGGTAATGCAAAAATTGCTTTATTAATAGATGGCCCAAATATGTTAAGAAAAGAGTTTAATATAAATTTAGATAAAATAAGAGAAATTTTAGAGGAATATGGAGACATAGTTATTGGAAGGGTTTATTTAAATCAGTATGCATCTGATAAATTGATAGAGGCAGTTATAAATCAGGGATTTGAGCCAAGGATATCTGCTGGGGATGTGGATGTAGAGATGGCTGTTGATGCTACTGAGTTAGTTTTTAATCCAAGTATTGATACTATTGTTTATGTTACAAGAGATGCAGATTTTCTTCCAGCAATAAGAAAAGCAAAAGAAAAGGGAAAAAGAATAATTATTATAGGAGCAGAGCCAGGTTTTTCAACAGCTTTACAAAAAATTGCTGACATAGTTATCAAAATAAATGAAGATTTTAAAATGGAGAAAGAGGATAAGCATGAGTAGAGTAGCTATTGTTGGAGCTGGTCCAGCAGGAAGATTACTCTCTTTAATATTAGCTAAAAATAATTTTGAAGTTGATTTATATGAAAAAGATAAGTTAGGAGGGACATGTTTAAATTATGGATGCACATACTTCACAGGTTTGAGGGAGATAGCAAATAATTTAATAAATCTCTCAATAATAAAAAATAAAAAAATACATTTGGAAGAGATAGTTAGTTTTAAAGAACTTCAAAATAAAATTAAAGATGTTTTGGATAGAATTAGAAACAAGTTAGAGAAAGAAACCAAAGAGGCAGGAGTTAATATCATTTATAAAGAATTTAAAAATGATTATAAAGATGATTATGATTATATAGTTTATGCTACTGGTAAAATTTACACAAAAGAATTTGAAAATAGAACACTTTTAAATCATACTGATATTCCAAATTTAAAAGAACTACCTGAGAAGTTGTTAGTTATAGGTGGTGGAACTGTTGGGTTGGAGATAGCACCAGTATTTTCTGACTTTGGTTCAGATGTTACCTTATATTCAAGAAGTGAAATATTAAAGGATATCAAGGATGAAGATATAAAGAACTATATCAAAAAAAATTTAATTGATTTTGAAATAACTTACAGTAAAGATAGATTAAAAGAATTATTAGATAATGATGATTATTTAAAAATCTTAGCAATTGGTGGAAAATCAACATATAAAACTGATGAATTCTTAAGAATTAATAATAAAGAATTTGCTTGTGGAGATTGTAGAATTAACTCCTTTGGAAATACACCTGCTGCAAGGATTGATGCTCTAACTGTTGCAGAAAATATAATTAGATTAACAAAAAATAAACCTTTGAAAAAATTAGAATATAGTTTAATACCAAAAAACATAAGATTAAGGCTAAATATTAGTTATGTAGGAAAGCAAACAAATAAATATAAATTAGTTAAGAGCTCTGTTGGAATGAACAACTTTTTTAGAGTTTTAGATAATATAGGGATAAATAAGATATACTATGAAAATAATAAAGTTGTTGGAGCTCTTACTATGATTCCTGCCTATGAAGTAGTTCCTTATTTTGCTCAGTATATAAAAGGAATAAATATCTATGAGAATTTTATTGAAACACATCCATCAACAGACATATTTTATAAAATATTCAAATATATGTGATAAGATGTTAGAAAAGATTATGAAAATTGGAGAAAGAGAAGGTTTTGATGTTGAAGTTTATTATGTTGAAGGAGAGAGTTCAAGTATTGAGTTGGATGGAAAAAGTGTAGATACCTCTGAGTATTATAAAAGTTATGGTATTGGTGTGAGAGTTTTAAAAGATAATAAGGTTGGTTTTGCATATTCAAATAAATTAGATGAATCAATAGTGTATAAAGCTATGAAAAACTTAGTTTATGATGAGTATGTATCTTTTTCTTATCCTGATAAATATAAAAATCCTAAAATTTTTAGTAAAGATGTAGAAAATTTGGATGAAACTGATTTAATGGAATATTTAATAGAGATGAGAGATTTAGCTATTGAAAAAGGTGCAGAAGTATTAAGTGGTAGTGTAGATAAGGAGATAGGATATTTTAGATTAATAAACTCTAATGGAGTAGATGTTGAAGAAACATCTACATCTTTCTCAGCAGGAATATCTATAATGTTGGATAACGAACCTTCTCATGAATATAAAACATCTATAAAACTATTTGATACAAAACAGCTAACAGAAAAAGCTTTAAAATTGGCTGAATTATCAAAAAATGGGGTAAAGATAAAATATAAAGGAAATATAGTATTATCTCCAAGAGCTCTGAGGTCTTTGTTAGGATATACATTAATTCCAGCTTTTTCAGCTGAGAATGTCCAAAGGAATAGAAGTTATTTAAAAGGAAAATTGGGAGAGGAAATATTTAACAACAGTATAACAATAGTTGATGATGGAACTATTGACTATGGTTTAGCTTCTGGAAAAGTTGATGGAGAAGGAACAAAAACACAGAGAACTGTTTTAGTAGAGAATGGAATTTTAAAGAATTATTTATATGATATAAAGAGAGCAAATAAAGAAGGTAAAGAATCTACTGGAAATGGTTTAAGAAGTTATTCCTCTATTCCACATGTTGGAACAACAAATATAATAATTGAAAGTAGTAAATACTCCTTAAATGATTTTGATGAATATATCTATATAAATAATGTTATTGGAGCACATACATCAAATCCAATAACTGGAGATTTTTCAGTTGAGATACAAAACTCCTACTTATATAAAAATGGAGAAATTACTCCAATAAAGAAGGGATTATTTGGAGGAAATATTTTTGAGTTGTTTAAAGAAGCTATTCCTTTAAATGATATAGAGCAGAGAGGCAAGTTAATAGCTCCATCTATACTATTCAATGGTGAGATAATATCATAGCAGGCATTGTATTAGCTGGGGGGAAAGGAAGAAGAATTGGAGGAAAAAAACCTTTAAGAAAATTTAAAAATAAATATTTAATTGAGTATCCTATAACTACTCTTAAAGAGCTAAATATTCCTTTTGTTGTAGTTGTTAGAGAAGATTTAAACCTAAATGATATTGTTAAAAAATATAAATTATCTTTATCTTTTGATTTAATAAATGATTTAGGTCCATTAATGGGGATATATTGTGGAATGCTATCAATAAATGCAGAATGGTATTTAGTTTTGCCATGTGATAGTCCCTTAATATCCAAAAAAGATGTAGATATACTAATATCAAAAATAAAAGAAGCTAAAAACAACTTATGCATTATCCCAAAACATAAAAATGGTTTTATTGAGCCACTATTTGCATTATACAAAAGAGAATCATTAATTTATTTAAGAAAGATAATTTTAGAAAAAGATAATTTATCTATTAGATATTTTATAAAGCATCTAAATCCTATGTATATCAATTCTGAGCTATTTGATAAGAAGGCATTCTATAATATAAATACTATTGAAGATTTAAGGTGAGTTGAATGATTAGTACATACAACTTAGAAGATATAGCAAATAAACTAAATATTTCTTTAAAAGATTTAAATAAAGCATTTAAAAAAGGAATCCTAAGGGAGTATGAATATAAAGATATAAAATTACTAACTTTTAAAAAAGAATTTAAACATTTAGAAAAGGGAACAGTTATTTTCTTAAATGAGAATTTAGATGTTGTTAGAGGTTATCCCAAAACATATAGAGCAATAACACTTTATCCAACTATAAAAAACCATTTTGTAGATAAGGTAGCAATTGAAGAAAAACTTAATGGATACAATATTAGAGTTGTTAAAGTTAATGATAAGTATGTTGCATTGACAAGAAGTGGTTATATTTGTCCTTTTACAACTAAAAAAATAAATAAATATTTAGATTTGAATATTTTAGATGATTATCCAAACTATATGTTATGTGGAGAAATGATAGGGAAGAATAATCCATATACTCCATTTTATTATGAAGAGGTTGAGAAAGAATATGAAAATTTAGGATTTTATATATTTGACATAAAAGAGAAAGAAACAAACAACTCTCTACCAGTAAAAGAGAGATTAAGTTTATTGGAAAAGTATAATTTACCTCACACAAAACCAATAAAAATTGTTGATAAAGATATAGCTCATGAAGAGATTAAAAATATAATTTTAGAATTAGATAAAAAAGGTAGGGAAGGGGTAGTAATAAAAGATTTAGATATGACTGTTCCTCCACTAAAATACACAACTCATTTTATTCATTGTAAAGATTTAGAAGAGGCATTTACTTTCTTTTTTGATTTAGGTGTTGATTTTATATTTAGTAGAGTTGTTAGAGAGGGATTTATGGCTTATGAATTTAATGATGAAGATTTAGATAAGAGAGCTTATGATATTGGGAAGAGTATAATATTCCCAATGGTTGAAAGTATTAAAAAAGTTGCAAATAATGAAAGAGTAACAGAAGATATAGAGCTAATTTTTGATAGTGAGGAAGATTTAGATGAATATTTGGAGTTTATGAGAAAGATGAGAATGGTTATAAAAATTAAAAAGATTGAGAGAATAAATACATCAGAGGGAGAAAAATTAAAAGTCCTAATAGGAAAAGTTTATAACAAAACTAATGACAAAATTTTAGCATATCTTAATGGAACTGTTTGGAGTGAATAAAAAATAAAATTTTTTTATTTATTATTGTGGATGAATATGAAAGTTATAAGAGATAGCATTCATAAAGATATTTATATTGAAGATGAAATACTTAAAATTATAGATAGTGAAGAATTCCAAAGGTTAAGAAATATAAAACAGTTAGGTTTAGCTAATCTTGTTTATCCTTCTGCAAATCATACAAGATTTGAGCATTCTTTAGGTACAATGTTTATTTCTCAAAAAATAGCTGAAAAAATTGATGATATTGATATAGAGTTGGTTAAGATAAGTGCTCTTTTACATGATATTGGACATCCTCCATTTTCACATACCTTAGAAATTTTAAATTACAATCATGAAAAGGTTGGTAAAAAAATTATAAAAAAAATGGATTTAGGAGTTTTTAGCAATAAAGAGATTTTAGATGTATTAAGTGGAAAAAGATTAGAAAGTGAAATAATCTCTGGGGATGTAGATGCTGATAGAATGGATTATTTATTAAGAGATAGTTATCATACTGGGACAGCTTATGGACTCATAGATTTACCAAGAATAATAAGAAGTTTAAAAACTTTTGAATACTTTGGTAAGGTTAAGATAGGTGTAATTAAAAAAGGAATTCAAGCTATTGAGTCCTTATTAGTAGCAAGACATCAAATGTATTCAGCTGTTTATATGCACAAAACTGTCAGAATTGTAAATACAATGCTGAAGAGGGCTGTTATAGAAGAAATTAAAAATAATAATTTAAATATTGAAGAGTTAAAATATATGGATGATATTGATTTAGTTTCAAGATTAAGGAGTTGTGAAAACTATTTAATGAATTTTATTGATAGGAGAGAATTGTATAAAAAAGTTTTAGAGTTCTCTTACAATGAATTAACTCCAAAGCAAAGATGGATACTTGTAAATATTGATGAGAAGGAGATATTAAAGTTAGAGGAAAAGTTAAAGAATATTTTTGGATATGACATATTTATAGATATATATCCACTTCCTAAAATTGAAGAACATAATATATACATACTTTCAGATAATAAAGTTGATAAATTAGACAACATCTCCAAAATAGCAAATAGCTTAAAATTGGCTGAGAGGGATTTATGGAAAGTATGTATGTACTCAAAAAATAGAGATATAAATATAAAAGAAATAAAAAATTTAATATTTAAGGAATTAGATAAAAATTATTCAAGTGAAGTATTAAGAATAATTAATGAATTCAAAATTATTGAAGGAAAAGGTAGATTTTTAGAATTAGCAAAAGATTCTGGATTAACAACAAAAGAATTTAATGAAGAGCTATATAAGTTAGTTTTTTGTGGTTTAATTAAAGAAGAATATTCCAAAAATAAATATATTTACAAAATATAGGGATTTTTATGAATGAATATGAATTCTTTAATTTGTTATATTCAGGAAATTACTACAAATTAGCAAAAGAAATAAAAAAGAATAAAAATCTTTCAAAATATTTAGAAACCTTATTTTTATCAGACAATATAGATGATTTTAGAAGAGCTCTAACTTTGTTAAAAAGGTTGGATGATGAAATTGTTTTAAGATATATAAAATATGTTTTAGAAGGACTAAACTATAAAAATAAATTTATATATAGAGAATCATTGGCAACTATTAAAAGATTAACAAAAGAGGAAAATGATGAAAGAGCAATATTGAAATTAACTTCCTATAAATCTGGATATATTGTTTATTATTATTTATTATATGCTAAGCCAGAAAATATATTCTATAAAGCTCTTTTAAAAGATAATGACAGTTTTGATAAAGCTATTAAAAATCTATTGGATGAATATCCAAATCAAATAACAAAAGCTTTATTGAAAAAACTTTATTCTAATGACCTATCTGAAAGAAAATTAGCTATAAACATTATATTAAAATATTTGGATAAATTGGATAAAAATTATCTTAGAGAAAATTTAGATATTTTATTGTTGGGAGATAGCTCTAAATATATGTATAAAAAATTATGTGAATTATTTGAAAAATTAAATATTAATACTGAGTTAGATGAGAAAAAAATAATAGAATTATTAAATAAAGATGAAAAAAGAGCATTAAAAATAATTGAAAGAAAAGAAATTAAAATAACAATTGAATTTTATAAGGAGGGATTTTTAAAAAAATTTTTATATGTTTTTGATGAAAATACTCAATTTGTTGGAGTTAAGTTAATATCCTTATTAGATAATTCAAAATTTAAAATAGATTTGTTATTTAAGTTTTTAACTATTGGAAATGGAAAAGCAAAAACTGCTGCAATAAATGAATTAAAGAAGATTGGGAGGGAAGATAAGAAATTGTTGGACTATATATTAAATAGAGCATATAAACATGCTAAAACTGTAAATCCCACTATAAATATATCTTCATTAAGAATATTAAAAGAATTTTGTAACAAAGATATGCTACCTTTCTTAATAGAAAAGCATAAAAAAACAAGCAAATATATTGATAAATTGGAAGAAGAGAAATTCTTAGGTGGATTTAGACATATGCTATATATTGAAGATGAAATAAAAAAATGTAATACAATTTTAAATCTTATTGAGGAAATAATTGCTAAGATATGCTTAGAAAACAATATTCATTATGAATCTTTAAATATAAAAGAAAAGTTAGGCTATGACTTATATGTAACAATATCTTTAATTGGAGAGAAAAATATTAATTTAATTGATGTAGATAAATTTTTGGATGAATTAAAGAAAAATGGAGAACTTATATACTTCTTAGATAAACTTATAAAAAATCTTGATTATAAATATATAAATAAAGTTCTTAATATAATTGACAATATTAAAATTGAAAATACAGACATATTAAATGCAAGTAAGATAAATATATATGCTATGTTAAATTTAACTGAAAAACTTGGAGAGATTATAGAGTTGGCTAATGGATATTATTCAAATTTAGCATTTGTAAATGCAATTGAAAGATTTTATTCTGAAAATATCTTAAATAATGATGATTTAGAGCTTTTAGTTCCTAAGATGGCTGAGCTATTATCATCCAATAATAGAGACATTAGAAAGAGAATTATAAAGTTCTTCAAAAATTATCAATCTCCAATAATTTTACCAATTTTAATATCTGAACTAAAATTTGGAGAAAAAAATGATATTTTAGAAATTATATATAAAACTTTAGAAAAATATCCTAACTATCTAAGAATGTTAGAAGAATTCTTAAATTCAGATAAAAGAAAATATACATTAGAGATTCTACACTACATAAGTAGAAAAAATCCTGATTTATTAAATGAATTTATATATATATTAGCTATGAAGTTTCCATATTTATCAAATGAAGAGAAAATTTTAACAAAAAAGATATTAAAAAATATTGCAAAAGATGAATACAAAATACTTGAACCAATATTAAAATATTAAAAAAATATTTTTTGGTGTAAAATAAATATGTTGAGAGATGAACTATTTGAAAAACTTTTGGAGGTTATAGAAGAGCTAAAAATTGAAGCTGAGGATAAGCCAATAATTGTGGAAGGTAAAAAAGATGTTGAAAGCTTAGAAAAATTAGGAGTTGAAGGAGAATATATAATAATTGGAAAGCTACCAGTCTATATTATTGCTGATGAACTGATTAAAAGAAGAATTAAGGAAGTTATCTTAATGACAGATTTTGATAGAAGAGGAAAACTTTTAGCTAAAGCTATTGTTGAAGAGTTTAGACATAGAGGTATAAAAGTAAATACCAAAATTAGGAGAGAGATATTTATTTATACTGGTAGTGGTATTAGAGATATAGAAAGTCTCTTCTCTTATGTAAATAAAAGATTAATTTACTAAAATTAGTTATTATTTGGTGAATAATTTGGTTAGTAAGGATGAGGTTATAAATGCTTTAAAAAAAGTAGCTGACCCACACATGGGAATTAGTATTGTAGATATGGGATTAGTTAAGGATGTTGAAGTTGATGAAGAAGGAAATGTATCATTTAAAATTATCCCAACAAATCCAGCCTGTATGAGTATTTTAGGTATGGCAATGCAAGCTAAGGATGTTGTTAAGTCATTAGATGGCGTTAAAAAAGTTGAGGTTAAAGTTGAAGGTCATATGTTGGAAGAGGATATAAACAAAATATTAAATGAACAATAAAAACATTTATTTACAATATAATAATAAAAAAATTTGTTGGGAGGTGAAACTTTGAGATTAAAAGCAGAAAAAATAACTAACAAGTATGGAGATACCTTTTTAAGATGCCCAAGATGTGGAAGATTATTTAAAAATGCTAAAAGCTACACAAAACATGTTAATAAAGCACATAAACATTTATTTAAAAATTAATATCTTAGAATTAGAACTCCATCCTTCTCTTCTATTTTAGGATGTAATTTTAAAAAAGATTTAATTGCAGGTGAAACATTCCAATCAACTCCATAGACAAGATTATCAAAATTATCTAAAAATCTCTTTTTTCCTAAAACTTCTTCACTTTTTCCTTTTAATAGTTTTATAACTATTTTATCTTTATTAAAATATTCAATTCTATAAATTCCTCTTTTAGTTTTAGAATAAAAAATTTTATCCTCATCATAATACTCCTTAGCAATCTCCAACAACTCTCTCCAAACTTTTTTAGGATTCATAATTACTCATTTTTTAATTTTTTAATAATTTTTTCTGCACATAACTTACCAGATATATACATTCCTCCAAAGATAGCTCCCATTCTGTATCCTCCAAAGACAGCATTAGCAGCCATACCACAAACAAATAGATTTGGATAAACTTCTTTTGTATTTTCTAAGAGTTGATTCTCACCTTTTTCAGCCCACATTGAACTTTCTCCTAAAACTTTTAAATCCACATTTTTATTTTTTCTAACTAATGTATTTACAACAGTTGCATCATGTCCAGTAGCATCAACAACTACCTTACTCTCTATTGCTAATGGGTCTATATGTAATCCTGCTTTTTCTATTGCATAACTGTTTATAACTACTCCATTAACCTTATTTTCTCTAACTATTAAGTCCTCTACAACAATTCCTGTCAATATTTTAGCTCCTGCATCAATTGCAGCAACTGCCAACTTAGCTGGAACTTCAACAGAGTCAGCAACATAATATTTACCATGTTTTTTTAATTTAACTCCACACTCTTCTAAAAGATTTTTTGCTTCTTCCTCTACAACTATATAAGGGAATCCCATACCCCCTCCCCAAGTTCCACCGCCAAAAGCTAAATGTCTCTCAAAAACAACAACTTTAAAACCTTCTTTGGCAAGATATCTTGCACAAGTTAATCCAGATGGCCCAGCTCCAACTATAGCTACATCAATCTCAACAATATCATTCCACATATCAAAACTTTCTTTTAATATTGCTTTTGTAATCTCCTTTTCTCTGGCATACATCATATACTAAAACCTCATTACATAATTTTATTCAATTAAAATTATAGTTTAGATTATTTATAGTTATAGCATATTATTTAAGATTCTAATATCATATATTTATGGAGCTAATGCTAAATTATATATAAAAAAATTGAGGATAAATACAATAACATCCAAATAGTTTAGTCCATCACATATATTATAAAATTTAATTATTCAAGGTGGCAAATATGGTTAAAATTGTAAAAAATGTAGTATGTCCATTTTGTGGTTGTCTTTGTGATGACCTAGAGATTTTAGTGGAAAACAATCATATAGTAGGAACAAGAAATGCATGTAGAATAGGAAATGCAAAATTTATGCATTTTGAAGGAGCTGTTAGATATACAGAGCCATTAATGAGAGAAGACAAAAGAGATGATTTTAAAAAAGTTGATTGGGACACTGCAATAGATGAAACAGCAAGAATATTGGCAGAAGCTACAAGACCTCTTTTATATGGTTGGAGTTCTACAGAAACACATGCACAAATTGTTGGAGTAGAGTTAGCTGAGTTATTAGGAGCTGTTATTGACAACACAGCAACTATATGACACGGACCTTCATTATTGGCTGTTCAGGACTCAGGATACCCCGTTGCTACATTAGCTGAGGCTACCCATAGAGCTGATTTAGTTATATATTGGGCATGTAATCCAATTCACGCCCACCCCAGACACATGTCAAGATATCCAGTATTTCCAAGAGGATATTGGAGAGAAAGAGGTAGAAAAGACAGAACATTAGTTGTTGTAGACCCAAGAGAAACAGCAACTACAAGAATTGCAGACATCCATTTAAAAGTTGAACAGCACAAAGATTATGAATTAGTTGCAGCTATGAGAGCTGTATTAAATGGTTTAGAGTTAAATGTTGATAGAGTAGCTGGTGTTCCAGTTGATTTAATCTATGATACTGTTGAATTATGTAAAAATGCTCAATATGGGGCTCTCTTCTTTGGTATGGGTCTAACAATGACAAGAGGTAAGCATAGAAACATAGACAATGCTATTAGATTGGTTATTGACTTAAACAAATATACTAAATTCATTTTAACACCAATGAGAGGACACTACAACGTTAATGGCTTCAACCAAGTTTGTACATGGCTAACAGGATATGCTTATGCTGTTGATTTCTCAAAAGGTTATCCAGTTTATAATCCAGGAGAAACCTCTGCAATAGATTTATTAACAAGAGGATTAGTTGATGCAATGCTAAATATTGCATCTGACCCAGGAGCTCATTTCCCACAAAAAGCTTTAGAACATATTGCAAAAATACCATTGATATGTATAGAACCTCACAAAACACCAACAACTGAATTGGCAAATATTATTTTACCTCCTGCATTAGCAGGAGTAGAGTGTGATGGAACCGCTTATAGAATGGATGGAGTCCCATTAGATTTAAAGAAAGTTATTGACCCACCAGAAGGAGTACTACCAGACAGAGAAATATTAAAAAGAATTAAAAAGAAAGTTAAGGAATATCTTTAAATATTAAATTTTTAATCTTATTCTATTATAATTTTTTATCTTTTTTGGTGAATTAAATGAGAGTTATTGGAATAATTGGATATAAAAACAGTGGAAAAACAACACTAATAGAAAATATATTAAAAAATTCAAATTATAAAATAGGAGTTGTAAAGCATTCTCATGTAGAGGATAAGGGAGATACCCAAAGATTTTTTAATTCAGGGGCAGAAGTAACTATTTTATCAAGCGATGAAAAAACAACAATATTCACAAAACCTAAAAAATTGGAAAATATATTATCTCTTTTACTAAATTACAATTTAGATTTTGTTTTGATAGAAGGATTTAAAGAAGAACTAACAAAACTAAATATTCCAAAAATAGTTATGTTAATAAATAAAGAGGGGAATGAACTTATAGATGACCATACTGTTTATGTAATTGAAGATTACAACTATGATATCAATGAAGTTTTAAAAATTATTGAAGAGAAAGCAATTATTCCAACAATGAACTTAAACTGTGGGCATTGTGGATACAACTGTTATAGATTTGTAAAAGCACTTGCAAAAAATGAAGTTAAATGGAATGACTGTGTATTATCAAATAATATAAGGATTGTGGTTGATGACAAAATTATTCCAACAGTTCCATTTGTATCAAAAATAGTTACAAATACAATTTTAGGATTAATAACATCCTTAAAAGGTGTCAATAATCCAAAAACTATAAAAATAACAATAAAGATGGATAAAAATGGAGAAGAAAGATAAATTAATAGAGTTATTAAAAAAAGTAGAGTGTATTAAATTTGGAGAATTTATATTATCTTCTGGGAAAAAGAGTTCTTACTATGTAGATATAAAGAAAGCAACAACAAATCCAGAGATTTTAAAGTTGATAGGGGAGATAATTAGTGAGGATATAAAAGATAAAGATGTCAAAGTTGTAGGAATTGAGTTGGGCTCTGTTCCTATTGCTACTGCTGTCTCAATACTCTCTCAGAAACCACTTATAATAGTTAGAAAAAAGGCAAAAGATTATGGAACTAAGAGCAAAATTGAAGGAGAACTAAATGAAGGAGATAAAGTTATAGTTGTTGAGGATGTAACAACAACAGGAAATAGTGTAATAAAGGCAATAAATGAAATAAAAGCTGTTGGAGCTAATGTAGAAAAAGTGTATGTAGTTGTGGATAGAGAAGAAGGAGCTTATGAAAACTTAAAAAATTTGGGAATAGAGTTAGTTCCATTAGTTAAAGTCTCTGAATTAAAGTGATTTTAGTAAATTTAAGAACTTTTTAGTTTTTTCTTTCTTAACTTTTCCATATTTTTCAAGTTTTTTAATATCTATATTGTTGTTCTTTAAGAGTTCTTTTACAGGCTCTATTAGAGATATCTTTTTTAATAATTCTTCAATCTCTTCTTTATTAAAATTGTATTTTTCAACAACATCCCAATCATGAACTAAATATAAAGCAACTCCACCAAGATTTTTTAATGGAATGTTATATTTTGGAAGTATATCCTCTAACTTAAACTTAATATCTAAAACTTCTGGAACATTTATATTATCTACTTTCATCCAAGTTAAAACTTCTTTTTCAGGAGTTACAACTATTGAAGGAAACATATAACTCCTTGTTCTTTCATCAGGAGTTTTGTATAAATAGAATTTAAATAAATCCTCTGAAAGCTTTTCTATTATAAAGTTCCTACTTACTTCTTTTGATATCCTATCTTTTATCTCTAAAGCTATTCTCAACTCATCTATTGGTTGTCCTCTATAATATAGACCTTCATTTTCTAAAATTTCTTTAAGTTCCATCTCTTTTAAAATCTTCTCTTCCAAATTTCTAACATCAACAATACCTCCATAAAAATCAACATTATTATTGTATTTTGAAGATATATCTAAATATTTTTTTAGAAGTTCTTTCTGTCTCTTAGTTAATGTTTTATCTAATCTCTCTTCAATTTTTTTATATATGTCATTTTCATAGGCTTTTAAATAAGAGACAGTTAAAGTTTTTCTAACATATTGGTCATCTATTAACTTCTTCTTAATATAGTTCTTTTTGAATGATGTAATAATAACATTTCCATATTTTTCTCTTAAATATTCTTCAAAATTTTTGTCACTAACTTTTTCTTTTTTTAATTCTTTTTTTCCTCCTTTAAATGTTAAAAAAGTTACAGTATAAGAGGAAAAAACCTTTTTATCAGGATTTAGAAGACTTAAAATTTCTTTATATGTGTTTATTAAATTTTTTGGTAATTCAGTAAGCATCTTTTTATAAGCTCCATCTAATGGTAAGTGTGGAACAATATCTTTATTTCCAATATCTTCTACTAAATGCCCTAATGCCAATTTATGTGCTGCTAAACTATACTTTACTCTATCTAAAACTCCTTTTTTTTCTGTTGCTATTCTCCTTATATATGATGAATATTCGGCAATATCTTGCAAATCTATTAAAGTGCCTTTTAATTTACCAACATTTTTATATGGAGCATCAAATTCTAAAAATTCCATCTTATTTTTTAAATCTTGTAAAAAGTTTATATTCTCCATAAGTTCATTAATTAATATATTTAAATCTTCATCTTTAAGATTTCCAATATTTTTTAATTTATCCATTATTTTTATATTGTCTAAAAATTCATTAGCTATTTTTATTAAATTACTGGCATCCATTTTCTACCACAAAATATATATTTTACTTCATTTATAATATAAATATCTATTATGTTTTTTTGGGTGGGTAACCTATGTTAGGAATGAACCCACCCTTTTTATAAACCCTACCCACAAGGCGGCCTGGCTGAGTTGGCGTAATGCTAACGATGAAGTTTATAGGTTTTCCAAGGGTAGGGACATTATTTTTATTACTAAATTATATTAATTACTGTTTTTTATAATGTTCTATTAGGGGCATGATAAGATGATATTAGAGAAATTAGTTAATTTTAAAGATTTGAATATTGAAGAAGCTAAAAATTTAATGAATAATATAATGTCTGGAAAGCTGAAAGATACTGAGATAGCTGCTATATTAACAGCTCTAAGAATGAAAGGAGAAACCATAGATGAAATAACAGCTTTTGCAGAAGTTATGAGAGAAAAAGCTATAAAAATTTACCCTAATGTAGATAAACTTATTGATGTCTGTGGGACTGGTGGAGATAAGTTAAATACATTTAATATAAGCACAACAGTTACATTTGTTATTTCTCCATATATAGCTGTTGCTAAACATGGGAATAGAGCAGTTAGTAGTAAAAGTGGTAGTGCTGATGTTTTAGAAGAGTTAGGGATAAATTTAAATGTTCCACCTGAAAGGGTTAAGGAAAGTATTGAAAAGATAAATATAGGCTTTCTCTTTGCCCCTATTTACCACAAAGCTATGAAATATGTAGCTCCTATTAGAAGAGATTTAAAAATTAGAACAGTCTTTAATATACTTGGTCCATTAACTAACCCAGCTAATGCAAACTATCAGCTTTTAGGAGTTTATAGTGAAAATTTAGTAGATAAGTTAATATATGTATTAAAAAATCTTGGTTTAGATGGAGCTCTTGTTGTTCATGGCTCTGGAATGGATGAGATAACATTAACAGGAAAAACAAAAATAGCTGAGCTAAAAGATGGAGAAGTAAATATTTATAGTATAGAGCCAGAAGATTTTGGATTTAAAAAAGTTGATATATCAGAATTGAAAGGAGGGAATAAAAAAGAGAATGCTAAAATAATTTTAGATATATTAAATGGTGAGGAAACAGGAGCTAAAAGAGATATAGTTATTTTAAATGCAGCTTATGCTTTATATATTTCAGGAGTAGCTAAGAATATAGATGAAGGAATAAAACTTTCTGAGAAATCAATAGACTCTGGAAAGGCATTAAAAAAATTGTATGAATTAAGGGAGTTTTATGAAAGTTGAGAAAATTATGAAAAAAGTTTTTGAAGAAGAATTGAGAGAGCTTGAGAATGAGCTAAATAAATTATTTAAAAAATATAATGTAAAAACAATAAAAGAGTTAAAATATGTTGCAAATGAAGAAGATTATAAAAGAGCATTAGAATTAACTGAAAAAATTGACAAAGTTATTAGTTGTTTGAGAGAAGTCAATGTAAAAGCTTTATAAATCCTCTCCTAATAACCCTTTTACAATAAGTTCTGTTGCTTCTTCTTCATCTAAACCTTTTGCCATTAAAGTCTCTAATTGTTTTTTATCTACACTACCAATAGCTGCCTCATGTGTTATTCTTGCCTTCTCATTATTAACTACAACTATTGGTATAGATTCTACTCTTGCATTTCCTTTTATAATCTCTGTACAGTCAATATGTCCTTTACAATATTCAGCATTACCTTCTATTTTTAATTTTAATGTTAATTTGGCATTATCTTTTGCAGCTCCTTTACTTCTTAACATTGCCTTAGCTTCTTTACCATTTAGTTTAACAATCTCATCAATATTTATAATGTCATCTTCAATAGCATATGTTTTTGTCATTATATCTACTATTGAGTTAGATTTTGCATCAATCTCTTGGAATATTTCTAATTTTCCAACTCTACCCTTTGTAAGATTAAATTCAGATATATATATTCCCCCTTCATCTACAACAACTTTTACATTTGGTTTAACTAATATATCTCCTTCTTTTCCATGATAATGCACTTCTTTGTAACTAAATTTAGCATTTTTACCAATTTTTATATTCCCATACATAATATGTTTTACATTTCCCTTTAAAAATGAGCAATGAGACATTAGAGTAATCTCAGAATTATCCTCTAAAATTATATCTGTATGAATCTCTTGAATAACATCTTTCTGAGTTACTCCAAAACACATATGTATTGGTTCTTTAAACTTATAACCTTCTTTTACAGTTATTTTAGCATATATTTTGTTACCTTCTGTTTTTCCTTCAATTATTAAACCTTCTGCATCTTTAACATCTACTATTTTACATTCTTTAACTATAATCCTTGGTCCTTTTCCATGAACAATTTTTTCTGGTTTTTCAGATGTGTATTTTAATGCTTCTAATATTTCTAATATTTCTTCTTTAACACTCATATTATCCCAATTTATAGCACTTTCCACATCTTTCTTTGTAGAATTTTCCTACTTCTTTTGGATTTCCAGTTTTTATAATTTCTCCATTACATAATAGAGAAGCTCTATCTGCATGCTCAGCTAATTCTTCTCTATGAGTAATAACCAATAAAGAAGTTCCATTCTCTTTTAAATAATCAAAAACTCTCTTAATTTCATCAAAGGAAACTATATCAATTCCACTATCTGGCTCATCTAATATTGCTAAATCTGGCTCCATACATATAATTGATGCCAACTCTATCCTCTTTCTTTCTCCACCACTTAATGTTTCATCAACATATCTATTTAAATACTTATCTGGGTCTAAATTAACTAACCTTAATGCTTTAATTATTTTGTCATTAGCTTTGTCAGGATTTTTCTCCTTCATTCCTAATTTTAAATATGTCTTAACTCTAATACCTTCAAATCTTGCAGGTTCTTGCCAAGCTAATGTTAATCCCTTCCTTGCTCTTTCATAAATTGGGAAGTTATTTATTACTTCTCCTTTAAAGATAATTTCCCCACCACTTGGAGTATAGCCTGATACACCCATTAGAGTATATGCTAATGTTGATTTTCCAGCTCCATTTGGTCCAACAATTGCATGAATTTCATTTTCTTTTACATTAAGATTTACATTTTTTAATATTTCTTTTCCTCCTCTAATAACTTTTAAATTTTTTGTTTCTAAAATATTCATAAATTATCCCATATTATCTCTTTTTTTATACAGTATATAAATTTGATAAAGTATATAATTTTTTGTTAAGTATATACTTAATATTCCCTATATTTAGAAAATTAATAATTATGTGGTTATTATGGACTTATTAGCAATTGTTGAAAGATTTGAAGAATGTAAAGAAAACCCTTATTATCTAAAAACTGGATTAATTGATGAAGAAGAGGCTTTAAAACTTTTTAATATTAATAATTGGAGAGATTATTTAAAGCTGTTCTCAATATCCTCTGAAGTTAGAGATTATTTTAAAAAATATATAGAGATAACTTCAACAATCCACATTACAAATATTTGTCATATAAATCCTAAATGTAAATACTGTGGATTTGCTGCTGGAACATCTAAGGAAGGTTATTATGAAAGTTTTAGATTGTCTGATGAAGAGATTAAGAAATGTGCATTAGCAATTGAAAAGAGTGGAATAAAAAGAGTTAGTTGTTCATCAGCTCATGGATATAGGGGGAAAGAAGTAATAAGAGCTTTGAAAATTGTTAAAAAACATACAAATTTAGAAGTTTTAGTTAATGCAGGTGCTGATTTAGATGAAGAAGCTATAAAAGAACTAAAAAAGTATAATGTAGATACCATATGCTGTAACTTAGAAACTATAAATGAAAAACTTTTTAAAGAGATAAAACCAGGAGAAGAATTAGAGGATAGAATAAGAGTATGTAAGTTAGTTAAAAAGTATGGAATAGAGTTATCTTCTGGATTGTTGTTGGGGGTCGGAGAAAGTTATGAAGATAGAGTAAATCATCTGTTCTTTTTAAAGGAGTTAGATGTTGATGAAATACCAATAATGGGATTTAATCCATATAAAGGCACTCCTATGGAAAATGTTAAAAGATGTTCTTCATTAGAGCAAGCAAAAACTATTGCTATCACAAGATTACTCTTTCCAAATATAAGAATAACTTCACCATCTCCAACTATTCATCCAGAGTTAATTCAGTTCTCTTTATTTGCAGGATGCAGTAATATAGCAACAGTTATTCCTAAAAATTATCCAAGAGTTGTAAAAGGTGTGGGTAATCCAAAAACTGCCAATTTAGATGATGTAGTTGATAGAATATTAGAACTAAATTTAAATCCAAAATTAGATTGGGACAAATTTAAAAAATATAAACAACTAAATAAAAATTAAATGGTGATGTTTTGCTATATATAAAAAAGCCATCTGTTTATTCAGTTTTTGATGAACTTATATACAAAATACTAAATGAAGGAGATGATGTTGAGACAGAATTTGGAGAGCCTACAAAAGAAATAAGAAATACAATAATAGAGATAACAAATCCAAACTTAAAGAAAGTTCCTGAAAAATATCCATTAGGTAAGAAAGCAGTTGATGACTATATTAATCATCTACTCTATGGCTCAAAAAATGAATTTAGTTATGACTACCATCAAAGATTATTTAAATATCCTTACAAAGATGAAGAAATTAACCAGATAGAATATATAATTAATAAATTGAATCAACAAAAAAATAGTAGAAGAGCTTTAGCAATAACATGGAATCCAAAAATAGACATTGAAGTTAGTAAAGATGAAAGAGGTTCTGTTCCCTGTTTACAGTATATACAATTTTTAATTAGGAATAATAATCTATATATGACAGTCCTTTTTAGGAGTAATGATGCTTTTTTAGCATTTCCAGCAAATGCTTTGGGTTTAATAGAGTTGGGACATTTAGTAGCTAAAAAAACAAATACTAAATTTAAAAGTTATCTTCATCATGCTGTTTCTATGCATATCTATATAGAAAGAGATAAAGATATGTTAAAAAAGAGTGGATTTTTATAATTCAACTCTTTTAGCTATTTCTTCAGCCATTTGCATAGTAGTTAAATTACCACCTAAATCAGGAGTTGTTAGTCCTAAGGATAAAACTTCTTCTAAAGCTTTTTCTATTTTGTTAGCTGCTTCATACTCTCCTAAATATCTTAACATTAAGACTGCTGATAAAATAGTAGCTGTTGGATTAGCAATTCCTTTTCCAGCTATATCAGGAGCAGAACCATGAACTGGTTCAAATAAACCATGCTCATCACCAATATTTGCAGAAGGAGCTAAACCTAAACCTCCAACAGTCCCAGCAGCTCCATCAGAAAGAATATCTCCAAATAAATTAGATGTAACAACAACATCAAATGTTTGAGGTCTTGTTATTATATACATGTTCATAGCATCAATATAGACATCTTCAGCTTTTATATCTTTATAGTTTTCAGCTACTTTATAAAATACTCTCTTAAATAACCCATCAGTTATTTTTAGAACATTAGCTTTATGAGCACAGGTTACTTTTCCTTCTTTACCTTCTTTTTTTCTATCTTTTGCCAATTCATATGCAAATTTAAATATTCTCTCAGATGCTTTTTCAGTTATAACTCTTGTTGCTGTTGTTATTCCTTCATCAATCTCTGCCTCTATTCCCTTATATAGTCCTTCTGTATTTTCTCTAACTATTATATAATCAATGTCCTCTCTTAGACATTTAACTCCTTTATAAGCTTTAACTGGTCTAACATTTGCATAAGTATCTAAAATGTGTCTTAACTTAACAATGACATCAGCAGCTGTCTCTCCAGCAGCTCCAAATAATACAGCTTCACATTCTAATGCTGTCTCAATTGTCTCCTCTGGAAGAGCTACACCTAATTTTTCATAAACTTCATCCCCTGCCTCTGCATATACAAACTCAAAAGGTATTCCAGTAGCTTCTAAAACCCTAATAGCAGCAGGAACTACCTCTTTACCAATACCATCTCCTTCAATAACACAAATTTTATGCAAGCTCTCACCTTTTGATTTTCAATGTTAAGAATAAAATAAAAACCTTATTATTTTAAATATAAGTTTTTACTATCATACTTTTATACCATACCAAAAACTTCAAAATATTTTTTTTGTCTAACCACCATTATAGGTATATTCTCTTCCAAAAGTTTATTTTTTAGTTCTTTATCATTTGTTGCAACAATAACTCTATCCTTATGTTTTTTAGCAAATTCCAATATTGCTATATCAGCCTCTCCATCAATATCTGTCTCTACTAATTCATAGTTTTTAATTTTATTTAATGCTAACTTTATAGCTAATTTTTCTTTACCTTTTAAATCTTTATTTTTTAGGAGATACTCCAATTCATCTTTAACTTTATCTAAAATAATAATCTTATATTTTGTATTTATAGCTCTCTCTATTTCATAATCTAAGTTAATTTTGTGCTTAAAAGTGTAGATTAAAAAGTTTGTATCTGGAACAATATATATTATAAGTCATCACCTATTCCTCATCCTCTAAGATAAAGATTCTATCAATTGGGTCTATCTCAGCAACTATTTTACCATCTTTAAATATTCTAACTACTCCCCCAGATTCAGATACAGTTATAGCTATTGCATCTGTCTCTTTTGTTATACTTGCAGCTGCTACATGTCTTGCACCTAATCCTTGTGGAATGGATACATTTCCTTTACTTTCTAAAAACCTCCCAGCAGATATAACTTTTCCATCATCTGTAATAATAAAAGCTCCATCAATTGAGGAAAGTTCTTTTACTGTTCCTTTAACATTATCATCAAATATAGATGCTTTATGTCCTGCAAAAGGATTTAATATTAAAGGTTTAGATTTAGACATCACATTTAAAGAATCACCAATAATGAATATTGTTCCTACTTTTTTTCCTTCTCTACCTTCTCTACCTAATTCAATAGCCAACTTTAAAACTTCTTTAACAGTTTTTTTAAGTTTTTCATTAAGCAAATTGAAAAATTCATATAATTTAATATTATCAATATATTCTTTAACAAAAACAACAGTTATTGTATCTAATCTACCTTCAACTTTTGGCTTTCCTAATATAGCAACTAAAATACTATCTGACTTTATAATTTTTTTTTCTAAGGCTTTTAAGATTCCTGCTGATATAATAAGGTGTTTAGTATCTTCAGAGTATTTTATATATAGAGGGATAATATTTGATGATTCCTTTAAAACTTTTTTATATAAGTTTTCATTTGAAGTGGCTACAATTATTTTAAATGAATTGTTAAATATTTTCTCAATTATTGGAAGTTTTAGCTTTTTTTTAGGTTTATTATCTAAATATTTTAATAAAAGTTCATAAGACATTCCTGTCTCTGTGAATAGCATAACTCCATCTGCCTTTATATCATAAGCCAACTCAATCCCATGCCTTAAAACATGCTCAATCATAAATAAAACCTAACTTCTATTTTTTGGCATATTCTACTAAAAGTTTGGCTATCTCTTTATCAACATTTTTATTCAACTCTCTAAATCCCTTAGTCCCTGGTGCAGAATTTAGCTCTAAAACATAATAGCCATCTTTTGTAGGTAGAATATCTATTCCTAAAATTGGAGCTTCAACTAAAGAATAACATTTTTCAACTATATCCTCAATATCTTTATTTAATTCTACATTTTCAACTTTATTCCCTAAATATAAATTAGTTCTAAAATCCTTACTAACTCTACTATAAGCTCCAACAATCTCTCCATCCAATACTAAAACTCTAATATCTTTAAATACTCCATTTGATTTGAAATCAATATATTCCTGAACTAATATAGAATCCCAAAGAGCATTTTTTGTTAGATTTTTGAGCTCTTCTAAATTATTTGCTTTAAAAACAGTTTCTCCACATTTTGAAAAATTGCTCTTGACAACAATTGGAAAATTTAGATTATTCTTTTCCATAAATTTAATAGCATCTTCAAAATCTCTAACTAATGCTGTCTTAGGAACTAAAACCTTTTTTTTTAAAATCTTTAATGTCTTGAATTTGTCAGATGTTAAATATACTATATCTAAAGGATTTATAAACTTACAATCCAAAGAGTTCATAAACTGCCAGGAGTAAAGAGTTATTCTATTATTATAAAATCCTATTCCACATCTTGGATGTATTAAATCGCACTCTATATTAAAATCTAAGTCTAAAATATAGTTATTACTATTTAACAAAAAAATATTACATTTCTCACCTAATTTATTTACTTCTCTTTTAATTCTATATATTGTTTCACTTTTTCCCTCAGGAGATAAAATTACTATCATTCAATCTCCTCAATAGAAACTGTTTTCTGTTCTCCTGTTCTTAAATCTTTTATAGTTACTTTATTTTCTTTTATTTCTCTTTCTCCAACAATTATAACCTTTGATATTCCTTTATTGTTTGCATAGTCAAGGGCTTTTTTTAACTTTCTGTTCATAACTTCAAACTCAACAATTTTTCCCTTCTCTCTCAACAGTTTAGCAATTTCCAAAGCTTCTTTTATTAATTCTTTTTTTAGAGGAACTATTAAGTATCTTTCTTCCTCTATATCTACATCAACATATAACATAATTCTATCAAATCCATAAGCAAATCCTACAGCTGGAACACTTTCATTCCCAAATGTTTCTATTAAGTTGTCATATCTTCCTCCACCACATATCTGCTTTCCCTTACAGTATATTTCAAAAACCATCCCAGTATAGTAATCTAAACCTCTTGCTATTCCTAAGTTTATTGTATAGTTATCATAATATAGATAGCTTAAAATCTCTTCTAAATTTTCAATAGCTTTTAAAGAATCTTCAAAATCTTTTAACATCTCTTTTAATTCATCTAATACATCCTTTCCTTTTAGATTCAATATATCAAATATTAAATTTTTCTTATCATCATCTAAGATAGTAGATAAATATTTATCTAAATTTTCATAATCTTCCTTATCCATCAATCTCCTTATTTTTATTTCATCTTCTTCTGAAATATTAAATTTCTTAAATATTCCTTTTAAGATACCTAAATGACTTATGTGGATATCATAATCTAATTTTATTTTTTCTAAACCATCCATAGCTAAGTTAATAACTTCACTATCTGCTAAAGGGCTTTTTGAGCCAATCAACTCACAACCCATCTGCCAAAACTCTCTATATCTTCCATGCTGAGGATTCTCATACCTAAAACAGTTTGCAAAATAATACAATCTAAGTGGTTTTTGTAAGTATCTTAGTTCATTTAAATACAATCTTGCCACAGGAGAAGTTAGTTCAGGTCTTAAAGCAAGTTCTCTGCCTCCATAATCTTTAAAGACATATAGTTGTTTTCTTATCTCCTCTCCAGTTTTTTTAGCTATTAATTCAAAGTGTTCAAAAGTTGGAGTTAATATTTCTTCATAACCATAACTTTCAAAAACTTCTCTTAATTTTTTTTCTATATATCTCCTTTTTTTTCATCTCCTCAGGAAGAAAATCTCTTGTTCCTTTTGGTCTCTGCATATTCTCACTAAATTTTTTAAATTTTTTTAAGAATATCCATTATGTTTTTTCTACTTTTTATGGCATCTCTTATATTTTTATTTTCTAATGTTAGTATTCCTTTATAATTTATCTTTTTCAACTCTTTAAAGAATTCTTCAAAGTTAATATTACCTTCTCCAACAGGAAGATGTTCATCCTCCACTCCATTATTATCATGGATATGAATATGGACAATCTCCTTATTTATAAAATCTTTTACATCACCAACTGTATTAGCATGACCTACATCCAAAGTCATTTTTAGATGTTTTGAGTCAATTTCTCTAATGATTTCTAAAACATCCTCTAACTTTTGGCAAAGTACTCCTCTAAAATTTGGCATATTTTCTAAACCTAAAATTATATCATAATCCTCTGCAATTTCAACAATTTTTAAAATTGTTGTAAAGTTGTTATCTAAGATATCATCTTTAAAATCTTTCCAAAGTTCTGGAATATAGCCAGGATGTATAACCACAATATTGGCATCTAATTCATAAGCTCCTTCAATAGCATCACTAATACATTCTATAACCAACTTCCTAACTTTTTCATTCATTGATGCAGGATTTAGGTCAGAGAATGGAGCATGGACAGTATATGAAATATTATACTCATCTCTAAATCTTAAAAGTGTCTTTATATTTTTTGGGGTAAGGTAGTGGTGTCCTTCACAAACTACTTCCCAATATTTAAAGTTATTCTCTACAATCTTCTCTATAGATGATTCCAACCTTTCTGGCAAAAAAACTAATGATGATATTGCAAACTCCATAATTTTTCACACAATTCGTTATTTTTTTATTTGTGTATCTAAAAGATTTTTAATAAAAACTTAACGATTTCATTAATTTAAATATTCAGATGACAATTATCACGCTAAAAATTTTTATTTTTTGATTTTATTGGATTTTAGAAGGATATTTTTAATTTAGAGGATTTTTAGGGAAATTCAGAGGGGGTCTATATTTTTAATATTCTATATATTTTGATTATATAATTTACTGAGATTTTTTGAAGTTTTTTGTTGTTTCTTTTAATATTTAAAAATCCCTGATAAATTGGTTTAGTTTTTAGATATAAAAAGTTTTTAATTGAAAAATATGGAATAGAAAGATTTTTATAAAAGTTCGATGGTATATAAATGAATAGGGAAACCTACCCTTCGAAAATTTTAGCACCAAAAAGCTTATATATGGGAACGTTGCTATATTATTATGTCTAAAATGTGCCTCCTGTTAAAATAAGACCGTCCCGGTATGGAAATTTGATAATTTCAGAATTTACTTTTTTAATTAGTTCAGTTAAAATAAGACCGTCCCGGTATGGAAATAGATATGTGTTAGTATATCCACCAGCCTTTTCCAGAGCGTTAAAATAAGACCGTCCCGGTATGGAAATGACATATAGTTTTTTACATTCTTCACA
This sequence comes from Methanocaldococcus indicus, assembly GCF_049554935.1. GTDB lineage: Archaea > AGJL01 > Methanococci > Methanococcales > Methanocaldococcaceae > Methanocaldococcus > Methanocaldococcus indicus. The sequence continues at coordinate 1,004,668 of NZ_CP186926.1, read as the reverse complement.
GTCATGGTTAAAATAAGACCGTCCCGGTATGGAAATTAGGTATGTCAAGTGTATCTGGTGTTGCTAAACCTAAGTTAAAATAAGACCGTCCCGGTATGGAAATTGCATTTTTAAGCCCTATTTTTTTGCATCCAGACATTGTTAAAATAAGACCGTCCCGGTATGGAAATTTGGACATCATCAACAGTAATTTGGGGAGTGTAATCACTAGTTAAAATAAGACCGTCCCGGTATGGAAATCTCAATTCAAATTCAATGCCAGGGAGGCACCCCTCGTTAAAATAAGACCGTCCCGGTATGGAAATACTGTTTGATAAATCAAATGGCTTAGCTGGGAGGTTTCCAAAGAATAAGTTAAAATAAGACCGTCCCGGTATGGAAATGGGTTAAATCTACGAGATGTGTGGGTTTTTAATAATAAGTTAAAATAAGACCGTCCCGGTATGGAAATGGGTTAAATCTACGAGATGTGTGGGTTTTTAATAATAAGTTAAAATAAGACCGTCCCGGTATGGAAATATTGGATAGGCTGTGCATAGAATATGACATGGCAGTTTGTTAAAATAAGACCGTCTCGGAATTGAAATTCTCTATTTTTTTAAAAAAGTAAATAATTTAATTTTTTACTCAGAAAGTCAAAATATTTAAATAGACAAATAAAGAAAATAAAAAAAATAAAAAATAATTTTAGTAGTTAAGTTCATCTAACAATTTGTTAATAATATACATTAATATTTCTTCTTTTATAGCTCTACTTCTAATTTTCTCAGCTACTTTTAATGCAGCTCTATATTTCTTAACATCTGCTAATTTCATAGCTATTTTTTCTAAGTCTGTCTCAGTTCTAATTTTCTCAGATATGGCTAAAGCTTTTTCAATGTCTCCTTTTTCAATGTATGCAATAGCTATTTTTCTTAAAACTTCATCTCTTAAACCACTTGATTTTATATTTTCAGCTACTTTTAAAGCTTCATCTAAGTATCCTTTCTCTACTAAACTTAAAGCTACAATTTCTAAATTTGCATCTCCTTTTATTTCATCTATTTTCTTTAACACTTCCTCTATTTTTCCTTCTTCAATTAATTTGATTATTTCACTAACCATATATTTTCACCTTTTTTCTTTCTAATTTCTACTTAATACTCATTTGGTATATAAAATTTACTATTTTGTGAAAATTTGTAACACAACTATGAACATAGTATTTAATAATATTAACTTACATATCTTTTAAAATTATCAATTTGGAGGGGAAATTAATGATAAGTGATAGAGTAAAGAAAGGGATTGAGAGGGCTCCACATAGAAGTTTGTTAAAAGCATGTGGATATACAGATGAAGAACTTGAAAAGCCATTCATTGGTGTTGTAAATAGCTTTACTGAAGTAGTTCCAGGACATATTCATCTTAGAGAGATTGCAGAAGCTGTTAAAAAAGGAATATATGCAAGTGGAGGGACAGCTTTTGAATTCAACACTATGGCTATATGTGATGGAATAGCAATGGGACATGAAGGAATGAGATACTCACTCCCATCAAGAGAGATTATAGCTGATACTGTAGAAAGTATGGCAAAGGCTCATGGATTTGATGGATTAGTTTTAATTCCATGTTGTGATAAGATAGTCCCTGGAATGATAATGGGAGCTATAAGGACAGGATTGCCTTTTATAGTTGTTACAGGAGGAGCAATGTTCCCAGGAGAATGTAAAGGGAAGAGAGTAGATTTAATATCTGTATTTGAGGGTATTGGGGAGTATAAAGCTGGGAAAATTTCTGAAGAAGAGTTAAAAGAGCTTGAAAACAATGCATGTCCAGGAGCTGGAAGTTGTGCAGGTTTATTCACAGCCAATACTATGGCATGTATAACAGAGGCTTTGGGATTATCTCTCCCTTACTGTGCTACTTCACATGCAAATACAGCAGAAAAAATAAGAATTGCTAAAAGAAGTGGTATGAGAATTGTGGAATTAGTGAAGAACAATATAACTCCTGATAAAATCTTAACAAAGGAATCATTTGAAAATGCTATATTAGTAGATTTAGCTTTAGGTGGTTCAACTAACACCACTCTACATATTCCTGCAATAGCTTATGAAATTAAGCCAAAATTTATAACTTTGGATGACTTTGATAGATTGAGTGAAGAAGTTCCTCACATTGCCTCTTTAAGACCTGGAGGAGAGAATTTTATAATTGATTTACATAAAGCAGGAGGAATTCCAGCTGTTTTAAAAGTTTTAGAAGAAAAAATTAGAAAAAATTGTCTTACTGTTAGTGGAAAAACTGTTGGAGAAATAATTAAAGAAGTAAAATATATAGATTACAATATAATTAGACCAATAGGCAATCCTATTCACAAAACAGCTGGAATTAGAATTTTAAGAGGTAATCTTGCTCCAAATGGGGCTGTTGTAAAAATATCAGCTGTTAAAGAGAGTATGTATAAATTTGAAGGTTATGCTAAGGTTTATGACTCTGAGGAAGAAGCTGTTAAAGCTATATTAAATGGAGAAATTGAAGGAGGAGAGGTAGTAGTTATAAGATATGAAGGACCAGCCGGAGGTCCAGGAATGAGAGAGATGTTGGCTCCTACATCAGCTATATGTGGAATGGGATTAGATGATAAAGTAGCTTTAATAACTGATGGAAGATTTTCAGGTGGTAGTAGAGGACCTTGTATAGGACATATCTCCCCAGAGGCTATGGCAGGAGGACCAATAGCAATAGTTGAGGATGGAGATATAATAAAAATAGATATGATTAATAAAAGATTAGATTTAGATTTAGATGAAGAAGAAATAAAAGAAAGATTATCAAAATGGAAAAAGCCAGAGTTAAAGGTTAAAAAAGGATATCTATATAGATATGCAAGATTAGTATCATCTGCTGATGAAGGAGCTGTTTTGAAATAAAAATTTTAAAAACTAATTTAAGCATTTAATTTTTTTATTTCATTTTTTAAGCTTTCTAATTCTTTTTTCATATCAACTATATTCTTAATCTTTTTAATAAAGAACTCATCTATATTAGTAAATTCAACAATTTTCTCAACACTCCAACCTTTTTCTAATGCCTTAGCTATAACAAAGATTCTTTCATCTGTTGGATTCTTTAAAATATCCTCTATTTCTTCATCAGAATAATCTTTATCCTTCCCATCTCCAATTAGCCCAAATCTTCCAATATCTAAACTTCTAACAGCTTTTTGAAGAGCTTCTTCAAAGCTTCTACCAATTGCCATAACTTCTCCTGTAGATTTCATAAATGTGGTTAATCTTTTATCCACCTCTTTAAATTTATCAAATGGCCATCTTGGAATCTTAACAACTACATAATCAATTGTTGGCTCAAAACTTGCAGGAGTTTTTTTAGTAACATCATTAATAATCTCATCTAATGTCTTACCAATTGCTATTTTAGCAGCTACTCTTGCTATTGGATATCCTGTTGCTTTACTTGCTAAGGCAGAACTTCTTGAAACTCTTGGATTTACCTCTATAATCCTATATTCAGTTAAATCTTTATTAACAGCAAATTGTATATTACAACCTCCTTCTACTTTCAGATGTCTAATAACCTTAATAGCTGAATCTCTTAGTTTTTGATAAAACTCATCTGGAAGTGTTTGTATAGGAGCAACTACAATACTCTCTCCTGTATGTATTCCCATAGGGTCTATATTTTCCATACCACAGACTATAATACATGTGTCTTTTTTATCTCTCATAACCTCTAACTCAAACTCTTTCCAGCCAAGAACACTCTCATCAATTAAAACCTGGTTGATTATTGAAAGTTTAAGACCTTTCTCAACTATGTCTATTAACTCCTCTCTATTATGAGCTACTCCTCCTCCAGTACCTCCTAAGGTAAAAGCTGGCCTTACTATAACTGGATATCCTACTTTTTCAACAAATTCTAATGCTTCTTCAACTGAATTAACAGCCTTTGATTTCGTTACTGGTTCATTAATTTCTTCCATAGCTTTTCTAAATAACTCCCTATCTTCTGCTGTTTCAATTGTTTTTATAGATGAACCTAACAACTTAATTCCATATTTATCCAATATTCCTCTTCTATGTAATTCCAAAGCTAAGTTTAGTCCTGTTTGTCCTCCCATTGTTGGTAATATTGCATCAGGTCTCTCTTTTTCAATTATCTTCCCAACTATATTGGGATGTAAGGGCTCTAAATAAACCTTGTCTGCCATTTCAATATCTGTCTGAATAGTTGCTGGATTTGAATTTACTAAAATTGTATATATTCCTTCCTCTCTTAGGGCTTTACATGCCTGAGAGCCAGAAAAGTCAAACTCAGCTGCTTGTCCTATAACTATTGGACCAGAGCCAAAAATCATAACTTTATTATAACTCTCCATATCTCCACCTATATATTTAAATATTTTGTTTTAACAGTCCAAAATTTTTTATTTTTTTATTTTTGTAATAATATTACCAAAAACTATATATCTATTTATTATAAACATTGTTTATAAGCTTTAAAGCCTCCAATTAATCTTTTAACATTAAAGCCTAAAAGTCTTAGTATTAAAGAGACAGCCTGGCTTCTAATACCACCTTTTGCACAAAAGACCACAATTGTTTTACTTTTATCTAACTTTGTTACTTCTCTCATAATTCTACTTATACTACTTTCAACAATTCTTGCAGCTAATTCTAAAGCTTTATCTTTACCTTCATTTTTATAAATCTTACCTATAAGCTCATACTCATTATCTAAAAATAAAGGTATATTTATAGCATTTGGTATAGTTCCATTTTTATACTCTTTTGGAGACCTAACATCAACAATAATAACATTGTCTTTTATTTTTTCTAATTCATCCACTGTTATTAACTCATCTGTTAGCTCTTTTCCTATGCTATCTAAAAACCTTTTGATATTTATTGGTTCAAAATAAATTTTATATTGGTTAAATTCAGCTACTTCAATTTTTTTATTTTTAATAATTTCTCTTGATTTATTTAAAATAAATGATGCCAACTCACCACTAATTTTTCCAGCAAGAATTTTTTTTCCATCAGTAATCATTTTTCTACCATCATTCAATACAATTGATAAAACAACACCACTATCTCCTTTAAAAGTTAGTAATCTTGCTAAAATTTCTTCATCCAAAATTTCACCTGCCTAATAATTTAGATTTTATAAAGTCATCAATAATTTTCACATATTTATCTAAATTATTATCTTCAATATATACTACTAAATCTGGCTGTATTTTTTTTAAAGTTCTTAAATAATGAAATCTGTAAAGTTTTTCTTCTATTAACATAGCTGCATTGTAGTAATCATCATTTTCAATTAGTTTTATAGCTTCATCTATTGCTTTTAAAATTTCCTCTTTTTTTAATGATTTTTTTAGTAATTTAAACCTTGAAATTAAAATTCTTTTTTCTTTTTCATTTTTTGGAGTGTATTGTCTTACTAACCTTTTTATTTGACATTCATAAGGACATTCTATCAATATCTTATATGTGTAATTGCCTAAATTTGCTAATAATTCAGGAATTTTTAATCTTTTTACTCCACCTATAAACCTTCCTTCATATTCAACAATACAGTATCCTCTTTTTTCAGCTTCTTTTATTTGTTTATATAGCTCTTTTTCAAACTCCTCCTGGTTCCTTTGTTTTAGGTGGTATAAGTTACCTAATACACTACCTCTTGTATTTGCACATTCTTCAATATCTATAACAGGATGATATTTTTTTAATTTTCTTAAAATTTCAGTTTTTCCACAACCTGTTTTACCAAATAATCCAAAGATAATCATTAAATCACCAAAACACATATATTTAATTTATAATAAAACCAAAGGTTAGATTAAATCTTTTAAATTAGATATTCATTAAAAATATTAAAAATAGCTTTTATAGTCTATAAACTATAAATTAATAATGCCATATTAATTAAGGAGATAGAATGATAAAATATTTAAATAAAGAATATTCTGATGAGGAAATTTATTCTATTTTAGAAAAGCCAGTAAAAGAATGGTTTAAAAGAAAGTATAAAACATTTACACCTCCTCAAAGATATGCAATTAAAGAAATACATAATAAAAAAAATGTATTAATTTGCTCTCCTACAGGTAGTGGAAAAACATTATCTGCTTTCTTAGCAGGAATTAATGAGTTAGTAAAATTATCTATGGAAAAAAAGTTAGAAGATAAAATATATATTATTTATGTCTCTCCATTAAGAGCTCTAAATAATGACATAGAGAAAAATTTAAAAACACCATTAAAAGAGATTTATGAAGTAGCTAAGGAGTTAGATATTGAGTTAGATGAGATTAGAGTAGCTGTGAGAACAAGTGATACCACAAGTTACCAAAAACAGAAGATGCTAAAAAAACCACCTCACATATTAATAACTACTCCTGAATCTTTGGCTATCTCTCTAAATTCCCCTAAATTTTCCAAACTTTTAGAAGATGTTAAGTATGTTATAGTTGATGAGATACATGCCTTAACTAATAAAAGAGGAGTTCATCTCTCACTATCTTTGGAGAGATTAAATAGAGTAGCAAACTTTACAAGAATTGGATTGTCAGCTACTATTTCACCATTAGAAGAGATAGCTAAGTTTTTGGTTGGTGTTGGTAGAGAGTGCTATATTGTTGATGTCTCATATAAAAAGGAGATAGAGATTAAAGTAATTTCTCCTGTTGATGATTTTATATACACTCCAACAGAAGTTATAACAGAAAGATTGTATAAACTGTTGTATAAACTTATCAAAGAGCATAAGACAGTTTTAATTTTCACTAATACAAGAGGTGCAACTGAAAGAGTAGTTTTCCATTTAAAAAGGTTAGGAATTGATAGGATAGAGGCACATCATTCTTCTTTAAGTAGAGAGCATAGGTTAGAGGTAGAAAATAAACTAAAAAGAGGAGAACTTTCTTGTTGTGTTAGTTCCACATCCTTAGAGTTGGGGATAGATATTGGAAGTATTGATTTAGTTGTTCTTCTTGGTTCTCCAAAGAGTGTAGCAAGAGCTCTACAAAGAATTGGTAGGAGTGGGCATAGATTGGATGAAAAGAGTAAAGGAATAATTATCCCATTTGATAGAGATGATTTAGTTGAGGATGTTGTTTTAGCTTATGATGCCAAAATTGGGAAGATAGATAGAGTCCATATCCCAAAAAATTGTTTAGATGTCTTAGCTCAACACATAATTGGAATGGCTTTGGAAAAAGTGTGGGATGTGGATGAAGCTTATGAGTTAGTTAAGAAAGCATATCCTTACAAAGATTTAAGTAAAGAAGATTTTTTAAGTGTTATAAAATATCTCTCTGGAAGTATTGAAGATAGGAAAGTTTATGCTAAAATATGGTTTGAAGATAACAAATTTGGAAAAAAAGGAAGAGCAAGAGTAATATACTTTATGAATGTTGGAACAATTCCTGATGAAACAGCTATTTTAGTTGTAAATGAAGAAGGAAAGTATGTTGGAGAAGTAGAGGAAGACTTTGCTGAGAGGTTAATGAAAGGAGACATATTTGTTTTAGGAGGAAGAACATATAAATTTTTGGGAGGTAGGGGGAATATAATAACTGTCAAAGAGGTATTTAATGAAAAACCAACAATTCCCTCTTGGTTCTCTGAACAGTTACCATTAGCTTATGATTTAGCATTAGATGTTGAAAGATTTAGAGAAGAAGTAAAAGATTTAGATGTTGGAGAGATATCTAAAAAGTATGATATAGATGAAAAAACTTCAAAAGCTATAAAAAATTATATTGAAGAGCAAAAAAACTATGCTCTTGTCCCAGATACTAAAAATTTATTAATTGAGAGCTTTATAGAGGAAAAAAGAAGATATTACATATTCCATTTTGTAGCTGGAAGGAGAGCTAATGAAGCATTAGCAAGAGCTTTTGCCAACTATCTCTCTAACAAAAAAGAGACAAATGTAAGGATAACTGTAAATGATTATGGTTTTTCATTAATTCTACCAAAAGACATAAAATTAGAAAAGGAAGATATATTAGAGTTATTCAATATAGATATAGTTAAGAATGTTAAGGAAAGTATTGAGAGAAGTGAAATTTTAAAGAGAAGATTTAGACATGTAGCAACAAGAGGATTTTTAATATTAAGAAGATACTTAAATAGAAAGTTATCAGTTGAAAAACAACAAATAAATGCTGAAGCACTTTTGGAGTATTGCAAAGAGGTAAATCATCCACTTTACAAAGAAACTATTAGAGAAATTTTAGAGGACTATTTAGATATTGAAAATGCCCTAAACTATTATGAATTAATTAAAAATAGAAAAATCCATTATTTAGAACTTCCAAGCCCATCACCATTCTCATTCAACTTAATTGTTATGGCCTCATCAGATGTCATATTCATGGCAGATAAAAGAAAAATGATTTTAGAGTTGCATAAAAAAGTTTTAGAGTTTATAAGAGGGAAAAATAAATAAATTTTGTAAATTATAAGTAACTAGGTTTGTCAAAAAACATAATAGGGAAAAGTAAAAAACTATTTACGGAAAAGATACGATTGGCAATAATATAATAACATAATTTCAGCATGTCAGCTATAATGACAACAACTTTTAACAATGAATCACGATATATTTACATAAAATGTTTTTAATCATTGAGACCTCATAAAAACAATTGATATCCAATATTCAAATTTAGCATATTAAATAGATCTTGAAAAACATAATCTTTTGTTTTATCTAAGTTTTTAAAATCATATTTGATAAATAATATTTTTTTATCAGTTTTACTAATTTGTTTAAAACATGTTTTAGTAAAATTATTTGCTACTAAAATACCTCCGACACAGTCTTCTAATTCTTCCATATATTTTGTTAATTGTTCAATGTCTTTTTTTCTACTTTTGTTTTTCTTGACTTCAATTATAATTTTATGGTCTTTTCCTATAGGATGTCTTCTTTTTATTAGTAAGTCAATATATCCAGAAGATATTGCTTTTTCGCTTAAAACTTCAAAATCATAATAATTTTCATTTATATTGAAATAATTTAAAATTTTATTAAAAACATTACCTGAATTATTTCCTATATATTCCTTTATTAAAACTTGCAATATTAATTCGTCAAAAAGACATACATATGGTGGATCAATATTATTTTTATTAAATGTTATTTTTGGTATTATACTTTGTTTAATCCATTTTTGGTCATATATTTTATTTTTTGTTTTACCGATTTTAGAAACATAATTTAATGTTGTTTCATCAGCTTGAAAATGTGTTTTTTTATATCCACCTCTAGGCAATAAATCCTCCGCAATATATATAAATTCTGTCTTTACTAAGGATTCTTCAAATTCCCTAATTTGCTCTAAAAGCAATCTAAATGGAAAATTATATTCCCTCTTTCCTTTTTCTGACCGAAAAGCTATTTTTTCCAGGGTTTTTCTGAATCTTCTTTGTTTTTATATGTTATTTTTTTTGATACTTTATACAAATTATGTATTTTAGCTCCATATAAAAAAGATACATAGTCTCCCTCGTTTATTTCTAAATATGCCCAAAAACCATTTTTACTGTTTGGAAATCCTGCCATTAATTCTTTTTTACATATTTCTAGGTTTTCTTTATTAGAAAGTGCTATTAAATAATAGTTAGGCATAAAAATTACCATTTTAAAATACTTCATTTATTAATATTTTTTTGTTAGGACCAAGTTAATATCTTTCTGTATCTATAGGAATATTTACTATCAGATATTATAAGAATTTCTCCGGTTAACAGTCTTTAATTTAGTTTTATTTTCGTTGAAGTCATTTTTAAATCTTCTATTTTAACTTTTTTACCTAAAACTTCAATTTTTATGTTTTTTAATTTTACTAAATGGACTATACTTAAGGTATTTAAATTATTAGCTATTAATTCTTTAAATGTGATTTAAATGGTTTAATCACAATTAATATAGGATTTAATCCGTACTATTTTATTTTTTTGATTCCAAAGTTTATAATATAGAATTATAATAATCAATTTATTAAAAAACAATAACAACAATGTCCAATTTATTATGAATAACTGATGGAATAGGATAGAAAACTGCAAAAAATCCAATAAAAGAATGTTTTTATAGTGGTTATGTTTATTCTAAACTTAAATATGATAAAAAAAAGTTTTTTAAAGAGAATATTATTATCACAACCATAAGAGGGAAAAAAATGAAAGCTCTATTTATCTATCATAAAAGTAACAAAAGAATGGAAAAGTTTTACAATCATCTTGTAAATAATCCTGATTTTTGTAGAATTTGTGAAGATTGTTATAATTGTAGAGGTAATTTTAGTTATAAAGAAGATTTAGAGAGAGTCATTATAGAGGATGTTAATATTGAATTTATAGATGAGCCAGAGGAGTATATTCCTGATATTCCAAAAGGAGATGTTTGTGTAGCTCAGCTACATGAAGATTTATTGTATGAACTTCCTTACTATTTAAAAGATAAGGGATATAAAGCTTTAATAGTGCCATCTGAAAGTCCAGAAGACTTATCCTTAGGAATGAGAAGAGAACTAAAAAAGATATGTGATAAGCTAAATATTGAGTTTGCAAATCCAAAACCTTTCTGCTCATTAGAGAAGAAAGAAGAATATAACTATATTAACAAATTTATTGACTACTTTAAAATAGGAAAACCTAAATTAAATATATTAGTAGAGGATAACAAAATAAAAGATATTAAAGTTCTTATATCATCTCCATGTGGAGAAACATACTATATTGCTAAAAGATTAAAAGGATTGGAGTTAGATATAGAAAAAGTAAAAGAAGAAATAGCAAATGCACATCACAATTATCCATGTTTAGCAAGTATGAAAATAGACAAGGAGCTTGGAGATACAATATTACATAAAGCTGGATATATAGCCTATGATTCTGTGTTAAAAGAAATAAAAAAATGAGGTTATATGGTAGTTTTAACCAAAAAAAGAGACTACAATTTAATTAAAAATGATTTGTTGGATGACATGGATATTCATATTTTAAGTTGTGGTATTTGTGCTAAGATTTGTAAAACAGGAGATATAAATAGTATTTTACAATTAACAAATTTTTTAAAAAAATTTGGATATAATGTTTCCTACACAATAATTAATGGTATATGCTATAAAAGCATTCCTCAAAATATTAAAGAAAAGAACATCATTGTTCTATCTTGTGGTATTGGTTTTAGAAAGGTTAGGAAATTGTTTAAAGATAAAAATGTTGTTTGTGGGCTAATAACTATTGGAGTATCTTCATTAGATAAAAAAATATTATGTTTATGTTGTGGAAAATGCCCTAACTGTCCATTAGAGAAACAACATCACCAACAACAATAATGCCTGGTGGTTTTATATCCTCTTTTTTAGCTTTCTCTAAAATATCTTTAAGTGTTCCTTTAACAATCTTTTCATTTCCAAAGAAAGCATTTGTTATAATAGCTATTGGCGTATTTTCACTCCTACTTTTTAATAGTTGATTAACAATCTTATCTAAATTGGATATTCCCATTAATATAACCAATGTATCAGCTTGGAATTTACTAAAATCTACTTTATTCTCTCCTTCCATCTCATGCCCTGTAACAATTGTTAAAGATTTTGCTACTCCCCTATGTGTAAGTGGAATACCAAAAACCTCAGGAACAGCAATAGCTGATGTAACTCCTGGAACTACTTCATATGGAATATTGTTTTTCTTTAATTCTAGAATCTCCTCTCCTCCCCTACCAAATATAAATGGGTCTCCTCCTTTTAATCTTACAACAATCTTTCCTTCCTTAGCTTTCTTAACCAATAATTTATTTATTTCTTCCTGCTTTAAGGTATGTTTGTCCTTTCTTTTCCCAACATATATCAGTTCAGCACCTTCTTTGGCATAGTTTAGTATCTCTTTGTTAATTAAAGCATCATATACAATAACGTCTGCTTTTTTTAATATATTTATAGCTTTTAATGTTATAAGTTCTTTATCACCTGGACCAGCTCCAACTAAATAAACTTTTCCAATAGCCAAAAAAATTCACCTTTTAAAAATAAAAAATTTTATAAATTAATCTTAGCAGGAGTTATTATTTTATCTATTACATCAGAAGGTTTATTTCCATCTAATTTTATTTTTTCAAAAATTGGTAGAACTTTCTCTCTTTTTTTAAATGTAAGTTCATTTACATCAACAACATCTAAACATTTTTTTGGACATGCTTTAACACAAACTGGCTCTTCTCCATCACATAAAATACATTTGTACGCTTTATCTTCCATAACTATGGCTCCAAATGGACATGCTAATGCACATAGCCCACAACCAATACAAATATTCTCATCTAAATACACATAGCCATTTTTGAAGTATATTGCTCCAACTGGACAAACATCTTTACATGGTGCTGAAGTGCAGTGCTGACAAACTATTGGAAGATACTTTTTATTTTTTTCCATTATTGCAATTCTTGAAACTTTATGTTTTTTCATACATGCTCTTATACAAACTCCACAGTTGTCACATAAATCATTTATCATCATTATTTTCTTCATTATTATCCCTCAAAATTTTTTTTTTTTGATTTTTAATCTAATCCTAAGAGTTTGCATTTCTCATCAATATATTTTTGGATAATTTCAATATCCTCATCAGTTAAGTGTCTGTATCTCTTTTGCATTCTAATATATTCTTTAACTGGTTTTCTTTTTAAAGGTTTATAAGTTAATCTAAATTTTCCATTTTCTATCTCAAATAGTGGAAATACTCCTGTTTCAACTGCTAATCTACCTATTTCAATTGTTTTGTTAGATGGAAAACCCCAACCAACTGTACAAGGTTGTAGGACATGTATGAATTTAGGGCCTTCAATAGAAAGAGCTTTTTTAACTTTCTTCATAAAATCTTCTGGATAAGATATACAAGCTGTTGCAACATAAGGAACGCCATGAGCTGCCATTATAAATGCCATGTCTTTTTTAGGCCTATTTTCTCCTTTACTACATTTTCCAGCAGGAGATGTAGTTGTTTGTGCAAATAATGGAGTTTCTGAACTTCTTTGGACTCCTGTGTTCATATATGCCTCATTATCATACATTATATATAGTATATCATGCCCTCTTTCCATAGCTCCACTCAATGATTGAAATCCAATATCTGCTGTTCCTCCATCTCCTCCAATTGCAATAATATTAATCTTTCTGTCCTTAGATTTTCCTCTCTTTCTTTTTAGAGCCTTTATAGCTGCTTCAACACCACTTGCTACTGCTCCAGCATTTTCAAAAGCAACATGAATCCAAGGAACTCTCCAAGCAGTTTCAGGATATGGTGTTGAAAAAACCTCTAAACATCCTGTTGGTGTGACAACTATTGTGTCTTTACCAGCTACTTTTAAAACCATCCTTGCAACCATTGATGCTCCACAACCAGCACAACCTCTATGTCCAGGAGCAAATAGTTCATCTCTTGGAAATCTCATATAATATCCCCCAAAATTTTTATTCTAATAGTCCAATCCACTCTGTTTTATCATCTTTTGCTTTTTGAACATCTTCAATAATTTTATTGATATCTTCAATTTTTATATCTCTCCCACCTAAACCAACAATATAGTTGCATATTTTATTATCATATTTTCTTAATGTTGCAGTAATATCCAATCCTAAACTACCCATATCAAATCCAAAACATACATTTTTATCTAAAACAGCAATATTTTCAACATCTTTTAGATATTTCTTTACTTCTTCTTTTGGAAATGGTCTATAACAACTAATTTTTAATAAACCAACATTGACAATTCCTTTCTCTTTTAATTTGCTTATAACATATTTTATAGTTCCACACACAGAACCCATAGCCACTAAAACAGTATCTGCATTTTCTAAGTTGTATGTTTCAACAAAATCATAAACTCTTCCAAATCTATTAGCATACTCTTTATGAACTTTTTTTATAACTTTTCTTGAGTTTTCTATTGCATCATTTAGTTGTTTTCTTGTTTCCATATAACATTCAGGAACTCCAACACTTCCAACAGTAACAGGATTATCAGGATTCAAACAATAGTGTGGTGGCTCATAAACTCCAACAAATTCCTTAGCTTCATCATTTTCTGGCATTTCAATTGGCTCATAAGTATGTGAAAGTATAAATCCATCTAAATTAACCATAACTGGAAGAAGAACATCTTTATCCTCAGCTATCCTAAAAGCTTGTAATACTAAATCAAATACTTCTTGACAACTTTCTGCATAAAACTGAATCCATCCTGTATCTCTCTCAGAAATAGAATCCTGATGGTCACACCATATATTGATAGGAGCTGACAGAGCTCTATTAACATTAGCCATAACTATTGGTAATCTTAAACCAGAGGCAATATAGAGTATTTCATGCATTAATGCTAAACCTTGTGATGCTGTTGCTGTAAAAGTTCTTGCTCCTGCAGCTGAAGCACCAACTAATGCAGATATTGCTGAATGCTCACTTTCAACTCTAATATACTCTGCATCTAACTCTCCATTAGCAATAAATTCAGCTATCTTTTCAACACATTCAGTTTGGGGAGTTATTGGATAAGCAGCAACAACATCAACATCAGCCAATCTAACAGCCTCAGCAGCTGCATAAGTTCCTCTTGTTATAATTTTTTTCATAACTTCACCTTTTTTTATTTCTCTTCTCTTACATGTGTTATTGCATTAACTGGACACTCATTTTCACAGATTAAACATCCCTTACAAAACTCATAGTTAATTCTAAAATTTCCTTCTTCATCCTCATAAATAGCTGGTTCTGGGCAGAAAATATAGCATATCTCACACTTTATACATTTTTCAACATCTAAAATAGGCTTGAAAACTCTCCATCCACCTGTTTTATTTCTTACAGAACTACCTGGTTCAAATATTACTGCTGCAATATTTACCATAACTTATTCACCACTAACTTCTTTATATGCTATTTCAGCAGCTTTGTAGTTTTTCTCAGCCAACTTTTCTGGAAATCTGTTATATATTGCTTTTTTTATTCCATCTAAACTTACAATTTTTGTTATTCCAGCTAATGCTCCTATCATTGCAGTATTAACAATAGGAACTCCTAAAACATCTAATGCTATCTTTGTAGCATCAATAGTATAGACATTTTCAAAATCTAAATTTAACTCATCTTTTTTCTTTACAGTGTTTATAACAACAACACCATCCTTTTTTAAACCCTCTAAGATATTAACAATTCCCAATAATGATGAATCTTGAACAACAACATAATCAGGCTCATAAACTTGACATCTCAATAATATTTTTTCTTTATCTATTCTTGTAAATGCCATAACAGGAGCCCCTCTCCTTTCAACTCCAAAAAAAGGGAATGTTTGAGAATATTTTCCATCATAAAAAGCTGCATAAGCTAACAGTTGAGCCGCTGTAACAACACCTTGTCCTCCTCTACCATGAAATCTTACTTCTATCATACTCCTCCCAATTTGTCATTATTAATCATTATAAATTTTATTATTACTATAAAAACATTTTTAAAATACGACAATTAACGAAAAATATTTTAAAATTATATACCTTTAAATATCTTTAATTAAAATATCAAATAAATCAAAAACTATATGTGATATTTATGGATGAGAAAGATTTAAAAATACTAAAAATTTTAATGGAAAATGGTAGGATGTCATATACTGAAATAGCTAAAAAGTTAAATACAAGTGAGAGCTCAATTAGAAAAAGAGTAAAAAAGATGGAAGAAGAAGGAATTATTAAAGGATATAGTGTTATTATTGATCCATCTAAATTAGGATATAATGTAGTTGCATTAACAGGATTTGATACTGAACCTGATAAATTTTTATATGTTGCTAAGGAGTTATGCAAATTTGATGAAGTTAAAAAAGTTTTTACATCTACAGGAGACCATATGATTATGGCAGAAATTTGGGCAAAAGATGGTAAAGAGTTCTCTGACTTAATATTTAATAAGTTAGGAAAAATAGAAGGTGTAAAGAAAATTTGCCCTGCTATTATTTTAGAACAGTTAAAATAATTTTAAATATAATTAACTATAAACTTATTTTATGATTATTTTTATTTAATATAGATTGTGTTAAATAACCATATAATTGATAAGATTTTTGGGTGATATTAATAAAAGCTTTATTAGTATTAAGAAAGGACAATAAAAAAGATAGAAAAAGTATTGAAGAGTTAAAAGAATTGGCTGAAGTTCTGTATGAGGTTGAAGGAACATATATTCAAATTAGAAAGCCAGATAGTAAGTATCAAATTGGAGAAGGTTTTGTAAAAAAACTTTCTAAAATTGTTAAAGATAAAAATATAGACATTGTTATTTTTGGTAATACTTTAACACCTACTCAAAAGTATAATTTAGCTAAAGAGTTTAAAGTTGAAGTTATTGATAAGATTGAATTAGTTTTAAGAATTTTCAGTAAGCATGCTAAAACTAAGGAAGCTCAACTACAAGTCAAATTAGCAGAGTTACAATATGAACTCCCAAGAGCAAAAGAAAAAGTTAGATTAGCCAAGCAAGGAGAACAGCCTGGATTTGGTGGATATGGAGATTATGAAGTTGAAAAATACTACCAAAAAATAAAAAGAGAAATTAAAAGTATAAAAAACAAGCTTGAAAAATTAAAAGAGCATAGAAAAATTTTAAGAAAAAGGAGAGAAAAATATGACTCTGTTGGTTTAGTTGGATATACAAATGCAGGTAAAACAAGTTTATTAAATGCATTAACTGGAGAAAATAAAGAAG
Organism: Methanocaldococcus indicus; assembly: GCF_049554935.1. Taxonomy (GTDB): domain Archaea; phylum AGJL01; class Methanococci; order Methanococcales; family Methanocaldococcaceae; genus Methanocaldococcus; species Methanocaldococcus indicus. Next base: position 987,875 of record NZ_CP186926.1, on the reverse strand, counting down.
CTAAAAATCAAGTTTTTACTACATTAACTACAACAACAAGGAGAATTAGAGGAATTAAAAGAAAGATATTAATAACTGATACAGTTGGATTTATGGATGACTTACCTCCTTTTATGATTGAGGCATTTTTATCAACAATTGAGGAAAGTGCTAATAATGACCTAATTTTATTAGTTGTAGATGCCTCAGAAGATATAAAAGAAATTGAGAGAAAACTTATAGTTAATCATGAAATTTTAGAGAAAATTAATTGTAAGTCCCAAATTATAACAGTTTTAAACAAAGTTGATAAAATTGATGAGAAGAAAAAATTAGAAATTTTGAACGAGTTAGATAGATATTTAATAAATCCAATATTTGTATCTGCTAAATACAATATAAATATTGAAAAATTAAAGAAAATGATTTTAGATAACCTAAATCTATCAATTGGCACTATTGAAACTGATAATCCAAAACTTATATCATATTTATATGAGAACACAGAAATATTAGAAGATATAGAGGAAAATGATAAACATATAATAACATTTAGAGCTAAAGAAAAAGATGTTAATAGAATATTAAAGATTCATAAAATAGAGACATAAATGGTTGAGATTATGGATTTTTTTTATGAAAATTCATTAATATATGTGCATGAAGAATTCAATAACTTTGATTTTAAAAAGTATATAGATTCTTTTGAGAAAAAGCTAAAAAATGATGTTGGAATTAGAGAATCTATCTATAATGATTATAGTTATGATTTTTCATCCAACAAGATAGTTGTTGTGGGAATGGGAGGCTCTATCTTAGGAACTATGACACTATATCACTCTTTAAATTTGGAAGGTAGTTATTTTATAGATAACTCTGACCCTGAAAAAACTTTGAAAATTATTAAAGAGATAGATGATGACACATTAATTTTTGTTGTTAGTAAGTCAGGAAATACATTAGAGACATTAGTAAATTACCAATATATAAAAAGAAAATGTAAAAATCCAAAGTTTATTTTTATAACAAATGGTGGAAAACTTAAAGAAATTGCAAAAAAAGAGAATTATCCAATATTAAATATTCCTGAAAATGTTCCTGGAAGATATTCTGTATTTACCTCTGTTGGATTAGCTCCTTTAAGTGCTTTAAATGTAAATATTAAAAAAATATTAAAAGGAGCTATTGAGATAGATAAAGAAATTCAAAAAGATTATAAAAATCCAGCTGTTTTAAATGGTGTTATTCACTACCTAAATGATTTGAAAGGTTTTGATATTTCAGTTCTATTTATTTATATTGAAAGATTAAAATATTTTGGAGAGTGGTATAAACAGTTGTTAGCTGAAAGTTTAGGAAAAGATGGGAAGGGAATAACTCCTTTAATATCCTTAGGAGCTAAGGACCAACATTCCATTTTACAACTGTATTTAGATGGAAAGAAAGATAAAATAGTAACTTTTCTAAGTGTTAAAGAATATGGAGAAGATGACAAAGTTGTATTAAATGGAAAAGAGCTATATCTCTCAGATATTATAAAATCTGAGCAATTAGCAACAGAAAAGGCATTAACAATTAACAATATTCCTAACTTAAAAATTGAACTAAATAAGATAGATGAGAAAAACTTAGGTAAATTACTATATATGTATATGTATCAAGTTGGATTTATGGGAGAACTTTACAATGTAGATGCTTTTAACCAGCCAGCAGTTGAATTAGAAAAAAAGATATGTTGGGAGATAATAGAAAAATTATAATTTAATTCCTACAACTTTACTTAATCCATTTTCCATATATACTCCATAAACTGTATCAGCCTTATTAATCATCTGTTCTCTATGGCTAATAACAATAAACTGACTTTGTTTTGACTGATTTTTAATCATTTCAGCAATTAATGAGACATTTTTTACATCTAATGGAGCATCTACTTCATCTAACACATAGAATAAGGAAGGATTTAATTTTTGAATTGCAAATAAAAATGCTAATGAAGTTAAAGCTTTTTCTCCCCCACTCATACTTTCTAAGCTAATAAGTTTTTTACCTTTTGGAGATGCATCTATCAACAATCCTCCTTCAAATGGATTATTTTTGTTCTCTAACCTAAGTTTTCCAATTCCTCCAATTTGTTTATAAACTTCCTCAAAGTTCTTAGCAATTTTATTGAATGTATCTAAAAATACTTCTTTTTTCTTTTTTTCAATCTCTCTTAACATTTCTAAATATTTCTTTTCATCTATTTCATAAATTTCTCTCTTTTTTATTAGTTCATTAAATCTTTCATAAATAAAATTATAGTCTTCAATTGCCTTCATATTTACTGGCTCTAATTGTCTAATTTCTTCTTCAATTTTGTATATTGTTAGTTCTATATCTTTAATTGGTTTTTGTAAAAGTTCTTTATCAACTTCCTTAATCTCACATAAATATAGATTTCTCTCTTCTTCTTCAAGTTTTGTCTCAAATTTTGTCTTATCTAATAGAAGTTTAGTTATTTCATTCTCTATCTTATTTATTTCATTCCATAAATCAGATTTTTTAGATTTTAGGGAACTTATTTCAGACTCTATTTGAATCTTTTTATTATTTAGTTCCTTTAAATCTTTTGATATTTTTTCATACTTATCTTTTTTCTCTTTTAATATCTCTAAGTTTTTATTTATATTTTCTTCATATATTTTTATATTTTCATTAATGGAGAATAATTTTTTATTTAGTTCCTCTATTTTTAAAGTTAATTCTTCAATTTTCTGGTTTAAAATTTCATCAACCAAAGTTTTATATTTGTTAATTTCATTAAGTATAGTGTTCTTCTTAATAGAAAGCTCATTTATCTCATTTTCAATATCTTTTAATTTTATAAATTCTTCTCTATTTTCATATTGTTTTAATTGAGCTAAAATTTCATCCCTTTCTTTAACTAATGTTTTTATCTCATCTTCCAATTCTTTAATCTTTTCAACTAAATCGTTTCTCTCTTTATTAAGATTTTCAAGTTTCAAATTAAGTTCTTTATTAATAAAGTTTAGCTCATTAATCTTCTTTTTATTTGTCTCTTTTAGCTTCTCTAATCTTAAATTTTCTTTTTTAATGAATTCTAATTTGTTCTCTAATTCTATTTTCTTTGCTAATAGTTCTTTTAGAGATTTGTTGTTATTAGATAATTCATTTTTAATTTTCTCTAATTCTTTATCTAACTCTTTAATTTTATTAGCTATTGATTTAATTTTATTTTCATCAACATCTATCATAATTTTAGCTCTACTTTTAAAAGTTCCACCAATTAAAGCTCCTGAACTTTCAATTACCTCTCCCTCTAATGTAACAAATCTAACATTATATTTCTTAGAGAGTTCTTTTGCTATCTCAATATTCTCAACAATAACAGTATCTCCAAATACAAACTCAAATATATTCCTATATTTCTCATCAAAATCAACTAAATCAATAGCATTACCAATAACTCCATCTTCATAAATATTCTTAGCTTTTCTACCTTTAACCTTATCTAATGGTAAAAATGTAACTCTTCCTAATTTGTGTTTTTTTAAATAGTTTATGGCATTTATAGCTGAATCAATATCCTCAGTAACAACATAATTTAATCTATTACCACCAGCTACTTCAATAGCTAATTTATACTCTTTCTTTGTCTTACCTAAGTTACCTACAACATCAATAACTCCTGGAAGTTTTAAAACTTCTTTTATTGCTCTATCTAAATGTATATCTTCAAGTTCTTTCAATGCCTTAATCTTAGTTTCTTCCTTTGTATATTCTACATATAACTTATTTAGTTTTTCTCTAATCTCCTTTTCTTTTTCTTCTAATTCTTTAATTTGCTTTTTCTTAAATTCTATCTCTACTTTTATGTTTTCTAATTTTAAATATAGTTCTTTTGTATCATATTCTTTGATGTTGTCAATTTCATCTTTTAGTTTTTTTATTGTTTCAATGTTTCTTTTTAGCTCATAGTTTAATTGGTTTATTTTTAGCTCAATCTGACTTAGATTTTCTTTATAGCTATATAATAGATTTTGTTTCTCATTAATCTTTCTATTAAGAATATTCTCTTTCTCCTTTAAAGAATTTATTTCTTCATTAATATCTTTAATTTTATTTATTAAATCATCTCTTAATTTTGTTAAATCATAAAGTTTTTTATTAATATCCTCTAAAATCTTTTCTTTATTTTTTATTATTTCCTTGTATTCTTCCAATTTTTTTATAGTATCTTTTAGCTCTTCATTCTTTTTAATTATATCCTTATTTATATTCTTAGCTTCATCTTTAAGTTTAGATAAAAGTTTTTTGTCATTCTCTATCTCTAACTCCAACTCTTTTATTTCTTTATATAATGATATAACTTCTTTATCCTCTAATTTGCTTAAAATATTTTTTAATTCATTATTTTTCTTAGAAATTTCTTCTTCAATAATTTTAATATCCTTATTTAACTTCTCTTTTTTTTCTTTTAGATGAGTTATATTGTTGTTTATATTGTTAATTACTTCTCTTAAATATTCAACTTTTTTTAAATATAGTGTGTATCTTGCTCTATTTAATAAATCTTTTAATTTTAAATATTTTTCAGCATCTTCTTTCTCTTTCTTTAATCTATTAAGTTGATTTTTAACTTCACTAATCCTTATATCTATCATCTCAATTAATTCCCTTGCCTTTTTTAACTCTTCTTCTGCTTTCTTTTTTTTCTCATCAAATTCAGCAATTCCACTAATTTCATCTATAATTTTTCTCCTTTCTATTGGAGAAATATTTATTATTTTTGCTAAATCTCCTTGAGAGATAACATTATTATTCAATAAATTCATTTTTCTGAATATATCAATTATTTCAGTTTTTGTTAATTTCTTTCTTTTATCTTCTAAGATTAAATAATAATCAGTCTCACCAGATTTTTTTATTCTTCTCAAAATACCAAATTCTTCTGGTAAATCTTTAATTTTATCATTTTTTAGGAAAATAGCAACTTCTGCATAGTCTGCTCTTCTACCATTATGATAAGTTATTAGATTCTTAAATCTATCAGCCCTAAGTTTTTTTGCAGAACTTCTTCCTAAAACAAATAAAATAGCATCTACAATATTACTTTTTCCAGAGCCATTTGGTCCTACAATTGCTGTAAAACCTTCTGGAATCTCTAACTCTAAATTCTTAAATGACTTAAAATTTTTTAATACAATTCTCTTTAACAATTTACAACACCAAAAAATATTTTAAATTTTTTTGGAAGTTAATAAAAATCTACAAAAATTATCTCCTAAACCACAACACTTTACTTCTGTTATATCAAATTTTATATTTTTTTGTTCTTCAAAAAATCCTGAAATTAGTCCTGCTTCAAAGTAACATAGGGTCCTATTTATATTACCAATACCTGAGCATGATATACAATCATATACATCTACAGTTATTGGGTTTTTATTAGTTATATCTATCTTTCCAATATCATACTCTTTGAAAAATTCTACAAAATCCTCAAATTTTCTTAAATTTAGAGAACTTATAATTTCTTTTCCAAAATAAAACATTATCTTCTCATTGGAAATATTAAAATACTTATCAAAATCAACAAATCTAAATAATCTGAATAATGCTACAGATACCTTTTTTTTCTTTGAATTATCTAAAATAGATTTTAGAGGAATAACTGATAAATTTTTATATGTTAATTTGTCAATTTTATTTATAATACCTTCAAATTTTTTAATAATATTAAAAACTTCAGATTCAAATTCCAATAAATACTCAATAATGATTATTGTATTATTTAATGGTTTAATTAAATACTTTTTATCCTTATTTTTTATTACTATTTCGTCAGTACTACATAGTTCTTTATTTAACATGTCAGATACTAAACTATTTAATAGAGGAATTATATGCAATCTTTCACTATTATAATTATGTGAAAGTACAGGCTCTCCTGTATCTTTATCTATAACATCAATATTTAGTATTCCAGGGAACTTTTTTATTTCATTGAGTATAGACTCATATTTTTGGATTTCTTTATACAATAAAGACATTCAATCACCATTATAATTTTATTTCAGTTAGTATAATAATAACTAAGTTTATAAATGTTGTGGAATAATTTCTTAATAACATAGGGTTATGATGTAGCTTTGATAGAGTTTAATAACCATATTACAGTAGGAATAGCTTTAAACAATTCTCCTGGATATTATTATTCTTATAACAATAAACACTACTACTATATTGAAACAACATCACAAGGTTGGAAGATTGGAGATATTCCAGAAGAATATTTAAACAAAAAATCTAAAATTTTTGTTATATCATATAATAAACCTCTTTATGTCTGGGACTGTAAAGCTTATTTATATACAGAGAGAAATTATAAGTTTGTAAAGTTTGTATTCAAAATAAAAAACTTTGGAAATAGAACAGGAAAGTTTAAGGTTTATGCTACATTTGATATAGGAAATGGATATGTATATAATCCAAAAGAGTCAGATTTTATAACTCTTAAACCAAATGAAGAAAGAACAATAACCTTAGAAATACCTGTTCCTAATAAACCATACAAAAAATTATTGCTTTGTTTATTAGATGAAAATAACTCTTTAATTGATATAAAATACTTCTTAGAGGGAGATTATGGTTAAATTTAATTTTCTAAGATGTGGCCATTGTGGAGCTTGTGTAGGAGTTTGTGAAAGATTAGCTATCCAACTAATTGAAGAAACAATAATTATTGATAAAAATAAGTGTAACAACTGCTTATCTTGTGTAATTATATGTCCTTTAAATGCATTAGAGGGAGATAATGAAAGAGCTTAAAGAGAGTTATGATGTAGTTGTAGTTGGAGCAGGACCTGGAGGTAGTTGTGCAGCATACTCATCAGCTAAGAAAGGTGCTAAAACACTTTTAATTGAAAAAAGCCAAGAGATAGGAGAACCTGTAAGATGTGCAGAGGCAATTCCTTTTTTAGAAGATTTTGGTATTGAACCAAAAGAAGAATTTATAAGAAACAAAATAGTTGGAGGATATTTATTTTCTCCATCAGGGTATAGAATAGAGATTAGACAAGACAAAGCACAAGGTTATGTTGTAGAAAGGAAAATTTTTGATAAATATCTTGCAATAAGAGCAGTAAAAGCTGGAGCTAAATGTTCTATAAAATCAACAGCTCTAAGATTGGAAAGAGATGGAGATGAGTGGATTGTTGTAGTTGAATACTTAGGAGATGAGTATGAAGTTAGAAGTAAGATAGTTATAGCAGCTGATGGGGTTGAGAGTAATATAGCAGAGTATGCTGGTTTAAAATGTAAAAAGAAACCATTAGAAGTTTGTTCATGTGCAGAGTTTGAGATGGTTAATGTTAAATTTATAAACAATGAGATGATGGAGTTTTATTTTGGAAATGATATTGCTCCAAAAGGTTATGCTTGGATATTTCCTAAGGGAGAAACAGCAAATGTTGGTTTAGGTGTTAGAGACAAAAAGAAAAAAGCAATAGATTATCTTTATGAATTTTTAGAGTATAACTTAGTTAAAGATAGATTAGATAAGGCTACCCCAATAGAGTTTAAAGTTGGAGGAGCTCCAGTTTCTGGGCCAATAGAGAAGACATATACTGATGGAGTTTTGGTAGTTGGAGATGCAGCTGGACAAATAAGTCCTCTTACTGGTGGAGGGATATATTTAGCTATGGATTGTGGATTTATAGCTGGTGAAGTGGCTGGAGAAGCCATTAAAAATAAAAATTGGTCGGAAGAATATCTCAAAGTTTATGAGGATAGATGGAAAGAGAGACATTACAATTATCTAATATCTCATTTAAAATATAGAAAAATCTTAGAAAAAATGGATGATGAAGAGTTAGATGAATTAGCTAAAACCTTAGGAGAGAAGTTAGATGATATTGATTTAAAAAAGTTTATTAAAAAAATTATAGTAAAACCAAAATTATTAAAATACTTTAAAGATTTAATTTAATTATTCTTCTTTTTTTGGTTTTTTTACAACTAAAACAGGACAGTGGGAATTCTTAATTACTCTTTCAGCTACACTTCCTAATAAAATTCTTTCTAAACCTGTTTTTCCAGTTGTTCCCATAACTATTAAATCTGCCTTAATCTTTTCAGCAAATTCTACAATCTCTTTAGCAGGAATTCCTTCTAAAAGTTCAGTTTTAACATCTAAGTCATATTCATTGGCAATTTCTTTAGATTTTTTTAGAATTTCTTCTCCTTCTTCTTTTAACATCTGTTCAATCATTTCCCAAGTACCCTCAGCAGGCAAACCTACAAATGGTGAGATATCAACAACATATATAACATAAACTTCTGCATCCATCTTTTTTGCTATATAATATCCATGCTTAAGTGCTTCATTAGAAACATCTGAGCCATCAGTAGGAATAACTATTTTCTTATACATATTTTCACCAAAATTATTTATATTATTATTTCATTATTCCTAAATTATTATTAAAGCTATTTAAATGTTAGATATCCTCATTAAATTATTTATTTCAATTATTTATTATATACTATTGAATCATTATATTTTTATATTCTGTTTAATATTTATATGAATTCATTTGCAGTAAATTATATATATTAGATTGATTAGAAATTGACATTAAAAAATAAGAATATAAATATAAAAAAAATATAAGAGGTGTTATTCATGAAGATTGCTGAAAAAGTATATGAAGAAGGAATTTTAAAATTAAAAGAAAATGCTCCACAAATAATAGTAAGTTTAGTAGTAGCTGCTTTAATTTGGTTATTTGGGGTTTTGGTATTTATTCCATTGGCTGATATGTTAGGCAATCCTTATTTATTTGGATTAACTGCTCTAAAACCTATAATTTCTATAATTATAGGTTTAGCTTTGTTGTTTATATTTTTAAGAATAGCAAAAGATTTTGGAGAATTAATGGATGGTATTGCTGATATTATAGCAGCAATAATTGCAGGAGAAAGAATAACTGATGAAAAATTAAAAAAGTATAGAAGAGGTTTTAGAGGATTAGCATACTTAATAGTTGTAATAATTGCCTATATATTTGCATTGCCAATATTAGCAGGAATAGCTCCAGTTATTGCTGGAATTGTTTTAATATTAATTGTTATCTGGGCTGTTATTGTATTAATCAATTTAGGAAATATCTTCCATGCAGAAATAGAAGAAGGAGTTAGGTTAGCTATTAAAAAATTAGAAGAATCTTACAAAAAAGCAAAAGAAGAAGAAAAACAACAATAAGGAATATTTAAAAATTTAACACATCTTATAAGCAATAGATGCCCAATAATCCAAAATTTCATTAACATGTTTTGATAAATTTTCTTTTTTTCTTTTATATTTAGCTAAGTTCCTTAATTCTCTTAATATAATTTTTAGTTCTTGCTCATTTACTGTTGGAGCATTTAATAATATGGATACGGCTTTTCTATCTATCTCATCCATATTATCACCGTAGTAATACAATTCAAGTTGTAAATAATATCATGTAATAACTAATATTTATAATTTATTATCATTATTTAATAATCAATATTAAAATTAGTTTTATTATATTTAAAATTAACTTTAATTTTTATATCTAAATTAGTAAATTAAAATCGCAAAATTTTTATATTGTTGTTATAATTTATAGTGAATTGGGGTGGGCGCAACGCTAACCATCTTTGGGGTATCCTGAGTCCCTAACAACGTTGCGCTGTGAGAGGGGAACCCCAACTATGGGGACCCTCTCACGTTTTTTTCTTTAAACAGTTATATTAATTATTTTAGATTTATGGATATAGTGGTAAATATGAAAAAGATAGAGGCAATAATAAGACCGGAGAAATTGGAGATAGTAAAAAATGCGTTAGCTGAGGAGGGATTTTTAGGAATGACTGTTATAGAAGTAAAAGGTAGAGGGATACAAGGAGGAATCGTGGAGAGATATAGGGGTAGAGAGTTTGTTGTGGATTTACTACAAAAAGTAAAGATTGAGTTGGTCGTAAAAGAGAAGGATGTAGATAAAGTTATTGATATAATCTGTGAGAACGCAAGAACTGGAAATCCTGGAGATGGTAAAATCTTTGTCCTTCCTGTTGAGAGAGTTGTTAGAGTTAGAACCGGAGAAAAAGATGAAAATGCTATTTAAAATTTTTTTATTTTTTCCATAATTTCAATTTTGAATAAGAATTTAAGAATATATTGAATATAATGGGTTATAACTTACCTAATATTTGTATATTTCATTATATAAATTACCACAAATATTAATTATAGAAAGTTTTATATATAGTGTGTGCTTTTTACTACATAAAATCTAAGATAATAGAATCTTAGCAAATATTTGTTTTCTCTTTTCTTGAAACAAAAAATAAACAGGGAGGAATCTATGGACAGAGAAGCAATTTTACAAGCAGTGAAGGAGGCTCGCCAAAAGGCGAAGCCGAGAAACTTCACACAATCCTTTGAATTTATTGCTACATTAAAAGAAATTGATATGAGAAAACCTGAAAACAGAATAAAAGCAGAAGTTGTCTTACCTCATGGTAGAGGAAAACCAGCAAGAATAGCTGTTATTGGTACAGGAGATTTAATAAAACAGGCAGAAGAATTAGGATTAACTGCTATTAGAAAGGAACAAATTGAAGAACTTGGTAAAAATAAAAGAGAATTAAGAAAATTAGCAAAAGCTCATGACTTCTTTATTGCTCAGGCAGATTTAATGCCTCTAATTGGTAGATATTGGGGAGTTATTTTAGGTCCAAGAGGTAAAATGCCTAAGCCAGTTCCAGCAAATGCAAATATAAAACCATTAGTTGAAAGATTAAAAAAGACAGTTGTTATAAACACAAGAGATAAACCTTACTTCCAAGTATTAGTAGGAAATGAAAAAATGACTGATGAGCAGATAGTTGATAATATTGAAGCTGTTTTAAATGTTGTTGCACAAAAGTATGAAAAAGGACTCTACCATATAAAAGATGCTTATGTAAAATTAACAATGGGACCAGCTATAAAAATAGAAAAAGACAAAGATAAGAAAAAGAAAAAATAAATAGGGGATAATTTATGGAGACAAAAGTTAAAGCTCATGTAGCCCCTTGGAAGTTTGAGGAAGTAAAAACATTAAAGGGGCTAATTAAAAGTAAGCCTGTTGTTGCATTAGTAGATATGATGGATGTTCCAGCCCCTCAATTACAAGAAATAAGAGACAAAATAAGAGATAAAGTTAAATTAAGAATGTCAAGAAACACTTTAATAGAGAGAGCTTTAAAAGAAGCTGCTCAAGAATTGAACAATCCAAAATTAGCTGAATTAGCTAATTATATAGAAAGAGGGGCAGCTATCTTAGTTACTGATATGAATCCTTTCAAACTCTACAAAATGTTAGAAGAAAATAAAAGTCCTGCTCCTGTTAAAGCAGGACAAATTGCTCCTTGTGATATAAAAGTTGAAAAAGGTTCTACTGGAATTCCTCCAGGGCCTTTCTTATCTGAATTAAAAAGAGTAGGAATTCCAGCAGCAATAGAAAAAGGTAAAATTGCTATAAAAGAGGACAAAGTTGTTGTTAAAAAAGGAGAAGTAGTTTCTCAAGAAGTTGCTAATGTATTAAACAAATTGGGTATAAAGCCTATTAAAGTTGGTTTAGATATATTAGCTGTTTATGAAGATGGAATTATTTATACACCAGATACTTTAAAAGTTGATGAAGAAAAATTATACAATGATATTCAGTTGGCTTATCAACAAGCAATGAACTTAGCATTTAATATAGCATATCCAGCTAAGGAAGTTTTACCACTCCTCTTACAAAAAGCATTTATCAATGCAAAAGCTGTTGCTATTGAAGCTTGCTATGTAAGTAAAGATACTGCTCCAGATATCTTAGCAAAAGCTTATGCACAAGCATTAGCATTAGCATCTAAACTTCCAGATGAAGCATTAGATGAAGAAATTAAAGAAAAATTATCTTCACAACCAGTTGTAGAAGAGAAAAAAGAAGAAACACCAAAAGAAGAGGAGAAAAAAGAAGAAGAGAAGAAAGAAGAAGAAACTGCCGCAGCTGGTTTGGCTTTCTTGTTCTAACCGAAAATTATTTATAACTATTTAAAATATATAAACTCCTTAAACATTTTTTCTATTTAGGTTTGAAAAATATAAAAACACATAATACAACTTTGGAGGTGTAAAAAATGGAATACATATATGCAGCATTATTATTACATGCAGCTGGAAAAGAAATAAATGAAGAAAACTTAAAAGCAGTTTTATCTGCAGCAGGTGTAGAAGTAGATGAAGCAAGAGTTAAGGCATTAGTTGCTGGATTAGAAGGAGTAGATATTGAAGAAGCAATAGCAAATGCAGCAATGCCAGTTGCAGCTGCTCCAGCTGCTGCTCCTGCACCAGCAGAAGAGGAGAAAAAAGAAGAAGAGAAGAAAGAAGAGAAGAAAGAGGAAGATGTTGGAGCTGCAGCTGCAGGATTGGCAGCTTTATTTGGATAAATCAAAAAACTTTTTTTTTATTCATGAGCTAATCCTACAATATCTTTTAAAGTTAAATTTTCTTCTAACAAATACTCTTCTATTTCTTTGTTTATTTTTTTAAAAATTTCATAATCTTTTAATACAGCTGTTCCTACTTGCACAGCTGAAGCTCCTGCTAAGAAATATTCAATAGCATCATATCCAGAAAAGATACCTCCCACTCCTATAATTGGCTTATTGAAGTTTTCATAAAGTTCATAAACTACTCTTAATCCAATAGGTTTTATTGCCTTTCCACTCAATCCCCCAAATTTATTTGCCAATATTGGTTTTTTAGCTTTTATATCTATTGCGAGACCTCTAACAGTGTTTATTGCTGTAAATCCATCAATTTTAGCATCATTTGCAGCTGAGGCAATTTCTATCACATCAGTTACATTTGGAGTTAATTTAACAAAAACAGGAACTTTAACAGATTTTTTTACTTCCTTACATATTGAATAAGTTAAATCAGGATTCTGCCCTATAATTTTATTTACTCCTTTTGCATGAGGACAAGAAATATTTAACTCAATAATATCTGCAAGATGTTCAACTTTTTTAGCAATTTCTTTAAATTCTTCCTCATTTTCTCCAAAAATAGATACAATTAACTTAGTATTCATCTTATTTAGATAACTTTTTATTTCTTTTATTTCTTCTAAAAATTCATCTACTCCAGGACTACATAATCCAATAGCATTTAATAAACTATCATCTAACTCTACAATTGTTGGATTCTTGTGACCTTCTCTTTCATTTAGAGATATTGATTTTGTAGTAACTGCCCCAGCACCACATTTAGCCATTTTTAATAAAGATTTTCCTGTTGAGCCCATTATTCCACTTGCCAAAAATACAGGATTTTTAAACTTGACTCCACAAAGCTCAATATTTAACATACATATCTCCTCAAAATTTTTTTATTTAATGAACAACTAACTTATTAATATAAAATTATTATGTGGAGTTATAACAATGTTAAACTCATTAAGATTAAAGGATGAAAAAGAAGTTAAAATAAAAATTAATAACTATCTATTAAGAGGATACTCCTGTGAGAAATTTCAAAATACATTAAATGAATTGTTTAATCAATCATTAAATAAGGTTAGTTATAGAAAAGTCCTTTTAACCTTAGAAGAATGTGAATATATAAATAAATTAAAAAATATTCTTGATTTACATTTTTGTAAAAAACCTAATTTAAATCCAGGAATGATATTTGAATTTTGGTTGTATTACACTGTCTTAGAGTTTTTTAGAGAATCTAAAAAAGATGTTAAAGTAGTAAGAAACTTAGATGTTAAATACAAAGATAGTGGATTAACAGAAATTGATTTATTAGTAGAGTATAACAACAAAATAATAATTTTTGAGTGCAAAAATAAATTTGTTGGCTCTAATACTCTTTTAAAACTTCTTGGAGTTATGAACCTACTAAATATAAAAAATGGAGTTATTGCAACAACTAAAAAATTTAAATGGAACTTAGATAAAGAAGAAATCTCAAAAAATTGTAATATATACATCTTAGATAAACTTTTAGAGAAAGACAAAAACAAAATATTTAAAGAATTCAAATATATTTTTAAAATGTAGGAAATATACTTCCTGTGAGCGAAAGGTATTTATATTACTTTATATTATTAGTAGGAAATAGCTTTCTATATACTAAGGAATATAGATTCCTATTGTGGTGAGAAATATGAAAAAGATAGAGGCAATAATAAGACCGGAGAAATTGGAGATAGTAAAAAATGCGTTAGCTGAGGAGGGATTTTTAGGAATGACTGTTATAGAAGTAAAAGGTAGGGGGATACAAGGAGGAATAGTAGAGAGATATAGGGGTAGAGAGTTTGTTGTGGATTTACTACAAAAAGTAAAGATTGAGTTGGTCGTAAAAGAGAAGGATGTAGATAAAGTTATTGATATAATCTGTGAGAACGCAAGAACTGGAAATCCTGGAGATGGTAAAATCTTCGTCCTTCCTGTTGAGAGAGTTGTTAGAGTTAGAACCGGAGAAAAAGATGAAAATGCTATTTAATAAGAAGAGGTGAAAACAAATGGCAACAGCAGATTTATTTGCAAATGCAAACAATATTCATTCCATTGTTCAGGCATTGGTGCATTTAGCAAATGCTTCAGATGTATTTTTCCTTGTTGTTATGGGTGTTCTTGTCTTCATGATGCAGTGGGGCTTTGCAATGCTTGAGGGAGGTCAAGTTAGAAAGAAAAATGTTAATAATGTTATGATGAAAAATATGGTTGATTGGCTTATTGGTTGTGTTTCTTGGTTGTTTATTGGTGGTATATTAGCATCTTCTGGTTTTGATATTTCAGCATATATTGATTGGTGGCATAAAATATTAGGTTCAAATTGGCCAAATAATGGTTTAGATTTAGCAAGCTGGTTCTTTGGACTTGTCTTCTGTGCAACAGCAGCAACAATAGTATCTGGAGGAGTTGCAGAAAGAATTAAATTCAGTGCTTATGTTATTATTTCTTTAATAATTACTGCATTTTTATATCCATTGTTTGTATATTTAGGTCCTTGGGGAGCTTCAATTGTTCCATGGCATGACTATGCAGGAAGTTTAGTTGTCCATGGTTTAGGAGGATTTTTAGCTTTAGGGGCAATATTAGCATTAGGTCCAAGAATTGGAAGGTTTGTTAATGGAAAACCAGTTCCAATATTAGGACATAATATACCAATGGCTGTTTTTGGGGCTTTTGCATTAGCTATTGGATGGTATGGATTCAACGTAGGAAGTTCATTAGCTTTAGGAGATATTTCTGGGTTAGTTTGTGCAACAACAACAATGGCAATGGCTGGGGGAGGAATTGGAGCATTAATAGCTTCTAAAAATGATGTTCTCTTTACAGCTAATGGAATAGTTGCTGGTTTAGTTGCTATCTGTTCAGGAACAGATGTTGTAAGTCCTATTGGAGGGTTATTAATTGGTTTAGCAGCTGGATTACAAGTCCCAATTGTTTATAGATTGGTTGAAAAAGCTGGATTAGATGATGTCTGTGGAGTTGTTCCAGTTCATGGAACTGCAGGAGTTGTTGGTGCAATATTGGCAGGAATCTTTGGAATGAAAATGTTTGGAGGAGCTGGAGGAGTTAGTTTAATAGACCAAATAATTGCATCAATATTCTGTATTGTTTATGGAACTGGATTAGGATTTATCTTAGCTAAAATAGTAGATATGATAATGGGATTAAGAGTTAGTGAAGAAGAAGAGCTAAAAGGATTAGATTTAGCTGAGCACAAAATGCCAGCATATCCAGAAGAAGAGATTATGTAAAAAAAATTAAATTTTTTTATTAATTTTTACTTAGTTTTTAACAGGTTTAAACTTATATCCATAAACAATAACTCCATCATCTCCATCTTCTTTTATTCTTCTAAATACTACTTCAACTGGCATTCCTATATATACATCTTCTGGCTTACAGTCAATTTGAGCTGTTATTTTTGTACCTTCTTCTAATTCAACTATTGCTATAACATAAGGAGCTAATTTTTCAAAGTCCTTAGGTGGAACATGAACAACTGAATAGGAATATATTTTTCCTCTCCCACTCAACTTTATTTTTTCAAATTTAGTCTTTCTTCTACATTTTGGACATATTACTCTTGAGGGGAAGTATATAGTTCCACAGTTTAGACATTTAACTCCTATTAAGTTGTATCTCTCTTTTATATGTCTCCAACTTCTTACAACTTCCATATCTATTCAACCTCAATTTTGTTGTTATTTACATCAACTTTTTTAATTTCTCCTTCTAATTCTTTCCTTTCTCCAAATAAATCAATAGCTATAACTTTATTATCTTTTTTTTCAATTAATACAACATCTTCCATAATTTTTTCTCCTTTATAGTAGAGGTTGAAGTTGCACATGATTCTCACTTAATTTAATTTTTTTAATTTCTTGATAGTATATGAATACAAACAGTTCCACCAGTTCCTCCAACATTTGCGGTTAATCCATATCCATTCTTTATTTCTACTTGTCTATCTTTAACCTCTTTATCTTCTTTTAGTTGCCAGTAAATTTCTCCAACTTGTCTTATTCCTGTTGCTCCCAAAGCATGACCAGCAGCTTTTAATCCACCTGATGGATTTATTGTTGGGAATTTATCAGAATATGAAATCTCTTTATTATAGACAATTTTTCCAGCTTCTCCTTTCTTACAAAATCCTAAATCTTCTAATAAAATTAATCCATTGATAGCAAAACAGTCATGAACCTCAGCTACATCAATATCCTTTGGAGAAATTTTAGCTATCTTATAGGCTTTTTCTCCAGCAATTTTAGCAGCTTTTAGCTCTGTTATAGATTCCCTATCATGTAAAGCAATAGTGTCAGATGCCTGGGTAGTTGCTTTAATATAAATTAATTCATCTTTATTTACAAATTCTTTGGCTTTATCTTCACTTGCAATAATTAAAGCAGCTGCTCCATCAGATACAGGTGAGCAATGTAATAATCTTAAAGGTTCTGCAACAGGTGAAGAGCTTAAAACTTGTTCTAAACTAACTTTAAAAGGAAATTGGGCATATCTGTTTTTTGAAGCATGCTCATGCATTAATACACTCCACATTGATAACTCTTCCAAAGTTAAATTATATTCATACATATATCTATTTGCCATCATTGCATAGAGAGATGGGAAAGTAGCTCCAAACAATGCCTCCCATTCTTGGTCAGATGCAGAAGATATAGCTTTTGTAGCATCAACTACATCAGTCATCTTTTCTACTCCTCCTACTAAAATAACATCTGAGTTACCACTTGCAACATTTAAAATAGCTTGTCTTAATGCTAAACTTCCAGAGGCACATGCTGCTTCTACTCTTGTTGCAGGAATTGGATTCAATCCTGCACTATCTGCTATTAATGAAGCTATATGTTCCTGTCCAACAAATAAACCTCCTGACATATTTCCAATATACATCTCGTCTATATCTTTTCCATCTATTCCTGCAGTTTCAACAGCTTTAACTCCTGCCTCAACTATCAAATCCCTAAAACTTTTGTCCCATAGTTCCCCAAATTTTGTCTGTCCATATCCTAAAATAACAACTTTTCTCATTCTTTCACCATCATTTCATAAAATTCAATGAGTTTAATAATTATCTTGTAGAGTTCATCAATTCTTTTTAATCCTTCTTTTATGACTTCTAAATTTGATTTATCGTATTTATGAACTATTGCGTTTCTTAAACCATTGTATTGTTTTAATAAAGTAGCTTCATCTTCTGTAATAATATCATATCTTAGAAGTTTTTCAATATTTGTATAATATCCATTGTTATATCAACACATAATTGAAGAGAATACAACAAAGCTCTTTTTGTGATTTCATCTATTATCTCATGCTCTTTTATGAAATAATATTCCTCTTCAAATTTTTCGAGCTTATCCAAGTATCTTTTCTTTCTTTGCATTAAATCTTCTCCTCAACATAACCTTTTCTTTGACACTATTGAATTGATTTTCTTTAATTCTCTTTTCCATATCTTTCCAAATTTTCCTAAATTTGTAAAAGTATTCTGAAATCTCTAACTCATCCCCAAAAATTACTTTATGATTATTAATAATGTCTATTTTTATATACAGAGGGAGTTCTTCAAAGATTTTTATATCATATTTGTTTCCTAACTTTCCTAAAATTTTAAAATATGTATCTTTATCCACTTTAATTAAACATATATCTATATCACTTCTTTTTGTGTGTTCATTTTTTATATAAGAACCATAAATCAATACACCAAAAACTTTATCCTTAAATTCTTCAAAATCTTTTTTAACTTCATTAAGCATTTTTAGTCACATTTTAATCTTTTTCCTAAATTTGGCATAAATTGCATAATCTATATACTCTTTCTCTTCAATATATTCCTTAGTTTTTTTAGCTCTATCCTTAACTTTTTTAATTTTTTCATCTACAATTATATCAAAAGCATCACTACCTGCACCACTACCATAGGAGACAGCTAATATTTTCTCTCCACCTTCACATTTATCTAATATATTTGATAATCCCAAAGGAACAGCACCTGAATAAGTATTTCCTATATATGGAGTTAATAATCCATATTTATATTGCTCTTCTTTAAATCCTAATATTTTAGCAACTCTAATGTAGAATTTTCCATTTGGTTGATGAAAGACACAATAATCATAATCTTCTGGCTTTGTTCCTACCTTTTCCATCAGTCCCTTAGCTGCATTAATAACATGTTTAAAATATGCTGGCTCACCAGTGAATCTTCCTCCATGTCTTGGGTAAGGTTTTCCTTCTCTCCTCCAAAAGTCAGGTGTGTCTGTTGTATAACTAAATGTATCATTTATATGGGCTATAACATCCTTATTTCCTATAATATAGGCAGCTCCTCCAGAAGCTGCTGTAAATTCTAATGCATCTCCTGGAGCACCTTGAGCAGTATCTGCTCCAATAGCTAAACCATATTTGACCATTCCACTTTTAACTAATCCTAAACATATCTGAATACCAGCTGTCCCTGCTTTACATGCAAATTCTAAATCAGCAGCTGTTAAGTTTGGAGTAGCATCTATTGCCTCTGCAACTATTGTAGCTGTTGGCTTAACTGCATAAGGATGACTTTCACTCCCTACATAAACAGCTCCTATATCTTTACTATCTATTTCAGCTCTTTTTAATGCATTTTTTGCAGCTTCAACTGCTATTGTTGCAGTATCTTCATCTAAACCAGCTACAGCTTTTTCATAAACTAACAATCCTTTTTTTATTGCCTCAGGGTCTTTATTCCAAACTCTTGCAATCTCTTCAACTTTTATTCTATATCTTGGGATATAAGCACCATAACCTACAATTCCTACCATTTTTCCACCAAATTATTTAATCTATTTATTAGTTCATCAACTTCTAACTCTGTCTTTATAACTGGAATGCCATCAACTTCAGCCAATTTTATAGCTAATTTATCTATTCTTCTTAATCCCTGTAAAACAACAATTTTAGGTTTTAATAAACTAACTCTTATAGCAACTAATGGACTCCTACCAGATGAGACATTTGTAAAAATTAGAGCTCTCTCAGTAGTCCATCCATAAAGGTTATAGAAATCTTCTCCACTCATCTCCAAAATAGCTTTTATACTATCAACAACAGTGTGCCCATAGATTTCACCATTTATGTTACCAACAATTAGCTCTCCATCAATACACTCTATAAACTTATCAATTGGAATAGGTTTAGGATATTCTTTAATTGAGAGGATAGCATCCATATTAGGACTTCTATCTAACAACCTTTTTAAAGCATTAACAGTTTTCCCTCCTTTTTCTTTGTCTATATCAATTAGAGATAGAACATATTTTTTTACTATACTAACTCCTGGATTTTTTCTCCTTCCACTTTCATAGTCACTAATTACAGAAGGAGTTATATCCATATGTTTAGATAACTCATTCTGTTGAATATTAAAAAGTTTTCTCCATTTTTTCATTGCATTTCCAGGATTATCTGAAAGAACTATATCTCCTAAAATATATCTAACAACTTTATCCATATATCTCACATTTAAGTAGTATTCCTTGTAAAGTTATAAAAAAGTATCGTTTTTTGTTGAATGTTATTTAGTTTATTGCATAAGTTTATATATTCAGATGATAATTATCACGCTAAAAATTTTTATTTTTTGATTTTATAGTGTCTTAGAAGATTATTTTCAATTTAAAGGATTTTTAGAGAAATTCATAGGGGGTTTATATTTTGAATATTTTATATATTTTGATTATATAATTTACTGAGATTTTTATGAGTTTTAGGTTAATCCCTGATAAATTAGTTTAGTTTTTAAGAATAGACGGTTTTTAGTGGAATAATACTAAATAGAAAGATTTTTATAAAAGTTCGAAGGTATATAAATGAATAGGGAAACCTACCCTCCGAAAATTTTTGTCCCGAAAAGCTTATATATGAGAACGTTGCTATATTATGTTGCTATATTATTATGTCTAAAATGTGCCTCCTGTTAAAATAAGACCGTCATTGTTCTTATGATCTATAATATTGAAGTATGCACATAAATAAATGTTTTGTTAAAATAAGACCGTCATTGTTCTTATGATGCTCGTTATTATCTGCCAGATTGAAAATGTGCCTCCTGTTAAAATAAGACCGTCCCGGTATGGAAATTCAATTTTTTTAAGATTTTCTTTTAATTTATCGATAACTATGATAAAAAGATGATTTTATGTATGTAATAATTGTATATGATGTAAATGTTGCAAGGGTTAATAAAGTAAAGAGTTTTTTAAGGAAGTATTTACATTGGGTCCAAAATAGTGTCTTTGAAGGTGAATTAACTAAATCTGAATTAGAAATAGTTAAAGATACTATTTTTACAATAATTAATAAAGATGAGGATTCAGTAATAATTTATCAATTTCCAAAAAATTATATGCCAAAAAGGGAGATTTTAGGAATAGAAAAAAATCCTATTGATGATATCATTTAAAACCAAGCAACTAATGGTTCATATTCTTTTTGACCAATCAAATGCTTTATTAATTTATAGGTCTCTAACCTTATTAATCTCTTTTTAGATACATTTTTATTTAGGTTTGGATGTAGAACAGTTTTTTCCATTTCTTTATTGTAGTAGCTTAAGACAAGTTTCATTCCTTCTGTATTTAATAAGACACCATTTAGTTCATTTCTAAAATGATTTTTATTAATAATTCCTTGTTTTACTAATCTATTGGCTAATCTATCTACAATTATTGGTTTAAATATTTCACTTAAATCTAAAGCTAATGAAAATCTTCTTTCATATGGTTCATGGAGATAACTAACTGTTGGAGTTAGTTGGGTGTTGTATAGTTCTGTTATAATGGATGGATATAGTCTTGAATTTAAAAAACTAATAAGTGCATTCATTTCATTTTTTGGAGGTCTTTTTGTTCTTTTTACTATTTTAAAGTCTTCTGGTAATGTTTCATCCCATAACTTGTAATACTTAGCTCTAACTCTACCTTCTACATTCATAACTTCTGTTATTTTGTTACATCTATTTAACTCCTCAATATAGTCATCTAATTTAACTAATTTTTTAAATTTTCTTAAATTCTTTTCAATATTTTTTATTGCACCAATAATAAACAATTTTGCTAACTTTAATCTTTTATCTTTGTCTAAGTAATGCTCAACTTGATTAACAACTAAATATCCTGAATGTAATGATTCTCTTGGATAAAAACTTCCTGTATAATATCCATAATGGTTAAAGAAATGAACAGCAATTCCCTTTTGAGATAAATAATTTAAAACTTGTGAAGTTATATTTACCTTTCCATATATGTAGATATCATAGATTCCTTCAATTGCTAATGGTTTTTTACCATTTTTATTTTCAAAGTATATTGTGTTCTCCTTTCTAATTAGAGAACCATTAGTTATTATTGTTAATGATTTTTTTCTCATAATCTCACTTATATAAAACATAACTCATGGGTGTATATCCAGGGGAGAGTTGTAGCTGCTCTGGAAACTCATAATCTCACTTATATAAAACATAACTCATAGTATGCACAATTCTTACAAATTTTTTTATATTCTGGATTTGGTGGTTCTTTCATTGATTTTATTTTATTAATTTCATTTAAAGCCTTTTCTAACTCTAAAATATCTTTTTGAGTTAATTCTACTATCTTCTTTTCTTTAAGTTTTGGATAATTTATTACTGCTATTGATTCTAAACCTAATTTTTTTAAATAGTAAATATAGTAAAGAGCTTGCATAATATGAGCTTTTTCCATTGATTTACTTTTTTTAATTTCATGTATCTCAATAATTCCATTTGAATTTCTAATAAAATCTATCTTTATACTACCTATTTGAACTTCTTTTTCTTCTCCAAAGTAACTTTTTCTATGCAAAAATTTTCCTAAATCAACAAAATCACTCTCTTGTTCCATTGTTATACCTTTTATAAAATAAAATAGCTTTGTTTTGCATACATAGAGATAATTTATCTCAATTCCTCTAATTATAAGCTCATCTTCTAAATAATTATCCATAATTCCACTCTATAAGATGTCTTCAAACTCTTCTTCCTCTCTGTAGTCAAACCCTATTTCATAAGTATATTTAAATAGACAAATTAAATATCTTCTGGTTCTTTTACCAATTCTTTTTTCATAAGGATAAAAATGAATCAACCCCTCCTCATTTTTTATTTCATTTAAAATTAAATAGACTGGGATTTTTGCCATATATTCTGCTCTCAATGCATTCTCTCCCAACTCATCAAAATAAACTTTTGGAACTACCTCAATCTTCATAAATTTATCATCTCTAACTTTAAAGAATTTTCCTTCATCATCTATCGTTGCTAAATCTGTCCAATGCCTTCCAAATAATATTGCCTCATCAAAAAATAACTTTAAATCACTTGGAATACTCAAATTATAATCTTTATAAACATCATCAACAAAATCCTTAATATCTCTATAATTCAAAGGTTTTTCATAAAATTTTATATAGTCTAGTGTTTTTTCTATCAGTTCTTTACTATATGGCAAGTGTTTATATGGCAAGAATATTTTTAGCTTATACTCTTTTCCATTTTCTTTCCAATCTCTTCCTTTTCTATGTAATCTTCCAGCTCTCTGTCCAAGGGCATCTGGTGGTGATAACTCAGAATACATAATATCAACGGACATATCAAGAGAAATTTCAATGACTTGTGTAGCAACTATAACATAAGGCTTGTTTTGTCTGTTTCTCATTTTTTCTAAGTTAAAAATTTCTTTTTCTTTATTAACTCTATCCTTATAAGCAAACTGGGAATGATAAAGGATTGCTGGGACTTTATCTCTAATTGCCTTATAAAATTCTTTTGCCCTTTCAACAGTATTTAAAATAATCGCTTGGGAAAGTCCTTTTTTGTAGTTGTCTATTATTTCATTGATTATGTCTCCATTAACTTTCCATTTATCTCCTTCTTTACAAATTAAATGATTTTCTGAATATTCAAGTTTAAAAGGTTTGTAATTTAATCCCTCTTCATCAACTATAATCTCATAACCTTCAAAACAGTTAATTAAAAAGCTTGGCAGTGTCCCACTCATAAGTAAGTGGGGAATATCCATTTTCCTTAAAATATCAAAAAGTGTTAATAAATGCTCTAATGTGAATTTTTCATAGTAATGGACTTCATCGAAGATTATAACTGAACTCTGAATATTCCCTAAAGCAAAATCTGCATGAGAAAATCCATGAACAAAAGAATATATAACGTGGTCAATGGTTGTTATTGTTATTGGTTTAAAGAATACGTTTCCTTTAAAATTTTCATCCCTAATCTCTTCTAAGTCCTCTTCATCCTCTATATCTTTTGAATCCTTCAATTTAATAAAACTCTTTCCATGAAACAAACCAACATTTTCCTCTCCAAAAATCTTTACCAATCTATCATACATTGCATTGCTTGTTACTTGCGTAGGCATTGCTAAGATGATTTTATTTCTTTTAAAGTTTTTTAATGCATTTAATGCCCAAAGTAACGCCCCTTCTGTCTTTCCCCTTCCACAAGGGGCAAATAACATCACAAACTTATTTTTTGTGTTATAAAGCTCTTTTTGGAATTTGTATGGCTTATAATCTTTTAAGATAAACAATAATGGACTTTTAATATTCAAGGTTGGAACATAAATCTCTGAATTTTCCAAAATATCATCAAAAGTTCCTTCTTTATTCTTTGCATATTCACTAAAGTTTAAACTTGCAAAATCATCACATAATTGAAGAATGGAAAATAAAAACGAAAATATTGATTTTATTTTTATTTTTTCATTAAAGCTTAATGAATTTATATATTTTTTTGTTATTATCCAAAGGTCTCTTCTCAGTTTGTATAATTTTAAAGGTTTTGCATCCTTTGGAATTTCATGTATCTTTAGTTCTTTAAATTCAAAAAATTTCGAAAATCCAAGGGTATTATAAGCATCTTCAGTATTTTTTATAAAATCTTTAATTTCATCCACTAAAAAAGTTCCTTTTTTGTATTGTTGATAATCAGCATATAAGTTATCATAAAGTTGTGTATGATGAGACAAAATAGCAAAAACCTCAATTGGAACATCAAGCAAATAATCAAACTCAATGTTGTTTATAATTGAAAGGGCATAAAGTGGATGGGGATGTTTATTGCTTCTATTTCCTTTTTTAATGTTGTTTTGGAATTCTTTTGTTATTTTTCCAATATCATGTAAATAAATAGTGAAAAAAGTATTTTTTATAAATTTTTCAGTGGGAATTTCCCACCTATTGCAAAAATCATCAACTACATCAAAATTTCTTCTCAAATATTCTTTGTAGATTTTTAATGCGTCATAAGTATGTCCTTTTAATGTTTGAAATGCTTTTCCTTCCTTTTTAGCAAGAATCATTAAAACACCCTAATAAACTCATCTCCAAAATCCCAAACTTTTAAAGGCTTTTCAGTTGAATATGGAAACTTTGTTGGGATAGAGACAAGTTTATATTCAGAATAAACCTCTTTTAACTTGCCTTTTCTGTCTTTTATTGGGATAAATTTATATGGCAATTTTTCAAGTATGCATTTTTCATAAACCCCATCTAAGATACTATATATTTTATTTTCTTCCACTTCTTTTACTATAACTGGCTCAAATACCTCAATATCTACCAAATCATCAGATGTTCCAAGATACAATGGTCTTTTTGGATTTTTTAAGGCATTATAACTCTTTTTTATTTTCTTCTCTTCCCCTACAAGATAAATCCAATACTTTGGCATTATTAGAAACTCTCTATGCATTGGTGAAGATGGAAACTCCCTATCATAAATCACCTTCTCTACTTTTATAATATTCCCTTCTCCACAGTTTGGACATTTTTTTGGCTTTGAGTCAGATATTTTCTCAAATCCACAACTCTTACATCTATAACATGATTTTCTTGAAATCATCTTTAAGAATTTAGCCATCTCCTTGCCAATCTCTATTTTGCCTTCAATTCTCATTCCAATTTTAAACCAATTTTGAATCTCAAATGAATCTCTTGGCATTCCTAAAGCGTTTCCTATCATCCCCCTAATTGCTGTAAAAGGTGGTAACTTATAGGTTAAAGATAAAGAGGTTGTAACTGGTTTCCTAAAACTTACAAAGTAAATTCCTTCAACTCTAAACTTTAACCCCCACATAGAAACACCAATAATTTATAAGTTAATTTCATCTAAATAGCTCAATGCATCTTTTATTGCCACATGAGGAGCTTTAACTTCTATATTTAAATCTTTAAATAGATTTTTAACTTCTTCTTCATTTTCAAAGAAGTTTGGAACAAGCCCAACAAATATTTTTGGTGAATATTCTGAAACATCTTCAAGAATTATCTTTAATACACCAATATTTATCCTGTTATCTTTCAAATCTATTGCCTTTTGTAATCTATGAGAGTATATCTCTTGGAATGCAATTATTATAAAATCTGGTGTAAAATCGGTTAGCAATCTTGCCTGCTTTGAATAATCTGATAAATATCTCAAGGATTCAATAACCTTTGAAATCCTATTTTTACGTTCATCTTCATCTATAGCATAATCAATTTTAACAGCTCCATTTTCAATCTTTTCTTCGCCTCCAACCCTTTTAACATCGATTGCTACACCTACCTTATAGATATTAACTCCAATCTCTACATTTACTATATCCCCCTCTGCCTTTTCTCCCCCTCTATATTTTCTTGTTAAAAAATCAACTGCTGAGTTTTCATCAAATGGCAATAATCCTATTGCTGGAGACACTTTTACTGGAGAGATTCTTGTCCTTGCTCCAACATTTTTCTCTGGCTTCATGAATCCAAAGAGGTCACATCCTATACAGTCTTTTATATTTCCACATGTCTCCCCTTTATCATCTGGAACACACATAAACTCATTTTCATCTAAATTCCTTCTAATTGCCTCTTTTATATAATATCTCATCGCCTGCCCCGAAACGTAAGGATATTCAACACCATTTTTCTTAAATTTCTTAACATCAATAAAGTTACTCTCTCCTTCACCAGAGTTAAGGTTTGTTAGATCAGTTTTTGATAACCAAACTATCTCTATACCTTTCATCTAATCCCCCCTTTCTTCATTTAATTTTTTTAATGGCAAGATAAATGGATGAGTAGATAACTAATAAATCTCTAATCTCTTTCCAAATTTTCTCATGTTCTTTAACCATAATTACAAGTTCATCTATTGCAGTCGGTTTTATCTCTCTAAGTTCATCTTTCTCCATTCCATCCATTTTTCTTGATATTTCTCTTAAAACACTCCAAAACTCATCAATAGTCCTAACTTTATCAAGTTTATATAGTAGGGAAGAATTTCCAAGGGATATTTTCGCAATAATGTTTCCAACACTTTTTATTGTGTGTAATTTCTCCTTAGGAATTCCCATATTTACCAACCTCCATAGATAGATAAGTTCATCTAAAATTTCATAGGCATCTGATGATAAAATAACAAAGCCTCCTTTTCTTGGCATCAACTGCTTTGAAAAGGTTCTGAAATCGTCTATTAATAATGATTTTGCCAAATTTTCTTTAATTTCAGTGGTAATATCCCAATCAGTAACAAATCCTTTGCTGGTTTTCTTTTTGAAATATATTCCTTTTACCATATCATTATATATTAAGTAGCTATCTTCTATTAACTTACTTATCACCTCCAAAATTCCTTTATCAACATTTATGGTCTCAAACTTGATATTTTTAACTTTACCCAATGGGATGTGCAAAACTCCCCACTTATTGCATAATACTTCACTTTCTTTTACATTAACAATGAATTTCTCATAAAATGCTAATAAGGTTGTATATTCCCCAAAAATTTCTTCAATGTCATTGGAATTTGGTTTTTTAAGTAAATTTCCATACCTTTCTGATACTTTTAAAATTCCTGCGTTTAATGTCTCTTCCTTAAACTTGTTAAGTTCTATTAAGTTCTCAAATATTGGAAGGAATAAAAATGTTTTCTTTTCTTTTAATGTGTAATATATTAGCCCCTCATCAGTCCATTCCAAAACCCCCAACAAATAGCACATTAAACACAAGTTTTTATGATACTCTGGAAGTGATTTAATAGTTCTAATCCCACTTAAACTTTTATTTTTTGTTACAAATGGATAAATCGCCTGCTTTAATGTATAACTTTTTTTATACTTACCTCCACACATTATACAGATTTTATCTCCTTTTTTATTTTCTTTTAACTCATCCAATATCTTAGGCAATTTATTCCAGTCAAATACTTCTTCTTTTAATTTTACAGTTCCTCCTTCCTTTTTACCTTCTTGAAGCAGAATAAAGTCCTTCTTAATCTCTTTTGTAATTCCTGTCTTTTTATCTTCTCCAATTACAATCATATTTTTATATTTATGCTTAATTTGTTGAATCAGTGCATTTTTGAACCCTTCAAAGTTATCGAATTCAAAGATTAGTTTATCACTGGTTAGTGTAACATTAAGGTCTTCATTGTCTATCTTTTTTAAAATTCGATAAAAATTTTCTAATGCATTGTCCATCCATACATCATGGTAAATTGAAACTTCAAACATAAAAGTTTTAGATTTTTCAATATTATAGTTTTTTTCACTTTTATCATAATTTTGGTTAATAATCTCATCAGTTTTTATTTCCATGAATTCACCAAATATAATTATAATTTGTTAATTTAAATGATTTTGTTGTTATTATAATTTTATGTTATATTCATATCTATTTATCTTTTTCTATTTTTATCTTTGAGAGTGTCAAGTTAAGCTTTTATTAATAATTGATAAAAAATAATAAAATATGAAGCTCACGATAGAAGTCTTAAAGGAGAGAATCGAAGAGGAGAAGATTTTTAAAAGGAATAAGAAGTCGATAGAAGTTAAAATCTTAGCTGGGATTTTGTATTATCTTGGACTATCGTTGAGGAAGGTAAGTTTGTTTCTTTCCCAATTCGAAAGTATAAGCCATGAGTCGGTTAGGACTTATTATCACAAGATTAAAGATGTTTTAAACGAACCTAAAAGAAAGGAAAGATACGCAATTGCAATCGATGAGACCAAACTAAAGATTGGAAATGAAAATATTTACGTATGGTCTGCTATTGATGTTGAATCGAAAGAGTGCTTGGGAGTTTATGTTTCTGAAACAAGAAACTGCCTCGATACTATATTATTCGTTAAGAGTATATTAAAATTTTGCTCTAATAAGCCGAAGATTTTGGTCGATGGTGGAAGATGGTATCCGTGGGCATTGCAAAGATTGGGTTTAGAATTTGAAAGAGTCAGATTCGGACTGAGAAATTGTGTAGAAAGCTTTTTCTCACTACTCAAACGAAGAACTAAAGCATTTTATAATAGGTTTCCTAATAACAGCAAATTCGATACAGTTGTTAGCTGGATTAAAAGTTTCATGATGTTCTACAATTGGTTGAAGTCGTTAACTTGACAGTGTCTTTATCTTTTGTATTAACAACCATTCCAAATCCCATACTATTTTTTTCTCCAAATCCACATTCATATCCAAATTTTAAAAGCTCATAATCTCCCCAAACTTTAAAAACTAATTCTGAGCATCTACAATAAACATTTTTAATTTTCATCCTTTTAGATTTATACTTTAAAATTTCAAAATCAAAATCCAAATCACACTTTTTATTGTAAAAGTGCTCATATTTTCTCTTTAAATTGTTTTTTAAGTTTTCATAAAATTTAGAATGATTTGGAAGTAGGTCATAATCTTTTAATTTTCCATTGTCTTCAATTTTTGTTTTTAGATATATAGGAGATATTGTTTTAAATATCTCAAATTTTTCAGGGACTTTTAAAACCTTTGCTTTATCAACATAAAAATTAATATTTCCTACTTTTAAAGAGCCATCATCTAACAATCCAGAAACAAAGTTCTCAATAAAATCACTTTTTGGAGATGATAAATATAAATATACATTACCATCAATTGTTTCAATACCTTCCTTTCTTATAACTCTTCTCTTTACTTGTAGTAATGAAAAAGTAAAAAATTTGAATTTTTTGTAGTTATGAAGTTTTTCAGCATAAATTGGATTGGCTGATTGCAACTTATTATATATTGCTGATGCTAAGTAGTATTGATGGTTGTATGGAATAACTGTAAATTTATCAGTTTTTAGTTTTAGTTCAATTCTCATAATTTACACCTTTAAAATTTCATTAATATATATTATATAGTTCATATGTTAAATAAATAATTAAATAATCCAAATAAAATCTCTAAAATTCTAAAAATTGTGATAATATGTCCAAAAAGTTGACATTATATGAAGCAGTTGCAATGGCTGTTGGAGTTATGATTGGTGCAAGTATATTCTCTATTTTTGGTGTTGGTGTAAAAATAGCTGGTAGAAATTTACCAATATCCTTTATTCTTTCTGGAATATATGCTCTTTTAGTTGCATATTCATATGGAAAACTTGGAAGTAAAATTGTATCAAATGCTGGTCCTATTGCCTATATCCATAAAGCTTTTGGAGATTCTATTATAACAGGGGTATTAAGTATATTACTATGGTTAAGTTATGTTATATCTATAGCTCTATTTGCTCATGGTTTTGCTGGATACTTCTTACCATTAGTTAATTTACCATATACTCCACTAAATGTAGCTTTGGCTGAGGTTGGAATTGTTGCTTTATTCACAGCATTAAACTTTTTTGGTTCTAAAGCTGTTGGAAGAGCTGAATTTTTTATAGTTTTGATTAAACTAACTATTCTACTATTGTTCATTATAGGTGGATTATTTACTCTACATCTATCATATCTAATTCCTTCAACAGAGCCAAAATATCTTTATGGAACTTTATTTGCATCTGCTGTATTCTTTTTATCATATATGGGATTTGGTGTTGTAACCAATGCATCTGAACATATTGAAAATCCTACTAAAAATGTTCCTTTAGCTATATATATAAGTATTCTATTGGTTATGTTTATTTATG
Organism: Methanocaldococcus indicus; assembly: GCF_049554935.1. Taxonomy (GTDB): domain Archaea; phylum AGJL01; class Methanococci; order Methanococcales; family Methanocaldococcaceae; genus Methanocaldococcus; species Methanocaldococcus indicus. The sequence continues at coordinate 957,313 of NZ_CP186926.1, read as the reverse complement.
TTGGAGTAGCTATAACTGCAATAGGTAATTTGCCAATAGAAGAGATTATAAAATACTCTGAGAATGCTCTTGCTATTGCTGCAAAGCCATTTTTAGGAGAATTAGGATTCTTACTTATATCTATTGGAGCTATTTTCTCTATATCATCAGCTATGAATGCTACTATATATGGAGGTGCAAATGTAGCATATTCATTAGCAAAAGATGGAGAACTCCCTGAATTTTTTGAGAGAAAAGTATGGTTCAAATCAACTGAAGGACTATATATAACTGCAATTTTAGGATTGTTGTTTGCACTATTATTTAAAATAGGAGGAGTAGCAAATATAATTAGTAGTGTATTTATGGTTATTTACTTATGTGTTATTCTCTCCCACTATAAACTTGCTGATGAAGTTGGTGGAAATAGAAAAATTATATTATTCAACTTTATAGTTATATTGTCTATATTTTTAATCTTACAATATTATCAACTAACAAATAATATAAAATCATTCATAGGAACTGTTGTTGTATTTTTAGGAGCTTTAATATTTGAAATATGCTATAAATATAGATGTAAAAGAACATTTAATATTAAAAATAAAATAAAATAGATTCATTAATTAACTGCTGCTATTAGAAGAGCTGAATCTACACAAGATGAGCAAGGAATGTGAGTATAGTTTCCTTCTGAAGCTTCAAGGATTTTTGTATATATATCTGTATTGTCATAGAATCCTCTAAACAACTCTTCACCTGGACCAATAGCCCAAACAGCTACAGGATTTTGTGTATGTCCATAAGCTGTCCAATAGACTCTTGACCTATCACTTTCTATTTTAGATAAAGCATACTCTCCCCAGTTATCTAAGTATTCATTAACTCTTGGATAATAACTTAATATTACCTTATCTGTTATTTTTGAATCTAATGGATATTTAAATAAGAGTTCTTTTTCTTTGTCTGTTAGTTTAGTACCCCACATTTTTTCAATAAACTTAACAGTTTCATCCTTACTTAAGTTATCTGCTAATATCCTTTTAACTAAATACTTTACACTACATTTGACATTCTTAACTGCACTAACATTTTCTTTATAACTTACTGCCCCTGATGAGGAATCTGCATAAGAACATGTACCTCTACCAATAGATAAACCACCAGTCTCATGGTCTGCTGTTATAACAATTAGAGTATCTGGATGCTTCTTTTGATAATCTAAAGCTACTTTTATAGCGTCATCAAACGCTTTAACATCTACAACTGCTGCTTTTATATCATGAGTGTGATATCCATGGTCTATTCTTCCTCCTTCAACCATTAAGATAAAACCATTAGGATTTTTATCTAATATTTCTAATGCTTTTTTAGTCATTTCAGCCAATGATGGTTGATTTTGATATTCAGGAATATTTTCTCTATCTATCTCATAAGCCATATGGGACATTGAAAACAATCCTAATAATTTTTTAGTATTTTCTGGATTTACTTTTTCTAACTCTTCTTTATTATAAACAATAGTATAACCCTTCTTTTTAAATTCTTCAATAAGATTCTTATTGTCTTTTCTTTTACTTCCTTTTTCATCTTTTGGTATAAAGTACTCTAATCCTCCACCAAGTGCAACATCTGGCTCAAATTCTAAAAGCTGTTCAGCAATTTTATCCTCTTCCCCTCTATCTTTTACATGTGCATACATTGCTGCTGGTGTAGCATGTGTAATTCTTGTAGTTGTTATAATTCCAACTGACTTACCTTCTTCTTTAAATATTTCTGATAAGATTTTTTTAGGTATTTTACCATCAGGAAGCATATTTACCATTCTATTTTTGGTCTTATATCCTGAGAACATTGCTACTGCTGCAGCTGCAGAATCTGTAACATCATGTCCTAATGAGTATGTTGTCATTAATCCAGTATTATTAGTTACATATGGAAATGTTAAATTCTTCCCATAAACCTCCTCAGAATATCTGTTTGCTAAATATACTTGATTTATTCCCATCCCATCTCCAATGAAGATAATAACACTTTTAGCTTTTGGAATGTTATTTTCTGCACTTTTAGCTTCTATACTTTTAGCAGGCATTTCATTTATTTCTACTTTTGAGTTACTTTGATTTCCTACACAACCTGCTGTAAAAACAGAGAGTAGAATCATTACAAATACTGCGACAATCCCTATCTTTTTCATTAGCTATCACCTACATTAAGAAATTTAATGTAGGTATTATAAATTTAATTAGATTATAGAATATAACAATTACTATTTAGATTTCCTAATAGCATATTTTTATATAATTGGATTTATAAATATAATTGGAAATAAAATATAAATAATGTTACTGTAAAATTATCATTATTAATAATGACAGATTGGGTATATTTATGCTAAAAAAGACATCACGGAAAAACTGTATTCATATAATGCTTGTATCTACTGGAGGATGTAATGCTTGTGATATTGAAACAGTCAATGCAGTTTTTTCTCCTTACTATGATGCAGAACAATACAATGTTTTTTTAACATTTAATCCAAGAGAAGCAGATATTTTGATAGTTAGTGGATGTATAACAAAGTTTGTTACTAACTCATTAAAAAAGATTTATGAAAAGATTCCTGAGCCAAAGGTTGTTGTTGCTATTGGTTCATGTGCTATTATGGGAGGAGTGTATAAAAACATTGGAGGGGATTTAGGAACATCAGATTTTATTGATGGACCTTTGGAAAATATTATTCCTGTTGATGTTAAAGTCCCAGGATGCTCTCCAAGTCCAGAAGAAATTATTAGTGGAATTGTTAAAGCTGTTAAAAAACTCTTAGAGGAGAAATAATGGAGCTCTACTATTATCTTTACTATTTCTTATCCATTGTCGGTATTCCATCAATATATTTTGTTTTATCAACATTAATTCCAGGAATTCAGAGAAAGATTCAAGCAAGAATACAGTGGAGAGTAGGACCAAGTATATTAGCCCCTGGATTTTGGGCATTTTTTAAGTTTATATATAAAGAAATAAAAAAGCCAGATGCCATACTTCCAAATGTTTATAATATTTTTCCAATGTTATCCATTATCATATTATGGGTATTATTAGTTGCAACTACTCTTAATATATCTATTTTGTCAAATATTATCTTTATTGCAGGAATTTTAAAGCTTGAAGAGTTATTTTATGTAATTAAAGGTTCTCTATCTTGCTCAATTATGGGATTTAGAATGCCTTATATTGATGAATGTAAAGGAGCTAAATATATTGGAATAAATAAAATATCCTTAGAGCAGTTATCTGCTATTAGAAACTACAAATTTATAACAATTGCCTCATTTCCATTTTATATATCCTTATTTTTACCATTCTTTGTAAGTAAGACAATATATCTATCAAATTTAAAAACTCCATTTATACTTTCTTTATCTGGGTTATTAGGAGCATTAATTTTTTTCATTAGCTACTTAATTATGATAAAAGAGTATCCATTTTCAATAACTCACACAAAAGCTGATGTAATAGATGGAACAAGTATGGAGTTAATAGCTAAATATAGAGCTCTATATTTATGTGGATATGAATTTTTAATTATTGTTTTAGGTTCTTTATTCTCAACTATCTATTTAGGTTGTCCTCCAACATTTGAAAATCCTATATCTCTAATTATTAATATAGTTGTTTCATTAATTTTAGCTATATTTGCTGGCATTGTTAAGGCATTTTCTCCATTCTTAACATTTAAGGAACTCTATAATGTCTCATTCACTTTAATTATTATTGGAGCTTTAGCTTATATATTAGCATTAATTGGACTATAAAACACAAATTTTATATAATCTAAAAGTAAAAGAGTTAAATGTAAAAAAGATTATTGATGTGTGGGGTTTGTTATGAGTTTGCTTGAACCTATAAATAAACTTATTGAGATTGGAAGGGAAGCTTCTGAAAATATGGCAAATGCATTTATGGAATTGACTGGGGAAAATGTAGAGGTCTATTTCTTAGGGTTAAGATTTGCACTAATTGAATATGTTCCAGAACAATTTGGTGATATAAATTATAAAGCCGCAAGAATTGACTTTAATGGGATATTAAAAGGTAAAAGTTTAATTTTAATTCCTGAGCAAGATTCTGTAAAGTTAGAAAAATTACTTTTATTAGATATATTATGGGATAGCTTAGTTCATAAAGAACAACTACCTGATTATGAAGAGATGGAGAAATCATTAATTAATGAAGTTGGAAATATTGTAATATCCTCATTCTTAAATGTATTTGCAAACAGATTGAATGGAACTATTAACATAACTCCTCCAGAATTTATAAAAGATATTGGTTTTAGTATAGTAGAGGCATTAATTGCTGAAGTTGCTGAAAAGACTGATATTGTCCTATTGTTTGATAATAAAATTGAGATTATTGGAAGATTTCCATTAAAATGTTATCTATTAATAATTATTGAACCAGAATCACTAGAAAGATTAGATAAATTATTCTAAAGGTTTTTGATAGATTCTTTCTCTTGCATTATATGTCTTAAATAATTCTTTTGCTTTTCCATGTAGTATTTCAGTTTTTCCTAATATTAAAAACCCTCCTGGATTTAGGGCTTCATAGAACTTTAAAAATAATTCAGCTTGTGTTTTTTTATCAAAGTAGATTATAACATTCCTACACATAACAATATCCATATTTTTTAATGGAGGGTCTTTAATCAAATCATGAATCTTAAATGTTACTAATCTCTTAACTTCTGGCTTAATCATATACTCCTCATCATTTAGTTTAGTAAAATATTTTTGAATAATATTGGCAGGAAGATTTCTTAATTGTTTTATATGATATACTCCTCTTCTTGCTTTATTTAAAACTTCTTTGTCAATATCAGTTCCTGTTATTTTTGCATCAAACATTTTTCTGTTGTTCTTTTTCATAGACTCTAAAATTATTATAGCTACTCCATAAGGCTCTTCTCCTGAAGAACATCCTGCACTCCAAACTCTTAATTTTCTTCTACTCTTATCCTTAATAAAATTGTCTATAATCTTCATTAATTCTTTATAGACAGTTATATCTCTCCAGAATTCAGTTACATTAACTGTTAATGTTTCTTCTAATTTTTCTTTCTCTTCTGGATGAGTTCTTAAATATTCATAGTACTCTTTAAATGAGCTACACTTTGTTGCTTTCATTCTAACCTTTAATCTTCTAATGATATAATTATCTTTGTATTGAGTAACATCAATTTTTAGTGTAGTTTTTATATATTGTAAGAGTCTTTTGTAGTAGAGTTTATCAATACTACTCATCTGTTCAACAGTTTCAGGAATCTTATTTATATCACTAATTCCCATCTTATTCCTCCTCAATCATTTTTTTGTAAAATTCTCCAAATTCTATTTGCTCATCTCTTCTCATTAACTTATCTACTGCCTTTTTCATAACTAATGCATATATATCTATTAAATCCTTATATTTAACTTCTGGTAGTCCAGTATATACAAAGATTACTTTTTTAAATCCTCTTTTTAATGCATTATCCACTAAATATATAGCTAATGCCTCAGATAATGGTTCAATTGGAGGATAGCCATAACCTAATGGGACTCTCTTTTTAAAGAATCTGTTTTTATATTTTAGCCCAATAACTTGTGAGAATCTAAAATGCATAATATTAGATATTTTATCAAATCTCTCAAAAATATTTAACCAAAACTTAACATCTGCCTTTTCTTTTGCATCTTCCCAGTCATCTGTTTCATATACATTTAATTCACTTAAAAATATATTCTCTAACTGTAAGCCAGGAATAGCTTTAATTCCTAACTCATTTGCAGATATTATTAGCTCTTCTAATTCATCCAAAGTTCCAAATTCATTATAATTAGTTGCTGGCTCAATAGAGTAAATCATTTCTTTATTTTTCTCATAGAATTTTTTTAAGACTTCTAAATGTTTATCAAAATCATTACCTTTTCTAACACCTAAATGATAGTTATAAATTTCCGCTCCAGCTAATGAAGCTCTCTCTATAGCAGTTAGATGTCCTTTTAAACCACCTTCTGATAAAGGATGATAGTAAGGTCCATGAGCTAAGATGGTTGTAAAAAACTCTTTTCCATAAGCTTTATAGCTTTCATAATATCCAGGAGCCATTTTTTTAGATAACATTGCTGGAGGAATCTCTGTTATTCTTGTCCCCAATAAAGCAGCTTGTTTTAAAGTTGATAATGCATTGTATGTTCCCCATTCAAATAGAATCATTTTACTCACCCAAATGGTTATTTATATATATTTCTTATGTTAATTTAAATTTATATAAGTTTTGGAATACTTTTGGAGGGATATTATGAAAAAAGGAACTGATTTATTAAAGAAAGGATTTGCTAAAATGGTTAAACATGGAGTAGTTATGGATGTTACTAATGTTGAGCAAGCTCAAATAGCTGAGGAAGCTGGAGCAGTTGCAGTTATGGCTTTGGAAAGAGTGCCAGCAGATATTAGAAAAGAAGGTGGAGTAGCAAGAATGTCTGACCCTAAGTTGATAGAGGAGATTATGGACTCTGTTTCAATTCCTGTTATGGCTAAATGTAGAATTGGTCATACTGCAGAGGCAAGAGTTTTAGAGGCAATAGGAGTAGATATGATAGATGAGAGTGAAGTTTTAACTCAAGCAGACCCATACTTCCATATATATAAAAAAGATTTCACTGTTCCATTTGTATGTGGAGCAAGAAATTTAGGAGAGGCAGTTAGAAGAATATGGGAAGGAGCAGCAATGATAAGAACTAAGGGAGAGGCAGGAACTGGAAATGTTGTAGAAGCTGTAAGACATATGAGATTAATGAATGAAGCAATTTCACAACTACAAAGAATTGATGATGAAGAGATTATACATGAAATAGCTAAAAACTTTGCTAATAGATATGCTCAATTAACAAAAGAAGTTAGAGAAAGTTTAGGTTTAGGAGGAGAAATCTTAGACTGTGAGCCAATTTATCATAACTTTACATTAAATGAGATAATTGAGGGAATTTATAAGATACTATTAGAAATTAAAAAGATAGGTAGATTACCAGTAGTTAATTTTGCTGCTGGAGGAATAGCAACTCCAGCTGATGCAGCTTTAATGATGATGTTAGGATGTGATGGAATATTTGTAGGTTCAGGAATATTTAAATCATCTAATCCATTGAAAATGGCTAAGGCAATAGTTGAAGCTACTTACAACTATGACAAACCAGAGATTGTAGCAGAAGTTAGTAGAGAGTTAGGAATGCCAATGAAAGGTTTAGAAATAGAGAAATTAGAAGAAAAACTTCAAATTAGAGGAGACTAAATTTTAATTTTTAGTGAGATTATGCTTCTAATAGGCATAACAGGAATGCCAGGGGCTGGAAAAAGTGGTATTTTTGAAGTGGCAAATAAATTTAATATTCCAATTATATCAATGGGTGATGTTGTCAGAGAAGAGACTATAAAAAGAGGTTTAGAGCTTAATCCTAAAAATGTTGGTGAGACAGCTATAAAGTTAAGAGAAGAATTTGGGAAAGAAGCTATTGCAGTTGTTTGTTTAAGAACAATTGAAGAAAGATTTAAAAATAAAGATATTGTTATTGTAGAAGGAATTAGGAGCTTAGATGAGTTAAATTATTTTAGGAAACATTATCCTCTTGTTTTGATAGCTATTCATTCATCCCCATTAACAAGATTCAATAGAATCAAAGAGAGAGATAGAGAAGATGATGTAAAAAGTTGGGACAAGTTTGTTGAGAGGGATAAGAGAGAGTTGAATTTTGGGATAGGGAAGGTAATAGCTCTGGCTGATTTTATGATTGTGAATGAAGATAATTATGAAGATTTAATAAAGAATTTAGAAAAAGTTATAAAATATATCATAAAAAATAAAGAAAATTTTAATTCATTTAATTTTATATATTAACAATCATTAATAATTTTATAAATTCAATATCATACTCTATTTTTTTATTTGGGATAAATATGTGTGGTATCATTGGATATATTGGAAAAAGAAAAGCCTCAGAAGTATTATATAGAGGATTAAAAAGATTGGAGTATAGAGGTTATGATAGTTGTGGTATTGGAGTTGTAAATAATAATAAGTTAATTATTAAGAAGGATGTTGGGAAAGTTGAGGAGGTTGCTAAAAAAGAAGGATTTTTAGAAATTGAAGGAAATATAGGGATAGGACATAATAGATGGGCTACACATGGTAAGGTTAGTAAAGAAAATGCACATCCACATACAGATTGTTTAGATAGGATAGCAATAGTTCATAATGGAATTATAACAAACTATAAGGAACTTAAAGAAGAATTAATAAAAAAAGGTCATAAATTCAAATCAGAGACAGATACAGAGGTTATAGCTCATTTAATAGAGGAAGAATTAAATAAGTTTGATGAATACAATGAAGAGAATTATATAAAAGCTGTTAAAAATGCATTAAAGAAGATTAAAGGAAGTTATGCTCTATCAATAATTAACAAAGATTTTCCTAATTTGTTGATTGGAGCAAGATATGAGAGTCCTCTTATTTTAGGTATTGGTGAGAATGAGTTTTTCTTAGGTAGTGATGTAACTGCTTTTTTAGATTACACAAATAGAGCAGTTCCATTAGAAGATGGAGATATAGTTGTTGTAAAAAATAATAGTTATTATATTGAAAACAATGGCAAAATAGTTAAAAGAAAAGAAATAGAGATTAAATGGAATATTGAACAAGCAGAAAAGCAAGGATTTCCTCATTTCATGCTTAAAGAAATTTTTGAACAACCAGAAACTATAAAAGTATCTGCCAAAATATCAAGTGAAGAAATTAAAGAAGTAGCTAAATTAATAGATAAATTTAATAAAGTCTATTTTGTTGGGGCTGGGACATCTTATCATGCCTGTTTATATGCAGAATATCTGTTTTCTAAATTAAATAAATTAGTTAAAGCTGAGGATGCATCTGAATTTTTAAATAAGAGTGTTGTAGATAATGACACATTAGTTGTAGGAATTACTCAGAGTGGAGAAACTTATGATACATTAAAAGCTTTAAAATATGCAAAAGAAAAAGGAGCCAAAACTGCTGCAATAGTTAATGTTATTGGTTCAACTGCTACAAGAATTGTAGATATCCCTATATTGATGGGGGCAGGAATAGAGATAGCTGTCTGTGCAACTAAAACATTTACATCTCAATTAATGATAATATATAGATTATTTTTAGAGTATGGAAAAATAAAAGATAGGAATATGAATAAATATGAACAGGTTATAAATAAAATTCCTAACTACATAAAAGAGGTATTAAATCAAAGTGAGCATATAAAAAATATAGCAGAAAGTTTAAAAGCACAAAACTATATATTTATTTCAAAAGGTATTAACTTAGTAAGTGCCTTAGAAGGTGCTTTAAAATTTAAGGAGATTACATATTTACATGCTGAAGGTATGAGTGCAGGAATGTTAAAGCATGGAACTATCTCACTAATAGATGAGAATTTTGACACTATTGCAATAGTTCCTCCAAAAGATTCAAAAGTTTTTAGTTCTATATTATCAAATATTGAAGAAGTAAGAGCAAGAAATGGTAGAGTTATTGCAGTAACTCCTATAAAAATAAATGATTGTGATAATATAACAGTTCCTAATGTTTTAGAAGAGATTTCTCCAATAGTTTATGCACCTGCATACCAACTCTTAGCTTATTATAAAGCAGTCCAACTAAAAAGAGATGTAGATAAACCAAGAGGTTTAGCTAAAAGTGTAACTGTGGAGTGATATTATGGCTTTAAAAAATATCTTAAAAATTTTAAAAGGGAATAAAGATGTTCCTAAACCAGTTCCAGTAGAAAGCGAGGAGTATGAAACAATTGAAATTACTCCTGAGGAAGACAAAGAACCTTTAATAATAAAAAAAGTTGAAGAAGAAAAACCTAAAGAGATAATTAAAGAAGTTGTTAAAGAAGTTAAAATACCACCAAAAATCTATGTTGTAAGAATTAAGCATCCATTAGATTTTGAAGAAATAAAGAGAAAAGTAGATAAATATAACATAATTTTAATAAACTTGGAAGAAGCTCCTGAAGAAGCAATAGCAAAAGAATTGATTGATTTTAAGGACTATATGGTAATATTAGGATATAAATTAGGATTTATTGCTGAAAATGTTATACTTGCCTATAAAGATGCTGAAATTGATAAGTATGTATCAAATATTGTAAATGACGCTGAATGTGTTGAATAATGATAATAGCAATAACTGGCACTCCAGGAGTAGGAAAAACAACTATATCAAAAGAATTAGCTAAGAAATTAAAAGCTAAGCATATAGATATAACTGAAGTGGTTAAAAAATATAAGCTGTATAAAGAGTACTGTGAAGATATGGATAGTTATTTAATAGATTTTGAAAAACTAAAAGATTTTTTAAAAAAGTTTAAAGATGAAGATATTATTATATTAGATGGACATGTTTCTCATCTTTTAGATGTAGATTATACAATTGTTTTAAGATGTAATCCTTTAATTATAAAAGAAAGATTAGAAAAAAGAAATTATAATAAGAAGAAAGTTATGGAAAATGTTCAGGCAGAATTATTAGATGTTTGTTTATGTGAAAGTAAAGGAAAGGTTTATGAAATAGATACAACAAACAAAAAAGTAGATGAAATTGTAGATGAAATCTTAGATGCAATAAAGCATAAAAAAGAAAGAAAAGGAATAGTTGATTGGTTATCTAAATACTACTATCTTTTATAGCTTCCATAAATCTCTCTTTTATCATTATTGGACTTAATTTTATATTTTCACATTTTTCATTGTATGGGATAGCTTTTGCAATAATAACTTTACATTTATCTTCTTTTAAAGCTTTTTTGAATTCTCTTTCAAATTCTTCCAATGTTTTTGTTGTTGTTGCATCTAAATTAAAACCTCTTGCCACTTTTTCCAAATCAATTTTAGTAGTATGTGTCTTCTGATTTCCTGTTGAGCCATAGGCTGAGTTATCAACAACAACCAAAATTAGATTTTTTGGAGATAAATAGGAGATAGTTGATAAACTGCCCATGTTCATAAGAATAGAGCCATCACCATCAATAACAACAACTTTATCTTTAACATTCAAAGCTAAACCTAATCCAATAGATGAAGCTAATCCCATGGAACCAAGCATATAAAAATTTCTTTCTCTGTCTTTAATTTTATACAGTTCCTTTGAAGGAAATCCAATATTTGAGACAATTATATCATCTTTAACATTTTCAACTATTTTTTTAATTATATCTATCCTTTTTGGATACATATAAAAAACCAAAAAAAAGTTTATTATTAGAAGATGCCTAATGATTTTCTTTCTTCTATCTCTTTCATATTTTTCTCTTTTTTAGTTTTAGCCAACTTCTCTACTAATCCTATTCCTGGCTTAACTTCTTCAATTGGTTTAACTTTTAGATAACCTTGTTCTATCATACTATTTATAATTTCTTCTCCTTTTTCTGTTCTTATAATTACAGTACTCCATCCATCTGGACTTCCAACTGAACCTGTTGAAATATCTGCTAATTCTGCTGTATAATCTGTACAGACATGACATGCAGATGACTCATAAGCATGAGTTTCTTTTAATTTTATTGCTTTTGTTTCTCCCCATTTTGTATATACCCAAAACTTACCTTTTCCTATATCTAACTTAACAACATCTTCCATTTTAACTCCACATAACTCTTCAACAATTATTCTTAAACCTTCATAAGGGAAGTTTTCCATACAGAATATACCAATCAATAAAGCAATTTTATCAGATATATGTCTAAATCCTGCTGGATATGCCATTAGTTTTCTTGTAGCTCTTATTTGACATGGAGTTCCAACAACTCCTATTTTTTCACATCCATACACTCTTGCAGCTTTTTTTAAAACTGATATATTCGGAGATATTGAATATTTTGTTCCAGCAGCTTCTAAAACCTCTTCAGGAGTTGTGGCTACATCTGGGATTGGATAGAATTCATCATAATTCTTAGATACAATAACTCCATCTAATATATTGTTCTCTAAACCATAAATAAATACTGTTGATACTATTCCTCCATCTTGAGCTCTTTTTAAAACTTCTGGAAGTGTTGATTTAGCTGATATTATCTTTCTATATTTTCCTAATACTTCCATATTTATCCCTCTATTTCATTTAAGAAATCTGGAAACTTAATTCTTGGACACTGGAATGAACAAACTCCACATTTTATACACAATGATGTGGTTACAACTGGTTTTCCATCTATCATTTCAATAGCTCTTGTAGGACATGCAGCAGAACAAGTTCCACAGCCCATACATTTAGCTTTATTTACTACCTTTGTTATTAAATCACATCCACATACTTCTGGATTTTTAGCTAACTCTACAAATGGCTCTAAATAAACAGTATCTCCTGATAATGCTGCCTCAATAACTCTTACTATTTGCTCTGGTGATGGAGGACAACCTGGAATAGCTAAATCTACTTTTATAACTCTTGATAATGGTAAAAATGATGTATGGACTGGCTTAGGTGGTTGATTACCTTTACAGAATCTTGTTACTCCACCAAAAGCTGCACAAGCTCCTAAGGCAACAACTATCTTAGCTTTTTCTCTTATTTCTTTTGCTAATTCAACTGAATGATGGTCTTCTAAACAAACACTACCCTCAACTAATGCTATATCACACTCTTTAATTTCTCTTTCATCCATTATTGTCTGACAGTATATTAGCTCTATCTTTCCTAAAACATCTAATAACTTCTCATAAGTATCTGTTAAGGATATTAAACATCCACAACAACTTGATAATTGTAGATAAACTACCTTAACCATATCAATCACCTAATTCTTTGAGTATTATCTCAACAGCTTTATCAACAGCTTTTTCAACTTCTTCACTTAATCCTATTTTAACATCTGGGGCAGGAATGTATTTAGCTTGACAGCCAATAACTTTAATCTCTATTCCTAATGTTGCATGAATATCTTTCAATATTGATGATAGTTTCCAACCGTGTGCATCTGTTCTGTCATATTCAATATCTGGCAAATCATTTACATCTAAAACTTTTATTTCTCCAGGTTTTAGTCCATAATCTATAACATCTACAACAATAATCTTTTTTACTTTGGTATCTTTGTCTAAGAGTGTTAAAATACTTCCAGCCCCAGTACCAACATCTAATATAGAGATATTCTCTTTTTCCTTCTCAGAAAGAATTTTATTTAATTTCTCCACTACAAAATATCCAAATCCATCATCACCAAATAATAAGTTTCCACATCCAAGAATTAAAATTTCTTTGTTAAGATAGTCAGGAATCATCTTTTTCCTCCAAAAGGTTTTTCCCAAAGGGTCCCTATATAGGGTTCCCCTTTGGGACTTATAAGAACTCTCTTTTCTCTATAACTCTATTATCTTCTTTAACTATTATGTGGGTTGCACATGAAGCTCATATATCATAAGCTCTTAGAATTACTTCTGCATATTGATGAGGATAACCTTCAATTGCTTTCTCAACTATTGGGAAGTTCCATGTTGAAGCAGCTATGATGTTGTAGCTTTTAACTTTTCCATCTTTACCTACTTCTACCATATGTGTGTTAGTTGCTCTTGGAGCTTCATGAACACCTATTCCAAACCCATCTTTGTAGTCATATTCTGCTCTTGTTTTTCCATAAATGTTTAATTCATCTAAAATCTCAAATGCTCTATAAACTGCCCCTAAGTTCTCTTTTGCTCTTGCTATGTTAATATCTAAAGCACTACCACCAACTTTAAAGTTGGCAAATTTAGCTAATCTTGCTCTTGGTCCTCCTTCACATGGAACTCCATTATATAATGGGATATTTACAGATGTTTGAAGAGCTATTTTTTTATCTTCATAGTATCTTTGTGGAGGAATCTCAACAACATTGTTCCAATCTATTGCATATCTGTCTCCATAAGTTGTGTGAGTTGCAATATATGGATAATTATGAGCTCCTAAGTCAGGAATTCCAATTTCTTCTAAATAGTTCTCTATCATTTCAACATATTTCTCATAAATAGTATAAGCATCTTTTTCAAATTCTTTTAATGCATAGTAGATTTTAGATTTTGCTCTTTCAGTTATATTTTCTTTCATTCCTCCAACTACTATATTTGGAGGATGTATTCCTTCTCCTCCTACAACATCAACAATTAACTGAGCAACTCTTCTCATCTTTTGGACTAATTTTATTAATTCTATTTTTTCTTCATCACTCTTAACAAAGTCATCAAATGTTAAGAAGTGGTGTAATGGATGTGAATGCATTCTATTTCCTAATCCTACTAATTCTCTTAACAATAAACCATCTTCTGGAACTTCAATATCTAATGCATGCTCAATAGCTTCACAGCTTGCTATTGCATGAGTTGTTTGACAAATTCCACAGATTCTCATAACGGCAATAGGTGCAAATTCTACTGGCTTACCTTTAACTATTGTCTCAAATCCTCTTACAGGTGTAGTATTTATAAAATAAGCTTTTTTTACTATTCCATCATCATCAACATCTAAAATTAATTTACCATGCCCTTCATGTCTTGTTGTTGGGCTAATTTCCATAATAGACACCTCAATAATCCTGGTTATATCTATAACTTTATTAAAAAAGATTTATATTTTCATTGACTTTAAAAAAATAAATATAAGGGAGTAATTTTTCAAATATGTTCAAAAATGTTCTTTATTATTACTATTTATTATGATTATTGGTGATATTATGAATGAAGAGATGAAACTAATCTCAAAAGAGTTATTAAAAGGAGCTAAGATGCTATCAAAACACTGTGAAAAGTGTGGATATCCTCTATTAGAGAAGAATGGTAGAATTTACTGTGTAGTTTGTGAAAGTATAAGTAAAAAATCCACAAATAAAGATATTAAACTTAAAAAATATGATAATATAGAACTATCTAATAATATGAATAGAATAATTAATAATAAAATAATATATTTAATTGATAAGTTGGAAAAAGAGGATGAAGTTAGTAGAATTAAAGAAATTGGAGAAGCTATTTATATCTTACTTAAAATTAAGGATAAATTATAAATCTACTTTTGGAGTTAATTTTTCAATAATCTCTATAAATCTGTTAATTACTCTATCTCTATACCCTTCAACAAACTTTAAGCTACCTGCACATTCATGTCCTCCTCCATCAATAGAAGCCTCTGGAATTTCTTCCATAAGTTGTTCAACTATTAGATTTAGATTGAAGTTGTATTTTTCATGAACTGCATCAGTTGCTCTGACAACAGCAAAATCAGGCCCATAAGATAGAGTTAATATTGGCTTATCCTCTCCATATTTTTGGACTATATAATCATGAGCAAATCCAGTTGTTTTTCCTGGAGGAGGGAAGGTAAATTTATGTGCATACTTTTCGACATCCAAAGTATTAAGAATAATTTTATTTTCTAATTCTCTTGTTTTTAAAGCTGGAATAACAGCTTTCATTTGTCTTTCTACCATCTTCATAGCTTGCTCATATAAAATCTCAATTAAATCCTCATGTCTTCCAAAGTCCTTTATATTAGTTGCTAAGATATCATCAACTATTCCCTTACCATCCATAAATCTTAAATAGAATGCCTCAAAATCCATACACAATCCAATTTTTTCTAAATACTCTCTTGTATATTTTCTTTTTTTACCATACTTTTGACTTAGTTCTGTTAATCTATCTAAGGCAATTTTTATATAGTTCTCTACTTCTTCTCCTTTTGCATGGTCTGCAACAACAGCAATTCCTGGAAGATGCTTTATTTCTTCTTCAACATCTTTATTTATCATTCTTGCTATTTCTGTCCCTAAAACCCCTGCTGTTAAATTGCTATCTCCACCAACTAAATAAGGATTAACATGTGCATCAACATAATCGTCTATCTCAGCTTTTCCATCTTTAACTTCTCCAGGATAGTGGTGGTCTATAACAATAACTTCAATACCATATGCCTTTGCTTTTGAAATTGCTGGAATATCTTCATCAGTACTTCCATTATCTATAAGAACTATTAAAGGAAGTTTTTGCCCAAATTTTAAAGAATCTTCTATGGAAAATACTAAATCTTTTGTTACATCTTCTAACTCATAAAATGGAGCTTTTGAAGGTCTTCTTTTAAAGAAGTGCCATATAGCATCTACATCAATTGCAAATTTATCAATAATTGGAAGAATAGCTTTTTCTAATGCTAATCCTCCTGAATATCCATCAGTATCTGCATGATGCCTAATAATTATAGGTCTTCCATCTAAAACAGCTTTTCTTATTCTCTTAGCCACATCTAACATTTTAGGTCTTAACTTCTCTAATACTTCACTTTTAACTAAAAACTCTACATTGTATGGCTCAGCTCTTTTATCTATTTCTTTCTCTATCTCTTTTTTAATTCTTTCAGCTTCTTCTCCTTCTAATTTTTTAAGCTTTAATCTTTCAATTTGTAATCTTCCATCTCTTATATTTACTCTACCTACAACTTCAATAATATCTCCAACTTTAACCTCTGGATGAGCTCTTAATCCTGCTATTTCCAAAGCAGCTACCCATGTAAAGTCAGTTCCATCTGTTATAGTGAATATTGTAGGACCAGGTGTTTGAACTATTTGGACAACTTCACCAATAACTCTAACTACTTGGTCTCTCATCTCTACTAACTTCTCAACAATATCCTTAATCTTGTATAGTTCTACCTCTTTCTCATACTGAACTAAGTCATAGGTAGATAGAGGAATATATCTAAAATCTATCTCTCTCTTATCTGGTCTAACATCAATAGCTTGAACTATTATCTTATCTCCAACTTTTAAATTCTCCAACCTCAAACTGACCATATCTCTTGGTCTTAGCAATCCTCTAACTTTTTCATTTAAATTAATAAATGCTCCATATTTTTCTATTCTTGTTACAACCCCTTTATAGAATTTTCCTGGCTCAACATCATGGAAAGTGGCTACTTCATCAAAGATATAAACATTTCTTAAACCTTTTTTTCTTTCTTCTTCTTCTTTTAAACATTTATCACATAAAGTTCTATCTTTAAAATCAGGATATTTACCTATTATAGCACCACATCTATCACATTTAACTACCTTACCACTACCTCCACAAAAATCACATTTTCCATATATTGGAATTTTTCCTTCTCCTTTACATTTAGGACATGGAATTTCACCATAATCTAAATCATAAGTAGCTCTCTTAGAAACTCTCTTCATGTGTTTCTTTGGTGAAAATTCATCAATATACCCTGTCCCCTCACATACAGGACATGTTTTATAACCAACTATCTTCTTTCCAGTACCATCACATATAGGACATTTAGTTATCATAACTCTCACTTTTATTTTTTAATTAGATAAAATAAGTTTTAATCTAATATAATAATTTTAACATATAATCTACTATTATGAATATATAAATACTCATTAATACAAAAAATTATATATATTAGCATAAGTTAAGGACATAGATTTAAAATAGTATGACTATATACTTAAACCTGATAATTATCTCTATGTCTTTTAAGATACTCAAAGTATTTCTCTAAATTTCCAGTTCCAATATCTCTTATAGATTTTTTTAATAATATATTTTCTAATTCTTTTTCTTTCTTTTTAAATTTATCTTTTAAAGATTCTATTTCTCCACTTAGTTTAATTATATGTTCCTCAAAATTTTTAAAATTATACTTATCAATACAATCAATAAAATTAACAATATTATGATAATCAGGAATATCAGTAGATTTTGAAATATTAGGAAGTATATTTTTTATAATGTTGCTATGTCTTTTAATCTCACTTATTGATACATTTATCTTATATAAATTATCTAAAATATCCTCCAAATAGCTGATTTCATCCCTTAGTTGTAAGTATTCTTTTAAGATATCTTTTAGTTCATCATCTTTCTCGTTCATTAAAATTAGTTCAGCTATCATCACTAACAATTTATTTCACCTTTCTTATAATAGCTAATCCTCCATGTTCAGCTTTTTTCATTTCAATTCCTGGCATTAATGCTCTTCCTACTCCTAAATATTCATCTTCTTTAATGAAAATAACTTCATCTTTATAAGAGATAGAGTCATTACAATCTACAAATCCTGGAGGAAATAATGTTCCTTTTTTTATATCATAGCTAACCTCTATATAATAACTATCTTTAAAACCTTTATTCCATAATAGCTCTCCACCATAGTAAGTTAAAACTAATAACCCATTCTTTTGATTTATAGATGCTATTTGCCTATTATTATAAAATATTTGTTCTTTTCTGTTTATTTTTATATCATCTGGAATAAAGTCAATTTCAAATTGAAACTTAGCAAGCTCTTTAATGTTGTGAATTATTTGCTCTTTCTTACTTTTATTTTTTGTAATATCTTTATATTCATTTAGTATTTTCCTTAAGTTATTAAGAGATTCTTTACTTAGAGGATTGTCTCCTGTCTTTATACAATCAATCTCTAAAATTTCATAGTAATGTTTAGGAAGATGAGCAATAACAATACAATCTCCAAATTTTTTCTTAACATTTTCTATAAAAGATTTTAATAACCTATTTATTAACTCTTTTTCTTCATAACTCCATTCTCCTGTAACAGGAATATCATAATTAACTACTCTCTCCAAAGCCCTTGGAACTAAACCATAAGGAGATGTTAATACAACTTCCTCAACAGTAAAACCTTTCAAATATTCTTTAAATATTCTATGTGACTTTGATGTTGAATAAGGTTTTTTAGCTGAACAGGGTAAAAGGACTACAACATTTGAAAATGGCTCATAAAACTCCAATCTTTCAAGATACTTTTCAACCTCAGGAACATTAATATTTGCTGTAACAATAACTTTGTTTTCTTTTGATAGAGGGATAAATCTTAAATCAGGTTTGTATCTTTTATAATTTGCCCAAAGGTATGGGTGTGATATAGAGGTTTCCTCAACAACATTCCTTAAATATCCATTTTTTATAGCTTCTCTAACCTCTAAAAGGATATCTTCATATACTTTTTTATTTATCTCTCTCAATTCTTCAAAATCTAAATCTGATTTTATAGCCCTATTTTTTGTTAATCTATATCCTAATGAAGCTAAATAGTCAGATAAATCTGTAAAGTAATCTACACCAAGATAAACTAAAAGAGGAATTTCCCAAGGATAAACTGATGGAAATAAAATAGCTGAATTTGGAGAAATCTTTTGTCTAATCTCTTTTATATGTATTAGCTCTTTCCTTTGAATTAATATTCTACTATCTATTAATACATAAATATCTGCTTTTTTTATTTCAGCTTTTTCTAAATATTTTCCATAGTTCAAAATCTGATATTTAATGTTATCTTTCTCAAAAATAAAAGATTTCTCAAACTTTTCATATATATCTTCACAGTCATAAGGCATAGCTATATAGTCATCAAAATCAAAAGAGATTAAAGAAGGAGTTTCATTGTTATTTTTATCTTTACAAACTCTACCAATATCATAAGCTACAACTTCCAACATTTTCTATGCCCTCATTATTCAATTAATCCTAATGCATCTTCAATTCTTAACAACTCTGGCCCAGTTGTATCTCCACCAACAACTGCTCCCTTAGAATTGGCAATTATACAAGCCCCAACAGATGTAGTTCCTTTATTTGCTGTTCCTTTTCCATAATATTCTACTTTAAACAAATCTTTTAAAAATTCCAATTCATCATCTTCTGTTAGTGGATGAACTAACAAACCTTTGTTAGTTACAACTGCATTACTTCCAACAGTTGGCAACTCTGCTATCTCTCCAACCTCAACAGGAACATTTAAAGCATCTTCAACTTCTTTTTTGAACTCTTTTAATTCAGGAGATATTAAAGCCCCTTTATCATTAGTAAGGATTAGATTACCTAAGGCAGTATTTTTAGATTTTAATATGTGGATTAATATATCATATTCATCTAAGAAGTTCTCTAAAATTCTTAATTCATCTTTATCTACAATTTTTGGTAAGAGAAGAGCATATTTATTTAAAACAGCCAATGAACCAAGTAAAGAGCTACCTCCAATATTTGTTTTTAAAACATTTGTCTTTAAAACATTTTTAACCTCATCAATATCTTTCTCATCTAAAAAAATAGGTAGTAAGGTTATGTCTTCATTAGTTAAAGATAGAACTCCAATTGTAGGAATTCCTGAGAAGTATTTTTTTATTATCATAAAAATCACTCTGCCAATTTAGCAACAACAACATTCTCATCTTCTTTAATTGCTTTAATTCTTACTCTTGCTGGTGGTTTTTCTATACCTCTTGCCCAAATTTTCTCATTTAAATCATTGTCTATCTTAACTATTTCAGCTTTCATATGTCTTTTTAAAAAGTTTCTTATCTTTTTTATTGCTCTTGGAGCTCTTTTTTTTCTAACTGATTTATTGATTATATCTCTAAAAGATATTGTATATATTCTTTCCATGTTTCACCACCAAAACCTTAAATTTGTTTTATGATAATAACTATTAAAGATTTATATATAATTTGTGGTGTAGATGATTAGAAAAGTGAGAGTATTAAGATTTATAAACAATAGATTAATAGAAGATGATGATTATGTGGCAGATGAATTTGAAGTTAATATATATATTAATAATAAATATATAACATCCTCTATTTTGTCTCCAAATAACTTAGAAGATTTTGCTTATGGTTTTGCTATTTCTGAGGGATATTTAAATGTTGTTGATAGAGTTGAAATAGATAAAAATGACATTTGTATATTTGGATATAAGAAAGAATATAGACAAAATAAAGTTAAGATATCTAAAGAGAGCTTAAAAAGAGCTATATCCTATAAAATTGAACCAAAGTATTGGAAATTAACAGGAGCTTTTCATTGGGCAACAATGTTTAAAGATGATTTAATTGTATTTGTGGAAGATATTGGGAGACATAATGCAGTTGATAAAGTTATAGGCTACTGTTATAGGAAAGGATATAACTTGAATGAATTAATTTTAAGATACAGTGGTAGAATAAACTCAGAGATTATGAAGAAGGTTATTAACACAAATATTCCTGTTGTTATCTCTAAATCTCCTCCAACATACAAAGCTATTGAACTTGCAAAAAAACATAATATTCTTTTAATTGGATTTCTAAGGGATGATAGATATAATATCTACACAGGTTTATAATTTTAAATATTCAGATAACAATTATCACGCTAAAAATCTTTATTTTTTAATTTTATTGAGTTTTAGTTGGTTATTTTTAATTTAAAGGATTTTTAGGAAAATTCAGAGGGAGTCTATATTTTGAATATTTTATATATTTTGATTATATAATTTATTGGGATTTTTTGGAGTTTTAAGTTGTTTCTTTTAATATTTGAAAATCCCTAATAAATTGGTTTAGTTTTTAGATATAAAAAATTTTTAATTGAATAATTGAGAATAGAAAGATTTTTATAAAAGTTCGAAGGTATATAAATGAATTATAAATGAATAGGGAAACCTACCCTTCGAAAATTTTTATGTAGAAAAGCTTATATATGAGAAGGTCGTTAATGTTATTATGTCTAAAATATTCCTGTTAAAATCGTGCCTCTTGGAGGATGGAAACTCTGCTGTCTTATTTACTGTAAAGTCTTTATGTTGGGTTAAAATCGTGCCTCTTGGAGGATGGAAACTTTGTTGTAATTAATTCTCCATTTAACTTTTTCATTGTTAAAATCGTGCCTCTTGGAGGATGGAAACTTGGACATCATCAACAGTAATTTGGGGAGTGTAATCACGTTAAAATCGTGCCTCTTGGAGGATGGAAACCAATGTTATTTTTGATGAGTTCAATTTTTTCAACACTCGTTAAAATCGTGCCTCTTGGAGGATGGAAACAAATTAATAAATTTAAATCAACAAATAAAACAAAAATGGTTAAAATCGTGCCTCTTGGAGGATGGAAACCATTTACACATATTGATATTTTCAAATAGGAAATGGTTAATAGTTAAAATCGTGCCTCTTGGAGGATGGAAACGTAATCCATTTCATTCACCATTTATACCTTTTAAATATTGTTAAAATCGAGCCTCTTGGAGGATAACTAATTTAATATAAGTTTTTACATATATTAATCTAATAACTTAAATATTTAAATTATTATAATATACTTAATATTTATATAATAAAAATTTAAATTCAATATGTAGTAAAAATACTACATATTAGGTTGGTGAGGATATGAGAATAGCAATAGCCATTATTGTTATACTAATGCTAACAAATATAGCATTTGCATGGAATGACTGTCCTTTTGGTAGAGTGAATTGCACATATCCAGGGGAGTGTGGAAGATATATAGACACTAATAACAATGGAATATGTGACCATAGTGAGCCAGCTCCAACAACAAATGAACAATCTAACAACAATAATATAGACTCACAAACAAATACAGAAATTGAGATAACTGATGAACTTATAAATGAATATGTAAATATCCCTGGAAAAGAGCTGAAAAAATATACAATAAAAGAGATTTGTGAAAAATATAATATAAATCCTGAAGACCTTGAGAAAAAATTAAAAATAAATGTTCCATTAGATACCACAATTGAAGAAATAAAAGAAAGATATGGAATATCTCCAAGTGTTGTAAAAAGAGCTATTGTTGAATGTTTAATAGATGAGGGTAAAATAAAAGTTGAAAATAATAATAAAATTACTAATACCACTGCTAAAAACAATAATGAGTCAATAATAGACAAAATTATATCTTTCCTATTCTCAACAATAAATTTAAGAGATTTATTGTTTGGGTGGTTGAATGGATAAAGTGCAGATATTGAGGAAAATATCTCAAATATTCTTTTTTATTTATTTTATATTTTTTACAAGTTTTTGCCTCTGTTTTTTTGGATTAATTGAAAAGTTTATATTAAAAGGTTCTTTTGGTAGTTTAGTTTTAAAATTAGTAGTAATTATTGTTCTAACATTATTGTTTGGTAGAGTTTTTTGTGGATGGATGTGTCCATTTGGTTTTTTAATGGAACTTTCATATAAGTTAAGAGCTAAGATATATAAATTAAAGAAATTACCAAAAGTTAGTGAAGAACTACATAACAAACTTATATATTTTAAATATTTAGTTATGATTTTATCACTTGTTTTAACTTATTACTTAGCTACCTATGCCTTCTGTAAGGTATGTCCAATAGGATTTTTAACTAATCTTTATGGAACAGTTATCTCTTTAATTATTTTAATTACTTTCTTGATAGCATCATTCTTCCTACCAATGACTTTTTGTAGATATTTCTGCCCATTAGGGGCATTTTTAAGCATATTCTCAATAAGACCACTATTTATCCTAAAAACTAACAATAACTGTGTAAAATGTAGATTGTGTGAATTTAAATGTCCTATGCAAATAAAAATAACTGAAAATGTAAATCAAAAAGAGTGCATAAGATGCTTTGAATGTAAAAGCTCATGTAAAAAAGGAGGAATCTCTTTTTCAATAAAGTAAATTTCTATAGATATATTTCTTTAAATAGTTTAACTATATCAATCTTTCTAATAATATCAGCATTTTCTTTTAGCATAAGACTTAATGGTCTATATTTTAGAATATATTCTGGTAACACTATCTGGACACCATTATCTCTTGCAACTTTAATAGCTGGAATTAAATCTGTATCTAATGACAATAAAATAATTCTATCAACAATCTTGTCACTACTTAACTTATACATATCTAATCCTATTAACAAATCAACTTGTTTTTGAATGAATATTGGCTTATTGTTTCTATTAAAACCCCTAAATACAGTTTTTCCTTTTCTTATTAATACATAGTCTTCAGCTTTTAAATCATTTATAAAATTTATAGTTTCTAAATATAAATTCCTTCCGTGTTCGTCTTGTTCAATACAATATATTTCTTTTCCACATTTTGCTTCTCTTAAAGGTTCAGATAAATATACATAAATCCTAAATATTTCTTCATCTGGATTTATTATCCTCTTAATCAACTTTAATAATTTACTTGCACTAAATACTGAAATGTCATTTTTGCTCCTATTAAGTTCTTTTCTACAATCTATAAGAGTATTTTTTAAGTTTTCCCAATCGACCAATATTGCTACTTTCTTGTTCATTTTTTCACTTTAATCACTTTATATTATATAATAATCCTAAATATTTTATACTAAATTAGAAGGCAAGAAGTATATTTAAATTACACAAAAGTTATATTTAAAGTAAATTTAATATATCCAAATATAACAAATATTTTTTAGTAATCTTTATTATCTATAAGGTAGATATAGATTATACACCATATTACATTTATTAATTAAAATTTACTGGTGATTATTTTATGGATGATTTGACAGAACTACCAGGAGTAGGTCCATCAACTGCTGAAAAATTAAGAGAAGCTGGATATACTGATTTTATGAAAATTGCTACTGCATCTATAAAAGAACTAACAGAAGTAGAAGGAATTAGTGAGAAAGCAGCTGCTAAGATTATAGAAGCTGCAAAGAAGATGTGTGAATTAGGATTCAAAAAAGGAACTGATATATTAGAACAAAGAAAATATATATGGCACTTATCAACTGGAAGTAAAAATTTAGATAGTATATTAGGAGGAGGTTTTGAAAGTCAATCTATAACTGAATTTGCGGGAGCTTTTGGTTCTGGAAAAACACAAATTGCACATCAAGCATGTGTAAATTTACAATGTCCTGAGAGAATTATTGCAGATGACAATATAAAAGATGACTTATTAAATGAGCCAAAAGCTGTCTATATTGACACAGAAGGAACTTTTAGACCAGAAAGAATTTTACAAATGGCTGAGGCTATTGGAATAGATGGCAAAAAAGTTTTAGAGAATACTTTTGTAGCAAGAGCATATAACTCCGATATGCAGATGCTCTATGCTGAGAACGTTGAAAACTTAATAAATGAAGGACATAACATAAAATTAATAATCGTTGATTCCTTAACCTCTACATTCAGAACTGAATTTACAGGAATGGGTAAGCTCGCAGAAAGACAGCAAAAACTTGCAAGACACATGGCCACCCTTAATAAATTAGCTGATATATATAACTGTATCGTTATAGTAACTAACCAAGTTGCCGCAAGACCTGATGCTTTCTTTGGTCCTGCTGAGCAAGCTATTGGTGGAAATATTGTAGGACACGCCGCAACTTTTAGATTATTCTTAAAGAAAGCTAAAGGAGATAAAAGAATAGCTAAACTTTATGATTCCCCTCATCTCCCTGATGCAGAAGCTACTTTTAGAATCACTGAAAAAGGTATCCATGACTAAGTATATAAATTAATGTATATAACAACAAAAATCCAAAGACTGTAAAATCAACTGCTTTAAAAGCTTTAAGAGCTTTATCTTTTGTTATTTTTCCATTTCCTAATTTATAGTAACCTATCTTTTCTAATGTAATATTTAAAGCATTTGCTACAACTGCCATAGTATATCCTGAATTTATAGAATCAACATTTTTAGCTTCCTTTAACCCTTTTATAGCTTTTTTTATATCTCCTGAATATAAAGGAGCAAATAGAATTAACAAAAATGCAGAAATCCTTGCAGGAATAAATGTTAATATATCATCCAATCTTGCTGCTAATTTTCCATAATATAAGTATTTATCATTCTTATAGCCTATCATAGCATCTAATGTATTAACAGCTCTATAAACAAAAGCTCCTGGTAGTCCAAAGAATATAGCATAAAAAAGAGGTGCAATTATACTATCTGGGATATTCTCTGATAAACTTTCAACTGCTGCTGATAAGATATGCTCTCTATCCAAATTTTTTGTATTTCTACTTACAACACAACTAACTAACTCTCTTGCTTTTTCTAAATCTTCTATATTTTCAATTGGTTTTATACAAAATTCCTTTAAAGATTTATATCCTATTGTTGTAGATAATAAAAAAGAATATAGTAAAATATTAATTGGGAAAGTTAAGGAAATAATTACCTTCTCAATATAATAACTAACAATAAAAACAGATAAAACTGTTATCAATGTTATAAAACACCCAAAAATAAAATCTCTAAATTTATTCTTTGAATTTGTTGATGGAAATAATTCCTCTAAGAAATAAATAAGTTTTCCAATTAATACTGTGGGATGTATCTTTTCTGGAAGTTCTCCAATAACAATATCAAAGATAACAGCTAAATATAATATAATAGGATTTATCATAAATAATCACTTTTGAGGGATTGTAATGTTAAGAGAGATAGTTGAAAAGCTAAATCCAATTGTTATAGATAAAGCAAACAGAAATGAGATAGCAAAGATATTAAAAACATATAACTCTCCTGTATATATAAAGGATGTTGATGGTTTTGAAGTTGTTGGAAATTTATGGAATAGAGAAAGGTTAGCTAAATTTTTTAATGTAAAAAAAGAAGATTTTATATTTTTTATGCTCAAAAATATGGAAAATTTGAAAGAGAAGTTTATTATAGACAATTCTTTAAGAGATTTATATATTAATGATAGTTCAATAAAAAAATGGCCAATTCCAAAATACTATAAGAATGACCCTGGATGTTATATAACAAGTGGAGTAGTTATTGTTAAAGATGAGGAATATGGATATAATTTGTCAATACATAGAATTTTAGTTAAGGATAACTATTTAGTTATAAGAATGGTTGAGCAGAGACATTTACACTTTTTATATACAAAAGCTTTGAAAGAGAAAGGATATTTAGATGTTGTTATAGCTATTGGTTGTCATCCTGCTGTTTTATTAGCAGCTTCAACATCTGGGGATATATACTTTGATGAGCTAAAATTTGCCTCTACATTAGCTAATGGTTTAAAGGTTTTTGAGTTAGATGGAATGTTAATTCCTGAGGCAGAATTTATTATAAAAGGTAGAATTTTAGATAAGTTAGATGATGAGGGCCCATTTGTTGATATAACAGGAACTTATGATAAAGTTAGAAAACAGCCAATCATTGAAATAGATTATCTTTTAAGAAAAGAAAAACCAATATTCCATGCTCTCCTTCCTGGTGGGGTAGAGCATAAAGCTTTAATGGGACTACCACAAGAGCCAAGAATGTTAAAATTTATAAGAAATACAATTCCAACAGTTAAAAATGTTGTTTTAACAGAAGGAGGTTGTTGTTGGTTACATGCAGTTGTTCAAATAGAAAAAAGAACTGATGGAGATGGAAAAAATGCAATATTAGCAGCATTAGCTGCTCATCCAAGTTTAAAGCATGTAGTTGTTGTAGATGAAGACATAAATATATTTGATATTAATGATGTTGAGTATGCAATAGCCACAAGAGTCCAGGGAGATAGAGATATTATAATAATTCCTGGATGTAAGGGTTCATCCTTAGACCCATCAGCAGAGAAGACAACAACAAAAATAGGGATTGATGCAACTGTCCCATTAGATAAAAAAGATAAATTTAAAAGAGTTGAAGAGTGAAAAAACATGTTAATTTTTGCTGGATTAGGGCTTTATGATGAGTTAGATATGCCACTAAAAACAGTAGAATTTGCCAAAAAAGCAGATAAAATATATGCTGAATTCTACACATCTACATTAACAGGAACTACTATTGAAAAAATTGAGAAAATTTTAGGTAAAAAAATTATTCTATTAGATAGAGAAAAAGTAGAGATGGAAGGATATAAAATAGTTGAAGAAGCAAAAAATAAGAATATTATGTTTCTTACAGCTGGAGACCCTATGGTTGCAACAACACATGTTGATTTAGCTATTGAGGCAAAAAAAAGAGGTGTTGAGACAGTTGTTATTCATTCCTCCTCCATATATTCAGCAGTTGGAGTTACTGGCCTACAACTCTATAAATTTGGAAGAACTGCTTCAATTGTTTATCCATCTGAAAACTATTTCCCAACAACACCTTACAAGGTTATTAAAGAAAATTTAGAGAGAGGACTACACACACTATGTTTATTAGATATTGTAGTTGAGAAAGATACTCAAAAGTTTATGACTGCTAATGAAGCTTTAAAGATATTGTTAGATATGGAAAAAAAAGAGAAAGGAAATATTATTAATGAAGATATGAAAGTTGTTGTCTTAGCAAGAGCTGGCTCTTTAAATCCTAAAATTGTTTATGGAAAAATAAAGAATCTTATAAATTATGACTTTGGAAAGCCATTACACTGTATTATAATTCCTGGAAAATTACACTTTATGGAAGAAGATGCTCTAAAATACTTAGCTGAAAACATTGATTAAAGTGAGAAAAAATGAGAAATCCAATTATTGATATTGGAGCTAAGGAGTTGAGTTATGAGATTAGAGAAATTGTAGAGATAGCTAAGAAAGTCAAAAATTATGGTAAAGAAATAATTTGGGAAAACATAGGAGACCCAATAGCAAAAGGAGAAAAAATTCCTGATTGGATTAAAGAGATAATAATATCTGAAGTTAAAGATGATTCAAGTTATGGATATTCTCCAACAAAAGGGTTAGAAGAGACAAGAGAATTTTTAGCTAATGAAGTGAATAAAAGAGGAAAAGCTCAAATAAATAAGGAAGATATTATATTTTTCAATGGATTAGGGGATGCAATAGCCAAGATATATGGACTATTAAGGAGAGAGATTAGAGTTATAAATCCTTCCCCTTCATATTCAACCCATTCATCTGCTGAGGCAGCACATGCAGGAGCTCCTCCATTAACCTACTATTTAAATCCTCATGATTGTTGGTACCCAGATATGGATGATTTATATAAAAGAATTAAGTATAACCCAGCTGTTAGTGGAATTCTAATAATCAATCCTGACAATCCTACTGGGGCTGTTTATCCAAAAAAGATATTGGATGAGATAGTTGATATAGCCAATGAATTTGATTTATTTATTATCTCTGATGAAATATATTGTAATATTATATATAACAACAAAAAACAAGTATTGTTAAGTGATGTTATTGATGATGTGCCTGGAATAGCATTGAAAGGAATTTCAAAAGAACTACCTTGGCCAGGAGCAAGATGTGGCTGGATTGAAGTATATAATTCTGATAAAGATGAAGAATTTAAAAGATACATAGATAGTATTTATAGAGCTAAATTGATAGAGGTGTGTTCAACCACACTACCCCAGAAAGTTATACCTAAGATTTTTGGAGATAGAAGATATAAGAACTATCTAAAAGAAAGAAATAAACTTTATGAAAAGAGAAGTAATTTAGCATATAATTTATTAAAGAATATAGATGGAGTTATTGTAAATAAAGCAAATGGAGCTTTTTATATGAGTGTTGTTTTTGATAATACATATTTAAATGGAGCAAATGAGATAAAAATAAATAATAAAAATTTAAAAGAGTTTGTAGATAGTTTAAAACCTAATACTCATGATAAAAAATTTGTTTATCAACTTTTAGCTGAGACTGGAATTTGTGTAGTTCCTCTTACATCCTTCTGCACAGAGTTAAATGGATTTAGAATAACACTATTAGAAAGTGATGAGAAAAAATTTAAATATATCTTTGATACAATAGCAGAAAAAATAAAAGAATTCTTAGAATAAAACTTTATGAGGTTATATATATGAAAATAGTTATTTTTATAGTTGATGGTATTGGAGATAGACCAAATAAAGAAGGATTAACTCCTTTAAAAGAAGCAAAAACTCCAACAATGGATAAATTAGCAGAAGAAGGAATTAATGGATTGATGTATTCTATTGATGTTGGTATAAGGCCTGGAAGTGATACCTCTCACTTATCTATTTTGGGATATAATCCATACAAATACTATCCAGGAAGAGGACCATTAGAAGCTTTAGGAGTTGATATAGATTTAAAAGATGGAGATATAGCCTTTAGATGCAACTTTGCAACTGTTGATGAAAACTTTATAGTTAAAGATAGAAGAGCTGGGAGAATTTCTGAAGAAGAAGCAAAAGTTTTGGAGAAAGAAATAGATGGCTTGGAAATAGATGGAGTAAAAATAATTTTTAAATCTTCAAAAGGATATAGAGGAGCATTAGTGTTAAGAGGAGAGAATTTAGGGGATAAAGTAACTGATGGAGACCCTCACAAGGAAGGTTTAAAAGTTCCAAAAATAGAAAGTTTAGATGAAAAATCTAAAAAAACAGCTGAAGTTCTAAATAAATTATTAAAAATAGTCTATGAAAAACTTAACAATCATCCAATAAATATAGAAAGAGTTAAAAAAGGACTACCTCCTGCAAATATAATTTTACCAAGAGGAGTAGGAATCTACAAAGAAGTTCCTAAATTTTCTGAAAGATATAATATGAAGGGATTATGTGTTTGTGAGACAGGATTAATAAAAGGTTTAGCTAAAATGGTTGGATTAGATGTTGTAGAGTGTAAAGTTGGAGACTATGATAGTATAGCCAATGAGATTTTAGAAGGATTAAAAAAATATGATTTTATATTAGTCAATGTTAAAGAAGCAGATGAAGCAAGCCATGATGGAAACTATTCAAAGAAAAAAGAAATTTTAGAAAAAATAGATAAGCTCTTAGAAAAAGTAATATCAAACATAAACAAAGAAGAGGTTTATTTTGTTCTAACAGGAGACCATTCTTCTCCAATAGAAGTTAAAGACCACTCAGCAGACCCTGTTCCAATAGTTATTTGGGGTAAGAGTGTTAGAATAGATGATGTTAAAGAGTTTAATGAATTTGCTTGTGCTAAGGGCTCTCTACATACAATTAAAGGAGAACATTTGATGAGAATTTTATTAGATTTAACCAATAGAAATGAAAAATTTGGTGCTTAAATTATATTTAAATTTTTCATTAAATAACATTTTTTAACAATATTTTTAAATAATTTAATGTTAAAATGAAACTACTTTATCACTTTCTTTAACAAAATTAACTAAGTCATGCATAGTAGCTAATTTTACTCCTTCAATTAAATCCTCTTCACTTAAACCTCTTGCTTTACAACATGGACCACAGACTTTTACATTAGCTCCTAAATCAATTGCATTTTTTAACAACTCTAAATAATTTGGGACATCTGATGGATTTTGGTTTTTCTTAGCTACATAAACTCCATCTTCAATTAGGAAAATATTTACTTCAACTCCCTCCAATAAGGATGTTAAAGCAAACCTTAAAGCTGAGTATGCTCTTTCTCTACCATAAGGAGCAGAACCAATTATAACTGTAAATTTCATTCATTATCCCTCCAAACTATTATTTTTTTCTTATAATTATTCTAAATCCATTTTCTGTTTCTTCTGCTTTAACAACTTCATGTCCTTGACTTTCAACAAATCTTTTTATATTTTCTAATGCTGGTTTATAATCTCCAACAACTTCTAACTCTTCCCCTGGATTTAATTCTTCTAATGCTTTTTTAGTTTTTAATACTGGAATAGGACATATATCTCCACTAACATCTAATTTCTTCATCTTCTTCACCAAAAATTTTTATTTTAAATAATTTATTAGAAAATTTTAATAAAAGCTTTAAGTTTAGAAAGTTAAATAATCTAAGAGGGTATTAAAAATACTAATATCATTGGTTAAATTATTATACAATAAAGTTTTATCTTAAACATAATAAATGTGAATATTTTTGGTGGAAAAATGTACTATCTTCATAGAAACTTAGCAAGGGAATTTATTAATCTAAATCCTATACAAAGAGGTGGAATTCTTCCTGCTGATGCAAAAAAAGCAATTTATGAGTTTTGGGATGGATATAGTGTTTGTGATTTTTGTCAAGGGAAGTTAGAAGAAGTAGATAATCCACCAATAAAAAAATTCTTAGAGGATGTTTCTGAATGGATTAATATGGATAGAGCTAAATTAACTTATGGAGCAAGAGAAGGAAAATATATAGTTATGCATTCTATATGTAAAGAAGGAGACTATGTTGTTTTAGATAAAAATGCTCATTATACAAGTTATGTTGCTGCTGAAAAAGCTAAATTAAATGTTGCAGAAGTTGGTTATGTTGAGGAGTATCCAACATATAAAATAAATTTGGAAGGATATAAGGAGGTTATAGACAATTTAGAAGATAAAAATGAAAGTATTGGATTAATTCTATTAACCCATGTTGATGGTAATTTTGGAAATTTAAATGATGCTAAAAAAGTTGGTAAGATAGCAAAAGATAAGGGGATACCTTTCCTACTAAATTGTGCTTATACTGTTGGAAGAATGCCAGTAGATGGAAAAAAACTAAAAGCTGATCTTATTGTTTCATCAGGACATAAGAGTATGGCCTCATCAGCACCTTCTGGAATATTATTTTATGAGGATGAATTTGATGATTTAATAGCTAAAACATCAGAAAGATATCCAAAAAAGGAAATAGAGTTCTTAGGTTGCACTTTGAGAGGGTTACCTCTAATAACATTAATGGCAAGTTTTGATTATGTGAAAGAGAGAGTTAAAAAATGGGATGAAGAACTTAAAAAAACAAGGTATGTTGTAGATGAACTTGAAAAAATTGGTTTTAAACAACTTGGAATTAAACCTAAGGAACATGATTTAATATTATTTGAAACAAAAATATTAGATGAGATTGCTAAGAAAGATAAAAGAAAGGGATACTTCTTTTATGATGAATTAAAAAAGAGAGGTATTGGGGGAATAAAGCCAGGAGTAACTAAAGAGATAAAAATGAGTGTTTATGGATTAGAATGGGAGCAGGTTGAGTATGTAGTCAATTCTATTAAGGAGATAGTTCAGATTTAATTTTCTTATAAATATTAAAAAGTTCTTCTTCAATTTTTTTATTAATTCTTTTACCAAATTCTGACATAACAACTGATTTATCATATGGAATTACTCCAATAACTTCTCCTATCTCTTCTTCAACCAATTTTTTAAACTCATCATCTATAACTTTGTTAATAACCACTTTTATGTTTTTTATTCCAAGCTCATTAGCTAATTTCTTTATTCTTTTCCCTGTTATTAGTGAAGTTTTAGTATTTTCAACAACTATAATTAACATATCAATATTCTCTAAGGTCTTCCTACCAAAATGCTCTAAACCAGCTTCCATATCTAAAATAACCACTTCATTTCTTTTTAAAATTAGATGTCTTAAAAATCTCCTTAACAAAGTTGAAGCAGGACATACACAACCCTGTCCAGATTTTTCAATAGTCCCCATAACTATTAGAGTTATTTTATCATTTACTTTATATCCAACCTTATCAACTAAATCATCTACTTTTGGATTTATTTTAAAAACAGTCCCATAAGTATTTGGCTTAGCTCCAGTTCTCTCCTCTATAATATCTTCTCTTTTTGATAATGGAGTTATATCTTCAACTCCAAATTTTAATGATAGTGTTGGATTGTTATCACAATCTATTCCTATAACTTTAAAACCATCTTTTGCAAAAAATTTTATTAAGTTATATGCTAAAAATGTTTTTCCTACTCCTCCTTTTCCTACAATTGCTATTTTCATATTAAAGCCTCATAAAGTTTTAATATTTTGTCGTAATGTTGTTAGTTTATGGTTATAAAATAGCAATCATTATATATTCATTACTTATATTCCTAAATTACAAGTATTAAAGTTATTTGTTCCTTGGGATTATTATGATAGTAGTTATAGGATATGGAACATTTGGAAAAAAAGTTGTTAAGTATATTAAAGATAAAGAATTAATTACTATAATTGATATAAATTTTGATGATAATGATATAGACCAACTTTCTAAAGAAAAAATTAAGATTATACAAGGAGATGCAACTAATAAAGAAATACTAAAAAAAGCCAATATAGATAAAGCAGATATTATTTTAATTTTAACAAATTCTCCTGAAATTAATAGAAAAATAGCTGAAAAAGTTTGTGAATTATCTCCTTCATCATATAAAATTGCAAGAGCTATATTAAAACATCCAGATATATATGATGGTTTAGACATTGATAAGATTATTAATGTATTAGACAGTGGTGCAAAAGATATTGCTAATGAAATAGATAATGCAAAATTAAAAAGAAAACTATCAAAATTAAAAAGTATATTGTTAGAAGGTAAGAAAAAATGTAATGATGAAAAATCTTTATTAATTCTAACTCATAAAAATCCTGACCCTGATGCTATTGCAAGTGCCTTAGCTCTAAAAAATATAGCTGAAAAATGGGGTGTTTTAGCAGATATAGCTTATGGAGGAATTATAGGTTATGATAAAAATAGAGCTATGGTCAATATTTTAGGAGTAAATATGTTAGATGCCAACAAAGTAGATATTAAAAAATATTGCACAATTGCTGTTGTAGATACTTCATCAAAAGCTCAACTACCTATTGAGCTTGATAAAGTTGATATTATAATAGACCACCATAATACAACAGACTTAGAGGCAAAATATATTGATATAAGAAAAGATGTTGGTGCTACATCATCTATTTTAACACAGTATCTGATGGAGCTAAATATAGAACCTTCAAGAATTTTAGCTACAGCTCTTTTTTATGGGATACAGTCAGATACTCACTATTTTAGAGAAAAAGTTTCTAAATTGGATTTTGAAGCAGCTGCTTATCTTCAAAGTTATATTGACTCAAATCTATTAGACATGATAGAAAATCCTGAAATATCAACAGAAGTAATGGAAGTTATTGCAAAAGCCATAATGAACAGAAAAGTTATAAAAGGAAATATTGCATTAGCTTATGTTGGTGAGATAACCAATAGAGATGCTTTACCACAAGCAGCTGATTTTTTATTGAAAATGGAAGGTATAAATACAACATTTGTTTTTGGTATTGTTGGAGATGAAATTCATATATCTGCAAGAACAAAAGATTTAAGATTAAATTTAGGAGAAATCTTAAATAAGGCATTTGGTGGGGGAGGTCATCAAACAAAAGCAGCAGCAGCTATTCCCTTAGGTATATTTAAAGAAGTGTCTGACAAAGAAGCATTAAGAAAGTTGGTAGAGGAAGCTATAAAAACAAAAATTATGAAAGTTATTTCTGGGACTGATAAATCATAAAATTATTTAAATTATGTTTTTATTATTTCAGTTAAATTTTTTCATCAACATTCAATAATTTTATCATTAAATAGTTTTTTTGGTGATTAAATGAAATTGCATGAATATGAAGCTAAGAAGATTTTTAAGGAGTATGGTATTCCAGTTCCAGAAAGTTTTTTAATAAAGAAGTGGGACATTCCAAAAGAAGTAGATAAAGATGTAGTTCTAAAAGCACAGGTTTTAGTTGGTGGAAGAGGTAAAGCTGGAGGGATTATATTTGCAAATAAAGAAAATTTTAAAGAGAAGTTAGATGAGTTATTTAAAAAAGAAATAAAAGGAGAAAAAGTAGAGAAGATTTTAGTTGAAGAAAAACTACCTATTAAAGAAGAATATTATTTGTCTATAACAATAGATAGAGCTAAGAAAAAGCCAGTTATTATCTTCTCCACTGAGGGAGGAGTAGATATTGAAGATGTGCCTGATGAAAAAATTATTAAATATTATGTTGATGTAACTAAACCCTTCCTCCCTTATATGTGTAGAGAAATTGTAAATGAGGCAAAGGTTGATTTTAGAATAGCAGATATAATCTATAAATTATATAAAATATTCAAAGATTATGATGCTACATTAGTAGAGATTAATCCATTGGTTATAACTGAGGATAACAAAATCTATGCTGCTGATGCTGTTATCTTATTAGATGATGATGCAGCATTTAGACAAAACTATGAGATATTTGAAGATTATAAAGAGAAGTTACCTTTCTCCTATGTTGAATTAGATGGAGATA
This sequence comes from Methanocaldococcus indicus, assembly GCF_049554935.1. Taxonomy (GTDB): domain Archaea; phylum AGJL01; class Methanococci; order Methanococcales; family Methanocaldococcaceae; genus Methanocaldococcus; species Methanocaldococcus indicus. Next base: position 921,501 of record NZ_CP186926.1, on the reverse strand, counting down.
TTGCTGTTATAGGAAATGGGGCTGGTTTAACATTAGCAAGTATGGACATAATTCATAACTTAGGATTGAAACCTGCATGTTTCTTAGATATTGGTGGAGGGGCAGATGAAGAAAGAGTAAAATTAGCCCTTAAAAAAGTTTTAGAAAATAAAAATGTAAAGGGAATCTTTATCAACATCTTAGGAGGAATAACAAAATGTGATGAAGTAGCTAAGGGAATTGTTGATGTATTAAAAGAATATCCTAATATAAAGTTTTCAGTTAGATTGATGGGAACTAATGAAGAAGAAGGTAAAAAAATTTTAGAAGAGAATGGAATTATTTATGAAGTGTCTATGGAAGAAGCTGGAAAAAGATTATTAGAAGTTATAAATTCAAATAAATAAAATTTGGAAAACTATTTAAATAATATTTTTTATTTTTATTTTAAGTTTCTATAATATATTATTAGGTAATATAACAATAGAACTATTTTTATCAAAATCAAACATTTATATTTGGGGATATTATATCATTAATATCCCTCTGGAGTAAAAAATGAGAAGGAGGGGAAAATAATGGATATAAACAAAGCTATTAGGACTGCTGTTGATACAGGTAAAGTTATCTTAGGTACAAAAAACACAATAAAACACATAAAACTTGGGGAAGGAAAATTAGTTATCTTGGCTGACAAAATTCCAAAAGAAATTGAAGAAGATGTAACATACTATGCAAAACTTTCAAACATTCCTGTCTATAAACATAAAATAACATCTTTGGAATTAGGGGCTGTCTGTGGAAAACCTTTCCCAGTGGCTGCTCTTGTTGTTATAGATGAAGGACTCTCAAACATAATGGATATATTAAAAGGTGATGAATAAATGTCTAAGTTAAGATTAACAACTGAAGAAATTATGAAAATGGCTATGTTTGAAAAAATATCAAAAGTTTATCCTATTGATTGTCTCATATTTGATGATAGAATTGCATTTATAGTTAAGGAAGGTGAAATAGGAGCAGCTGTTGGGAAAGGAGGGGAACATGTAAAAGAAGCTGAGCAAAAATTTGGTAAAAAAATAGATATTATTGAATATTCAAATGATTGGAGAAAATTTGTAAGAAATGTATTTGCTCCATTAAGATTAAATGATATTTGGATAAAGAGAGTAGGAAAAGATGTTATAGCATATATAAAAATTCATCCAAGAATTAGAAGAGCTGTATTTGGAGAAAGAGGTAGTAACTTAAAAAGAGCATTAGATATTTTAAAAAGACATACAAAAATAACAAAAATAAAAGTTATAGTTGAACAGCCTCAAAGAAGAAGACAAAATAAACCACAAAATCAGAATAATATTCAAAAAACACAAGAAAATACTGAAACACAATAAATTTATATTAGGTATGAGGTATTATAAGTTTAAGAATAGTATAAAAACAATATAACTAAATGGGTGAATAAATATGAGTGGTAGTAAATCACCAAGAGGAGAATTTGCAGGAAGAAAATTAAGATTAAAAAGAAAATGGTGCAGATGGCACGATTATAAATATGTTAGAAGAGTTTTAAGATTGAAAGAGAAGTATGACCCATTAGAAGGAGCTCCAATGGCAAGAGGTATTGTTATTGAGAAAGTTGGTTTAGAAGCTAAGCAGCCAAACTCTGGAATTAGAAAATGTGTAAGAGTTCAATTAATTAAAAATGGTAGAGTTGTTACAGCATTCTGTCCTGGAAATGGAGCTATAAACTTTATTGATGAGCACGATGAGGTTATTATTGAAGGTATTGGTGGGCCAAAAGGGCCAAGAGCTAAAGGGGACATTCCAGGAGTTAAATATAAAGTTATTATGGTTGGTAGAAACTCATTAAAAGAATTAGTTAGAGGAAGACAAGAAAAAATTAAAAGATAAAAATTTTCAGGTGAAGATGTATGGAGTTGGATGAAATTAAAATATTTGGTAAGTGGAGCACTAAGGATGTAGTAGTTAGAGACCCAGGATTAAGGAACTATATAAATTTAACACCAATATATGTTCCACATACAGCTGGGAGATACACTAAGAGACAATTTGAAAAAGCAAAAATGAATATTGTTGAGAGATTAGTAAATAAAGTAATGAGAAGAGAAGAAAACACTGGAAAAAAATTAAAAGCTTTAAAAATTGTTGAGAAAGCTTTTGAAATTATAGAAAAGAGAACAAAACAAAATCCAATACAAGTTTTAGTTGATGCAATTGAAAATGCTGGACCAAGAGAAGACACTACAAGAATTCAGTATGGAGGAATTATTTACTTACAATCAGTAGATTGTTCTTCATTAAGAAGAATTGATATAGCTTTAAGAAACATAGCTATTGGAGCATACAATGCTGCTCATAAAAGTAAAAAACCAATTGAAGAAGCATTAGCTGATGAGTTAATAGCTGCTGCAAGAGGAGACATGCAAAAAAGTTATGCTGTTAAGAAGAAAGAAGAAACTGAAAGAGTTGCTGAATCTGCAAGATAAATTTTTTATAACTTTTTTAATCTTTAAATAATATTTACTGTAATCAAAATATTTACAAAAATTCATAAAAGGTGAAATTTATGGGAAAAAGAGCAAAAATGATAGCAAAGATTAAAGAGTTGATGGAGAAGTATGATAGAATAAGAAATATTGGAATTTGTGCTCACATTGACCATGGGAAAACAACATTATCAGATAACTTATTAGCTGGAGCAGGAATGATTTCAAAGGAATTAGCAGGAGACCAATTAGCATTAGATTTTGATGAAGAAGAAGCTCAAAGAGGAATTACCATCTTCGCTGCAAACGTTTCAATGGTCCATAACTTTGAAGGTAAAGATTACTTAATTAATTTAATTGATACACCTGGACACGTTGATTTTGGTGGAGACGTTACAAGAGCAATGAGAGCAATTGATGGGGCTATTGTTGTTGTTTGTGCAGTAGAAGGAGTGATGCCACAAACAGAAACTGTTTTAAGACAAGCTCTAAGAGAAAGAGTTAAACCAGTCTTATTTATAAATAAAGTAGATAGATTAATCAATGAATTAAAATTAACTCCTGAAGAACTACAACAAAGATTTATTAAAATTATTTCTGAGATAAACAACTTAATTAGAAAAATGGCTCCAGAAGAGTTTAAAGATAAATGGTTAGTAAGAGTAGAAGATGGAAGTGTTGCATTTGGTTCAGCATATCACAATTGGGCTATATCAGTTCCATATATGCAAAAGAGTGGAATAACATTTAAAGACATAATAAAGTATTGTGAAGAAGATAGACAAAAAGAACTTGCAGAAAAAGCTCCTCTACATGAAGTTGTCTTAGATATGGTTATAAAACACCTTCCAAGTCCTCCAGAGGCTCAAAAGTATAGAATTCCACACTTATGGAAAGGAGATATTAATTCAGATGTTGGTCAGGCAATGTTAAACTGTGACCCTAATGGACCATTAGCAGGAGTAGTAACAAAAATAATTATGGACAAACATGCAGGAGCTATTTCAGTTTGTAGATTATTTAGTGGAAGAGTTAGACAAGGACAAGAAGTATATTTAGTTAATGCACAACAAAAAGCAAAAGTTCAGCAAGTATCTGTCTTTATGGGGCCAGAAAGAATCCCAGTTGAAAGTATTTCAGCAGGTAATATTTGTGCATTAGTTGGTTTAAAAGAAGCATCTGCTGGAGAAACTATATGTTCTCCAAACAAGATAATTGAGCCATTTGAAGCAATAACACACATCAGTGAGCCAGTTATTACAGTTGCTATTGAAGCTAAAAACACAAAAGATTTACCAAAATTAATAGAAGTCCTAAGACAGATAGCAAGAGAAGACCCAACTGCAAGAGTAGAAATTAATGAAGAGACAGGAGAACACTTATTAAGTGGTATGGGAGAGTTACATATTGAAATATTAACAAAATTAAAAATTGAGAGAGATGCTGGAATTCCAGTTGTTGTTGGGCAACCAATAGTTGTATATAGAGAGACAGTTACAGACAAATCTCCAATAATTGAAAGTAAATCTCCAAACAAACACAACAAGATTTATTTAATGGTTGAACCATTAGAAGAAGGAGTTTTAAAGGCATACAAAGAAGGTAAAATTCCAGATATTGACAGTAAGAGAAAATTAGATGATAAAGTTGTCCAAGAATTAATAAAAGCAGGAATGGACCCAGAAGAAGCTAAAAGAGTTATCTGTATATATGAAGGTAATGTATTAGTTAATATGACAAGAGGTATTGTTCATTTTGATGAAGTTAAAGAATTATTAATACAAGGATTTAAAGAAGCTATGAGAAATGGACCATTAGCAGCTGAAAAATGTCAAGGAGTTAAAGTCAAAATAATGGATTTAGTATTACACGAAGATGCTATACACAGAGGTCCAGCACAAATGATTCCAGCTATGAGATTTGGTATTAGAGAGGCTATGATGCAAGCTAAACCAGTATTATTAGAGCCAATGCAATTAGTATTCATAAACACTCCTCAAGATTATATGGGAGCAGCAATGAGAGAAATCTCCAACAGAAGAGGGCAAATATTAGATATGGAACAAGAGGGAGATATGGCTATTATAAAAGCTAAGTGTCCAATAGCAGAGATGTTTGGATTTGCAGGAGCAATTAGAGGAGCTACACAAGGAAGATGTTTATGGAGTACTGAATTTGCTGGATATGAAAGAGTCCCAAGAGAACTACAAGAAAAATTAATTAAAGAAATTAGAGAAAGAAAAGGACTAAAAACTGAATAAATCCTTTTTAATTTTTTATTTTCTATTTTTTGGGATAGAACTATGGAAGGATTAAAAATAGAGGATGCAATAAAGATAAATCCTAATTTGAAAAAATATGTGTTTTATGAAAATAATAAATACAAAATAGATTTTAAAAATAAGGATGCTTTAATTGAGTATAATAAAGCTATTTTAAAACATCTATTCAATTTAGATGTTGATTTTAGTAGAGAACATTTAATTCCAGCTGTTTTAAGTAGATACTTATTTGTTAAGAGTTCTTTTGAAACTTTAAATAAATTAAATATAAAGAATCCAAAAGTTTTAGAAGTTGGAACTGGCTCAGGAGTAATAGCTCTTTTAATTAAAAAGTTATATTCAAGTTCAGAAGTAGTTACAACTGAAATAGATGAAACACTCTATAATTTAGCAAAAAATAACTTTATTAAGAATAATCTAAACATAGAAATTATAAAATCCAATGGAGAAATATTGAATTTAGATGAGCTAAAAAATAGAAAGTTTAATTTAATTATTTGTTATCCTCCATTTTATTCAGATAATTCAGTTCCTTCAAAAAAGAGGTTTGGAGGGGCTCTTGCAAAGACACATGAATTAATTGGTGGAGGAAAGTTTGGGGAACTCTTTTGTTATAAACTTATAGATGAAAGCTATAACTATTTAGATAAGGGACTAATATCCATAATGCTCCCTAAAAAACCAGAAAAGAGAAGAGAATTAATTATAAACAAAATGAAAGAATACTATACAGTAGAAGTAGATAACTTTACTGTTGGAAAAAGAGTAAGATATGTTATAAAAGGGATAAAATGAGAATTAGAGATTTTATAGAATGTGAAAAAGGAATGTTCTTTGCAGTTAATACCTACAATCACCCTAAAAACAAAATTTATGCTTTTTTGAGATATGTGCCAAAAGAGTTAGCTACTTTTAATGGAATTGTTAGAAAGATAAATAATAAGGAATATGTAAAGATTCCTAACTCTTCTGAGGCATATAAATTTTTAAAAGAAAATTTTCCAGAGTATTTAAATTATGATAAAAATTTAGACACATTAATGATTTGTGTTCCAAAAGAAAAAATAAAAAATGTTTATTATCCTCATTATAGATTATTAGAAATTATTGAAGAGCCAAAAAATAAATTAGAAGAAAAGTGTAGAAAATTAGCTATAACTTTGGAGGATTATGGAGTAAATATAAACAGTATGGGAGTTACTGGCTCTTTACTAATAAATCTAAGCTCTGATAGTTCAGATATTGATTTTGTTGTTTATGGTAATGAATTTAATAAAGCAAGAAATGCATTAAAGGAAGCAATAGAGGATAACAAAATAGAGGCATTGGACTACAACTTTTGGAAAAAAGCTTATGAAAAGAGAATAAAAGATAACTCATTAACATTAGAAGAATTTATTTTCCATGAAAAAAGGAAATTTAACAGAGGAGTTATAGATAATACAATGTTTGATTTGTTGTATGTAAGATACTACAAAGATATTAAAGAAGAAAATAAAACTTACAAAAAATTAGGCTATATTGAGATTGAAGGAAAGGTTTTGGATGACAAATTTATTTTTGATAATCCAGCTATATACAAAATAGAATGTTACAATAACAAAGATATTAAAGAGATTGCTGTTTTCACCCATACTTATGCTGGACAGTGCTTTAAGGATGAGGAATTTATAGCAAGAGGTATCTTAGAAAGTGTAAATAATGATGAATATAAAAGATTACTTATAGGGAGTAGTAGAGAGGCTATAAATGAATACTTGAAAGTTAAAAAATTATTAACTTATTAATTCTATCAATTCTTGAGCTTTTTTCTTAGATAAACCATCTCTCAATATTGTCCATCTTTTTCTAATTTTATGGGCTATTAACAACGCTTCTAAGGCAATATCCTCATCAATATTAATATCTTTTAATTTTGTTGGAGCTTTAACCTTCTCTAATGCAGTTTTTATTTTTTTATGTATATTTAAAGAATTATCTTCCATCTCATGAAGATAGCTCATCATTATTGTGCCTAAACCACACTGTTCTCCATGTAAAGAGTCAAAATCATATTTCTCTTTTAACATATCTAATGCATGAGAAAAAAGATGCTCACTTCCAGAAGCTGGACGGGATGAGTTGGCTATACATATAGCTATTCCACTACCAACCAATGCCTTAACTAACTTAGGAACTAAATTTTTCAAATTTTTAGATTTTAGAATATAGTTTATTAACTCATTAGCTATTGTCCATGAGAATATTGCAGAACTCTCACTATAATATTTTTCCTTTCCTTCTTTATATGCTAATTTCCAGTCTAAAACAGCGGTTATATTTGAGAGAGCATCTCCTATTCCAGCTCTTATTAATCTTTTAGGAGAATTTTTTATAATGTTTATATCTGCTATTATTGCTATTGGAGCCTCAACCATAAAAGAAGGTTGTTTTATAGATACTATTGGAGAAGAGATGCCATCATTTGAAGCTGTTGTAGGAACACTTATAAAAGGAACTTTTAATTTGTATGATAAAAATTTTCCATAATCTATTGCTTTCCCCCCACCAATTCCAATAATTGAATCATAATTTTTATCTTTAAAAGATTCTAATTCATTATAATAGATATAATCAAAATCAAAAATATTATATTTTTTAGTGTTTTTCCCTGTTACTACCAAAGGTTTTTTTAAATTTAGTTTTTCTAAGATATATGGAAGTTTTTGAATAGCATCTTCTTCAATTATTGTATATCTTGGAGTTGAGATAAACATAAATAAACACCTTGCCCAAAACTAATTCCACCATCACCATTAGGAACTCTTCTATGATAAATAAAGTTATATTCTTCACTTTTAGCTAAGTTATAAATTCTTTCTGTTATAATTTTGTTGTAGCTAACACCTCCTGTAAGTCCAATAGTATCAACATCTTTAAGGTATTTTTTAGCCAACATAAATAAACCATCTGCAATATACATATGTGAAAAATATGCAATCTTACTAATATCTTCTCCATTAACATACATATTATAGCACTCCTCAATTAAAGGAGTTGTTAATAAGATATTATTTTTTATTTTTGGTTTAATTTCTAAGTTATCATATTTTTTAGCTACACTTTCTAATCTTATAGCAGGTTCTCCATCATAGGTTTTCTCTTGACAGATATTTAATAGAGAAGATATAGCATCTAAAACTCTACCTGTTGATGTTGTAATAAAACAGTTTATATTCTTTTTAAGTTGAAACTCTAAAATATTAATTTCTCTTTCTGATAAATATCTTTTTAAAAATTCCTTAGCCTCTTCTCCAATTGCTTTATATAAGATGGAGAACAACATTCTAATAGGATATTTAACAGCTAAATCTCCTCCAACTTGTATTTGCTCTTCAAGATGTGCTACTCTTTCCATTTTTTTATCTTTGTATAATAATACCTCCCCTCCCCAAATATTTCCATCTAATCCATATCCCATTCCATCAAGAGAAAAGATTAAAATGTCATCAAAGTAGTTGTTATCTCCTAATAAAGAATAGGCATGAGCAAAATGATGCTGAACTTTAATAAGTTTAGAGTTAAATTTTTTTGATAGTTCATAAGCCAACTTAGTAGAGTTATATTGAGGATGTAAATCACAAACTACATAATCTATTCTATTTGTTTTAGTTAATTTTAACAATCTTTTTATAGCATCTTTTAAAAATAAAAAAGTTTCATATTTTGAAGTATTACCTATATATTGTGTAAGATAAAATCTATTTTTTTTAACTAAACATGCTGTTGAGTTTAACTCTGCTCCAACACATAAGATAATTTTATCATTTTCTATATTTACATCTATTGGTTCAGGAGCATATCCTCTACTTCTCCTCAAAAAAACAATTCTATCTGCTATCTTTTTTACAACAGAGTCATCACATCTATTAACAATTTTTCTATTATGAATTAAAAAGTAATCAGCTATGCCCTTTAATTTCTCAATATCACTCTCATCAATAACCATAGGTAATCCAGGGAGATTAGCAGAGGTCATAACAAAAGCAAACTCATCTTTTAAAAGGAGATAATGTAATCCAGAGTAAGGTAAAAAGACACCAATAGTATTTAGATTTGAAACATACTTAGAAAAATAGTTATGATAATCTTCATTTTTATCTAATATAACTATTGGTCTCTCCTTAGAGAGTAGAGCTTTTTTTTCATCTTCATCATAGTGAGCAAATAGTTTAATATTCTCAAAATTTGTCATAACTGCAAAAGGTTGAGTCTTTCTATTTAACCTTTCTCTTAACTTGATAAGAGTTTCATCATTATCTACTCTACATGCTAAATGAAAGCCTCCTATTCCTTTTATAGCTAATATATAACCTTCATTTAATAACTTTTTAGCTAATAAAATGGAGTTGTAATCTTCTGCTAAAATTTCATTTCCATCAGTTAAATATAAAGAAGGCCCACAGTTCTTACAGGATATAGTTTCTCCATGAAATCTCCTATCCTCTGGATTGTTGTATTCCTCTAAACATTCACTACATAGTGGAAAATCTCTCATTGATGTATTTTCTCTATCATAAGGTAAGTCATAAATTATTGTAAATCTTGGCCCACAATCAACACATGAATTAAAAGGATATAAATATCTTCTTTTATTATTTTTATCAAATATCTCTTTTAGACATTCCTCACATATTGATATATCAGCAGGAATTATCCCCAAATCTGAATAATCAGAACTTTTTATTATCTCAAAATCTTTAAAATTTTTAGGTGTAGTTTTTTCTACTTCAATATACTCAATCTTAGCTAAAGGAGGTTTTTCTTTTTTAAGGAGAGATAAAAATTTATCTATATTTTCTCCTTCTAAATGAATCTCTACAACATTTCCAAGGTTTTTTACATAACCTTTTAAATTTAACTTCTTTGCTAATCTATATATAAATGGCCTAAATCCTACACCTTGCACAATTCCCTTAACTATAACTTTAACAGACTTCATAATATACCATATATTCAATTAACTAATAAATAGCTTAATACATAAAATAAAAAAATTATCAAACACTAAATATTTATCAATTTATCGAAAATCTCATTAATCTAATCTATTAGAAAATTCAATAACACCACTAATAGGTTTAATAATTCAAAAATTATTAAATGTTTTTTGCCAATATTTTAAATGGTGAAAGTTTATGGCTTCTTCTATTTGGTACTTATATACATTAATTGAAAAAATTAAAAAAGTTATTAATGCAAAACCTGAAAAAGAAAGTTATATTCCTCCAAAGAGATATAGAAAAGTCCCACCTCTTGTTAAATATCCTGAAAAATGTATCTCTTGTGAAGCTTGTAAAGAGAGTTGTCCAGCTTTTGCTATTGAAATGATTAACTATCAAACTGAAAAATATTCAAAAAAAATCCCTTATATAGATGATAATTCATGTATTGCCTGTGCAAATTGTGTAGAGGTTTGTCCAACTGCTGTTTTAGAGATAGATAAACATAGAGAGGAAACAGAAGGCTTGTTCTTTAATAAACCAAAATACAATTTTTTAATGATTGATAGTGAGTTATGTGTTCTCTGTGGGGAGTGTGCTAATGCATGTCCAATAAATATAATACATGAGAGAGAAGATAGCTATCATATTAATGTCTCTGAATGTATTTCATGTAAGAGATGTTTAGAAGCATGTCCTATAAATGCTATAGTAGTTGTCAATGAAAAAATTCTAAAAGAAAAGATTGATAAGTTCTTTGAATTGAAGATAAAAAAAGAAACTAATAAGTTGGAGTATAAAGAAAGAATTCCAAATATTCCTCACATTTCAAAGTCAATCTGCATAAATTGTAAAAGTTGTTCTCAAATATGTCCAGGGAAGATAGATTTAGAAAACTACAATGTTGTTGAATGTATAAAATGTGGATATTGTTTAGAGGTTTGTCCAACAGGAGCTATAAGATTAGAGAGTAAAATTATTCCTAAACATAAAGATAAGACTTATGTTATCAATGATGAGTTATGTATTGGTTGTAGAATCTGTTATAAGGTATGTAAGGTTAATGCTATTGAAATTAGCAAAAAATTAAAAATTCCTTATATTATTCCAGATAGGTGTGTTGTTTGTGGTTTATGTGCTAAAAAATGTCCTGTTGATGCAATCTATTTAGATAATAAAGAGAATGCCAACAAAATAATAAATGTTAGAATAATTGAAGACAGAATTTTAGAGACTATGGAGAAAGATTTAGAGCTTTATACTAAAAAATATGGTGAAGTTAAGGAAGAACTAATTAACATATTAAAGACAAAAGTTAAAGAAGAACTTATTAAACTAATAAAAGAGAAGGTTAATAGCCATGATAAAGAAAATAATAAATGAAAAATTTGGGTTGAAAAATGGAAAAATACATTACAATTTTGATATTGAATTTAATAAAAGATTTATTTATTTGAATGAGGATAAATGTATAGGTTGCTTTCTATGTATTTTAGAGTGTCCTGTTGATGCAATAAAAGAGAATCCTCCAATAGTTAATATAGATGATAGTAAATGTGTCCATTGTGGAAAATGTGTCAAAGTTTGTCCTGTCAATGCTATTGAAATTGTAAAAATAAAAGGAAAAGTAAATAGAGATATAAATGTGTATGAAGTTTTATCTTACAGATATTTAGATTATATAAAATATAGATGTATAGGTTGTTTAATTTGTCTAAAAAATTGTCCTTTTAAGGCAATATATCAAGATAATGAGAAAATAAATATATCAAAAGATAAATGTGTCCTATGTGGAAGATGTGAAGATATTTGCCCAACAAATGCTCTAATTTTAAGGTGAAATTATTAAAGTTCTAATTTTCTTTTATTATTAAGTTTTTTATTGATTGGTTGTATATCCAACAATAATGAAAATATTAAAATCAACACTAATGTAATTAACCTAACAACTGATAAAAATTTAACTATCTTAGTTTTTGAAGCAGAGTGGTGTGGATATTGTAAAGCATTAAAACCAACAATTAATAAGTTAAAAGAAGAAGGATATAATGTTATTGAGATTGATGTAGATAAAAACAAAGAGTTGGCTCAAAAGTTTGGAGTTAAATACTTACCAATTACTATTAAAAGAAATAGTAAGATATTCAACAAAATAACAAAAATTATTTTAGAAAATAATAAAACAAAATATTTTGGCTCTTTCTTATTTGGATTTTTCTATGGAGTTTTAGCAAACACCTGTGCAGACCCAGTTTTAGTAAGTATATTATCTTATATTGCGACAAAACAGGATATTTTATTTGGATTTATTTCTTTATTTATATATGCACTTGGATTTGGAACTCCTCTTATTTTTATAAATTTAGTAGGAATTGAAATAAAAGAGATATTAGAAAAAATAAACTTCAAATTAGTAAATAAAATTTCTGGGTTGATATTAATCATCTTAGGAATCTATATTTTATTGAGCTAACTGGTCCCTTAACAGGGTTCCCAGTTAGCACTCACTTGACCCTTTTATTTTTAAATATTTTCCAAATATGCTTCTTCTTAGTTGTATATCTACTGATGGAAGCCACTGAGCTGCAATAGGGTCAAGATATATTTTAAAATCTTTGTCATATACTAAAATATCCTTATCACTTGGTTCATCTATAACAATCCCAAATCTTGGTCCTGCTCATCCAAAACCTTCAAATGTTATTATTACACTGTCCTTATTTACTTTTGATAACTTTTCTAAGATATATTTCTTAGCTTCTTCAGAAATATTTACTTTTTTCATTAATACATCACCTCCATAAATACTATAAATTATTTTTCATATTCATATATAAAGGTTATGGTTGTGTCATAACTATTAACTACCATTACAACAATTAATAACAAAAAAAAATGAATATTTGAATATATTTATGTAACTTCAATTATGTATCCATTATCTATCTCAATAATTTTAAAATCAACATCTAAAAAGTGTTTTACAACCCACATATTTGTTTTTGTATGATTTGTTATCTTAGATACTCCAACTTTTCCCTTTCCAAAAGCTAAGAAAGGAATTATTTGGTCTCCCATATATCTATCTAATGCCATATTTGAGTTTCTTTCTTCCAATAAAAAATTAACACATCTCTCAGCTACAATTTCAGCTCTTAAACCCTTCTCTCCCAAATAACTACTTCCAATAGTATCATTACACAAAAATATTCCTGCTCCTGTTGATAAACCTTTACTTACTTCTATTTTTATATTAGGATTTAATTTATTCTTATTTAACAAATCAACAGCTTTTTTCCTCATTCTTCTTGCAATATCTTCTTTCAAATTTTGCACATAGCTAACTCCATAGACATCTTTTGATTTTGAATGATAAACTAAATCTATCTTTTGTATATTTGAAGGTTTTAATTTAAATATAACTTCTCCTCCTCCCTCTGGATAAAATCCTCTCCTTATTAGTTTTAATTCACTATTTACTCCAAATCTACTCAAAATTTTTAAGGTTATATATTTTGTGTAATCAACAGTTGGAGCATTTTTAACATCTGTCCCTCCAATAATTTTAACTTCAAAACTCTTATCTATTCCTAATGATAGAGGTAATAATGACTGAATAACTAATGTAACAGCCCCAGCAGTTCCAATATTTATTTTAAAATTTTTTGGAGAGAGTTTTTTTGGGATAAATATAAGTTCTTCAGAACCTACATACAATCCTTCAACATCTGCGTTACATAACTTTTTTACAGCTTTAACACATGCCACATGTTGATATGATAATCCTTTATTTTTCCTCTTCTTTCTGATATTAAATATTTTGATAGGTTTCATAGTTAAAGCCGACAAAGCTATTGCTGTCCTAACTATCTGTCCTCCTCCTTCTAAATAACTACCATCAATTTCAATCATAGTCATCAATCTTAGAAACTTTTATTTACTTATGTTTAATTAATTATTTTGACTAAGATTTATAATATTTATAAATCTATTTTTATGCTTGGTGGTAAATTATGGATATAAAGGAGATACTATTAAAAGCTAAAATGTTAGGATTTTCTGATAAACAGTTATCACACATTTTAGATATGAAAGAAGATGAAATTAGAAAATTAAGAAAAAAATTGGGAATAGTTCCTATTTATAAAATGGTTGATACCTGTGCAGCAGAATTTGAAGCTGAAACACCTTATTATTACTCTGCTTATGAAAAGATATTTTATAATGAACAGAATGAATCATATCCATCTAATAGAAAGAAAGCTATTATTTTAGGTTCTGGGCCTATAAGAATTGGACAAGGTATTGAGTTTGATTATTCATCTGTCCATGCAGTTTTAGCTTTAAAAGAGATGGGAATTGAGGCAATAATTATAAACAACAATCCTGAAACTGTTTCTACTGACTATGATACATCAGATAAACTCTATTTTGAACCAATAACATTAGAAGATGTCTTAAATATTGTTGATTTAGAAAAACAAAATGGAGAATTTTTAGGAGTTATTGTCCAATTTGGAGGGCAAACAGCAATAAATTTAGCTCTTAAACTAAAAGAGTATGGAGTTAATGTATTAGGAACATCTCCAGAAAATATACATAAAGCAGAAGATAGAGAAGAGTTCTCTAAACTATTGAAAGAGTTAAATATCCCTCAACCTGAGGGTGGGATTGCATACAATGAAAAAGAGGCATTAGAAGTAGCTAAAAAAATAGGTTATCCTGTTTTAGTTAGGCCTTCCTATGTTTTAGGAGGAAGGGCAATGCAGATAGTTTATGATGAAGAACAACTTAAAGAGTATATAAAAGAGGCTGTCAAAGTTTCAGAAGAACATCCAATACTTATAGATAAGTTTTTAGAGGATGCTATTGAGTTAGATGTTGATGCGGTCTCTGATGGAGAAACAGTTTTAATAGGAGCAATAATGGAGCATATTGAAGAAGCAGGAGTTCATAGTGGTGATTCAGCAACAGTAATTCCTCCTCAATCTCTACCAAAGGAGATTATAGATAAAGTTATTGATTATACAGCTAAAATAGCAAGAGCTTTAAATGTTAAAGGATTGATTAATATTCAGTATGCTGTTAAGGATGGAAAAGTTTATGTATTAGAAGCAAATCCAAGAGCTTCAAGAACTGTCCCTTATGTAAGTAAATCTGTTGGAATTCCATTGGCTAAGTTGGCAACCAAAGTTATAGTTGGAAAAAAATTAAATGAACTTTTAGAGGAATATAAACATAGAATAGAAGAAGTTAAAGAGAACGTGTTTATAACAAAACCAAAATATGTATCAATAAAAGAATCTGTATTTCCATTCTTAAAGTTGCCAGGAGTAGACCCTGTCTTAGGACCTGAGATGAAATCAACAGGAGAAGCAATTGGAATAGATAAAGATTTTGGTTTAGCATACTACAAATCACAACTCTCTGCAAATATGGAAATTCCTATTAATGGAGGTAATGTCTTTATAAGTGTTAAAGATAGAGATAAAGATAAAATAATTGAGATTGCTAAAAAACTTCATGAATTAGGATTTAATATATATGCAACAGAAGGAACAGCTAATAAGTTGAGAGAGCACAATATCCCAGTCAGATTAGTTAAAAAGATTTCTGAAAGTTCAACAGATAATATAATATCTCTCTTAAAAGAAGGAAAGATTGACTTAATTATAAATACAGCATCAGGAAAAAGAGCAAAATCAGAAGGATATTATATAAGAAGAGCAGCAGTTGATTTTGGAATTCCATATGTAACAACCATATCAGGAGCTAAGGCATTAGTAAATGCAATTGAATCAGTCAGAAATAAAAAAATAGAAGTTTATTCATTAGATGAGTTATTATAGGTTTTAATTATGTATATTGTAGGTTTTGGAGTTGATATATTTGACAATGATGTTGAAGCTAATATGAAGATAGTTGATAACATAAACAAAGAACTAAAATCTCTCAAAAAATACAACATTTTGAGTAGAGTATCTAATGTAACTGGAGATGATATTGTTATAACTTCTTTAATCCCTGAAGAGTTGTTAGAATTCCACAATAAAAAGATTTTTGAGATTCTATATAAATATGCAGAAGGTTTTGATGATTTAAATGGAGTTTCAAAAGATAAAGATAAGGCTAAGGAAGGTGTTTCTTATACATATGTTAAATCACTTTCAAAATATGGTGATGCAATAGTTTTAGGTTTTGACACTTATGGAGGAGAGAGTGTAGTTAATGACTATGCTCTATATGTTGAAAGAATAGCCAAAAAATTAGGTTATGAGGCATCATCATCTGTCTGTTATGAATACAAAAAAATTGAAGGTGTAGGTTATTCTGGAAAAGATACAGATGACCCAATTGTTATAATAGCTGTTAAAGAACTTGAAGATATAAAAAAGCTATCAACTATAATTTATGGTGCTTTATTAGCTTTTGATAACTTATATTTTGTAAGGAACAGTACTCCAATATCAATTTTACCTCCAGGAGTTATTTACACCATGAGTGCATTTTTAAATGGAAATATTATTGATTTATATGAAGGAATTAAAAGGAGAGTAAGATTTTAAAGGTTTGCTTTATGATAGTTTTGAGAAGTGAGACTTCTAAAATTTTGGAAAAGTTAGTTAAAGAGTTAAAGTATGTTAAACATTGCTATGGTTGTGAAGGAATAACTGAAAAAGATAATCCTTATCATCATCCATCAATAGAACTAACTCAATCATGTAATTTAAATTGTTTATTTTGTTATTCTAAGCTGAAAAAAGTTAAAAGAGGAATTTATGGAAATTTAGAAGAGTGTGAAGCTGTTACTATTTCTCAATATGGAGAACCTCTTTTAAAATATGAAGATGTTAAGAAAGCTGTTCAGTATGTTAAAGATTTGGGATTAAGAGTGGATTTACAAACTAATGGGATTCTTTTAGATGAAGATAAAATTTTAGAGTTAAAAGATTTAGGTGTAGATATTGTTATGATTAGCCTCCCAGGAATAGATACATATAAAAAACTATGTGGTAAAGATATTGTTAATAGAGTCATAGAAAATATTCAATTAGCAAATAAACATTTTCATACAATTGTAAGAACTATATACATTCCTGGTGTTAATGAAAATGATTTATTAAATATTGCTAAATTAGATGTAGATGAGATTTTAGTTCATCATTTAATTATTTATGATAAAAAAATTATTAATTCCTTAAATATAGATAAAAGTAAAATTGGCTCACTAAGAGATTTATTACTTACTGTTTATAAAATGAGAGAGATAAACAAGAAAACAAACATAACTATAAAAGGTTGCTTGCTAAAAAATATAAAAGAGTTTGATAGTTTTTTATTGGAAAATATAAATTTAGATGTATTTTCAGAAGTTCCTGATATAAAGAGGGAGTATAAAAAACTACCATGGGAGGAATAATGATTAAAGATAAATATCCAGATAAGAATGGAAAATTTGGAATATATGGAGGAAAGTTTGTTCCAGAAACATTAATGCCTGCTATTGAAGAATTAGAAGAAGCTTTTGAAAGATTTTGGATAAAAAATGAAGGAAATTTTAGAGAGGAGTTTTATAAACTCTTAGAGGACTATGCTGGAAGACCTACACCTCTATACTTTGCTGAAAGATTAAGTGAAGAGTTGAATGTAAAAGTATATTTAAAAAGAGAGGACTTATGCCATTTAGGAGCACATAAAATAAATAATGCATTAGGTCAAGCCTTATTAGCTAAGAAAATGGGTAAGAAGAGAGTTATAGCTGAGACAGGAGCTGGACAGCATGGTGTTGCAACTGCATCAGTATGTGCAAAACTTGGTTTAGAGTGTCATATATATATGGGGGCTAAGGATGTTGAAAGACAGAAGTTGAATGTTTTTAGAATGGAGTTAATGGGTGCTAAGGTTATTCCTGTTTATGGGGGCTCACAAACACTAAAAGATGCTGTAAATGAAGCTTTAAGGGATTGGACAACTAATGTTAGAACTACCTATTATCTTTTAGGTTCTGCTCTTGGGCCACATCCTTATCCTCTAATGGTTAGAGAATTCCAAAGAGTTATTGGTAAAGAGATTAAAGAGCAAATTTTAAAAAAAGAGGGTAGATTACCTGATGCAATTATTGCCTGTGTAGGTGGAGGTAGCAATGCTATTGGTTGTTTTTATGAATTTTTAGATGATGATGTTGAGTTATATGCAGTTGAAGCTGGAGGTAAGGGAATAAATACAAAGGAACATGGAGCTTCTTTATGTTGTGGAGATGTTGGTGTTTTACATGGTGCTAAGATATATGTGAAGGAGGATGAATTTGGACAAATTGAGGAAAGTTATTCCATATCTGCTGGATTAGATTATCCAGGAGTTGGTCCAGAGTTAAGTTTTTTAAAGGATTTAGGTAGGATAAAACCAGTTCCAATAACTGATGATGAAGCATTATATGCATTTCAACAGTTGTGTAGGTTAGAAGGAATACTTCCAGCATTAGAGAGTTCCCATGCATTAGCATATTTATTTAAAATAGCTGATAAGTATGATAAAGATGATATTATAGTTGTTAATCTATCTGGAAGAGGAGACAAAGATGTGCAAACAGTTGCTAAGGCATTAGGAAAAGAAATTTAAATATAGAAGTGAAAAAATGAAAATTGAAGAGAAATTTAAAGAATTAAATGAAAAAGAGGAAAAAGCATTTATTCCTTTTTTAGTAGCAGGAGACCCAAACTTTGAAGATTCTAAGGAAGCTTTTGAAATGCTATGTAAGTATGGGGATATAATAGAAATAGGAATACCTTTCTCTGACCCAGTTGCAGATGGATTAACTATTCAAAAAGCTGATTATAGAGCTCTAAAATCTGGGATGACTCCATTAAAAGCTTTTGAGTTAGCAAAATATCTAAATGAAAAATATCCTAATAAACCATTAGTATTTTTAGTGTATTATAATATAATATTTAAGATGGGAGAGGAAAATTTTGTAAAGAAAGCAAAAGAATCAGGAATATCTGGCTTAATAGTTCCAGATTTACCAGTTGAAGAGAGTGAATCTCTCTATAATATATGCAAAAAGTATGGTATTGACTTAATATTTTTAGTAGCACCAACAACAACAGAAGAAAGATTAAATAAAATACTAAAAAAAGCATCTGGATTTATATATGCTGTTTCTGTAACAGGAATAACTGGGGAAAGAGACAAAGTAAAAGAAGAAACTAAAAACTATATAAAGAAAGTTAAAGAAAAAACATCCCTTCCAATATGTGTAGGTTTTGGTATATCCAAAAAAGAGCATGTAGAAGAGATTTGTAAAATAGCTGATGGAGCTATTGTAGGTAGTGCTATTGTAAAGATAGTTGAAAAATATACAAATAATTATAAAATTGAAAATAAAGAAAAATTCTTAGAAGAATTAGAAAATTTCCTAAAATCTCTAAAAGATGGAACTAAAACAGCTATAAAAATTAAAAATTGAAATTTTATAAATTAATTTTAACTTTTTTTATTTTTTTAAGGCGTATAAAATGAAATTCTATAATAGAGAGAAAGAACTTAAATATTTAAAGACTTAACGTTATTTGTTTAACCTCTGACATATTATTTATTGAGGAAATTTATACAAACTCCTCATTAGAAAATACTTCAAAATATTATTTAATTGATTGGTTAGAAAAAGAAACAATAAAAAATATTTTAAAAGAAGAAGTATTAAACCAACCTCTATAAAAAAATGGTGGGGCTATAAAAGAAATAATTGGTTGTTAATTAATAATTATAAAAAAATATAAGATGGGAAATATTTATGGGAATAATTAACAAATTTTTCAAAAAAGTAGATAGTAACAAAGAAAAAGAAAACAACATAGAATTAACTAATAATAGAGATATAATAATTTTTGAAGAGGATAAAGCTTATGGAATATCTCATAAAGGGAACAGGACAAATAATGAAGATGCGATTTTAATAAAAAAATTAGAGGATGCATATTTATTAGCGGTTGCAGATGGATTAGGAGGACATAATGCAGGAGAAGTGGCATCAAGTATAGCTATAGATACATTACAAAAAGTTGTAGGAGAAAAATATAACAAAAATCTATCTATTGAAGAAATAAAAGAACTTCTAAAAGAAGCTTATGAAACTGCTCACAAACAAATAAAAGCAGAGGCAATTGGAGATAAGGAAGGAATGGGGACTACATTAACATCAGTAATAATTAAAGGAAATAAAGCAATTGTAGCAAACTGTGGAGATAGTAGAGCTTATTTAATTAGAGATAACAAAATAATAGAGAGAACAAAAGACCACACATATGTACAGATGTTAGTTGATGAAGGACATATAACAGAGGAAGAAGCTATGTATCACCCCATGAAAAATATTATAACCTTTGCATTAGGTATAGATGATTTTAAAGTAGATATATATGAATGGAACTTAAAAGATGATGATATTATATTGCTAAGCTCTGATGGATTACATGACTATGTTAAAAAAGAAGAAATCTTAGATGTAATTAAAAATTATAAAAACCCAAAAGATATTGTTGATAAATTGTTAGATATCTCTTTACAAAAAACAAAAGATAATGTTAGTATCATAGTATATCATCATTAAAAAATTAAACGAAAATTATATATACATCCTATTACTTTATTTATTTTTGCTTTTTTGTATGCGGGGGTGGCCCAGCCTGGTACGGCGCGGGACTGCTAATCCCGTTGGGCTCCGCCCTACCCGGGTTCAAATCCCGGCCCCCGCGCCATACTTTTTTGTAAAATTATTTTCCAAAAAAAGCTAAAAAATTGATATTCATATCTACTTTTTACACAGGACTAAGTCCTGATTAATTTTAAGGTCCTTTGTTTATAATAACCTAACTGGACTACAAAAGTAGCAGCTATAAAATCTTTTTTATAGTTTTTAATAATTTCTTAGTTCTTTCCTTTGAGTGTGAGTAAAATAAAGTTGTGTCTAAGCTTTTATGTCCAAGTAATTCTTTTACTATATCAAGTGGTAATCCTTTTTCTAATAAATCAACAGCTCTCCCATGTCTTAGACTGTGTAATGTTATCCTTTTATTTATAGGAATTTTACCCTCTTCTTTTAGTTCTTTAACTACTTTATTAAATACATGTAAAATTGTATTTCTGCTCAATTTACTCCCATCTTGTTTTTGAAAGATGTAATCATCTGGTCCTTGTCTTGGATTATATCTAACATACCATCTCAAGGCTTCTAACGTTTCTTCAGAGCATACAACTACCCTCTCTTCATGTGTTTTAGTGTTAGTTATTCTAAACATCCCTGTATTAAAATCACAATCTTTATATTTCAAATTTAAAACTTCAGATATCCTACATCCTGTCTCATAAGTAAATTTAATTAATAGTGCATTTCTGATATTTACCCTGCTATTTGACTTTAATATCTTATTTAGTATCTGATTAACTATTTCATCATCTACAGGGTCATAATGCTTAACTTCAATTTTTGAAAATCTTTTTCTCTCTTTACTTTCTTCAATAAATCCTTTAATGACATGTTGTAACCTCATAATTTTGTAAAAAACCTTTAATAACAAATAATATTTCCTTTGTGTGCTCCTGCTAACTCTTCTTTCTTTCTCTAAATAACTGAAAAATTTTATAAAATCATGTGTCTCTAATTCATCAGGTTTTTTATTTAACCTATTATATACAAAATCTAAAAATACCCTTAATCTATCTAAATCAGACCTTATGGTTTCTTTTTTTATTCCATCAAACTCTCTCTCAATTTTAAATTTATCCAACCATTCTTTTATCTCTGGTGTTTCATCAGCTTTTTCTCTCTTTGGCTTTATTAATAAAAGATTTTTGATATTAAGTCCTTTCTCCATCTTCATTCACCAAAAGATAATTTAGATATAAATTGATGGCCTTGCCATATTTTTCATATATTTTTAGCTCTTCATCAGTTAGAATTATTGTCCTTCTGTAGCATTTCTTACTTTCAATAACCTTTTTTAATATTTCTGGATTTATTGTCTCCAAGTTTTCTAATTTATGCAAAATATACCTTAATCTTCTACTATCAATATTCTTACATAAATAAAAAGTAGCCCTCCTTGCTTTCATACTCCCAACCTTTTACCAACATAATCAAATAAATTAGATAAATCAATAGTAATCTTTTTATCCTCTAAGTCAAATATTACTTCAATTGGGTAGTTTCTCAGTAGCTTTCTAAGTTCCAGTCCTTTAACTTTCATGGACTCTTTAACTACACTCTCTATGTTTATGCTAATGTGCCCCTTGGCATTTATCTTGTATTCCTTGCTGTATTTTAGTAGCTTCATAACCCCCACCAGGAAAAGGAAAAAGGAATTATATCTCAAAACCTACCTTCGACATACAAAATTAACACTGCTCTTACGATTTCATCATCGTCATATTTTAGCTTATTTTCATCTATTTCAAGTATTTTTGCTATTTTTTTTAACCATTTTCTTTTGGCTTTATCTAAAAGTTCTTTATCCACTTCCATCATAACTAATGTCTTTTCCATCATTATCACCTCAAGGAAAAATTTTATAAAGGAGGGAGGTTATAAACAAATAATGTTTTTTGAATCATCACCTTCAACTAAATTGCTGGCTTTGATGAACCTCCTAACTTGCTTTAGGTATATCAATGGCTGCTCAGTTACAATCCCAGAAATTATTTCTTTCAGCTTCTCCTTACCACCTTCAAAGCTTATCCTTTCCCCAGTCTCTAACTCTATCACTACTACTTTCCCATTTGTGTATATCTTCACTACCTTATCCACATTTATGCACTCTAAACTACTATCTGATTCAATGACTAACACTTGCATCATTTACCACCTCCTCAATCATTGCTACAAGCTCATCCATAACTTCCTTAATCTCTTCCTGTGGATAGCCCATCTCTTCAAACTCCCTTAGCAAATAATACCTCTTAATTAACTTCTTAACCTTCTCAATGGTTTCTCCTCCCATCTTTGTCCTTCTTCCATTATTAGCAGTTCTTACTTGCATGCCTACCACCTCCTATAAAATTATCCTATTTCTCTTTGCAAGAATAACTAAAACACCATACTCAGTTAATAGCCCACTGAACTCTTCCCTAACTTTCTCATACTCTTCTTCAAACTTATCCCCAAAAAGCTCTTTTAACATCCCCCTTAATTCCTCTTCTTCATATTTCTTCATGCCTTATGCTCACCCTTTCTGCTTTGTATTTGTTGAAGATTATTTCAACAGTTGATATTCAATAGTAGTATAAGATATATACTATTATAAAAACATTTTTCTCTAAAAAAATTAATATCAGTCATTAAAAAATTTTATAACAAAATTTTTAAGGTAGTGTCACGAGATATTTCAAAAAGTGCCACCTCAATAATTTAAGCTTATTTTTTGAAAATAACTGCCACTTATGCTTATTTTTAGTGCCACCAAAGTGCCACCATCTGCCACCTCTGCCACTTATGCTTATTTTCACGAAAATTAAATTTATTATTCGGCATATAATTTAATGAAAGGTTTTAGATGATATTTTTTTAAAATACGGAAAAGTGGCAGAGGTGACACTTGGTAACATCAAAGTGACACTAAAAAGAAAGACAGGTGACATTTATTTTAAAAAAAGAAGCACAAGTGACAGTTATCCCAATATTAACACATTTTAACTATAATGGTCGCTGAGTAAATATAATATGTAAATATTTATTTTTTTATATTAATATTAGAAGACGATACATTGTTTATAATAATATTATTATTACCAATAACTTTGATTCTAGAGTCTTCAATCTTTTTTGCAATTGAATATATATTCAATGCCATTTTTCCTAAATCAGTTAAAGAATATAAAACTCTTGACGGCCTTATATTTGGATTCTCAAGTTCTCTTTTTATTAATCCTGCTTCAACAAGTTCATCTAAAGCCTTTGTAAGTAAATGGTCATGAACATTATTTAAAGATTTTTTGATAGCGCTATAATGCAAAGTTCCATATTTTTCCAATAAAAATAATATTGCTTTATTGTATTTTTTAGTCAATATTTTTAATATGTCCATATTTAGACCTCCTTTTTGTTTAATTATTAATGTATTTTTTATATAATTCATTATTAATATATACAAGGTAGTGTCACGAGATATTTCAAAAAGTGTCACCTCAATAATTTAAGCTTATTTTTTAAAAATAACTGTCACTTATGCTTATTTTCACGAAAATTAAATTTATTATTCGGCATATAATTTAATGAAAGGTTTTAGATGATATTTTTTTAAAATACGGAAAAGTGGCAGAGGTGACACTTGGTAACATCAAAGTGACACTAAAAAGAAAGACAGGTGACATTTATTTTAAAAAAAGAAGCACAAGTGACAGTTATCCCAATATTAACACATTTTAACTATAATGGTCGCTGAGTAAATATAATATGTAAATATTTATTTTTTTATATTAATATTGGTATTAGTTGATTCCCCAATCTGGATGTTTATATTATCATTTCCTAACGATATAAGTTCTTGTTTCTTCTGTTCAGCTTCTTTTAATTGTTTGCAAATTTTTACAATTTCCTTACCATAAGGTGATAATCTATAATAAGCTCTTGGAATTCTTCTGTCAGTCCTTTCTTCTCTTCGTAATACTAAATCTTCATCTTCAAGTTCTTTTAATAGCTTACTTAATGTCCCCTTATCTATCACTAATGTTTTCCAGATGTCCGAATATCCTAACTCTCCATGCTCATTTAGTAATTCTAAGATATCTATTACGTATTTTTTTGCTAAAATCTTCAATAATGTCATTTTTTCACACTTTCTAGAAATTATCCATAGTTGAGTATTTTTATTTTTAGTTTAAATAGAATAGTTAAATATTCAGCCCATGTTTGGACACCTACTGTTGAATAATACATAAACTATATATAGGAGTATATACCAATAATAAGATTGGACTTCAAATGTTGGAAAAATTTTCAACTATGGTGAAGCTGATGGTTGTAATTGTTAAAAAAGTAAAACCTTTTTCAAAAAGCGGACATGTGATAATTCCTAAAAAATACGTTGGAAAGCTTGCAAAAATCATAATTCTTGATGAACAGAATAATAAATCTGAAAAAGGGGTAGGTCATGGCAATAGGGGATGAAATTATTGAGTTAATAAAGAATGGGGTTACAAAGTGGAAGGATATATTAGAAATATTATCTAAAAAATATAATGAAAAATCTGTAATAAGGGGTAGAAAAAGGTTAATTGACAGAGGCATTGTGGAAATGTTTGAAGAAGATGGAGAAGCATATCTTAGACTCAAAGAAGAAGAAAAAACAATTAGTATATTTGACCAAGAATCATTTTTAATTAATCATGGTGCAGCAATTAAGAAATACATTAAGTATAAGCTTTCTGAAGACTTTAGGTGGGGCACCTTTAACATTAGAGAATTCTGTTATAATTTCCCGATGAATATGGAACTAAATGATGCTATAATAGAATATCCTTTTCAAGTTAAAGAACTAATTAATCAAATTTACAATGAAGCATATTATGAAATATATGGGGATTATCCAGATAAGGATATACAAATAGTTAATCCTATAGTAGATTCCAAGAATATAAAAGATATAGGCAGTAAAGATATAGATAAGCTTGTAGTATTTGAGGGAATGATAATACAAGCATCTAAGATAAAGACAAGGTGTATAGAAGCAGCATTTATGTGTTTAAGGTGTGGTAAAGTTAAGAAAGTGAAGATAGGGATATGGGATGACATAAATAAGATAGGGAAGGGATTAATTTGTGATAACTGTCAAGATAAGACTGATTTTGAATTTATAGAGAAACTATCCACCTTTGTAAATTTCCAGGAGTTATTAATTCAGGAGCCAGTAGAGTTTAGCAAAGATGGAAGACAACACACAATAACTGTGTTTATAGAGGGACAAGAAGGGCATTATTCTGGGAAAGTAAAGATAACAGGAGTTCCTATAATGAAACCATCCAAGAAAACATCAGTATCTGACATATATGTTATATCTTTAGGGATTGAGGAGTTAGATAAAATAGAGATAAAGCTAACAGATGAAGACATTGAAAAGATAAAAAAAGTAGCAAAAGATAGAGGGGTTATTCAGAAGTTAGCAAATGCAATGTTTAAGGAGATAAAAGGTTATGATATAGTCAAGAAAGCTATATTTTTACAGCAAGTGAAAGGAGTTAGTGTAGATAATTACAGGGGGGATATACACATTTTATTAATAACAGACCCAGGGATAGGAAAATCAACAATGATGAAGAAGTTAGAGAAGTTTGGGGCGATATATACCTCAGCTGTTGGGTCATCTGATGTAGGGATAACTGCATCATTATCAAAGGAAAAAACAGAGTTTATGGAAAGTTGGGTTGTTAAACCAGGGGCATTAGTTTTAGCAGATGGTGGCACATGTTGTATAGATGAGATTGCACAGAATCCTTCAATTTATAAAGCATTATTAGAACCTATGGAACAGCAAACAGTTTCTATAAACAAGGCAGGTATAATAGCAAAATTACCAGCAAGGTGTTCTATATTAGCTGCATGTAATCCAAAGAAGGGGAGATTTGATAAGGATATGCCGATAGCGGAGCAGATAAATTTACCACCATATTTAATTAGTAGGTTTGATTTAATATTTCCATTAATAGATGAGATTAAGGAAGAGAAAGACAAAGACATTTATGAATATAATTTAAGATGGAAGAAAAAGGTATTATTAAATGATAAAAAAGAATTTACAATTAAAGGAGTAAAGATTGATGATGAATTTATTTTCAAGTATATCTATTATGCAAGGCAATTAAGACCAATAATTAGTGAAAAAGCTGAAAAGATTTTAGTTGAATATTATGTAACTATGAGAAAGAAGGGGTATGAAGAGTTTGGAGTGATTCCAATAACAATGAGGCAAGCTGAGAGTTTAACAAGGTTGGCAGAAGCCATAGCAAAAGCAAAATTAAAGGAAGTAGTTGATGAGGAAGATGCAAAGGAGGCAATAGAAATTATGGATTATTGTTTAAGGCAGATAGCATATGACCCAGAGACAGGGACATTAGATATAGATAAGATAGCAGGGACACCAAAATCTATGAGAGAGAAAGAGAATAAAGTATTAAATATAATTAAGGAGATATGCGAACCAAATGGGAATATGGTCCTAAAGGATGAGATTATATGGAGAGCGTTAGAGGTAGGGATTAGTGAAGAAGAGACGGAAAGGATATTAAACAATCTAAAGAAGTATGGAGATATATTTGAACCGAGACCTGGATATATTGGAATAACATGAGAAATAATCCTTATCTGTTGAGTTTTTATTTTTAATTATTTAGTTGGGAGTAATACTGGTGGTGTTTTTCTGGTCCTACAAGTAGATTATTATACTTATGAAAAGTATTACCTGAGGAAAAATGGAAAAATTTAAATCTATACTGTATTTATAGTTAGGATATATGAATTTAGATATTATAAAGGGTATTGTCCTTGATGACCAGATAACGGTCGCTCAAAAACTAAAAAAACAGTATTTTGTTAATGAAGTTATTAAGATGAATTTTAACATTAATGGCTATACAATGATGAGAGATAAATTAGTTTTGTCAAAAAGAGGTTGGAAGAAAATTTCAGAAAAAACAGGGCTTCCAAATCTATCAAGTTATAAAGATATTGAGAGATATTTGACAAGTCAGGGTATATCTGCAGAGCATAAGTCTGTTAGAATAGTCGATAAAATTATAAGACTAATTGTTATTGAAGGAGATTTCTTAGAAGATTTTGAAATTGATATGGATATTGAGGAGTATATTAACATGCAGGGGGGAGAAGTTCCAAAGGATGAATTAATAAAAATCTTTGGAGAATATGTTGTCAATAAGGCTTTAAAAGATGGTAGGATTTATGAACCAAAAGCAGGTTATTGTAGAGTTTTATAAAATTTGTTTTTTTATTGATATAAATATTCATATATTTTTATTATTTGGTAGAAATTGTAGAAATTGTAGGACCTAAAGTTTAATTTTGATTGACATATATATAGAAAAACTATTTCTACAATTTCTACAATTTTATGTGTTATTACTAAAATTTTTATGAAAAAATATTATTGTTGTTATATATTACCTAAAAATAGGTAATACAATGTAATAAATTAACTTGATGTGTATTTATATTCAGTATGAAAATTTGTTATGTAGAAATTGTAGAAATGATGTAGAAAAAAAATTTCTACAATATAATTATTAAATAATATGGATTATATAAAAATATTTATTACCAAAATTAACAGTTATTTAAATTAACAAAATTAGAAAAATTATCAAAAATTACTTTGCAACTTTTGCAACTTGCTTGCAACTAAACAAAAATATCATAAACACTTGAAAATTTACAGAATACTCAATGATAATGTTCAATTTACTAAATGCTCTAAAAACCAGCATTTTTGTAAATAGCAACCTATAACTATTTATTATTGCAAGTTGTAAATTTTAAAGTTTAGTTGCAAAGAAAGGAAAGATAGTTGCAGAAAACTTAAGAAAATAAGGGCAAGTTGCAAAGTTGCATCTATATAATATATATAAAAAAATAATATAATAACAATATATTTTATATTTATTATTATATTTTATTTATTTTTATTATTTATAGCGAAAACTCTGCAACTATCGCGTAACTAAGTGAAATAATTGCAACTATATTGTAACTAACTTCAACTAAGAAAATTTACCAAAATCTCAGAAAAATAAGATTAATATGTTGAGTTTTTATTTTTTAATTATTTAGTTGGGAGTGATGTTATGGCAGTTGGGTATGCTAAGTTATATGAGTTGAT
This sequence comes from Methanocaldococcus indicus, assembly GCF_049554935.1. Classification (GTDB taxonomy): domain Archaea; phylum AGJL01; class Methanococci; order Methanococcales; family Methanocaldococcaceae; genus Methanocaldococcus; species Methanocaldococcus indicus. Next base: position 892,870 of record NZ_CP186926.1, on the reverse strand, counting down.
ACTTAAAAAGGTAAAGGACGAGAAGGAAGCGAGAGAGATTTATGATATTATTATTGAGCTAAATAAAGAAAACAAGATTATTATTAAGAATGAGTTAAAGGATGAGTTAAGGAGTGAGTTAGCGACTAAGGAGGATATTCTTATATTAGAGGAAAAAATGAACTCAATAAAGGAGGAGATATTAAGATATGTTGATAGTAAATTTCACCAATTAGATAAAAAATTCACAATATTTTTTATTATAATTTTATTTACAATAATCATAACTAATCCAAATGCCATTGAGTTGATAAAATTATTGTTTGGAGTTAAATGATTATTGTGTTTGAAAAAGTTTCATCAATAAAATAGTACGGGAGTGATATTTATGAGTCCTATAGATGTTGTATTAGAGAATATGGAGTATTTAGATATACTGGATGGGAAGACAATTTACACAATAGGCTATGAAAGAAGAAGCATAGATGAGTTTATAAAAATTCTAAAAGACAATCAAATAGAGCTTGTTATTGATGTAAGAGAAATTCCATTAAGTAGGAAAAAGGGGTTTTCAAAGAATAAACTAAAAGAAATTTTAACTGAGCATGGGATTGGATATGTGCATTTAAAATTCTTAGGAACACCAAAAGAATTGAGAGACAAATTAAAGTCTGGGAAAATTAGTTTTATAGAATTTATGGATGAGTATTTGAGTCATTTAGATAAAAACATTGAATCTTTGAAAGAATTATTAAGATATGCAGTAGAATATAGGAGTGTATTAATGTGTTATGAAAAAGATTGGAGAAAATGTCATAGGAGTATAATTGCTAAAGAATTAGGGAAGATAGATTTTAAGGTGGTTAATCTTTGAAAGAAAGATTACTTGTTTTAGCAAAAGCTGCTCCAGTTCAAAGTAAGAAATATGAGAATTTAGTTTGTGTAGCAGGGATAACTGAAAAAGGGGAGTGGCGGAGAATATTCCCAATACCTTGGAAAATATTTGCAGGGTATGGAAATATTAAATTTAAGAAGAAACAATGGATAGAGTATGAACTAAGGGAGGATAAAAGTCCTGATGGGAGACCTGAGAGCAGAAAAATAAAACCTGAAACAATTACTCCACTACATGAAGAAAGATTTAGGAATATAAAGAAAATGCTTGAAGAGAGGCTAACCACTATGGAAGAGCTTCAAAGTAAAGGGAGGCATGAATGCACTTTGGGAGTTATAAAACCAAAAATTACTGATATGGTTTGGGAAGATAGAAAAGAACAAGTTATAAAATCAGAGAATATCAAAAAACAAAAGACTTTAGATGGAAAAACAGTTTTCACATTAGAACCTTTAGATAAAAAGTTTCAGTATATATTTAAGTGCTCATCAACCTGTCCAAATGAACATAAAATTATGTGTGAAGATTGGGAACTTGAAGAACTTTACAGGAAACTAAAAAAGAAATATGGGACTAACAAAGCTTGTGAATTGGTTAAGAAAAAATTTACTAAGGAAATTTATTATCAAGACAACACTTACTTTATAGTTGGGACTCATGCTATTTGGAATACATGGCTAATAGTGTCAGTTATATATCCCAAAAAAGAGGATATAAAAGAGCTAAAAAATAAAACATTAGATGACTTCTTATAAAATATAGTAAATTTCACCAATTAGATAAAAAATTCACAATTGGATTTGTAATTTTAATCTTGCTGTATATATTATCCAATCCCAATGCCATTGAGTTGATAAAATTGTTGTTTGGAGTTAAATGATTTATTTTTTAATTGTCAATATCACATATTCAAATAATTATTGAGTTCTTTATTTTGCTTTTGGGTGGGAGGTTGGACTGGTATAAAATCTGTAAAATTAGTTAAGCCAAGTGATGATGGTATGGGGCAGGAATACCTTAGTAAAGAAACTGACCCAGAGTTTTGGGCTTCTTTAGCTCGTAAAAAAATTAAAATAAGTTAAAAATAAATCTTAAACTTTCTTTGTCTTTTTTCTATTTTGCTGGACCTATTGATGGAAGATGTTACTAACAATTTTTCGAAAAATGTTTATACACATATTGTATAATATTATACAACTAATGATGATTATTGTAGGGTCATTAATTATGTTTATTTTGGTGGTGGGAGCGTGAGACTATGGAAATTAAGACAAGAAAGGACCTTTATGAACATCTTGAAAATAATATGATAAAGAGCCATGATAATTTAGTTGAAGAAGGAAAATATGAAATGGGAAGAAATCTTGTAAAAACATACATTGTAGAGTCAAACACTTCAATATTGAACTTACCTAACTACATTAAAGAGTTAGAATTAAAGATAGAAAAAACAGAGACCAAAGGATTTTGGATATTGAAGATAAAAGACCAGAAACGGAAAAAAGAAGCTACTTTTTATGTAGATACCTACGACCCTTTCGGCAATAACAGGTTTTGGTTATTTTACACTGTCGAAAAATCAGAAGTTGCTGACAAATACATGGAAAAACTGATAAATCCAAGAACAAGCCGTTTAGATAATGTATGGTTAGATAAGGAGTTTTTACTTAAATTCAAAGATGAATTAGGAGTGGAAACTAAACAGATAGGTATTAAATACTTAGATAGCTTAGCTTGTGATGCAGATGAAGCAGACAATTTGTCATTGAAAGTAAATGGAAAACTGCTAAAAATAATATTTAACAAATTAAATGAGCTGGACGATAAACACTTTATGGCAATTACAAGCATTGGATTTAAAAAATCATTTGAATACTATGAAGATTTAGAGCTTATGGTCATAGAAAATCTGTATTTCAATGGAAAATTCTCAGTTAAAGGAACATCATTTAACGAACATTTAAGAATAGTAAATGGTGTTAGAGAAAGATATGCAAACATGCTAAAAATAATTGAAGAAGAATATGAAATATATTATGAGAAAAAAGATTTTGGTATTGCAGTTAGTGGCTCTCCGTTGTTAATTTCATTTGAAAGAGAAATTGAAGACATAGAAAAATTTTTAGATATGCTCTTATCAACAAAAAAGCCATTTAGGTTGGCAGGGTTTAAAAGAAAAATTGATAAAGATTACTACTCAGTTGTGGGCTTGGACTTACATAACGGAGATAAGTTTGAAATGGATGTATCTACCGACTGGATAAGACTATATCTCTCTAAGGGTGCTTGCGGTAACACTGCTTTAAGGCTTGTATGTAACTTACAGCAATACTACGATGCTGAAACTACATTGGAAGGTGTGGAGTATGGCAGGGTTGTCTGACCACACTAAATTAATGAATATAATTCTTGCTTTATCATCTAAAAACATACGAAACTGGACTAATAAGTTCTGGGAGATGGGATATAATATAGCCAGTATCGAACCAAATATAGGGTTATCATTTGAAGGGAATAATAAAACATCTAACCCAGATATACTACTATTTTCAAATAGATATAAACATTTCGTTATTATAGATTGCAAGTCAAGAACGTTAAAAGACGAGCAAACTAAGAAGTATATAGAACTAAAGAAAAAACCTGAAATAATTCCAACTTATGTTTCTGTTAATGTAGATAATCCTGAAAAAATCATTGCTGACTGCACATTTGTATCATTTTATGAAGAGATTTGTAATAATGATTTGGTTAAGTCTGAAAGAATACCCATTTTACATGTGATTAAACAAAACAATACTGAAAAAGTTGAAAAAATAGAGCTTAAAGTAGGAAATTTTCAAAATGGAAATTTAAATAGGATATTCCCAATCCATATAAATGCATATATTCCTAATCACCTATATCCATTTGATTTATATAAAGAGGATTTTCCAGCATTTGTTGAGTATGTTCTTAGAGAGATTATAAAGTTCGCATGGTCTAATGAAAGGTTTAGTGAAGAGGACCTTCTTAAAAATGTGCATAAATATTGGGACTACATAGATAGAGAAAAAAAGAAAGTATTTAAAAGAAAAGCAAGATATATTCTTGTTAAATTGAGAGATGGAAAGTTAAAAGATTATTTAAAAAAGGAAAATAATAAGTGGTTTGTTGATGTAGGAGAAAATTTGCAAAGGATGCCCTGGTTTATAAAAATATGTAACTCCTGCATTGAAGAATTGAAAAAAGCTCCAATACAGTTGTTGTTGGATGATTTTGGCATTGATGGGTAGTGAGCTTTGTATAAAAATAATGGTGATTCACATGGCAACAACTTATGAATTAAAAATTTATGGAAAGGTTCAACATGTTGGGTTTAGGGATAGGATTGAAAATATTGGAAGGGGTTTAGGGATTGATGGAATAGTTTATAATCATAAAGATGGTAGTGTTAGGATTTTGGCAAATTTTCCAAGTGAAAGAAAGAAAAAACTTTTTAAGGAGTTTATAAAAGAGTTGGAAGAAGAGGATAAATTAATTAAAATTGAGAAGATAGAGGAGAGAGAATTAAATACATATATTGAGTTTCCAGAGGGAATAAATAGAATCTCTGCGGATGATATTTTAGAGCTAAATAAAAAATTAGATGAGGGAGTTAAATATATTAAACTAATATTTGGTGAGTTAAAAGAGCATAGGGAAATACTATTGGAGATAAAAGAAATATTAGAAGATATTAGAAAGAAGATTTAATTTATTACTGAGGTTACAAAATGAAAAAATATCTGAACTAAAAAAAGGATGGAGGAATTAGAGCCAGGTAACTAATTTTTTCCATTTAGATTTTAAAAATTTGGAGCTATAGCCAGTTACACCATACAATTTAATTTTAGGAATTTTTGGGATTGGGGCTACTATTTTTATTTCAGGTGTAGTGATTATGGAGGTTTTAACAGAGGGATAAGTAGCAATACTAGTTCTAGTGATTGGATGGTATTCTTCTGTAATACTTGCAATTTCTGTTCTACTTTTAGGTATAATCTGTTTTAATTTAGTTTTAGGTGTAATCTGTCCTAATTTAGTTTTTCTCTTAATAAGTGTAGGAGTGGCTTTAGCAATTGTAGGAACAATATCTTCCTTCTGTCCAACAACAGGGTAGTGGAAAATTCCCCTTCTTGCTTTTTCCTTTTCAACTGGGAAGTTAAATATATCTACTCTGTAGAGAGGGAATATTCCAATTTCAGTCATCTGTTTTTTTATTTTTTTCTCCAACTCATTTTCTTTTACTTTATTTTTGCTATTTTCCATTTCCTTTGCAACTTGTTTAGGCTTTTCAATAACATCTAATTTTGTAGAGGATTTAGTTTCAGTCTTGGTTTTTTCAATTTGGAGCAATTGTTGTGAAGTTTTAGAGCCAGCACTTTTAGCCTCTCCACTAACTTCATCTAATTTCTTTAGTAAATCTGAAGCAAAGATTATTCTGCCCCCGCCTGGATTTAGTTTGGGTTTTTGCCTGCTTTTAGGTTCTTCCTCTATTATTTGAATTGGTGGGATATCAAAGTCCTGTTTTGGAGCATCTATTGGGCTGTGTTTAGGTTTTTTACTTTCAAAGAATTTATGGTTATGTTCAATGTTATCAATTAGATGTGGTTTTGGAGGATTATATGGTTTTGAGTCATCAAATAACATATCTGTAATTTGGGATTTGGTTCTAATAAATCCATTTTGTCCAGAGACATATTTACTTATACCTTTAGAATTTATTTCAGATGTAAATATGTAGTTTCTTCCTTTTGTTATCTGTTTTGCACCATTTTTTGATATTTGGACAATTCTCTGCTCTGGAATTAGCTTAGATAAGTCTATATCAACAACATACATAGAATCCTTTGTTTTCCTAACTTCTTGAACTCTTCCAACTGAGAAATCAGTTTTTCTAATTACCTCTACCTGTGGAGATTTCTCAGCCTCTAAAACTTTGTCTCCAAACCTAACTTTTGTTTTTTCTACTCCAGATTCAAGAATGTTGGTAGATAGCTGATACTTATCACCAATAACATCAACCATATTTGGCTTTGGAGTTGGTGGTTCATCTAACATATATTTTGAGATATGTATTGGTGTTTGTTTTGTGGTTTTTAGAGAATCATCATAATTTATGACATTTTTAGTTTTTAAAGAATCCAGATTTTGAAACTTAGCTTTTATATCTATTATAGGGATTGGTGCCAAAGTAAGTATATCTGATGTTACATCAATAATATCATCTTCAGTTGGTTTTTTATATCCAGCAATATAATCTAATGCCTTTCCAATAGAATCAAATGGAGATAGCGCACCATCAGTGATTATTGTAGCTTCTGTTTTTATTGGTTCAAATGATTTTTTAGCAGCAGCTGTTCCAATAGCCCAACCAGTTCCAGCGATAAGCTCTACCCCTCCCGCTGCTAACTTTCCAACTGTTGCTCCAATTGTTCCTCCAACAATTCCACCATATTTTTTCCCAATAGCAGTTGGGACCTCAATAATTTTTCTTTCTATATTATCAATTTCCTGTCTTCCTTCATCATAATATAATATGTCCTTATTTTCATTATAGAATTTTTTAACAGCTTCATCAGCTGTCATTATTTTATTATTATATTGTTGTTGAATTACAGCAACATCAGGGGTCTGTGGTGGAGCTAAAATACTTTCAATTGTTGCATATTTTGGTAAATCACTCTTAGTAACAACAGGAGCAACATTGGATACTTTGGATGGATTAGGTTTTGACACTTGGAAGTATTGTTCCAAATCAGACGAGTTTTTGTTTATTGTCTTATTTTTGTTGGATGTATTATCTTGAGGTTTTGGATTGTCCATTACTGCTGGAAGTGATACTTTACCTCCTTGGATTATAACCCTTGTTCCTGCTGGGGTATAGAATTCTGAATAATTTTTATCTATAATCCCTTTACTGGCAAGTCTTTGTAAAGCAGAAGATAGATTTTGTCTATTTGTAACTGTTATAATGTTGCCATTGTTATCTTTAACATAGACTTTTCCATCATTGGAATACTCAATTTTCCCAACAGTTACTGCTGATGTTTTTGCTGATGTTTTGGAATTTATTGTTCCATTGCTGCTACTATCTGAATACTGGCTATCAGAATAATCAGAATGGTCTGCATAATCACCGTATGCTGCCCCAGAAGCTCCAGGAGTATCATAATGACTCCAGTTGTCAGAATAAGAAGGGTCATCAGTCCATGTCCAAAACTTCAGCCTTTGTAGTTTTTGCTCAACAATCAAATTGTCTTCAAATGTTTTTTTCAATTTCATTCTTTGCATATTATCCCTATCAATTGTTTTATTCTGTCTTCAACTGTTGTTGCGGGCAAAATAACATTACAAATGGGTTTGATTTTCCAACGGCATAATGTATTGAATGTATATTCTATGCCAGACTGAGGAGGATGTAACTCTTCTAACCAAATTAAGTAATCATACCTGATTTTCTTAGTAGTTCTGTTGAAATATCTGTTGAATTCTTCAAATGCTGCTGGTTTGCAACAAATGAAAGCTGCAATGTAAATATCATATATGCTTCTGTCAAATACTACATAACAGTCTTTGTAGAGTTCATACTGATAAACATTATTATCAAGAATTTCTTTGAATACTGAACAATCATCCAACTGCCTATCAGCTCTTAGAACTCTATACTTTGATAGGTATTCTCTTACTCTGATAAAACCATACTCCTCTAATGCCTTAGATAATGTTGTCTTTCCACTTCTGTGATGCCCTTCTAAGGCAATAATCATAGTATCTCCTTACATAATGTCATAATATGAAGCCAAATCAAAGTAATTCTCTCTAACATATCTGACTATTTTCCTTCTATCATCACAATATGGGAATATTCCTCCATTTTTCTCTCTAACGGCTTCGCATCCTCCTTTACAAAATGGATAAGCCTCACAACTATAGCATTCTTTATAAAATGCTCTATATGACTTCATATTCCTATTACAGAAAGTCATTTTACCATTTGGTTGTAAGCAGAAGAACTGCATACAATTATGTTCCCAACTACAACTCATTTTTGGCTGCAATCCTTGTATTCTCTTCAATAAATCAACTATTTCAGGTATCTGCAAATCATATCCCATCTTAATTATATATTTTTGACATTTGATTACAAACTCAGAATGTCTTTTATTTGGAGTTGATGAGCAATATTCAGAAAATCTTACAGATTTGAATCCCTTATCAACAATATCATCAACAATCTCTTTGTATCTATTCAAAATCTCATCCTCTAATTCTGTTGGATAATAGAAAATTGTTGATTTAGGTTTTACTAAGTAAATTCCTTCTAACCAGTCAGCATAAGTATCTGTTCTGGTTATCTTTTTGTATAAGTCTTCTGGTCCTCTGTAACTGATATTTACACATACCCCAAACTGTTTCATTAAGTTGTATTTTTTTTCAGTAACTAAAGTTCCATTTGACATGCAACTTAGTTTAGCTTCTTTTATCTTGTATTTGTTAATGATTTCTAAGACTTCTTTTAAGACTGTCTCAGAACAAACAAATGTTTCAGCACCATGAAAACATATTTCTCTTGGTCTGTATTGTTGTAAAGTATGGATTAAAGCTCTTTTAAAAAATTTTAGATTGTTTTCATGTACTAATTCATCTGATTTGTGTGCATGACAGCCAATGCAATTTAAGTTGCATTTTCTTGAGAGACATAATAGAAGGAACATTTTGCTCACCCAGTTCCAGAGTAGTAATAGTATGCAATTGCAGAAATCACTGAGATGATAGTTATGAATATCATAAGATATTGAATAGGTCCAGACGAAGAAAGAGTTGCAGTTCCTGCTGAAGTAAGAGCAGATACGAACGCAATATGTGCAGGATTTTTTGTTCTTATGGCAATCGTAACAGTAGGAACAAACCAAATGATGAAAACCCAGTAATTTCCAAAACCAGCTTCAAAAAATGAATGGGTTAGATTATAGTAGAAATCAAGGGGATGTGAAACGCTTGTATTTTTAAGAGTGTTTAATATTGTTGAATTTGTAAAATTTGCAACTGGAGTGACAATCTCAGTAGAATTTGGAAGAGTTATATTTTCCATATTTTCACTTTTCACATTGTTAGAGTTTTATTTCTAAAGAATATGTCCCAAATTATCATAACATATGCCAAGTAAGATATTATTGTAAATATTGATGTAAGTGGCTGAACTATTGGGGTAAATCCAGCTATAGTATTGATAACATTAGCAGTAAGTAGAGGACCAAATGCAACTAATTGAATTATGAGAAGGGCACCATTCACAATAAGAGAAACAGAAGCAAAAGCAGCATCAATAGCTGAAAATTTTTCTGAACTAAAGAATGATTCTATACTGCTCTGAACATTAAATAGTGTTGATTGAAACATCTGCATTATTCCAGAGTTATAATTTATGTCATATGACGTGGATAACAGAGGAATTATCATATTTACAGTAACAATAAATAGAAGATATTTTGAATAGTTCATCACCATCCCCTCTTTATTTTAAGTCCAAGAGGTACCAGAAGAAGGAAGAATAGAACTGACTTTAGTTTTATATCCATCCAATCTAAGAAACCAATTAGTTCTAAAAATAGCATCATAGAGATTGTTGCTATTGTCCCAGCTTCAATATCAATATATGAGAACGTAACTAATGTAATGAACAATATCAATATACTAATCCACTTTTTCCAATTTTCTAAAAGAGAAAATCCAGTATTTGTAGAGTTAGGTGTATAAACTAAAGAAACATATTTCTTTCCGTCTGCAGTTGTTAAAACAACTCTATAATATGTTGAAGAATTTCCAACATAAACTTTGAGAGAATTAATCTGATTACTTGCCTGAACAGTTGTGTTATATAATAACTTTCCTGTATCATCGTAGATTTCTATTTTTATTGAAGTTTCAACATTTTGTAATATTGAATAATTAATATTAATTGTGCCATTTTTGTATATTGAATTATAAATTAAATCTACAGATTGAGGTATAGAGACATTATTAACTATCGTTAATTCTCCAACATTACCTGATGTCTGATAATAAACATACTCATTAGAGATTGCTGTTTTTTCATCCTTTAATTTTCCATTTATATATATTCTGTATGTTCTCCCAACTATTGCTGGAAATTCAAATCCTAATGTATTTTTATACTCTGAAAGCACGTTTCCAGAGGTATCTTCAATTCTTACATCAGAAGTTTTATCAAGTCTTATATACCAAGACACTACATCACTTGTTGGGATAATTACGTTTATATTTTCATCATACATACCATAGCTGAATTTTCTAACCCATCCATTATATATAACAGTCAATTCCCCAAAAACTGGAACTTCAAGATTCAGTGTAGAATTATAGTTTTCTGGTGTTATTGTGTATATTTTTGATACTAAACCATTTGAGAATATTAATGTTAGATTACTATCTATTTTATCTAATTTTGAGTAAAAATATGTTGTTTTGTTATTTTCATTATATAATGTAATTGTTTTGTTAATTAATTCAGTTGTGTAATTTGATGAAGTTGCAATGAGTAACACAGGGAATTTTTTATAAACTAAAAACCAATCGTATGTTGCACTACCTAAAAGAGATATTCCAAAAATACCTGTTGTATTGTTAATAACGCCAGTTTTTATAATTTCTTCATTGTTTTTTGTAGCTATGAATGTATTGTTATAAACATCAATGTCAATTATTCCTAGATAACTTGGAACTGTTTCGTTGGCAAAAAATATTCCATTATAGTTACTTATTAATAAACTATCTGTTTTTGAATTAACAATCCCAGTTCCATTTATTTTTACTTGGAAGTCAGTTAAATCATAATCGTTAGGGTTTGTTATGGTAACTTTCCAAGTATCTGTGGATATTTGCTCAACTGAAACCGTTGGTTCTTTGTCTGCGTATTTTCTAACGAAGATGTAATCGAATCTTGTTTCACCATCCCACCCTGCTCTACTTTGTAGCAATCCAATATATGATGATATTGATAATCTTCCGGTTTCATAATAATGAATTTGAGTTCCAGTCGCAGAATCATTTGGATAGCTTGTCTTTGGAAGAGAAATTTTGTTCCCATCTATATCCAAATAAGGAATTTCACATCCATCTCCAGCAACATAATTGTATTTTATGCCAATTCTAACATTTGAATAAGAACAGTAATGCTTTACTCCTATATTGCTATTTTCCTTATCTGGATGTAATCTAAGCCAGCCATCTACGATGTCTACTGTCGTTGATGACGTTCCATATACACTCCATATACTGTTGTTTAAACTATCCGCATCAAAATCATCAAAAAACAAGAAAACACTATCTCCATCTGGATGATAACCATCCACTTTTTTGATATACAATGTAATGTTTGAATTTGCACTGATATTTACCTTTGTCCAAATGTAATAGTTAGAGCCAGTATCCTCAATCCAATATGGGTAACTCTGAACTGTAAAATTTACAATTTTACAAGAAATTGTATAATTTCCAGAAACTGAGAGATTTGGTGAAAGTTTAGATAATGTAGTAGAATTAATTGTTATAGTTGAGTTCTTAAAATAGTAAGATACATTTCCTTCTAACACTTTAAATTTTGTTGAATTTTCAAAATCATCAATAAATGTGAATATATCTGGACTATCTGGAACTTCTGTAATTATATCACTATCATAATAAACTCTAACAAAATTTAAACCTTTTTTCCAATTTTTTAGAAAATACACTCTAACTGTTGTATTATTTATAATTGCAACATATTTTTTTAGTGTGATATTATTGTCTAAATCATATACACTTATTTTCCTATACCAATCAGTGGATACCGGTTCCCCAGAAACATTTAGAGTTACATAATAAACACCTTCTCCTGAAGATTTAGAATAAAAAATAAAGTCTTTGTAGTACTTGAAATCACTGCAATAAACAGAAGCTAACAGTACAGTAAGTAGTATTGTGAAGATTATTTTTTTCATAATATCACACTATTGGTCCTGAAGTGACATCTTTTCTTGAGACCCAAAGGAAATATCCTATTATTGTTCCAAATATCAAAATTAGTGGAAATAATTTCCAAACCCAGACTATAACACTCGTAACTTCAGGAGTCCACCCGTTTATCTGGGCTAATTGTATAAAATAATTAAAAACTGGAGTAACCATCCAATACACAATAGCTATAATTATAAATTCAATAATCAGATAGATAGCTGGAGCAACTGCCATGATATAACACCAACAAGAAGCATTGGAATGTACGGAATCTTTTTATTTCTAATAATGATTCCAAAGACATATGCTAAGAGCAATGAGATTAAAACCACGAATATCCCATCAATCCCAAACATTGAAACAGTAGCTATAACTACGAACACATCTCCAATTCCATACAATCTAAGGACATACAACATTAAAGCAAAGATTATTGAGATTAGAACATTTTCAGGATTTATAATTGTGAAAATTAATGAAAATAATGCTCCATCAATGACTCTAATTGATTTATATTTATAATCTTCATAAGCCAAATATGCCAAATAAGCTATATAAATTACATATTGAACTTGCAATTTTATCTCCTACTATTATATTGTAACCTCAGAGAAAAAAGCGTAAATTATGTTTCTTGATTTTGCTGTTTAGCCAGCATTTTTTCTATTAGGTTTCTTAATTTTCTCGCTGTTTTTTCACCAATTCCAAACTTTTCTGATAAATAAGCAGTAGAAATCCTTCCTTTGCTTCTTCCTTTTTGTATATATGCCTCTTCATCTTCTATGTATTTTTCAATGAATTCCTTTGCCATATCTGACAATAGTTTGTCATTCTTTAGTAATTTAATTTCTTCTTCAATTTTCTCTAAGTATTTTGAAGTAACATTCTTATCTCTTAGTTTTTCATAGACTTCTGCAATGTCCTTTGAAACTCTTGGAACATTAAATTTCAATAGATATATGTTATAGTCGTCCTCATAGTAGTATGGCTCATAATCAACTTCTAATTTGTCTTTTGAAATGTTAAATCTACTTTTCACTTTGTAGATTTCACATTTTTGCGGTTCTTCCATGACAATGTAATGAGTAACTCTTTTTCTCAATCTCCTTATAGTATCTGAGATATCTCTCGATGTAAAAATTACTGTCAATCTCAGATACCTAAAAAGCTGTAAATATCTATCAAATAAGATGTTCTCAAATTCCCAGCTTGTTAAAGCAGATGCCGCTGCTCCTACCTCATCAAATATAATAACTTTCCCAATTAGGTTTTTTCTTTTCATGTCATTGCATCTTTCTATAAACTGCGGAATATCAAAAACTATCTGCTTCTCTGGCTCAAAGTCTGGGTCTATTTCCATAGCTAAAGCGAGTGCTGTATAACTCTTCCCAACTCCATGTTCTCCTTCTATGAAAATTAAGTTATTTGTATTTCTTTCAATTCTTGTGTAAATGTCTTCAAAGATTGTTGTCTTTGCAAATTCATTGTCTTTTTTTAAATCTACCCATCTTACCTCAACGGGTTTAGGCAATACATTATGCTTATAATAATCAATTATCAAATTCTCAATATATTCTGATATGTTTTGCCCTTTTTGTGGTCTCTCTACCTTAATATCATACACAATATTAGACACTGCCCAAAGATAATTAGAGGCTATATACTTTAATTCATACAAATCTGTAGTATTAACAGCATCTATAACATATTTAATTGTTCTTAATAGAATATCTGCTTTTCCTAACTGTGTAAAAATAATATTTTGTTTTCTAATCTGTTTTACAGCATTTGCTATATTTCCAAATGTATCTAATTGACTATCATATGAAATATTTGCCCATCCGCATAGGATTCTTGCAGAGTTTGTAATTCTTTTATAAATCTCCTGAGGAGGATATTTAACCTCTCCCGTGGATATGAGGTATATTAGTTCAGCAATTGACAATATGCAGTGTTTAATCAAATCATACCTGTTTAGAAACCCTTGCTCTTCCCTATAAGTTCTGTATATTTCAGTCATCCAGCTCTTCATTATCTCTGCCCTTTACTGACTTTAATTTTTCCTTTAAATCAATATTTTTCAATCTTATGTATCTAAAAGTCACATCGGGATTGGTATGCCTCATGATTTTTTGAACATCCTGTGCTGGAAGTTTTAAATCATTAGTCAAATAAACACCTAATGAATGTCTAAGGGCATGTGGATGTATTTTTCTCCCTAAATATTCTTTTGAATACTTATAAATTACATTTCTAACTTGTCTCTCTTTTATATCTACTAAGAAATCTTCTTCATCTCTATTTTTTAGCCATTCTTTCCAATATTTTATATGGTGTTTTGGAGTATGGTCAATTGGAATTTCAACATATTTAATTAACCCGTTTTCAAATCTCTCATAAGGGTCAATGTAAGGGTCATCTGGAAGCTTCTTCCAGTATTTTTTCTTTAACTGCGGTATATAGTAGTTCATTTGTTCAAAATCAATGCAGAATTTTTGTGATAATAAAAATTCAGTAATTCTCGCCCCTGTAAAAAATAAAAATGAGAATATGAAGCAAGCTCTTAATAGTCTATATCCTGACTTTCTCCCTTCCAATATCCTATACTGGCTCCATAACCCATTGCAAATATATTCTAATTCATCATATGTGATGTATTCAATCCGTTCTCCTGTGTAAAAGTCAATAGTTTCAAGCTTAGGAAGCATTATAACCCGCCCATCGCTTTTACAATAACATATGTTATTGTCGGGGCTGCTAAAATTATTGCAATTATAGTAATCCACTTAAGAATTTGAATAAATCCCTCATCCTTCTGTCCTCTGATATATCCTGCTAAATAAAACCTCTGGGCTTTTGCCATCTTAATTTCAGGATTTTCATTTCCTAAAACTTTAACAACATTCTTAAGTTTCATTGTTTGTGCAGGAATCGTTGATATGGCATCCTCAATTTCTTTTATTAAGTTTCTTTCTTGTTCTAACTCTTTCTCCAACTTCTCAATCTCTAATTTTATATTTTCGTCTTTTAGAACTTGGTACTCAGATTTTAACTTGTTTAGTCTTTTTAATTTCTCACCTATTCTTTTCTCATGCTCTTCAATAAATCTCTTGACATCCTTAACAGTCTTAAATCCCAAATCTTTCAGTAAATTGAGAGAATTCACATATTTAGCTGGAATTGCCCTTCCAGAAATCCCGCTGACAAATAAGACAGGAACTCTATTGAAATACACAACATCTTCATCTGAAAATTCATATCTTAATCCTGTTGCTTTATCTTTCACTTCCCTAACTGAAAAGTCTATTTCACCCACTGAAGTGTCCATTATTCCTAGTTCATCAACAAAAAATATGATACATTCATTAGCCTTCCTGAAAAATTTAATTTTTATCAGTTCAAGAACAAACTCTGGGGCATATGCTCTAATAAGTATAAAAATAAGAGCCAAAATTCCAAAAATAATTATCATTAATCCAAAAATTATTATGTTCAGATGATAGTATTTAGTATAAAGTAAATAAAAACCAATTAAGGAAAGAAAAATACCAAATATTGGGAGAAATAATATTTTAAAGATTGCTGGTATTTTTATGTCCTTAATTCCTGATATATATTTATAAACTTCAGTATCTCTTTTTCCCATTTACTCACCAGAGTTTTTTTTCCTCTCTTTCACTACCTTGTATTGATATATGTTTTTCAGTTGCTTTCTTAATTAAAAATCCTCCAATAGATTTTCTTGCTCTTGTTAAAACTGCTACATCAAGATTCCAAAAATTTCTGTTGTGGTCTTCCGCTAATTCTGAAGTAGGAATTGTCTCATACTCTTCAAGATAAACAGCTGTAGCTAACAGTCTAAGCTCTTCTATGTATTTTTCAGATATGTTTGTAGTTGTTATGTCTTTGTTGAGAAAACCCCAATATTTTTTTAATGTTTCCTTGTCTATCTCAAATGCTTCCGCTGCAAAATAAACAAAATTGTCTTTTAAAGATTGTTGAGTTTGTTCTTGTGTTGATTGATTAAGCATAGAAAAAATCTGTGCTCTCAGTGCGTCAATCTCATCCATTATTCATCCCCCCTTGACCTTGAAAATGTCAGATATGCGTGCTGAATACCTCTAATTATTGTTATACTTAGAAATATCCAACTAATGTACTGAAAAATACTGACTCCTTCAATGTGTATTTTGGCATATTGTATTGTATTATTAACTTCTATTGCCTGAACTGTAGTAACATCAACTATTAAAGCAATTATAAAGAATAGAATGAATGATATTACATTGAAAATTATTCTTTTCCCTCCATAAGTTAGAAAGCTTGCACCAAAGAATATTAACGCTAAAATCCAAAGAAGAATGTAAAGTGTTAAGCTTATCATAATTAATTACCTACTTTATAAATTAAGAATTTCAGAAAGTATGAAAAAATAAAAAAATCAAATAAACTTATTTCCTCTTCTTCCTTCTTCCAGATTTCTTTTTCCTTCTTGTTCTTGTTCTTTTTCTAGCCATGTTTATCTACCTCCCCCAATACCTCTCAAGTATCCAATTATAACTACAGCTCCTAAAACGAGAACTGACAGTGCTAAAATAATTAGTCCTGCTTTTCCTGTATTGAATACACTATTAATCAAGTTTATAGCATCAGTGTCATTATTCGCAGTTGCCACAGCCATAGCTGTGCTTTTAACCTGTGTCATTATTAAAACTCCAATAATAAGAGCAACCAAAATTACAATACCAGCAACAGCTATATCCACAGTTGCTGGAACCCTCTCTAAGCTTTTTCTTGCTGTTAAAATAACTAAACTGTTCATTTGTGCATATGTTATATTTGGAGCAAATGGAAGTGGTCTATTATCTACTAATAGAATAGCTTCAGCTTCTTTATCTCCTTGAACTGCTCTTATTATCAATTCTAAATTTCTTCTCATAGAGGCATCTTTTGAAATAACTCCTTTCCAGCTTTCCACATAGTTCATTACTTTCTCATTTCTTAACATTTCTTCAATTGCAAGCATTTCAGCCTCACCTAAACTACTCTATATTATATAGTAACTTCAGAGAATCACTGCCAGAAGATCTGCCCTTTTGTGGCATTAATAATCTCAGATACTATTTCCAAACATGTGTCTATGATGTATTTCTCACGTTCTTTGATTTTCCTTTCAATTTTTGCTTGCATCTCAGAATATGTTGTTATTGTTTGTTCATTTTCATCTAATTCTACTTTTTCAAAATTTAATAGTGCCTTTTCTGCTTTTTCTAAGTCAGATTTTAATTCTTTTATTTTTTCTTCTTCTAAAAGAGCTGAAGATATCGCCAATAGATATTTTGTATTGTCAATTATCAGCTCTAATTTCGTTCTTATTGGTAATTGTGGCTGATTCAGTGCAGAGTGTATAGTTGCTATTGCCTGTATGGCTAAATTGTGCAGTGATGCACTCATTGATGCGTTCATTTTTGCACCTCCAATTGTATTTAGTAACCTCAGAGTAAAGGAAAACAAATATCAACCCTAAGTTGCTTACATCATGTAGATAACTGCCGACTTCACTAACTCGGCAATTTTTGACTGGAAAAAAGCAAAGTTGCCGAAAATTTTTGAACTCGGCAATCTTTGAGTAAAAAATTTTAATTTTTAAATTTAAGTTTATGAATTATAAGAAAAATAAAACTTAAAAAAAATGAACACATAGTAAAAATATACAATAATACCCCAAGGATTGTACTTACTGGGGATATTAATATCCCCAACAAACCAAAAAATAAAGAAAGACAACAGTAAAAAATTGCTATTTCTCTAAGCATTCTCTCACAAAGTCATTATACAGCTTCTTCATGTGTCTGCTGATGTTATTATTCTTTATTCCTTTCCTATGACAGTACTCAATAAACCTATAAAAATAGTAATCCGGTAATCCCAGCTTGTCATATTTTTCTGCCAGTAACTTCATAGCCTTTCTTTCTTTATATTTCTTAATTCTTCTATATTTAACTTCCTTATCTAAGTTGTTCAGTTCCCTGTCATATTTAATTTCTAAAACAAGAGAAAGATCTTCAATTACATAACCACACGTAAAGCAATACAGTTCATAATGCCTCTCATCAAAAATAATATAATTACTTTTACAAACTGGACATTTGAGCTCCATAATCATCACTTTCTTATTCTTCTGAGAGTTATTGCAAGATTTATTTGCTGTTTTGTTATTTTATCTAACTCATGATATGCTCGTGTGGTCCTAAACTGCTTCAAAGTATTGATGTTAATATCTCCAGATTTCGTGAAAATTGGCTTTTTTGTGGCACCAATTATAACTCTACCTAAATGACCATGTAGTTTCTTTCTTAAAGAACCAGGGTGTTTAATGGCTTTGCTTATCCAATCCATAGATACCACAATTTACAGATTTAATAAATTTTTAAATGGTTTATATATTTATACATTTCTATTTATAACTAATTTTTTTAGTCCAGCAGTGTAGTAATCCAAAAAATAGAGTCCTCTAAAATTTCCTTTGAGATTTCACATAAAAAAGCGTTATAACCTTACTGGACTTACTCTAATATTTGATAATAAAGCTTATTTTCTGATAAAAAAGCTATTTTATAATTTTATATTGTTGGCTTATATATCATTCCTGCTAATCCCGTTGGGCACCGCCCTACCCGGGTTCAAATCCCGGCCCCCGCGCCATATTTTTTTTAATTTTTTAATTTAATATTAAAATTAATTAAAATTACAAGATATAGATAAAAAATAAAAAAGATTTTAAAATTAATTATTGTTCTTCTCTTTGTTCTATTCTTGCTTTTATTAGTTTTAATCTGAAGAAGTTTTCTCTTTCCATCTCATCTAATCTCATAGAGATGTATTTTTTAAGAGCTTTTAATCTTGGAATTATAACATACTCTAATGCATTGACTCTTCTTTTTGTTTTTATTATCTCTTCTGCTAAGAGCTTTATTGATGTCTCTATTTCAGCCAACTCTGTTATTAATTCTAATGCCTCTTCAAACTTTTTAGCTGCTTCATCTACCTTAGCACTAACACCATAAGGAGAGTATCCTCTCTCCCCAAATTTTCTTTTAACATTATATATTTCAAAAGTAGGAACAGTAACACCCATTATATTTTTAGTATCCATATCTACCTCTAACTTGTCATTCTTTGCTGCAAATGAAACCTCCTTAACTGCTAATGTCCCCATACTTAACTCTGCCAAAATTAAATCTTTATAAGCTTCTTCTAACTTACTTTCTACTTTTTCTCTTAAATTAGCTGCCAAATCAATTATTTGAAAAAATTCCATAATTAAAGCATCTCTTTTCTGCTTTAAAAGTTTATGCCCTTTTTCAGCCAATTTTATCTTATTCTTTAACTTTAAAAGTTCCATCCTTGTAGGACTAACTTTCTGCATAGCTTATCCCTCCAAAAAATTAATAATAAAAATTAACAAAGAAATCTAATATAAAGTTATAATACATAAATTACTGTTTATATCTTATCAGCTAAAACAGTTTATTATACTCTTCTAAAGATTCTTCTATTCTACCTAAGTTTTCTAAAATTCTTGCTTTATGTAATCTTGCAATCTTTGAAAGTATATTATGATTAGAGTCTATAACCTTGTTGTAATACTTAATTGCTTTATTATATTCTTTGTTTTTTTCATAAGCTAATCCTAAATAAAATATTGCCTCTAAATCATTTGGATTATACTCTAAGTACTCTTCAAAATATTTTATAGACATTAATACATCATCAATTTCCAAGTATAAGTATCCTAACTTTTTATATAAATACTTTAAATTTTTATTTAAATTAAGAGCTGTTATATATGCTTCAATAGCCTCCTTAGGTTTATTAAAGTGCTCTAAAATTTCTCCTTTAATAGTCCATAAATATGCATCATTTGGGGATAATTCTAAACATTTTTCTAATATTTCATAAGTTTCTCTATATCTTCCTAAGTGATACAATATATTTATTTTAAACTTATAAAATGGTGTTGCATTGGGATATTTTTTTAAAGCTTTATCAATCTCTTCCAAAGCTAAATCATACTGATATCTATCTATATAAATCAATATCTTATGAAAAGGTGATAAAATACATATTTTGTTTATATTCTCTAATTTATTTATATATTCCAAAACCTTATCATACTGTCCTTTAATAAAACATAGACATATTAAATTTCTTAGAGCAATTATTGATTTATTATTACTATCTAAAAATAACTTTAAATAGTCTTTTTCAGCATTATCTATATTTCCCTCAACTAAATTTATAATTCCATCTACTAACAATACAAGAGGATTGTCTTTATCTAACTCCTTAGCTTTATCAATATAAAATTTAGCTTTTTCATAATCCCCTAAGTTTAAAAAATTAACAGCTTCAATAAGATAATCTAAAATTTTTAAGCCTATGTATGCATAATCTTTCATCATCATATTTCCCATTAAGCTTTCTAACTAAATAAGTATTATAATTATTATAATTATCCCTATTATAAATAAATTTTTATTTATTGTGATGATTATGAAAGTTTATATTGAAGGATATGGGTGTGTTTTGAACCAAGCTGACACTGATATTATAAAAAATTCATTAATTAAAGAAGGATTTACAATAGTTGATAATTTAGAAGAGGCAGATATTGTAATAATTAATACATGTATTGTAAGATTAGAGACAGAAAATAGAATGATATACAGAATCAAAAAATTTAAAAATATGAATAAATTTGTTGTAGTTGCTGGATGTTTGCCAAAAGCTTTAAAAGAAAAAATTAATAATCTACCATACATTTTGCCAAAAGAAGCATTTAAAGCAGGAGAAATTTTAAAAAATTATTTAAAAAATGAGAATATAGAGCATAATGATGAAAATCTTAATAAAGAGCTATATAAAAAGCTTTATTTATTAGAACCTAAGTTAATAACTCCTCTTCCAATTGCTGAGGGTTGCTTAGGTAAGTGTAGCTTTTGTATAGTTAGATTAGCAAGAGGTTCTCTCAAATCCTACCCAAGAGAGATTTTAGTTGAGAGAGTAAAATATATCTTAAATAAAGGAGCAAAATGTTTATTTATAACTGCACAGGATACAGCATGTTATGGATTTGATAGAGGAGATAACTTAGCTAATCTATTAAATGATTTATCATCTATTGACAAAGAGTTTATAATGAGAGTAGGAATGATGCATCCAAAATCATTAATGAATGTTGTTGATGAAGTTATTGAAAGCTATAAATCTGAAAAAGTTGGTAAATTTTTGCATCTTCCATTACAAAGTGGTGATAATGAAATATTAAAATTGATGAATAGAGGCTATACAGTAGATGAATTTATAGAGTTAGTTAAAGAATTTAGAAAAAAAATAAAAGATTTATGCTTTGTAACTGATATAATTGTTGGATTTCCTACTGAAACAGATGAGCAATTTAACAATACATTAGAAGTGTTAAAAAAGATTAAACCTGATTATATACATGCTGCTAAATACACTGTAAGAAAAAAAACACCAGCAGCTAAAATGAAACAAGTTGATTCAAAAATAAAAAAAGAAAGAAGTAGAATTTTAGATAAACTAAGGAGAGAGTTAAGCTATAAACAAAATAAAAAATATATAGGAAAAACTCTTAAATGTCTAATTGTTGATAAAAATAAAGCTTATTTAGATAATTTTAAAGTTGTTAAAGTAGATTGTGAAGATATTGGTGAATTTAAAAAAGTTAAAATTACTAATGCTAAAACATTTGGACTATTAGGAAAAATAATTTAAAAATGTGAAATTTATGCTGTTGAAATTTCATGGTGGAGCTCAAGAGGTAGGAATGAGTTGTGTAGAGATTATAGGTAAAGGTAAAAGAAGAATTTTATTAGATTGTGGTTTGCATCCAAATACTGGAGAGATTCCTAAGATTAATGATAAAGAGATAGATGAGGTTATTGTTTCCCATGCTCATCTTGACCACTGTGGAGCTATCCCATTTTTTAAATTTAAAAAGATTTATTGCACATATCCTACTGCTGATTTAATGTATATTACTTGGAAAGACACTTTAAATTTAACTAAATCCTTCAAAGAGGAAGATATCCAGAAAGCTATGGAGGTTATTGAACCTCTAAATTACTATGAGGAGAAGGTTTTAGATGAGAACATTAAATTTAAATTATACAATGCTGGACATATATTAGGAAGTTTATCCATTTACTTAGAAATTGAAGGTAAAAAAATCTTTTACACAGGAGATATTAATGAAGTTTCCACTAAAACAATGAAAGGAGCTGATACTGATATAGATGAAATAGACATTCTTATAATTGAATCTACTTATGGCTCTCCTTTGGATATTAAACCATCAAGAAAAGAATTAGAAAAACAACTAATTGATGAAATTGCTGAAACTATTGAAAATGGAGGAAAAGTTTTAATACCAGTATTTGCTGTTGGAAGAGCTCAGGAGATTTTGTTAATTATTAACAACTATATGAGAACAGGTATTTTAAAAGAAGTTCCTATATATACTGATGGTTCTCTAATTCATGCCACTTCTATTTATCTATCCTACTCAGAATGGTTGAATCCAAAAATTAGAAATATGTTAGAGACAGGAATAAATCCATTTGGAGAGATAAAAAAAGCTGATGATTCTGTATTTAATAATGAGCCTTGTATTATTATCTCCACCTCAGGTATGCTACAAGGAGGGCCTATACTAAAATATTTAAAACTTCTAAAAAATCCAAAAAACAAATTAATATTAACAGGTTATCAAGCAGAGGGAACCTTAGGAAGAGAGTTAGAAGAAGGAGCAAACGAAATAACTCCTTTTAAAAATACTATTCCAATTAGAGGAAAAGTTATTAAAATAGAGTTCTCAGCTCATTCTGATTATAACTCATTAGTTAGATATTTAAAAAAACTACCTACTCCAAAGAAAGCTATTGTTATGCATGGAGAAAGATACCAAGCACATTCATTTGCAATGACTATCTGGAAAAACTTAAAAATCCCTACTTATGTCCCAGTTAGAAATACAATACTTCCAATTTGATAGTTATGGATGAACTCAAAATAATTGAAATTATAAAAAATATTTTAAAATACAACAATAAAAATACTATAAAAGGTATTGGAGATGACTGTGCAATTATAAACTTCAATAATAAATATTTAGCCCTAACTACTGACACAATATGTAGAAAAACTCATATTCCTGATATATTAACTCCTTACCAGATTGGAGTAAGAGTTTTAACAGCAAATATATCTGATTTGGTTAGTTGTGGTGCAAAGCCACTTTATTTTTTGTTATCTATTGTCTTATCAAAATATGAGGCTAATGAAGATTTTATAAAAGAGTTATATAAAGGATTATATGAATACTCAGAAATATACAAATGTCCTATTATTGGTGGTGATACAGTTAAAGGATATGAGTTAGTTTTATCAGGCTTTGCTCTTGGAGAGTGTATAAAACCACTATATAGATGTGGAAATGCAAAAGATAAGTTAGTTGTTACTAACAATATTGGGAGAGTGTATTGTGCCCTCTATCTTTATTATAGATATAAGAGAGGAAAAATCTCAAAAAATGAATTAGAAAAGTATGAAGAAAAATATAAAGAAATATTTAAAAAGTTAAGATATCCAAGAGCTAAAATTGAGTTTTTGAAAATTGTAGAATTTGTAAGAGGAGCTTGTGATATTTCAGATGGCTTAGCTAAGGAGTTAAAATATTTTAAGAGCTTTTATATCTACTCAGATAAATTATATAAATTAATTCCAGAGGATGTCTTAGAATTTTGTGAAGAGTTTAATTTAAATCCTATAAAAGTAGCTTTAAATAGTGGGGAAGAATTTGAAATTCTATTTACTACAAATAAATTAACAACTATAAAAAGAAAATTAAAAGAAATGAAATTTATAGAGATTGGAGAAATTATAGAAAATGGACAGTTCATAGATGGGGAACACTTTAATGAAGAAGGATATATATATCATTGGTAAAATAGTTAAATTTTATATTATATTCTTCTTAATTTTTTTAGTTTTAAACTATTTTTCAAAATATTTAGTTGATATTGTCTCTCTATTAGTTTTTCATATATTAAATTTATTATATTCAGCTAAGTTGATAAATTCAACAATTATACTGCCAAATTGCTCTATAACTATTGTAAAAGAATGTTCAGGAGCTTTTTTATATGCTGTTTTTTTATCTTTGTTAGTTTATGCTAAAAATATAAAACATATTCTTATTGGTTTATTTTTGTTAATATTATCTTTTTGGATAAATATTTTAAGAATTGTGCTAATAGGAATTTTTTTAGAATATAGATTTCCAAAATATATCCATGATGTAGTTGGTTATTTATTAATTGTATTATCAGTTCCTACATTATCATTTTTATATTTAAAAGCTGTTGGAGAGATAAAATGAATGGAATTAGAGTAAATACTTTAAAAATCTCACCAAACATTTTAAAAGAAAGATTAGAAAAAAAAGGTGTTAAACTAAAAGAAACTTTTATAGGTTATGCTTTTAAAATCTTAGATAGTCCTTTTTCAATTGGTTCAACACCAGAGTATTTGTTTGGTTACTATATTCCTCAATCCCTCTCCTCCTTAATTCCCCCATTGGAGTTAAATCCTAATAAAAATGATTTTGTCTTAGATATGTGCTCTGCTCCAGGTGTTAAAACTACTTATCTCTCCCAAATAATGGAAAATAAAGGAACTATTTTAGCAGTTGAAATTAGTAATAGAAGAACTAAATCACTAAAATCAAATATAAACAGAATGGGAATTTTAAATGTTATTATTATGAACAAAGATATGAGAATATACTACAAATATCTTATAAATAAAAATATATTTTTTGATAAAATCCTATTAGATGCACCTTGCTCAGGAAATATAATTAAAGACAAAAATAGAAATGTTAGTAAGGAAGATATTCTATATTGCTCTGAGAGGCAAAAGATTTTATTAAATATTGGATTAGATTTACTAAAAAAAGATGGAACATTAGTTTATTCAACATGCTCCTTAGAAAAGGAAGAGAATGAAGATGTTATAAAATATATTCTAAAAAATAGAGATGATATTGAAATAGAAAAAATTAATCCCAACAAATACAAAGGTTTGAATGTAAAAGAAAGTTATAAAGGAACTTTAAGGGTTCTTCCTCCAGATGAACCTTTTTTTATAGCCAAAATAAGGAAAATTAAATAATTATTCTTTATCAACTACTTTAATTTTAAATTTAAGTTCCTTTCCAGCTAATTCATGGTTGAAATCTAAAACAACTGTATCATCAGTTACTTTAATTATCTTAGCAGGCATACCATTTGCTAAAATTAGCATTCCCTCCTCAGGCTCAAAATCAGCTCCTTCAAACATCTCTTTTGGAATTTCTTGAATAAGATTTTCATCTCTATATCCATATCCTTTTTCTGGAGGTATAACAACTTCTTTCTCTTCACCAACTTCCATTCCTATAACAGCTTCTTCAAATCCTTCAATTAGTTGGTTACTACCAACAACAAACTCAATTGGTTGATATTCTCTCTCTTCATTATAAATATTATGCTCCTTAGCCACTTCTTCAATTGATGTATCAATAACTTTTCCATCAACCTCTAAAACATAATCAACTTTAACTTTATCTCCTTTATTTATCAAATTTCCAACTCCATTTATTTTAGTTTTTGTCTTTGTTTCATATTGTATATATACTTTTAGTTAAAATAAAATTATATATATAACTCTAAAAATTCAAAATAAACAGTTAAAATAATTTTTATAAAATTTAAATAGTAGTTAATAAGTTATTAGTCTTTAACTTAGATTAGGAGATTACAATGATAGTGTATGGTATAGGAGTAGGTCCAGGAGATAAAGAGCTAATAACACTAAAAGCACTAAATATTTTAAAAAAAGTTGATAAGGTGTTTGTTCCTATATCCAAAGAAGGTAGAAAATCAGTTGCTTATGAAATAGTTAAAGATTACATTAATGATAAAGAAGTTGAAGAACTCTTATTTCCAATGATTAAAGATAAAGAAAAAACTAAAAAGTATTGGGACCTTGCAATTAACAAAATTGTTAATGAAAAAAGAGACGTTGCAGTTATAACAATTGGGGACCCTACTTTATATAGCACTTTTTCATATCTATGGAAAAAGTTATTGGAGAGAGATATTAAAGTTGAAATAGTCAATGGAATATCTTCTATATTTGCTGCTGCAAAAGCTTTAAATATTCCATTAGTTGAAGGTGATGAAAAACTCTGTATTCTTCCACAAGGCAAAGATATAGAGAAATACATAGATGAATTTGACACTATAATAATAATGAAAACTAAAAACTTAGAGAAAAAATTAGAAAAAATTAAAGATAGGGATGATATTGTTATAGGATTAGTTAAAAGAGCCACATTTGATAATGAAAAAGCTGTTTTTGGAAAAATAAAAGATATTGATTTTAATGAGTTTAATGACTATCTTTCAATAGCAATAATTAAAAAAATAAGATAGGTATGATAGTCAAAGATATTCCTGAAGAGTTTTTAAATGACTTGTATTTATATCCTACTCATAGATGGAACTTGTTAGAATTAGAGGATAGTGGTAGATTTTACTATAAAAGATATCCAATAATCAATATATTAGCAACCCCAAATTTGAAAAAGACCATACTTAGATTGTTATTCATTATAAAGGATAAATATTACTTGATTAATCCTAAATCTGGATGGTTTGAAAATCTCTTTAATTATATTTATCAAAAGAAAAAATATAAAAAACATTATAGAGCAAAAAAGGCATATTTTAGAGCTATAAAAGATTTTTATAATGATGTTAAAAATTGGGATTTTAAAAAAGTTAGAGGAAAACTATTGTCAATTCTTAAATCTATAAATCCTATATTGGTTATAGATATTCATGACATTAGAAAATGGAGGCATAAAAAAGGATTTGTTAGATTTATAAATGAGCTAAGAAAAAACAATATTTCAGTTGTTTTAAGATATCCAATAGAATCTCACAGTCTTATAAAAAAACTTTTTCCTGAAGGAAAAATAAACAGTATAGGAGCTGTAAGATATTTTGCAAAAAAATTAGGTTACTATATAAGCAATAAAGTAGCTCAACATCTAATAAAAATAACAAATGGTAACTTAGAGATAATAGAGATTATTTTAAGAGGTTGTAATAGAAATATAAAAACACTAAGAGAGCTAAAAATTCCTTGGCTAAAAATATTGCCTTATATAGTGGATTCGAAATATCGAAAGTTAGTTGAGATGGCTATTGAACTTAGAAAGTTCCATATAGATGATATTATATATAGAGTCAATTATAAACTTCCAACAATTTATAGGTATTTAAATGATTTAGTTGATTTAGGAATTTTAGCAAAATATAGATTTGGTAAAAAAGTTAGATTTAAGCTAAAATACAATAAATCTTCTTTTTTAAATTTATTAACAAAATTTATAGATAACAAAGAGAACTATTTTTTAATATTCCTATTAGATGGGTTTATAGAGTTTCGGAATTTCGAATAAAATATAAAGTGTAGTTTTATACCACTCACTTAGTTGTGTGTATTTATGACACAATATATTATTTCTTTTAAGAAAATAATTTTATACTATTTGGTTAAAAAATTTAACTAATTTTCTTATAAGATTTTCGAGTTTTCGAGTTGCATGTATGTATAGGTTTTTGGGAAGGTATATACAAAATTTTTAGTTCCAAATTATCACAAAATTTTTGTTATAATATTATACTTTCTTACACAATAAATGATTTTTAAAAAATTTTGTTGTTTATATTTAGTATTATATAACTAAATTTTTAATTAATTTAAGAATAAACATTAAATTAAGTTTTTTAAAACAAAAAAATAATTTTTACAACAACAATTTGAATAATTAGACATGTTACATTTTATTATCACAAAAAAGTCTATACTACTCTCTAATTTTGTGTTGTGATAATTTCATTTTCAAAAAATTCTATATGCACAACCGTAGCATATACATACATGCAACTCGAAAACTCGAAAATCATTAATTTGTTTTTTCCAATCTATCATATAGTTTTTTGACGTAATCTATGTGCTTACAGTCAGTAGATTTACATATCGTGCACCACCAAATACCTTTATAATTCCTAAAAACTTGCCCTAAAAGGTTGTTATCATAGTCATAAAACGAGAATGTAATCCCTCCAAACATATCCTTTTGAATATCTAACCTAAATCCTATTTTTGTTATTGGACAGTGTTTAGTCATAAATCTCTTTTTAGATAAATTTCGAAGAGCATTCGAAAAACTCAAATCAAATATTTCAGGCGCTAATCTTTTTAATATTGCTATTCCTTTCTTTGTTAATGAATATACAACCTTATGTCCAATTCTTTCTCTTGACATGATATCTAAGGCAGAACAGAGCCTTAAAAAAGATGATGACAATCCTTTTGATATGTTTAAATCTTTGGATAATTTTGTAGGAAATGTACTTCCTGTTATTAACATATGATGTAAAATAGCTTTTCTGAATATTGTTGATACAACCTCCTTATATACATTATCCATATTGATACACCTTATTTCAACTTTATGAATATTTTTATTAAAATTTCTAATGGTTGCTCAATTATTTTATTTTTAATTGTATAAAAAACTTTTGATTCATATTATAATTGATTAATGTTAATTTTATAATTAGTATTACTGAAATTTTCTCATTTTTTCTTGGACTTCAAAAATTAGATTTTGTGGTATATGCTCTATATTAATTATATTTAAAGTTTTTGCCTTTTTCTTGTATGTTTTAAAAGATATTATGTCCTGTTAAATTGTCTAATTCTTTAGGTTCATAGTTTTAACATTATAAGAATTTTTGATTCACGTTAATTTATATGTGTGGTCAGTAAGATTATTCTATTGAGAAGAATTAAAATTAACTTTATTTCATGAGAATAGTTTATATATTTTTTATGATTTTATTAAAGTTTATTTTTGAGAAAATTTAAAAGAGATTTTATAAGAAATATTTTTTGATTCACAATGTTTATAATATTTTATTGTTTGATTCACTTTTTTTAAAAATTAAAAGGATAAATTAATAAATCCAAATTTAGACAATTAACGAAAAAATAGGTATATTTAGAATGGACAATAATTATTTAAATCAAAAACTTTTGTGAGAGGTTATGTTAAAAAAATTGAAGCAGCTATTTATTGATGAGATAAAATCAGACAGTATTTTAGAGCTTGATAATAATTTTTACAATGAAGTTAGAGAATATATTAAAAATATTGAAGGATTAGAAAAAAAGAGGGCTTTATATTTTTATAGAAATTTAAGGAAAGTAAGAATATATAAGTCCTTATTATTTGGATGTGAAGAAAATCTTACAGAAGAGGAGAAAGAAATTCTTAATATGATTTTTGATTTGAAATTGGAAACAAAAAAAGAGGATAGTTGTATAGAACCACAACATATAAATATTATAAATGATATTGAAGTTGTAAGAGTTTTAAAGAATTTTCCTTCTTTTATATTTAATGGATATATTTGCTCATTAAACAAAGAGGATATTATAACACTTGATAAAAAAGTAGCTAATATCTTAAAAAAACACAATATTATTGAGGAAATTAGGTGGAAATTATGAAAATGCCTAAGAAAATAAAAAGATACTGTCCTTACTGTAAGAAGCACACAATTCATATTGTAGAGAAGGCAAAAAAAGGTAAGGCAAGTGAATTAACTTGGGGTCAAAGACAGTTCAGAAGAGTTACAGCAGGATATGGGGGGTTCCCAAGACCTAAACCAGATAGGTCTAAACCAGTTAAAAAGATAGATTTAAGATTTAAATGTACAGTTTGTGGAAAAATGCACACAAAAGCTAATGGATGTTTTAGGTCAGCAAGGTTTGAATTCTTTGAAAAATAAATTAAAAGGTGAGAAAATATGGATGATTTATCTAAAATCATCCCTCAACCAAGAACTAAATTTATAAAAGTTCAATGTCCAGAATGTAATAATGAGCAAATAATATTTAGTAATCCTGCAACAGTAGTAAAATGCTTAGCTTGTGGAAGAGTTTTAGCAGAGCCAAGAGGAGGTAAAGGAAAAATATTAGCTAAAATTATAGAGGTATTAGGTTAGAGGTCTATAACAAACCTTACAATATATTTATTGCCATCTTTTTTAACTTCCATTAAATGGTAAGTAACTGCCTTAACTTCCTCTTTTATATTGTGTTTTTCTTTGTTTATTTCTTCACCATAAGCAATACATTTTAGTTTATACTTTCCATTTAACTTTTCTATTTTTATATCAAAATCTGAAAAAACTATATTATATACATCAGTATAAAATAAGAGCTCATTTAAAAAGTTATATAGTAGTTCTTCTAAATCTTCACCTTCTACTTCAATCTCAATTTTTTCCTTTTTATCAACTTTGTCAATATCTACCATAACATTGTATAATCCTCTTGCCCCTTCTTTAAAAGCTTCTTCTAAACTTTCTCCTTCTGCATATATTCCTAAATCTGCTGTTGTCTCAAAATATTTAAACATAAAAATCACATCTCATCCTCATCAAAATATAACCTATATGTGTCAATATCATATCCCATTTTATTTAATATGTATCTAACAACTCTTCCAGGGTCTTTGGATTTTGTTATTGCTCTACCAACCACAACAATATCATAAATCTCTATTAATTTATCAATATCTTCTAATCTAACTCCACCTGCTATAGCAGTTAAGCAATCAAATTTTATATTATCAATTTTTTTGTTCTTTTCCTCATCAATTCCTCTATGTAGAACTACTACATCAGGTTTTTTTTCTAATGAGTTATAAAGTTTTTTGGGATTATCTACATTTAGCATATCTAAATAGCTAATCAATCCACATTTTTCACATTCATCTATGGCCTTTAAAATTGTTTCTTTTGGTGCTAATCCACTAATTACAACAGCATTGGCAGTATGTTCAAAAGCCAATCTTACTTCAACTCTTCCTGTGTCAAGAGTTTTTAAGTCAGCAACAATAAAACCATCAAAGTAATTTCTTATCTCTTCTATAACCTCTAAACCAAACCTTTTTATAAGAGGTGTTCCAGCCTCTAAAATTAAATGGTCACTATTTGGTAGAGAATTTAAAATAAACTCTAAATCTTCCATAGTAGGAACATCTAAGGCAATTTGTAGATATGGAGTATTTTCTAATTTACAATCTCTAAATCCAACTAATGGATGGAGTGCTCTAAACTTTTCTTTTTTAATTTTCTCTATGGATGGATAATTATTTAATGCTCTTTTTATTGCCAACTTTGTAGATGAATAAAAACTTTGAAAAACTTTTCTTTTATGTAGTTTTGATAGAGGCACATCTGGAATATTAACTGAAACAATAATTTTCAGATTTTCATTTAAATCTAAATCTGCAACGGCCTTAGCAACTGCATACTGAATAACTCCATAAAATAACTCTTTTTTTATTTCATTGTCTAATGGTTCTCTTGGTTTAACTATTGTTATTGGCTTAACTATTAAATTTGGTCTTAAATTGGCAAATATTCCCTCTGATAGTGAATTAGATAATATATAATCTAAATATTTATCATTTCCAATTGATATATTAACATTTGCCAAACCTAAACTACCTTCT
This sequence comes from Methanocaldococcus indicus, assembly GCF_049554935.1. Lineage (GTDB taxonomy): Archaea > AGJL01 > Methanococci > Methanococcales > Methanocaldococcaceae > Methanocaldococcus > Methanocaldococcus indicus. The sequence continues at coordinate 861,224 of NZ_CP186926.1, read as the reverse complement.
CCAAAGTATATCATTTTATCTTCCCTCTAATAGTAGCTTTAAAATAGCCATCCTTACTGGAACTCCATAAAAACTCTGTTTAAAGTATTTAGCATTTTTTAAATTATCTACCTCATAATCAATTTCATTAACTCTTGGTAGAGGATGCATAATAATAAAATCTTTTCCTTCAACATGCTCCTTCTTTATCATGTATGTTCCTTTAACTCTTTCATATTCATTCATATCTGCAAATCTCTCTTTTTGTATTCTTGTAACATATAGAACATCAATATCATCAAAATCTAAATTTTCTTTCTCTTCAAATTCTATATTTTTATTTTTTAAATCTTCTTTTATTTCTTCTGGAAGTTTTAATTCTTTTGGAGATATAAATATCATTTTAACATTTTTGAATAGGGATAGAGCATAAACTAATGAATGGACAGTTCTACCATATTTTAAGTCCCCTAAAAAAGCTATTTTTATATTGTCTATTTTACCAACTTCTCTAATTATTGTATATAAATCCAACAATGTCTGAGTAGGATGTTGATTACTACCATCACCAGCATTTATTATTGGAACTGAAGAATATTCAGATGCCAATCTTGCAGCTCCTTCATTTGGATGTCTTATAACAATAATATCAGAATAACCACTTACAACTCTAATTGTATCTATTAAACTCTCTCCTTTCTCTATTGATGAACCTTTATCTATCATATTTATGACTTCTCCACCTAATCTTTTCATTGCTGTTTCAAAGCTTAATCTTGTCCTTGTAGATGGCTCAAAAAACAAATTTGCTAAAATTCTTCCTTTTAAAATGTCAGAGGTTTTCTTTTCATTTATAAGATTTTCCATTTTTTTAGCTTCTTCTAAAATTTCTAAAATATCCTTCTTTGATATATCTCTCATAGATATTAAATGTTTCAAATAAATCCCCCTTTTTAATTCTACTATACAAAATCTTATTAAACTATAATTTTTATTATTCATTAAAAAATATTTCTAATTGGTGATAATATTGTTAATTATTCCAGCAATTGACATAAAAGACAAAAAATGTGTGCAACTTGTCCAAGGAAATCCAAATAATAAAATTTTAGAGTTGGATAATCCAGTTGAAGTAGCTAAAAAGTTTGTTAATGAAGGGGCTAAGTATTTGCATGTTATTGATTTAGATGGGGCATTAGGAACAGGAGATAACTTAGATATAATTGAGGAAATTGTAAAAAATGTAAATGTCCCTATTGAAGTTGGTGGAGGAATTAGAGATTTAGAAAAAGCTAAAAAACTAATAGATTTAGGTGTTGATAGAGTAATAGTAGGAACAAAAGCTATTTTAAATAAAAAATTTTTGGAAGAGTTGGTAGATGAATTCGGGAAGGATAGAGTTGTTTTAGCTGTTGAATCAAAAAACAATAAGGTTGTTATAAAAGGATGGAAAGAGAAAATAGACAAAAGTCCTTTGGAGATTATAAAAGAGTATGAAGATTTATTAAAATACATTTTATTTACAAATGTAGATACAGAGGGATTGATGAGAGGTATAAACTTAGATGTTATAAAAGATGTTGTAACAAATACAAAACTTAATATTATATATTCAGGAGGTGTATCATCAATAGAAGATATTAAAAATCTTAAAAGAATAGGTGTTTATGGAGTAGTTATTGGTTCAGCAATATATAAAGGAAAAATTAGCTTAAAAGAAGCTATTTCATTGATATAATTTTTTTAGCTATCTCCTTGATTTCATCTATTTCTAAGTCCAAACTATCTCCTTTTAAGCTCTTTTTAACAATTTCTTTGTTATTCTTTAAAATTCCAATAACCTTATCTTTATTTATATTTTCTAAGATTAAATCTATTGTTTCATCATCAACTTTATTTAAAATAAAGAATACTTTTTTATTTAATTTTTCACCTATTTCTTCTATCTTTTTAGATAGTTGTATAGATTCATAAGTAGGGTCTATAATTCCAACTATTATATCACATCCTCCCTCAACACCTCTACCAAAATGTTCTATTCCGGCCTCTGTATCTAAAATAACTATTTCATCATTATCTAACTCTAAAGATTTTAAAAACTCTCTTAACACTACTCCAATAGGACATGCACAACCTTCTCCAAAATCATGGATTTTTCCAATCATTAAGAAGTATATATTACCTTTTTTGGTTATACATTCCTCAGGAAGATTATCTATTTTCAATTTATCAAATATTTTAATATCTTTTTTTCCTTTAATTTTTTTCATAAAGTCCTTTCTACCACCTAAATATTCCAAAAATTCTTTTTTTGGCTTTTCAACTCCTAAAATGTTATGAAGTGTTATGTTAGATTCATCTCCATCAATAACTAAAACTTTTTTATTTTTAGATAGTTCTTTGGCTAACAATGCTGTTATTGTTGATTTACCACATCCACCTTTACCTACAATTGCTATCTTCATAATAAATCCTCCTTTAAATGAATATTTTCCAGTAGTATGTTGCTATAATTGTTGTTAAAATTATTGCTAAAATATTTAAAATGATTCCATATTTAATCATATCTTTTGTTTTTAAAATTCCAGACATAGCAATAGCATTTGGAGGAGTAGCTATTGGCAACATAAATGCATAACTACCACAAATAGTGGCAACTAAAAGTAAATTATAACTTCCTAATTTGTATATAATAGGGTTTAGAATAGTTTGAAGTTACATCATTGATTGGTAGGATTCCTAATAGTGGAAACAGTATAATGGGCAGTAAAGATGTGACTCCTATAGGTAAAGCTTCTAAACTCCACATTAAAACTAAAAAAATTACAACACTAATCAACTTACTTTGTATATCAGGTAAAAACTGTATTGATATAATAATACATACAAATAGATAATATTATTGAGATTATAATTCTCTTCATAAATTATAGTTTATGTGATTAGGTAATTTTAATAGTTTATCCATTTTTTAAATTTAAAAGTTAAAGTATTTAAACTATTAATGAGTAGCTCTTTAAGTGTATATCATAAACCTAAATTTTAGATATTAAAAATTAGAAATTACACAATAAGAACTTTTCTATATAACAATATTGAAACTAAATTAAATATTATTAATTAACAAATTTAGAGTGTGGATTTTTATGATTGAATTAAAGCAAGGAAGTGTTATAAAATCCCCACACTGGCCAGAACCTGTAAGAATATTGGAAATAGAAGATTTTGGAGATTCTATAAGAATTGTTGGGGTTATGACAAAATCTAAAAAATACATTGACAACATAATTCCAAAAGATGATTTAGATAAAATTAAAACCCATGATATTGAGAAACTAAATTTTTCAGAGAATGCTGAAGAGGTTTTTCTTGGATTGGAAGGATATAGATTTAGGTTAGCGTATCTCTTTGACCCATTCTTAGCTACAACAGTCTCAAAAATAGACCCACTACCTCATCAAATTGATGTTGTCTATAACTATATCTTAAAGCTTCCAAGGATTAGGTTTTTGATAGCAGATGACCCAGGAGCTGGGAAAACAATAATGGCTGGATTGGTTATTAAGGAGTTAAAGCTTAGAGGATTAGCAAAAAGAATATTAATTGTAGTTCCAGGGCATTTAAAAGACCAGTGGAGAAGAGAGTTAAAAGAAAAGTTTTCAGAGAATTTTGTAGTTGTTGATAGAAACCTTATAAATAACAACTATGGGGTAAATGTTTGGGAAAAATATAACCAAGTAATAACATCTATGGATTTTGCTAAGCAGGAGGATATATTAGCATCTTTGGGGAGTGTCCATTGGGATTTAGTTGTTGTTGATGAAGCTCATAAAATGTCTGCCTACAAATATGGAGATAAAACTAAAAAAACAGATAGATACAGATTAGGAGAAGTTTTATCAAGAACTTCTGAGCATTTACTATTTTTAACTGCAACACCACACAGAGGAGATGCTGAAAACTTTAGATTATTTTTAGATTTATTATATCCAGGATTTTTCTCATCTGCTGATATGATTGAAGAATCTATTAAAAATAAGGATAATCCATTATTTATAAGAAGATTAAAGGAGGATTTAGTTGATTTTGATGGAAAACCATTGTTTTTGCCAAGACATGTTAAAACTATAAAATTTTCATGCTCAGATGAAGAGATGAGGCTGTATAATGCATTATCTAAGTATGTGATTGAGCAATATAACAAGGCATTAAAAAATGATAAAAAAAAAAATGTGGCTTTTGCTTTATTAATCTTGCAGAGGAGATTTGCTTCAAGTGTCTATGCATTAAGATGCTCATTGGAGAGAAGGAAGAAAAGATTAGAGAAAATTAAGGATTTGACAGATAATAAATTATTATTTAAAGATATTGAGGATATTGATGATTATGATGAGACAGAAAGATGGAAAATTGAAGAGATATGGGAAACTTTAACTGTTTCTGAGAATATTGATGAATTAAAGAAAGAAATTAAATATATAAATAAGTTAATAAAAATGGCTGATGAGATTATAGCATCTGAGAAAGAGACAAAGCTTAGAGAATTAAAAGAATTATTGGAAAAATACCCAAAAGACCATAAAATTCTAATTTTTACAGAATCAAGAGATACTTTGGAGTATTTAGTGGAAAAAATAAAATCATGGGGGCATTCTGTAACATATATACATGGAGGAATGAAACTTGAAGATAGAATCAGGGCTGAGCAGGAGTTTAGAAATGAAGCTCAAATTATGGTAGCTACTGAAGCTGCTGGGGAAGGAATTAATTTACAGTTTTGTAATATTATGATAAACTATGACATTCCTTGGAATCCAAACAGGTTAGAGCAGAGAATGGGTAGAATTCATAGATATGGACAGACAAGAGAGGTTTTTATTTACAATTTGGTTGCAGACAATACAAGAGAGGGAAAGGTTTTATTAAGATTGCTTAATAAATTAGAGGAGATTAGAAAACATTTGGGAGATAAGGTCTTTGATGTCATTGGAGAGATATTTTATGGAAAAAAACTCTATCAACTTGTCCTTGAAGCAGCTGCAAATGCAAGAGATGTTGAGGAGATATTGAAGGAGATTGAGATTGATGTTGATGAAGAATATTTAAGGAGAGTTAAAGAGGCATTGGGAGACAGCTTAGCAATTAGAGAAATTGACTATACAAGAATAAAAGAAATTTCTGAAAAAAGTAAGAGGTATAGATTAGCTCCAGAATATACTGAGGCATTCTTTATCAAAGCATTTAAAAAAGCTGGAGGAAAAATTGTTAAAGTTAAAGATTATTATAGGGTTGATTCAATTCCTTATGAGATTAGAAAGATAGCAAATGAAGAGAAGTTTAAAAACACTTGGGGAGAGTTGGCAAAGAGATATGCAAAAATTACTTTTGATAAAGAAATTGCTATGAAAAATTCAGATGTAGAATATGTTTCCTTTGGGCATCCTTTATTTGAGGCAGTTTTAGAATGGGTTTTAAGGAATTATTTAGATAAATGTAAAGTAGGAGCAGTATTTAAAGATGTTTCTGGAAAATATGATGGAATTATATGGTTTTTTGAAGGAGAAGTTAAAGATGGAACTGGAGAAATTGCTGGAAAAAGATTATTTGCTATATATGATGATGGAAGTAATTTTGAGGAGATAAATCCAGCAATAATCTGGGACTTAGTGCCAACAGATATTAAAGGCATTGAGATTGAGAATATAGAGGAAAGGAAAGAGAAAGCAAGAAAATGTGCAATATCATCATTAATGAAATATAAAAATGATATTCTTAAAGAGAGGGAGAGACAGGCAAATATTAAAAAGAAGTATGGAATTAAATCCTTGGAGAATTTGATATCTGAATTGGATTCAAAAATATTGGAATATTATGAGAAGCAGGAGAGTGAAGGAAAGAAGATGGATTTACCAATTACAATGGCTGAAAGGAAGAAGAAAGAGTATGAAGAAGCTTTAGAAAAATTAAAAGAAGAAATTGAGAGACAGAAAAATTTAACTATTAGCATGCCAGAGTTTGTTGGAGCTATAAGAGTTATATCAGAGAGAAAGATGGTTAGTGATGAAGAAGTTGAGAGAATTGGAATGGAAGTAGCTATGGCATATGAAAAAATGAATGGGAGAAATCCTATTGATGTTTCTTCAAAGAATTTGGGATATGATATCTATTCAGAAGGTAATGGAGAAGTGAGATATATTGAAGTTAAGGCAAGAGCTACAACTGGAGAAGTTGCTTTAACTCCAAATGAATGGTTTATGGCTAAGAGGTTTAAGGATAAATATTGGCTATACATTGTGGAGAATGCTGTGGAAAATCCAACACTCTATACTATAAAAAACCCTGCTGAGAATTTAAAAGCTATTGAAAAAGTTGAAGTAGTTAGGTTTATAATTCCAACCAATGAATGGAAATTTAAAGAAACTCCTAAAAAAGTTAAATTAAATAATGGTGATATTTAATGAAAGAATTTCCAATAAAGAGGGCATTTATTGAGGAAGTGTTTCCAGTTAAGGAAGTTAGTGAGGAATCAGCAAGAGAAAAAAACATTAGACATGGACATATCTCAACTTTACATATATGGTGGGCAAGAAGACCATTAGCATCTTCAAGGACTACAAGTTATGCATCTTTAATTGAATATTCAGAGGAGAAAGAGGATGAAATAAAAGAATTTATAAAAAAATTGGCTAAGTGGGAGAATTCAACAAACTCTAAAATTATAAAAAAAGCAAGAGAAGATATTAAAAAATCTTTGGGATATGTGCCAAGAGTTTTAGACCCATTTTCAGGGGGAGGGGCAATACCTTTAGAGGCTTTGAGGTTGGGATGTGAGGTTTATGCAAATGACTATAATCCAGTAGCTGTTTTGATATTAAAGGCAGTTTTAGAATTTCCACAAAAATATGGAAGAATGAAGAGAAAAAATTCCTTAGGAGCTGAGGAAATTTACAACCCACTACTTGAAGATGTTAAAAAGTGGGGTAATTGGGTTTTAGAGGAAGCAAAGAAAGAGATTGGGAAATTTTATCCAGTTGAAGAAAATGGAGATATTCCAGTTGGATATATTTGGGCAAGAACAGTTCCATGCCAAAACCCATCTTGTAATGCAGAGATTCCACTAATGAGGCAGTTTTGGTTAGCTAAGAAAAAGAATAAAAAAGTTGCATTGTATCCTTATGTTAAAGATGGGGAAGTTAAATTTAAGATTGTTGGAGATGGATATGAGAAGATGCCTAAAAATTTTGACCCATCAAAAGGGACTGTTAGGAGAGCAATAGTTACATGCCCAGTTTGTGGTTCTGTTATTGATGCAAAGACTTTGAGGAATTTGTTTAAAGAAGGAAAGAATAGGGAGAGATTAATAGCAGTGGTTTTACACAATCCAAAAGAGAAAGGTAAAAAATACAGAGTAGCAACTGAAAAAGATTTAGAGATTTTCAAAGATGCAGAGAAGTATTCGGAGAAGAAAAGGGAGGAGTTTATTGATAAGTGGGGATTTGACCCTGTGCCTAATGAGGAAATTCCTATTGTTCATACGATTACACAAAGACCATTTGCTCCACGAGAAAATTATCATATAAAAACATGGGGAGATTTGTTCAATTCAAGGCAAAAATTGGCATTAATTACATTTATGGATAAGATTAAAGAAGCTTATTATAAAATTTTAGATGACTTGAAAGATAGGAAGGATATTGAAGATAAAGAGGATTATGCTAAGGCAGTTGTTACATATTTGGCTTTAGGATTGGATAGAATAATGATTTATTGTTCTAATTTGGGGTATTGGCATGTAACTGGAGAAAAAGCAAGTCCTGCTATGCAGAGACAGGCATTAGGTATGGTATGGGATTATTTTGAGTCCATTCCAATATGTGAATCATTTGGATGGGAATCAAATTTAGATTGGGTAATTAAAGCACTAAAACATTTTTCTCAAATTCCACCAACAGAAAATAATTTCATACCAAAAGTATCCCAAGCATCAGCAACATCTCTTCCATATCCAGATAATTTCTTTGATGCTGTCTTTACAGACCCACCATACTATGATAATGTTCCTTACTCTTATCTCTCTGACTTTTTCTATGTTTGGTTAAAAAGGACCATTGGAGATTTATATCCAGATCTGTTCTCAACCCCACTAACTCCAAAATCTCAAGAAATTGTTGCTTATAAACATGAAGGTTGGACAGTTGAAGATGGCAAAAAATTCTTTGAAGAAAATCTAAAAAAGGCATTTAAAGAAATATATAGAGTTTTAAAGCCAAATGGAATAGCAGTTATTGTCTATGCACATAAAACAACAGAAGGATGGGAAACAGTTATAAATGCTCTCTTAGAATCTGGATTAGTTATAACTGCAAGTTATCCAATACACACAGAAATGAAATCAAGATTAAGAGCAAAAGAATCAGCTGCATTGGCATCATCAATTTACATTGTAGCAAGAAAGATGCAAAAAGAAGAAATTGGTTGGCTAAATGAAGTTAAGGAAGAAATTAAAAAACACTTACACAAAAAACTTGACAAACTCTGGAAGGAAGGAATTGGAGGGGCTGATTTCTTCATCTCTGCAATTGGTTCTGCAATTGAAGTATTTGGAAAATACAACAAAATCATGGACTATGAAGGAAATGAGATAAGGGGAGATAAACTCCTTGAATATGTTAGAGAGATTGTAACTGACTATGCAGTTAAACAAATTATCCACAATGGTTTTGCAGATGAACTATCTCCATTATCAAGATTCTACCTCCTTTACAGATGGAGTTATGGAACATCAAAAGTCATCTTTGATGAGGCAAGGAAATTAGCTCAAAGTGTGGGCTTAAACTTAGAGAAAGAATGGAACAAGGGATTTATAAAGAAAGATAAGGAATATATCTACCTCTTAGGACCTCATGAAAGAAAGTTGGAAGAGTTGAAAGAGCCAAAGGATTTAGTTGATGTTCTCCATAAAGTTTTAAAACTCTGGGAGAAGGGAGATAAAGAAGGAATAATAAAAACTCTCCAAGAGACAAACTACTTAAAAGATAGCTTTTTCAAATTTGCTCAGGCAATATCTGAAACTCTGCCAAAAGATAGCAAAGAGAAAAAACTACTTGATGGATTCTTAGTTGGAAGAGAAAACATTATAAAATCAGCAAAAGAGCAAAGAAGATTGGATGAGTTCTTTTAAATCTTTAAAAATAGGTGTTGTTAATGGAGAAAATGATAGAATTATTAATTGTTGCCATCATTATTCTACCAATTATTATAATTCTTTTATCGTCTTTAAGTCAAATATTAATATCTACTAAATCTCAGCCGTATATTCAACAGATTGAGCAAAAGGATGCTGAAATAAGTGCATTAAAACAACAAATATCACAATTACAACAACAATTGCAAGAATATAAGCAAAAATATGAAAAATTAAGAAGGGAGAATATAACAAAAGCAGACATTGAAGAAATAAAACAATATTGCAATATTACTCAAAACCAAATTAATCTTCTTAACCAAAAGTTTGACATTGTGAATAATAACTTCATTACTGCCTACAATACATATTTGTTTTATTTTAAAATTTCATTTATACTAAACATAGCCCTAACTTTTTACTTGCTTGCAGATTTGATAAGTGCAATCATATTTGATATAAGTATTAATATGATAATCATAAATAAGCTAAAATCCAAAATAACTTTGATAAATCAGAAGTATATGAAAATTCAAATTAAAACTGATGAAAAAATGAAGAAAAATTAGCTTAATTAATTGGAGCATAACCTTTATTTTCCTATGGAGTATGGTGTATAAAATGAAATTTTACAATAGAGAGAAAGAACTCAACTACTTAAAAACATATGTGCAGTTAGAACCAAACGCTATTTTATTTGTTTATGGCCCTAAATCTTCTGGAAAAACAACTGTTATGCTTAGAGTTATTAAAGAGTTAGAAAATAGCAATATAGTATTTTTTTATTATGATTTAAGAAGATATGCCACACCAACAATAGAAGAGTTTTTAGAAATATTTTTTGAAGAGTCAGATAAAAAATATCTTCTAAATAAATTAGAAATTAATCTAAAAATTTTTAAGTTTGGTGTTGAGAAAAAATTTGATTTCAACAATATAAAATTAAATAACATATTTAATAAAATTTATGAAGGAATTGAGGCAGTTATCAAAGATGGAAAGAAACCAATTCTAATAATAGATGAGTTGCAAAAACTAAAAAATATCTACTTTAATGGTGGTAAATCATTATTAAATGAATTATTCAATCTCTTTGTCCATTTAACAAAAGTTAGACATCTATGCCATGTTATTTGTTTAACCTCTGACACATTATTTATTGAGGAAATATATAGAAACTCAACATTAAAAAATGCTTCTGAATATTATTTAATTGATTGGTTAGAAAAAGAAACAATAAAGAAGATATTAAAAGAAGAGGGTTTTAGTGAGGAAGAAGTTAATTATGCTTCAAACTATCTCTCTTTACCTTATGAAATCACCCAATTAATAAATAATAAAAAACTTGGCTTGTCGGTAGAAGAAACAATAAAGCAGTGGATAAATATTGAGAAAGATGGATTGATGTATTTATTAAAGTCAAATAAAGATAGAAAAGAGAATTTATTAAAAATATTAAGTAAATTTAACAATAAGATAAAAGTAAGTATTGATAATTTTGAAGATGAAATTTTTGATGACGTTAAATTCCTAATAGAGAATGAGATTTTATTTTATGATGTTATAAATGGAATAATCAAGCCTACATCAATAATAGAGTGGTGGGCTATTAAAGAGGTTTTAAAATAAATTTGGTGTATAAAATGAAATTCCATAATAGAGAGAAAGAACTTAAATATTTAAAGACTTATGTGCAGTTAGAACCAAACTCTATATTATTTATTTATGGTCCAAAGTCATCTGGAAAATCAACAGTAATGAGAAGAGTTATTAAAGAATTGGAAAACAGTAATATAGTGTTTTTCTATTATAACCTAAGGAAATATGCCACTCCTACAAAAGATGAATTTTTAAGAGTATTTTTTGAAAAGTCAGATAAAAAATATCTTCTAAATAAATTAGAGATTAATTTAGGAGTGTTTAAATTTGGAGTTGAGGAAAATTTTGATTTTAACAATTTGTCTTTGAATGATGTTTTTGCTAAGATAAATGAATCAATAAATGCTGTTATTCAAGAAGGAAAAAAACCTGTCTTAATTATAGATGAACTTCAAAAACTAAAAAATATCTACTTTAATGGAAATAAATCATTATTGAATGAATTATTTAACCTCTTTGTTTCTCTAACTAAAATGGAGCATCTATGCCACGTTATTTGTTTAACATCAGATACATTATTTATTGAGGAAATTTATAGAAATTCAACATTAAAAAATGCCTCAGAATATTATTTAATTGATTGGTTAGAGAAAGAAACAATAAAGAAGATTTTAAAAGAAGAGGGTTTTAGTGAGGATGAACTAAATTATGCCTCAAATTATCTCTCTTTACCTTATGAAATCTCTCAGCTGATAAATAACAAAAAACTTGGCTTATCTGTTAAAGAAACAATAAAGCAGTGGATTAATATTGAGAAAGATGGATTAATGTTTTTAATTGCAAATATGCCAGATGAATTAGATGAAAATAAAATATATGAAATTTTAAATAAATTTAGAGATAAAATTAAAGTTGAGGACTATGAAATTATTAAAAGAGAGTTAATTAAAGAATTTAAATTTTTAGTGGAAAATGAAATTTTGTTTTATGATGTTGTTAATGGTATAATCAAACCTACCTCAATAATTGAGTGGCATGCTATTAAAGAGGTTTTGAGATAAATTTAAAAATATAGGAAGGGGGAAAAATTATGAAACCATTTCACTTAGTTGCAGTACCTCATAGGGATATATTAGAAGGAAGATTAACAATGGATGTATTTGCTGCAGATTTATGGGAAGTTTATAAAAATAGAGCACCTGATGACTACAAAGACCCAGAACTATTCTTTAAAAAAACTTACTTAACTTCAGGATTAAAATCTTTAATAAAAATTGCTTCAAAAAGATTAAAAGGAGAGGGAGGAGACTCAATAATCCAAATACAAACTCCATTTGGTGGAGGGAAGACACATTCATTAATCACTCTTTATCACACATTTAAAAATCCAGAAATTGCTAAAAAATATGTAGAAGGAATAGAACCAATAAAGGCAAAGGTTGTTACAATTGTTGGGACAGCAATAACCCCAGAAGAAAAAGATGGTAAGATAATAGGAACCTTATGGGGAGAGATTGAGAAACAGCTTGAAGGAGAGATAAAAACTCTTAGCTCTCCAATTTCTCCAGGTAGGGAGAAGTTAAGGGCACTGTTAGAGAAGCATGAACCAGTTTTAATTTTAATGGATGAAGTTTTAGAGTATGTAGTAAAAGCAAGAGGTGTTAAAGTAGGAGAATCAAACTTAGCATCTCAAACAATTGCATTTCTTCAAGAATTATCTGAAACTGTCAAATCTTTAAATAACACTCTTCTTGTTATAACATTGCCAGCAAGTATTATTGAATATGCAGATGAAGAAGTAGCAGAGGAGTTATTAACAAGACTACAACAGGTTATTGGAAGAGTTGAAAAAATTTACACTCCTGTAGTTGGAGAGGAAATTTATGAAATTATAAGAAAAAGATTATTCCAAAGAATTGATGAGGAAGAAGTAAAAAATATTGTAGATGAATTTATTGACTACTATGAAAGAGAAGGTATTTTAATAAACAATAAATCTCAATATAGAGAAAAAATGATAAAAAGCTATCCATTCCATCCTGAAGTTGTTGATGTATTACATTATAGATGGGGTAGTATTCCAACATTCCAAAGAACAAGAGGTGTTTTAAGAATTCTCTCCCTTGTTACATATAAATTAAAAGATTCATCAATTCCATTAATAAGACCTTGTGACTTTGACCTAAGCTTTGGAGAGTTGGCAGAGGAACTAATTAAGCACATTGGAAAAGAATATGAAAGTGTCTTATCAGCAGATATAACAGCAAATAACTCAAATGCTAAGAAAGTAGATAAACTCCTTGGAGACACATATAAGGGCTTAAAGCTTGGAACTAAAGTAGCAACTACCATCTTTCTCTACTCATTTTCAGGAGGAGAAATTAAAGGTATAACTCTTGGGGAGCTAAAACTAACATGCTCAGACCCTACTATACCATCAACAGTTATCTCAGAAGTAGTTAGTAATCTTGAAGATAATCTTTATTACTTATGGAAAGATGAAAAAAGATATTTCTTTAAAAATCAGCCAAATCTGAACAGAACTATAATTACAAAAATGGCTGAGATTGAAAATGAAGTTATAGAGGAAGAAATTAAAACTCTCCTAAAAAAATACCTTGGTAAAAAGCTCAAAACCTACATATATCCAAGAACATCAAAAGATATTCCAGACTCTGAGGAATTAAAACTTATAGTTCTACCAACAAATGATAAAGAATTTATTAATGAAATAATTCAAAATTACGGAGATAATCCAAGAGTTTATAAAAATACTCTTATTTTCTTATGTCCTCTGGAATCTGAAAGACACAACTTTGAAAAATTTTTAAGAGAGAAGTTAGCATGGGAGAGTATTAAAAAAGATAAATACATAGTTCTAACTGAACAGCAGAAAAAAGATGTTGAAGAGAAAATTAAAAAACTAATTAAAGATGAAAGAGATAAACTTAGATATTTCTATAGAATAATCTACCTCCCAGGAAAAGATGGAATAAAAGAGATAGACCTTGGTATTCCTACCTATGGTGTTAAAAAAACAATAACAGAGGAGATATTTGATAAATTAAAAGAAGAAAAGGAAATTATAGAAAAATTATCCCCAATTTTAATATTACATAAATATCTTACAAATAAAGATTATCTTCCAATAAAACAACTTTACAAAGCCCTTTTAACAACACCAGGAGAACCAAGAATATCCAAAAATAACTTTATAAAGTCTATTGAAGATGGTGTAAAAAATGGTTTCTTTGGCTTTGGAATTTTAAAAAATGGAAAAATTGAATGTATTACAATAAATACAACACCTAAGATAGAGTTTGAAGATTATGAAATCATAATAAAAAAAGAATTATGTGAAAAGAAAGAATCTCAAGACAAAACTCCTAAAGAAGAAAAACTTGAAACAACAGATATAAAAATTATAGAAACAAAAACAGAAGAAAAGAAAGAAGAAATTAAACAAAAGATTGAAGATAATAAAAAAACTCAGGAGATTCCTAATTATATAGAACCAACAATAAATGAACTAACTCTTGAAGTAAAAATTCCAAGAGGAAAGTTATCTGATTTTTACAGGTATATTATGAGAACCTTAGAAAATACCTTTGAAAATATAGAGATAATAATTGAAATAAAAGCTACTAATGGTAAGCTGAAAAAATCTGATTATGAGTTAAAAATAAAAGAAACTCTCAGCCAAATAAATGCACAAGTATTAAAAGAAGATACAAAATGAAAAGTATATAAACAATACAAATATAAACAAATTATTATTTGTAATTTTATTCTTTGATATTTAGGTGAAAATATGAAAATTGAACTTCCAGAAGTTCATGAGATAGATTTAGTAAAAGTAATGTATGAAAGAAGGTCTGTAAGAGAGTTTTTAGGAGAGCCATTAACTCTCCATGAACTTTCCTATTTGTTATTTGCAGCTTATGGAGTAACTGATGAGAGAGGTTTCAAAACTGTTCCTTCTGCTGGTGCAACATATCCATTGGAGATTTATATAAATGTTAAAGATGTTATAGGATTAGATGAAGGAATTTATAAATATATCCCTGAAGAGCATGCTTTATTATGGTTATCTGAGGAAGAACATAGTAAGGAGTTGGCTCTTGCAGCTTTACATCAGATGTTTATTGCAGTTGCTCCAATAACAATAATTATTGCAGCAGATTTTTATAGAACTGTTAGTGTTTATGGTGAAAGAGGTTATAGATATGTGTATATGGAAGTTGGACACTCTGCTCAAAATATCTATTTAATGGCTACAAGATTGAACTTAGGAACAGTTTCAGTTGGAGCTTTTTATGATGATGAAGTAAAAAGAATATTAAATATTGAAGAAGAACCTTTATTATTAATGCCAGTAGGTAGAAAAAAAGAATAATAATATTTTTTGTGAGGAATTATGCATTATTTTTCAAAAAATCCATCTTCAAAATCAAATATAAAAATTATTGAAGATATTTTGAGAGGAAAGAAATTTAAGTTTAAAACAGATAGTGGAGTATTTTCTTATGGAAAGATAGATAAAGGAACTAAATTGTTGGTTGAGACTGTTGAAGTAAAAGAGGATGATGATATTTTAGATTTGGGTTGTGGTTATGGAGTTATTGGAATAGCTTTGGCTGATGAAGTAAATTCAGTATTGATGGTTGATATTAACAAAAGAGCTCTAAAATTAGCTAAGGAAAATATTAAGCTAAATAATATAAGAAATGAAAATGTTGAAGTAAAATATTCTGATTTATTTGAAAATATTAAAGATAAAAAATTTGATAAGATTATAACTAATCCTCCAATAAGAGCTGGAAAAGAAGTTTTACACAAATTAGTTGATGAAGCTAAAAAATATTTAAAGGATAATGGAGAGTTATGGTTAGTTATTCAAACTAAGCAAGGTGCAAAATCTTTAGCTAATTATATAGAAAATGTATTTGGAAATGTAGAAACTGTAAAAATAAAAGGAGGATATAGAATATTAAGAGCAATACGAAAAAATAATGAATAATATAGATACAACAAAAAAATAACGATAAAAAGATTAATCAAATAATCAAATAATACGAAAATGGTGGGCTCGGGGAGATTCGAACTCCCGACCACCGCCGTGTCAGGGCGGCATCATAGCCAGCTAGACCACGAGCCCACGACTATAAAAGAGCCATAACGACGCGTAATAAATATTATCAAAACAAGTATATAAATTTTATGGTTTAAATTAAATAGAAAATTTTATATATCAATTGGGATAGATAGTCTTATGTTCATAAGTTATACACAACAATTAACAGGTGATACTGATGGAAATAAATGAAATAAGAGAATTAGCAAAAAAAGTTATGGAATTGTTAGATTTAGATACTCCATTAGTAGGAGTAAAATTAGCTAAAAATAAAGATGAAATACCTTCTGGATACAATGAAATAGAAGAGGAGAAAAGACACTGTGAAATGATACAAATAGCAAGATTAGAAAGAAAAAAATTCTATGCAACAGTTGAGAAACATCTATGTAAAGGAGGAGCTTATGCCTTAGGTATATTTAGAAATCCTCCAGAACCATTAGCAACTGGAAAATTGTATGTTAAATTAGGAAACTACAAAGATGAAGAAGTAGCTAAAAAAGTAGTTGAAGCAATTCCAAAAGTTGAAGAAGAAATATATGCAACAGTATATGCTCCATTGGATGATATTGACTTTGTTCCAGATTCAGTATTATTTATAGGTGTTCCTAAAAAAGCATTAAGATTAGTCCAAGCTATACTCTACCATCAAGGAGTTAGATTCCAGGCAGATTTTGCAGGAATACAGTCCTTATGTGCTGATGCAGTTGCAGGAGTATATACAAGAAAAGCTCCAAATATGACATTGGGATGTAATGGTTCAAGAAAATATGCAAAAATAAAAGATGAAGAACTAATTTTGGCATTCCCTGTTAGTAAGTTAAAGGATATTGTTGAGGCATTAGAACACTTTAAAAAAGTTTGGGGCTAAATAGGGTCTAAATGCACATATGCTCTTTTAATACCTTTAATATTTTCAATCTCTTTTGTTATTTTTGTCTCTAAATCATGCAGTTCTTTTGCACTTAAATCTTTATCAACCTCAACATGTATCTCTACAAATATATCAGGGCCAACATAATGAGCTTTTAAGTCATGATAACCTTTTACTCCATCTATTTTTAAAACTGTTTCTTTTATTTTATTCAATATTTCATTTGAAGGAGATTTTCCTGTAAGTTTGTCTATACTATCTTTACATATATCAATAGCTGCTTTAGCTACCATTAAAGATACAATAACCCCTGCTAATCCATCACCATATATAAATCCAAATTTTTCTAAAATTAACCCAACTAAAACAACTATTGTACTTAGAACATCACTTCTATGGTGATATGCATCAGCTATTAAAATAGAGTTGTTGTATTTCCTACCTATATATAGTGAGTATTGTGTCATTAGTTCTTTGATAATTATAGACAAGATAGCAACTCCAAGAACTATGGCATTAACCTCCACAGTCCCAATATTTATAATTTTATCAATAGACATCTTTAATAGTTCAAATCCAGTTAATAACAAAGCTAATCCAATAATTAATGAAAATAGTGTCTCAAATCTACTATGTCCATAAGGATGGTTTTCATCTTCTGGCATCTGTGAGATTTTTATTCCATAATATCCAATAATACTGGTTATTACATCAGATAAAGAATGAAATCCGTCAGATATCAAAGATATACTATTATATATATATCCTACAAAAATTTTGATAACTGAAAGAACAATATTTCCAAAAATACTTACAATTAATGGCTTTTTTAGTTCTTCCATATTAACCCTCTAACTTTAATATCTTACCACTATATCCTAAAACAAAATTCTTTAAGTTTGATAACTTGGATATTGCATAAAAACCAGTACAATGGAGAGGCATAAAATTAAAATCTTGATGTTTTAGATAGTTATAAACTAAATCTAAATAATTATCTGATGAATTTATCAAATGGAAACCTCCTACAACAAATTTAATATCTCCAAATTGTTTAGCAGTTTCAATAACATTTATAATTCCAGAATGAGAACATCCTGTTAATAAAACTCCTCTATAATAGAGGGCTATCTCATCTAACACTAAGTCAATATTTCCATCTTTATCAACAAAATTCTCTGGCTCATAACAGAACTCTCTTTCATTTATCTTAAATATATAAAAATCATTATCTATTTTAATATGATTGTCTATAAATATAGCTTCTTTTTTTAAAAACTCTTTTATCTCATTGGCTATTCCAATATATTTTCCATTATAAAATCTATCTATTAAACTACCCTCACCAACAAATATTTTGTTATATAACTTCTCTCTAATAATATATTTTAAACCATTACAATGGTCATAGTGCCCATGAGATAAAACAATATAATCAAATTTTTTATTTTCACCTAACATCTTTAAATTATTCTCTAAAACTTCTGCACTTTTTCCAGTGTCAAATAAAATTTTATATTTGTCATCTTCCAAAATTATAGATAAACCATGCTCCCCTATTAATCCTGTATAGGTTATATTATCTACAACAATTTTTATATTCAATATATCACCATTTTATCACATATGTGAAAAATTAGATAATAACTTATATATAATATTTACTACAAAAATTTTAACAATATCTCTTTTTGTTGATTTAAGAAAATTAGTAGGGGATAGTATGGTTAAAATAACAGATGTTACATTTAGGGATGCTCAACAGTCATTAATGGCTACAAGGTTAAGAACAGAAGATATGTTACCTATTGCAGAGAAAATGGATGAAGTAGGTTTTTACTCTATGGAAGTTTGGGGTGGTGCTACTTTTGATGTCTGTATAAGATACTTAAATGAAGACCCATGGGAAAGGTTAAGGGCATTAAAATCAAAAATTAAAGAAACACCTTTGGAGATGCTTTTAAGAGGACAAAATTTAGTTGGATATAGGCACTATCCTGATGATATAGTTGAAAAATTTATAGAAAAAGCTGTGGAGAATGGAATAGACATATTTAGGATTTTTGATGCATTAAATGATATTAGAAATATGGAAACAGCTATAAAAACTGCTAAAAAATTAGGTGCAGAAGTTCATGGATGTATATGTTATACCATAAGTCCTGTCCATACAGTTGAGAAGTTTGTAGAATTTGCAAAAGAATTGGCTAATTTAGAAGTTGATGTAATTGATATTAAAGATATGGCAGGATTATTAACTCCTTATGAAACAGAAAAATTAATTAAAGCTTTAAAGAAAGAAGTTGGACTTCCTATTAAGTTCCATAGCCATTGCACATGTGGATTAGCTCCACTTTCATTAATGAAAGCAATTGAATCAGGAGTAGATATTGTTCATACAGCTATATCTCCTCTATCTATGGGAACATCTCACTTCCCAACTGAGAGTTTAGTTGCAGCTTTAAAAGGAACTAAGTATGATACTAACTTAGATTTAGATTTACTTTTAGAAATTAGAGACTATTTCTTAAAAATTAGAGAGAAATATAAAGCTCTTATTCCAGACCATGCACTTATTCCAGATGCTAAAGCTCTCTACTACCAAATTCCAGGAGGTATGCTCACAAATCTAATCTCACAACTAAAAGAGCAAGGAGCTTTAGATAAATTAAATGAAGTTTTAGAAGAAGTTCCAAGAGTAAGAAAAGATTTAGGATATCCACCATTAGTAACCCCTATCTCTCAAATTGTTGGAACTCAGGCAGTAATGAATGTATTAACTGGGGAAAGATATAAGATTATAACTAATGAAGTAGCTCAGTATGTTAAAGGATTATATGGAAAACCACCAGCTCCAATAAGTAAGGAGTTGTTAAAAAGAGTTTTAGATGAAGATGAAAAACCAATTACTTGCAGACCAGCAGATTTATTAGAACCAGAATGGGAAAAAGTTAAAGAAGAGGCTGAAAAATTAGGAATTGTTAAGAAAGAGGAAGATATATTAACTTATGCATTGTTCCCACAAATAGCTGTTAAGTTTTTAAGAGGAGAATTAAAAGCTGAGCCTATACCTCAACCTAAGAAAATAGAGAAGATTTTAGATATTCCAACAGAGTATATTGTTGAAGTAGATGGAGAAAGATTTGAAGTTAAAATAGAGCCAAAAATAGGAACAGAATTGAAGAGAAAGAGAGAGGTAATTAAAGCAGATATTGAAGGAGCTGTTACATCTCCTGTTAAAGGTATGATAACTAAAATTAAAGTTAAAGAAGGAGATACAGTTAAAAAAGGAGATATTATAGCTATTGTAGAAGCTATGAAAATGGAGCATCCAATTGAAAGCCCAAGAGATGGTATAGTAGAAAAAATATTAATTGAGGAAGGAGAAACTGTGAATATTGGAGATGTTATTATGATTATTAAATAATTAATTTAATTTTTTATGTAAATATAAAAATTTTTGAAATTTTATTTTTAAGTCCAATTGAAGAACTTTGATTTTTATACAGAATTTATTGAATGATAGATGGTGAATATTTATGTTTGAAAAAGTTTTAATTGCAAATAGGGGAGAAATAGCAATAAGGGTTGTAAGAGCTTGCTGGGAGTTGGGGATTAAGACAGTAGCAGTTTATTCTGAAGCAGATAGAAAATCTTTACATGTTTCTTTGGCAGATGAAGCTTATTGTATTGGAGAAGCTCCTGCTATTAAGAGTTATTTAAATATGGAAGCTATTTTAAATGTTGCTGAAAAAGCTGGTGTAGATGCTATACATCCTGGATATGGTTTTTTAGCTGAAAATGCTAAGTTTGCAAGAGAAGTGGTGAAAAGAGGTTTTACCTGGATTGGGCCACATCCAGATGCAATTGAAGCTATGGGAAGTAAGATAAATGCTAAGAAGATTATGCAAAAGGCAGGAGTTCCAACAATTCCAGGTAGTGATGGGGCTGTGGAGAATGTAGATGAGGCAATTGAAATAGCTGAACAAATAGGTTTTCCTGTTGCTGTTAAAGCATCTGCTGGTGGAGGTGGGATTGGTATAAGTATTGCTCACAACAAGGAAGAGTTAATGGAGGTTATAGAATCTGCAAGGACATTAGCTAAAAATGCATTTGGAGACCCAACAATATTTATTGAGAAATATTTAGACAATCCAAGACATATAGAGATTCAAATCTTAGCTGATAAATATGGAAATATTGTCCATTTAGGAGAAAGAGAATGTTCTATACAAAGAAGAAGACAGAAATTAATTGAAGAAGCCCCATCTCCAATAATTGATGAAGAAATGAGAGAAATAATGGGAGAAGCTGCTAAGAAAGGGGCTAAAGCAATTGATTATGATAGTGTAGGAACTATGGAATTTCTATACCAAGATGGTAAATTCTATTTTTTAGAGATGAATACAAGAATTCAAGTTGAGCACACAGTAACAGAACAAATAACTGGAATTGATTTAGTTAAGGCAATGATAAAAGTGGCTGATGGAGAAAAATTAACATTAAAACAAGATGATATAGAATTTAGAGGGCATGCAATACAATGTAGGATAAATGCAGAAGACCCATTAAATGACTTTGTTCCTTCACCAGGAAAGATTAGGTTATATAGGTCTCCAGGAGGGCCAGGAGTTAGAATTGATAGTGGAGCTCATGGAGGTGTTGAGATACCACCATACTATGATTCTTTAATAGCCAAGCTAATAACCTATGGGAGAGATAGAGAAGAGGCAATAGCAAGGATGAGAAGGGCATTAAAAGAGTATGTTATAATTGGAGTAAAAACAAATATTCCATTACATAGAGCAATTATGGAAGAAGAGGACTTTATAAAAGGTAATTTATCTACTCACTATATAGAAAAACATAAATCTGTATTGATGCCAAAGGTCAAAAAATATGTTGCTGAAACTGTAGATATGTATAAAGTTCTATCTGACAAAGTATTTGAAAGAAAAAAGGAAGTTGTTGCTGCTGTTAGTGGTTTAAGTATGTATATAAGTGAAATTATGAAGGATTATAAAGGAGAATAAACTTTTCCATTCCTATCTATCTCTTTTTTTCTTATTCTTGTAGATGATATAGGTTTTCCATTTTCAGCTAATATATAATCAAAAATAACAATTTTTAAAGGTTTTAGTCCTTTTTTTATCCTTAATTCATTAATTTTTTTAGCATTTTTTAGTGTTTCTTCTGTCACTACAATTATATCATAGTTCTTATTCTCAACAGTATCTCCAAAAGGATTATCAATAATTTTTATTTCATAGTTTATATTTTCACTATCTAAAAATTTTTTAAGATTTTTTACTCTTATTGTGAGAGGTTCAATTTCATGTTTTTTGTATGTTTTAGCAAATTCATCAGATGTTATTCCTACAACCAATTTTTTTCCTAATTTTGAGGCAAATTTTAATAGTTCTTTATGTCCTTTATGGAGTTTATCAAATGTCCCACCAACTACAACAATCATTCTATATACCTACTTAACTTGTTAGAAATCTCAATAAGTTCAGGAGCAGAATAACAAAAAACTTTCTTTGATAAATCAACATTCTCCTCTTTTATAAATTTTTCTAATATCTCTCTTATTTCACTTTTTTCTAATCCAAACTCTTTGGATGAGTCAATTAAACTTTTTCTTAGTGATTTGTTTCTATGTTGAAAAATAGCTCTTAAAAATTTTTTGAAAAATTCTTTATTCTCTATTTTATACTTTTCTCTTGGAGTTATTTTTACTAATGCTGATGATACTTTTGGTTTTGGATAGAATGCTGATGGAGGAACTTTACATAATAATTCTACATCAGCAAGAGATTGCACAGCAACAGTTAATCTTCCATAGTCTTTTGTTCCTTCTTTTGCAACCATTCTATTTGCAAACTCTAATTGATACATTAAAACAGCTAAATCAAAACCTCTATCTAACAATTTAAAAGTTATTGGAGAAGAAATTTGATATGGTAAGTTAGCAACAACTTTATTAAAATCTAATTTATTTAAATTTACTTTAAGAGCATCATTCCAAATTATCTCAATATTGCTATATCTTTCTTTTAGATTATTTGCATATCTCTCTAAAGATTTATCCAATTCAATAACATAAACTTTTTTTGCTCTTTTAGCAAGTTCTTCTGTTAAAATTCCCTTTCCCAAACCTATTTCTAAAACAACATCTTTATCTGTTATATTAGCAGATTCAACTGCTTTATATACAAAATTTTTATCTTTTAAAAAACACTGCCCTAACTTTTTTTTATGTTTAAACATACTTTAAAATCTCCCTCAAATCTCTATTTTCAATAATTATGTCTGCTTCCTTCTTTAATATAGGTTTTGCACAAAAAGCTATCCTCAATCCAGCTTTTTTAAACATGCTTAAATCATTAGCTCCATCACCAACAACAACAATGTTATCTTTATCTATTTTCTCTTTTTTCATAAGTTTATCTATAATTTTCCCTTTGTCAATAACTTTCTCTTTTACTCCAACAACTTTATTGTCTTTTAAAATTAGTTCATTTGCTATAATATAGTCAATTCCTAAATCTTTAAATTTTTTTATTGCAATATCAAAACCACCACTAACAACAGCTACAATATAACCTCTTTTTTTTAATTCCTTTATTGCATCTTCTGCTCCTTTTGTTAGTGTTATCCTACTTATTGCTCTATTAACTTTCTCCAAATCTAACCCTTTTATTAGTTCAACTCTCTTAATTAAAGAATCTCTATAATCTATCTTTCCATTCATAGCCAACTTAGTTATCTCTTTAATTTCCTTCTCTTTATTTGCCTCTTTAGCTAATTCATCTATTGTCTCATTATTAACCAATGTACTGTCAAAGTCAATAACTATCAACTTCTTCATTTATCTCCTCCTTAGAATAAGATATTTTCATTTATCTTTTTTAAAACTTCTGGTAGGCCTCTTTTTTTGATATCTTCTAACTCCTCTAATTTATCTGCTATCTTATCTATTAATTTTCCAAAATCTCTACTGTATTTATATGGGATTATCTTCTTTTCATATGCCTGCTCTAAAACTAACAATTTTGGGATTGTTACAATACATTCAACCCCTAAAATTTTCTCAATATCCTTTATTATTGACTCTGGTATATTTCCAGCATTGTTTATAATAAATCCTGCTGGATTACATTCCAAATAATTCTTTCCAATAATCAAAGTATTTATTGCTCCCTGTAGGCTTGGAGATAATGCATTATAGTCAATAACAGGAATAAAGTAATCTGATAATCCTAATGAGATATATGTCTCTATCCCTGTTGAAGTAGCTGGTGCATCAATTAAGATATAGTCATAATCCAACTTACTCATCTCATCAACTAAATCTATATTTAAATTTACATAATCATCTAATGACTCTCCCATTAAAATAATGTCAATATTGTTGTATTTTGTTGGATAAATTGCCTTTTTTATATTTTCTTTTTTATTTATAACCTCTGATAGAGTATATTTTGGCTTAACATCAAATATATATGTTAATGATTTTGAACCAATATCACAATCAATTAAGAGGACTTTTTTATTTCTATTAGCTAATGCTAATGCCACATTAGCAGTTATTAGTGTCTTTCCAGTCCCTCCTTTTGCTATTCCAAATGTTATAATCTTCATTTGTTCTCACCTGAGGATATATCTCCAAGCATACTAACAATAATTTTAGGTAGTTTTACTTCTTCCCATCTTTTTTCCCATTCTATTATATACTCTATAATTTCTAATGCTTCTTCTCCTTTTTTTGTTAGGATATATTTATTTTGAATTTTTTTTATAAGACCTTCCCTTTCTAAGTCAGATAACCTCTCTGATAGTGTTCTTGTACTAAGATTTAAACCTTCAGAATCTAACTTATTCTTTATAAGTGTAAATGTATTAATTCCATCTTTAATTTTGTAAAGTACTTCAATACATCCTTTCTTCCCTACAATCTGAAAAAATGACATAATCACCACACAATTTATTATATTAAAGTTAAGGAATTTATTATATAAAGTTAATGGATAATTAGAAATTTTTAATTAACCGAAAAAATTATTAATTTTTGACATATATAGTTTAAGTCTAAAAATATTAAAGGTTATTCAAATGCATAAAGAGCAGCTAATGAGATTGCATCAATTCTTTATATATACTATAAATGAAATTGTTCCAGATGACTTTAAAGAATCTGATGACTGTAAAAAAATTTTAGAGTTGTATGAGAAATTAAATGTTAAGCCACACCACATATATAGATTAAAATGTGAGCAAAAAGCAGCTATTTTGTTGTTAGCTACTTGCTTAGCTAAATATCTATCAGAAGAGATAAATTGCCCAAAAAATTTAGCTGAAAAATTTGAAGAGAATGCTTTAAAACATTTAAAAGCATGTAGAGGAGATTTAAAGGAGGAATAAACTATGTTCAATCCAAAAGAATTTATAAATGAGAGTATAGAAGAAATAAAAAAACAAATAGGAAATAGGAAAGCAATAATTGCATTAAGTGGAGGAGTAGATAGTTCTGTTGCTGCTTTATTGACAAGTAAAGCAATTGGAGACAATTTAACAGCTGTTTTTGTTGATACTGGATTAATGAGAAAAGGTGAAAGAGAAGAGGTAGAAAAAGCTTTTAAAGATAAACTAAATTTAATTGTTATTGATGCAAAAGATAAATTTTTAGAAGCTTTAAAAGGAGTTAAGGACCCAGAAGAAAAAAGGAAGATTATTGGAGAACTCTTTATTAGAATTTTTGAAGAAGTAGCTAAGGATATTGGAGCAGAGGTTTTAGTTCAAGGGACTATTGCTCCGGATTGGATAGAAACAGAAGGGAAAATTAAGAGTCACCATAATATAGCTCTTCCATCTGGAATGGTTTTGGAAGTTGTTGAGCCATTGAGAGAACTTTATAAAGATGAAGTAAGAGTTTTAGCTAAGGAGTTAGGACTTCCTGATAGTATTGTTTATAGACAACCATTCCCTGGGCCAGGTTTGGCTGTTAGAGTTTTAGGAGAGATAACAGAAGAAAAATTAAACATTTGTAGAGAAGCTAATGCTATTGTTGAGGAAGAGGTAAAAAAAGCTGGGTTGGATAGAGAGTTATGGCAATACTTTGCTGCTGTATTAGATTGTAAAGCAACAGGTGTAAAAGGAGATGAAAGAGAATACAATTGGATAGTTGCTGTTAGAATGGTTAAATCCTTAGATGCTATGACTGCCCATGTTCCTGAGATTCCTTTTGATTTATTAAAAAAGATATCTAAAAGAATAACATCAGAAGTCCCAAATGTTGCAAGAGTTGTATTTGATATAACTGATAAACCACCAGCAACTATTGAATTTGAGTGAGCAAATATGGATATAAAGAAGATAAAGCCCACAAAAATTGTATGTGTTGGTTTAAACTATATAGACCATGCAAGAGAGTTGAATATGCCTATTCCAGATGAACCTGTTATCTTTTTAAAACCAACATCTTCAATAATTTATAATGAAGATTATATTATCTTACCTAAACAATCTAAAAGAGTTGATTATGAAGTAGAGTTGGCTTTTGTTGTTAAAGAGAAATGTAAAGATGTAAGTAAAGATGAAGCAGATAACTATATTTTAGGATATACTATATTAAATGATGTTACTGCAAGAGATTTACAGCAAAAAGATGGACAATGGACAAGAGCTAAGTCATTTGATACTTTTTGTCCAATTGGACCAATAATTAAGAAAGATATAAATCCAATGAATTTGAAAATAGAGTGTAGAGTTAATGGAGTAGTTAAACAAAGCTCCAACACAAAAAATATGATTTTTGATGTCTATGAACTTTTGGAGTTTGTTTCATCAATAATGACACTTTATCCAGGAGATATAATTTCTACTGGAACTCCCCCAGGAGTAGGAAAGTTAAATAAAGGCGATGTTGTGGAATGTTATATTGAAAATATAGGAATTTTAAGGAATTATGTTTTATAATCTTGCTGGTCCTGCATCTTCAAATCCTTGTCTCTCTCCTTTTCCTGCTTTTTTTGTTAAATACTCTGGTTTAAATAATAAATAATAAACATTTTCAGCATGTTCCTCTGCTCTTCTTTTAGCCAACCAATCTAACTCTTTATCATCCTTAGCTTCATCTTCATGCACAAAAACTTCAATTATATGTTTATTAGTTAATAATTGAGCAATAATAATCCCCATAGATGCCTCATGAGCACAAACTTTGTCTTTCTCAGCTTTTCCAGGCATACCTAATGCCATTACAATATCACAATTTTCCTCTTCTAATAAAATTTTACAAGCAACTGGTAAATCTTTAATCCCAGGAACTGTTTTTCTAATAATTTTTATATCTCCACTTAATTCTTTTAATTTTTTTATAGCAGCAGATGCCATATCAACTCTTGCAAATGTTGTATCAACTATTCCTACTTTTTTTCTCATTGACTCACCTTAAATAACTGATTTAACTAATATTTTAGCTGTTGATGTAAATGGTATATTAAAGTAGTATTGTAGTATTTTTGATATTGTAAAAATATTGAAATTACTAATGGATTTCTTCTCAACATCTAAATATTTGGACATTTTTAAAATTTCTTTTTTATATGCTATAAGAGCTTTTTCAAGTTCATATTTTTTTAGAGCTCTATATAATAAAAAAGATGAAATAATTGCGTAAGTATTACCATTACCAAAACAGTCAGTTAAACCTATACTCTCTCCAACTCCAAAAATATACCTATTTTTATATTTTCCACAAATAAATCCATTATCTATAAGATTTCCAGATATTTTAAATGTGCATCCACATATTCTTTCAAATTTTCCAAGTTTTTCATATCCATAATCTTCTAAATCCTTCCATAGTTTTATTTCATCATTTTCATACTGCATTGTACATATATGATATAGTCCATTTGAAACAGGATATATTCTATAATGATTAACTATATTGTATCCTTTCTTAATTTTGATATTGTCAAATATTACTCTATCAATATTTTTTAGAGATTTAACCAAAAACTGACATGTTCTTATGGTTTGTTCATATTTATTTGATTTTGGGATTAATATCTTAGCTGCTCCTGATGCATCTATTAAAACAGGTTCATCTAAATCAGATTTTGTTGTAGTTTCCCTAACTATCTTACCATCCAAAAGTTTAGTTACATACTTGTTAGATGCTAAAGAAACCTCTCTATGTATAATTACAGTTCTTGGTACTAAATCTTCAAGTAATTTTGATTTATCTACACAAAATATTTTTTTCTTGGGGTTTGTTATGATATCTTCAACTTGAATCTCATTAATTTCATTTGTCACATAGTCCTTAAAGTCAATACCACATTTTTTTAGAGAATATGTTATTAACCTATACTCTTTTTTGTTCATAAAAAATAATGAACTTTTACATCCTCTAACTAAAAGTGGCTCATAGATATTTATATTAAAACCTTCTCTTTTTAATAATGAATATATTACCGACCCAGACAATCCTGCTCCTACAATACCATATAGCATAGTATAATCCCCCATAACATCATTAAATTATTTATTTAATGACAAAAGTATTATCTTTAATAAATTAGAGAATACTTAGAGATATGAAATTAGTAGGTATAAATAATATAAAATATTTTCTAAAATACTAAAAAACAAAGTATGGGTGATAAACTTGGAACAACAGCAAGAACAACAAATTAGAGTGAGAATTCCAAATAAAGAGGAAAATGAGATTTTAGGTATAGTAGAGCAGATGTTAGGGGCAAGTAGAATGAGAGTAAGATGCTTAGATGGGAAAGTTAGATTAGCAAGAATTCCAGGAAGATTAAAGAGAAGAATATGGATAAAAGAGGGGGATATTGTTATTGTTAAACCTTGGGTAGTCCAAGGAGATGAAAAGTGTGATATTATTTGGAGATATACAAAAACACAAGTAGAATGGCTAAAAAGAAAAGGTTATTTAGATGAACTATTATTATAAACAAATTATTTAAGGTGTCTAATATAGACTATAATAAATTTTTAGATTTATTAACAAGAAAAGAAGAATTTAAAATAGACAAAGAATATCAAGAATTAATAGAAAGAGAAAGAAAATTTTTAGAAGAGTTAAAGACAGCTAATGAGATATTTGACAAAAGAACATTAATGAATCTATTTAATTTGTTAGTTGGTAAGCATTTAACTGAATATATAGGAATTATTAACTCTGGGAAGGAAGCTGTGGTAATAAAAGCAAGAAAAGGTAAATTTTATAGAGCTGTTAAGGTTTATAGAGTTGCTACTTGTGATTTTAAGACAATGAGTAAATACATCCAAGGAGACCCAAGATTTCATTTAAGGAAGAGTAGTAGAAGAATGATAATTCATGCATGGGTTGAAAAAGAATTTAGAAATTTAAAAAGAGCTTCAGAAATTATAAATGCACCTAAGGCCAGAGTTAGAAGAGAGAATATATTAGTTATGGATTTTGTGGGATATAGAGGAGTTCCAGCTCCAAAATTAAAAGAGGTTGAAGTTGATTGGAATAGGTTTTATAAAATTATTGAGGAAAGTATGATTAAACTCTATCAAGAGGGGGAACTTGTCCATGGAGATTTAAGTGAATACAACATATTAGTTAAAGATGATGAACCAGTTTTTATTGATTTCTCTCAAAGTGTTGTTATTCAACATCCATTAGCAAATCCTTTGTTGATTAGAGATTGTATTAATATAACTAACTTCTTTAAAAGAAAGGGAGTTAATTGTAATTATAGGGAATTATATAAAAAGATAACAAATAAAGATATAAATCCAGTTGATGAGGGATTATTAAAACAGGGAATATTATGAATATTAAAGAGTTAAAAAAATATATAAATCCATTTTTTATAACTCTCAGAAAAGATAAGATAATAATAAATAATAAGAGATATGCCAAACTTTCAAAAACAAAAAAACAAAAAATTGAAGAAATATTTAATATCCCAGTTGTCTATTCAAGAGCTTATGAATATATTTCTACAAAAGTTGGAAGATTTATAACAAAAAATAAACTTCTATCTCCAAGAGATATTATTTTAGTTGGATATAGTGGAGGAAAAGATAGTTTAATTCTTTTGCATCTTTTAGAGTGCTATAAAAGAAAAATGGGTATTAAGATTTATGCAGTAACAGTAGATGTAAATATTGGTGGAGTTAGACCTTGGAATAAAGAAGGTATAGAGAAAATTAAAGAGCATTGTGATATGTTAGATATTCCTTTAATAGTTTTAAAATCTGATTTAGATGTTGTTTATCTTTCTGAGTTATTGACTAAATACTCCAAAGGAATGGAATTTTCTCCATGTTTCTCTTGCTCAATTATAAAAAGATACTTAATAGGGAAGTTTGCCAAAGAACTTGCTGAGAAAGAAAATATTCCCTATGAAAAAATAAAGATTGCTTATGGACATAATTTAGATGATAACTCTGATACAATATTATCCAATTTATTTAAAGGAGAAAGAATTAAAATGATGAAACCTATAACAAAATTTAATAAAAGAGTTGTAGATTTTAAAGAATTAAAGTTAGAGTTAGAGGAATGCACAATAATAAGACCTCTTCTCCCAATTTTAGAGAGGGATATATATAAAGCATTAGATGAGTGTAGAATAGAATACTACAAAGATAAAGAAGTGTGCCCATATAGTAGAGAAAGAGGAGATAGTATAAGAAGAAGATGCCATGAAATCTTAGATAGTTTAGAAAAAGAAATTCCTAACATTAGAGAGATGGTTGTTAGTTCAGCTATAAAGACTATAGAATATTATAAAAAAGAAGATTAGAAAAATTTATTTTATTCTGATTTTTGTGGTTGTTTCCATTCCATATATCCACATCTTCCACAAGAGTATCTATTTAAATGTTCTGCTAAAAATACTCCTGGACCACATTTTGGACAGAATCTTTTTAATCTTACAACTTTGTCTCCTTCTACTTTGTAGTATTTATATTTAGCTGTCTTTTTACCTTTTGTCATTTATTCTTCACCTTCTTTTTCTTCAATTAGTCCATTTTTTCTTAAAATGTGTTCTCTTTCTATAAATCTTAACATATCTTCTGAGTCATACAATTTTGCATAACCTCTTGCTCTTTGCATTCCTGTCTCTTCTACAATTTTCTCAACAACTAATAAATTTTTATCTGCATTTAACATAGCAGCTAACTTATCTCTAACTTCCATAAATTTAGGTGTTGCTCCATCATGGTCAATATAAAATCTTACTTCTGTTCTCTTTAACAATGGATTGTATCTTTTTGATATAATGTTTATAATCATTTACTCACCTTTTCAAATTTTTTTAAGATATTATCAACTTTGTTTTTTATGTTTTTGTCAATTTTCATAACTACTACTCCTTCATCAGGAAGTCCATAAAGGACATAATCTCCTTCAGGAAAATATTTTATAACTATCAAAGTTAATAAATCTTCTTCACCATCTACAACAATAGCATAGTTTTTAATAGATTTATTAGATAAATATTTAACTTTTTCTATTGCTTCATCAGATATATATCCAGGAGGATTTTTTATATAATATACTTTATCAAACTTATGATTTATCTTAATGGGGATGTTTCTTTTAGTTTTAAAGTCAATTATTGCCAATTTTGGAATTATATTTTTCTCAATTAATGTTTTTGTTACTACATCTCCAACTGTTATTATATCTCCATTTAATAATGGAATATCTCTATAAACATCCCCAAAAGGTTTCTTTAATTCTTCTCTTAAACTATTTGGTAACTTTAACATAGTCTTTTATTCCTTCACAGTTATAGCATAACTTCCTTTAATGCTTATTTTAGCTTTTTTAGCTATTTCAGATTTTTCTGGATTTAATACAATAATTAGTCCTGTCCAGTTATCACTTGTTGGAGCTCCACATATAGGACATTCTTCTTCATTTGTTAAATACTTACATCTTAAACAAGCTTTCAATTTTTCACCTTAGTTGTTTCTTTTTCTCTTTTTCTTTTTTCTTCTTCTATCCATTCTAATTTTCCAAGATATGGCTGTCTCATTGTTAATGCTATCTTACTACCTCTCTTTCTTTCAGGTTTTAAACTAATTGCCACAATTCTTGCTCTTACTTTATCTCCAATCTCTAATACTTTTCCAGTCTCTTTACCAATTATTGCTTCTCTTTTAGGGTCATAACTAACATAATCATCCATTATTTGAGAGACATGAACTAATCCATCTAATGGACCTAGTCTAACAAAAGCTCCAAATTCTACAATATCTACAACCTCTCCTTCAATTAACTCATACATCTTAGGAACATATACTAAAACTTCAAACTCTACAGGATGATATGCAGCTCCATCTCCATGAACTACTTTCCCATCTCCAATATTATTTACATCAACAATAGACAAAATAAAACCAACATCTTTATCCAATCTACCTTCATATTTTTCAATTAAAATAGATTTAACTGTCTCCTTTAAATCATTCCCAAACTTAGAGGGAGGAACTCTAACAACATCTAAAATCTTTAATATTTTATACACTATCTCACCTTAATTTAGATATAAAAAAACAACAAAAAAGTTGAATTTAATAAAAAATTTATAAAAAGAAAAAAATGGTAGCGGGGGGAGGATTTGAACCTCCGATCTCCGGGTTATGAGCCCGGCGGGATGGACCTGGCTACCCCACCCCGCTTCATAAAAGAGCATTCTATATATATCAGAAAAGGGGTATATAAACTTTACTGAATATTATTTCAAATATAAGAATTAATTGATTATAGAAAAATTTATATATGAGTTTCGTATTTTAATTATTACGCAAGTGAGCCTCGGTGGCTCAGCCTGGTAGAGCGCCTGACTTGTAATCAGGTGGTCGGGGGTTCAAATCCCCCCCGGGGCTCCATTTATATAATATTAGGTTTTCCTTGCCAGAGGGCCTGTGGGGTAGCCTGGTCTATCCTTTGGGATTTGGGATCCTGAGACCCCAGTTCAAATCTGGGCAGGCCCACCATTTTAAGTCCGGCGGTAGTTCAGCCTGGTAGAACGGGGGACTGTAGATCCCCATGTCGCTGGTTCAAATCCGGCCCGCCGGACCACTTCAAAACCGTAAAGTATATATATGAGTTATAGGTATATTATTACTCCACCTTAATTGGGCCCGTAGCTCAGCCTGGCAGAGCGCCTGGCTTTTAACCAGGTGGTCGGGGGTTCAAATCCCCTCGGGCCCGCTTCACTGGCACGGCGGCCATAGCGGGGGTGCCACACCCGGACCCATTCCGAACCCGGAAGTTAAGCCCCCCAGCGATGCCCCGAGTACTGCCATCTGGCGGGAAAGGGGCGACGCCGCCGGCCACTATTTAAGGTTTATCCTTGGCTTTTGAGCCCTGGTGGTGTAGCCCGGCCTATCATACGGGACTGTCACTCCCGTGACTCGGGTTCAAATCCCGGCCAGGGCGCCATTTTATTATATAAATATATATTTATTGTTTTATATATGTGGAAATATGAAAATAAAGGACATAATTAAATATCTATTTTTTAATGATAATAAAAATTTTTCAAAAACTAAAAAAGTTGAATTAAATAACTGTATAGGTTGTGGATTATGTGTTAAAGTGTGCCAAACTGAAGCAATAACTATTTTTAAATTTAGGAGTTATATTTGTGAGTGTTGTGGAATTTGTGTAGAGATATGTCCGGCTATAAATAAGAATAGATTTGATATAAATGAGGAACTGTGCAAAAAATGTGGAATATGTGCATTATTTTGTCCAATCCCAGTTATAAAAAATGAAATTCCTAAACCAAAAACTCCTGTTATATTAAAAGATAGATGTAAAAATTGTGGTTTATGCTATTGCAAATATAGAGAAGAAGGAAAATGTAAATTATGTTTAGAGTGTATAGAAAAATGTCCTAATCAAGCTATTTTATCTCCTAAGGAGTTTATAGATAGATGTATAATAAAGGTAGATGTTGATAGCTGTATATTTTGTTATGACTGTGAAGAGGTATGTCCAATAAAATAGAGGATGCAAAAAAAGACTTTAAATATTTGATTGATAGAGGATATAAAAAAAAGGTTGCTATTAACTTTGTAGGAAATCATTATAAATTAACAAAAGAAGAAAGAGATAAAATTTTAAGGTCTATACATACAGATGAAGAGATAAAGATAACTAAGAAAAAACTAACAAAATTAGAGGATGTAGATAACTTAGCTATTGATGGATTTAATGTATTAATAACTATAAAAGCTCTTTTGGCTGGTAGAGCTTTTTTGTGTGATGATAACATATATAGAGATTTAGAGAGAGGTAAGTATAAAATTTCAGATTTTCTAAAAGTTATAGATATTTTGTCAGATATTTTAAAAGATAAGATAAGAGATAAAAAGGTTGAGGTTTATTTAGATGCTCAAAAATCAAGAAGTGGAGATTTAGCAAAAATTTTAAAGGAGAGAGGTTTTAATGTTTTTTGTGTAAAAAATGTGGATTATATACTTAAAAATAAAGAAGTTGTTGCTACATCAGACAGTATTATAATAAAGAGTGAAAATGTAAAAAAGGTTGTAGATTTAGCTAAGGAAGTTAAAGATTACTTAAATGGTGGTTTTAGGTGTATTCAAAAATAATTTTAATATTAGCTATTGTACTATGGCTTATAATGTATAGTATAAGAGAAAAAATAAATTTAAAGGTGTATGGAGGAATATTTGGAATATTAAAGACAAAAATAGGTTTAGAGTTAATAGATTACTTAGGAAAATTTAAGATTTGGAAAAAAATAGGTATATACTTAGTTCCAATAGCTGGAATTTTAGGATTTTATATGCTTATAAATCTGATATTTTTTATAGTTAATTTAGTCTCAGGAGCAGTTCCAAAAGATAGTGCTAAACCAATTATCTTTTTATTTGGTAATGTAATCCCATGGATTCCAGGATTGATAGGAATAACAATAGCTATAACTATACATGAATTAGCACATGGTGTATTTGCAAAATCTTATAATGTAAATGTTAAAAGCACAGGGCTAATATTTTTATTAGGATTTCCATTAGGAGCTTTTGTAGAGTTAGATGATAAATTTAAAGAAATAAATAAAAAAATTAGAGGAGTTATAGCAGCTGCTGGACCTATGGCAAATATGTTATTGTTTATTATAGTTATGTTGCTATTGCCAATATCTTACAATCTACCAGCAGAGATAAAAGTTGTAAAAACAGATTATAATGCTAAAAATTTCTTAAAAAAAGGAGATATTATATATCAAATTGGAAATATAAAAATTAATAATTTAGAAGATTTTAAAAAAGCTGCAAAAACATTAGAACCAAATAAAGAATATATTGTTAAAGTTATAAGGGATGGAAAAATTTTCGAATATAATATAAAAACAAATGATAAAGGAAAATTGGGAATATATGTAACTGTATCAGGATGGATATCTTACTTAGTAAATACATTATATTGGACATATATGTTTAACTTTTTATTAGCTTTATTTAATCTTCTTCCTGCTAAACCATTGGATGGATATTTTGTTTGGACAGCTATACCAGAGTTGTTTAAAGATAGTAAATATAAAATAGTAAGTAGATTAGGAATATTTTTAGAATATTTAATAAATGAGAGAACTCTTAATTCAATAACAATGATTATATGGTGGATAATCTTAGGAAGTATTATCTACTCAATGTTTTAAATATCTTCTATATCAGTTATTATATAGTTCCCCTCTTTTCCTTCAAATCCTCTAACTAAAAATGTTTTTGCATGGAGCTTATATACAATTCTCCTAATAGTATCATCAATTCCATACTCTTCTAATAAATCAATTACATTTGGAATAATTTTTTCTAATGTGTTGTGAGGCATATAAAACCTATTTGAAGATGTTCCAAAATGTATCTTTCCAAATACCTTTATTTTAACATCTACATCATCAGGAGATATTTCTTCACAGTTCTTACAGATATATACTAAACCTCTTGGTTTTATTTTTGGCTCAACAATTGACTTACATGTTTTGCAGTAGTAATTTACATATATATTTTGTAAAGAAATCTCCAAAATTCCTGGAATTTTTATATCTAATGGTTGTCCTCTGTTAAATAGCTCTTCATCTGGAATTGGAGGAATCTCTTTTGGTAGATGTTCTCCTTTTATATCTCTTTCAATAATTCTGATACTTTTATCATCTGTTACTCTTCCAAAGATTTTATAATATTTTCCTTTTTCTAAGGGAACATTAGTTATAAAATTAGCTATTCCATCTTTATCTACCATACTTCCAGTATAGAATATAGACCCTTCATCAGTTTCTCTTTCTCTAATATCTAAGATTTTAACTTTTGTTATAATTTGTGCTCCAGGATGAAGCTCATTGAGTTTTCCTAATACCATAAATATCAACCTTTTTATTCCTCTATTATAATTTCATTTTCTTCTTTACTTTGCTCTTCTCCAAATAATTCTGGTAGTTTTGGTTTTATAACCTCTTCAACAAATTTCTTATGAACTATATACTCCTTAGGTTGAACTATAACAGGTAAATCATTTAATGATAGTGTAATAGCTTTTCTTTTAACACCTTCTTCTGTCTCAAATTCCATATATCCAAATCTAACAAAACCTCTTATAAACATCCCATTATATATATCTGGATTTGCTTTAATTCCAAATAATCTAACTCTTCCCCAACCATATCCATCAAATACTCTAAATATTGTGTAATCTTTTCCAGTTGTAGTTTTTTTATGTTGAATTCCAACAACAATAGCAGTTATAATCCCTCTTTGGATAGGAATTCCTTTTATATCTAAATATGTTATTCTTTCATCTTCCTCATCTATTCTTTTAACATACTCCCCTCTACATAATGATAAAGGGATAGGAACAGATGTTCTCATCTCAGTACCTTTAACAATTTTTAAATCATCTAAATTACCTACAAATCTAAACTCTTTCTTTGGAAATGGTTCATAATAACCTAAGATAGATTCATAATCATCAGCAGATACTTTTAGATATGTCTCTTCTAATTCTTCTACACCTTCATCAGTATAGACAGTTGAGTATCTAACTATTTCATATCCATCTTCATAAATTTTAATTCCATACTTTGCCATAACAAATCACCTTAATATAAAATACTTTATGAGGATTATTATATATAACATTTAAAGATATTAAAAGGTGGAATATTGAGAATAGCTTGGTGTATAACTGGATGTGGAGATAAACTACCAGAAGTTGTAGATTTGATGATAAAGTTAAAGAAAAAATATAATTTAGATGTAGATGTTTATCTTTCAAAGAATGCAAAAGTTGTAGTTAAGTGGTATAAACTTTGGAATAAGTTAGAGGAAGAATTTGGTAAAATAAAAGTTGAGATTGATTCTAATGCTCCATTTTTAGCTGGAAAGTTACAAACAGGGAAGTATGATATCTTATTGGTTGCTCCTGCAACAGCTAATACAACAGCTAAAATAGCTCATGGAATAGCAGATACTTTAATAACAAATTCAGTTGCACAAGCAATGAAAGTCAGAATGCCTGTCTATATATTTCCACCTGATAATAAAGAGGGAGAATTAACCACTCTCTTACCCAATGGTAAAACTCTAACTCTATATATTAGGAAGATAGATGTTGAGAATGTGAATAAACTTAGAGAGATGGAAGGGATAGAGGTTTTGGAAAAAGTAGAAGATATAGAAAAAGCTATTTTAAACCATATTAAATAATATTTTCAATAGATAGAGTATATAAAAAATCTTCACTAATAGCATAACTCTTTTTGTTGTTGTTCTCTAAAATATAGGGATTTATAAAAAAGATTTTTTTGTTAATTTTTATAGCTAAATATGGAATTCCTCCAAAAATTTCAGAAAAGTTTATTAATTTTTCAACATCTTCTTTTTGCACATATATCTTCTCTTTATTTGTAGATTTGCATTCAAATATTAATATTCTTCCATTTTTTCCAGCAATTAAATCCACTCCTTTACTTCCAGCACTTCTAACAACAGCATAACCATAACTTTCTAATATAGTTTTTAGTTCTCTTTCAAATCTACTTCCTCTCTTGTACATATTTTTCAACAATCATTTTAAATTTATCTACTGGAAGATACTTCTCTTCTTTTATTAATTTTCTTTCCTTTTCTAAAATCTCATTTAAATCTTTTAGTCCATTTTTATCTATATCATCCAAAGCTAAACCTAAATATGATAAAACACTCTGTTCTGCTTCTAACTGGTGAAATCCTTCTCTTGGACCTCCTCCTCTAAAAGCTCTACATCTTCTTTTATCCCAAATAGGATAACCCCTATCTCTGCAAAATATTCTATTTCTTTCAAAATCTCTAATTTTTTGAGCTAATTCATCAACTAAATCCCAATCTCCCTCAATATAACAACCAAAACAAGTTTCTTTAACATCTACTGGAAGTTTTAATGAATTTATATATCTAACCAATCTCCCAGGAGTGGTTAAAGCATTATCTGCTAAAACAATTGCCTTTGTTTTTTTCATATTCTCACAAAAATTAATTTTTAAATTTAAAAATAATATATTTATGTTTATATTATAATTTTTTATAATCTCTTTTTGATAGCTTCAATTAATGCCTCTTTTGTAGGAGCACCTATAAATTCAACTTCACCATTAATAACAATTGTAGGAACTGCCATTATCCCATATTCCATAGCTTTTTGAGGATTTTCCATAACATTTATATATTCAACTTCAACATCAGGGATTTCACTTACAACTTCTTCAACTACTCTCTTAGCAGCTGGACAATGAGGACACATTGGTGAAGTAAATAATTCTATCTTAACCTTTGCCATATACAACACCTCAGATATTTGTAAATAATCTTTTAAGTAATTTATCATTACATAAATACTTTTAATACTTTACTTATTAGTTTGTTAAATATCTATCAAATCTTAAAAATGAGGTTAATTATTATGAAAATATATATTCAACCTATTGGAAAAGTTAATAAAGAGATATTAGATTTTCTATCAACCAATTTAGAAAAACTCTTTGGAGATGTTGAGTTATTAGAACCAATTAAAATTTTAGATATTGCATACAATCCTTTAAGAAATCAATACTGTTCTACAATTCTTTTAAAATATCTTCCAATATTTAAAGATGGAATAACATTAGGAATAACAGAGGAGGATTTATACGCCAACAATTTAAATTTTGTTTTTGGAGAAGCAGAATTATTGGGAAAGAGAGCTATAATTTCTTTAAAAAGATTAAATCCAGAGTTTTATGGAATGCAAAGAAATGACTTTTTATATAAAATAAGAGCTTTAAAAGAAGCTGTGCATGAGATTGGACATGTTTTAGGTTTGAAACATTGTAAAAATAGAAGATGTGTTATGAGCTTTTCAAATTCTATTTTAGATGTAGATTATAAGGATATATTTTTTTGTAGAGATTGTTTAAATAAATTAAGGTGGTTGTATGCTTATAGAAGAGGGAAAGATATCCTTTAATGTTCCAGATAATATCAGTGTAACTAAAAAAGATGAAGTTTTTTATAATCCTAAAATGAGAACTGGGAGAGATTTTGCTGTGTGTGTAGTTGATGCATTTTTAGAGATATATCATAAAGAGGATAGTGCATTAATAGCAGATGCACTATCTGGAAGTGGTGTAAGAGGATTGAGATATGCAAAGGAGATAGAGAGTAAAGATGTTAAAGTTTATTTAAATGATATAAATCCTAAGGCATATAAAAAAATCTTAGAAAATATAGAAATAAATAATTTAAAAGATAAAACAGAAGTGTTTAATGAAGATGCAAATCTATTTTTGAATAGATTTTTTAGAGGATTTAATGTTGTGGATATAGACCCATTTGGCTCTCCTTCTGTATATATTGACTCAGCTTTAAGAGCATTAAAACCAAAAAATTCACTATTATGTTTAACTGCAACAGATACAGCTGCACTATGTGGAAGAGCTGTTAAATCATGTTTAAGGAAATATTTAGCTTATCCTTTATTAACAAAGGACTGTCATGAATTAGCTTTAAGAATTTTAGTTGGATATTGTTTAAGAGTAGCTACTAAGTATGAGTTGTATCTAACTCCTGTATTAGCTCATGCAACTGACCATTATGTTAGAGTCTATTTAAAAGTTGATAGAGGAGCTAAAAAAGCAGATAAAGCCTTTAAAGATTTAGGATATATTAAAGATGTTGATGGAGAAAAAATTATAAACTCTTTTGAAGATGGATACAATAAAGAGTTTAAAGGTCCATTTTATATAAAAAATTTATATGATAAAAAAGTAGTTGAAAGAGCTTTAGAGTTATCAGAAGAGAGAGGATTTGAGAGAGCTTATAAAATACTATCAATAATAAATGAAGAGAAAGAAATTGATAAAGTTGGATGTTATGACACTCATTTATTAGGAAAAGTTTTAAAAATTTCTGTTCCACCAATAAACACACTAATAGAAAAACTTAAAAATAAGGGATACAAAGTTAGTAGAACTCACTACAATCCAAGAGGTATAAAAACTGATGCATCATTAACTGAACTAAAAAAATTGTTATGTGAAGAACTATGAAAAAATTGTTAATATTCTCAATAGTTATTATTCTTTTAGGAACTACATTATCAGGTTGTTTTAAAAAAGGTGTTGGAGAATTTTATGATGATTTTTCAGAATATCAGTTAGGACAAACAGCACCTTTTGGAGAATGGAAAGTAAAAAATGGAACTTTTATAATTACTCTCCCACCTGCTTTAAATTTAGGAGTTGGTGGAGCTAATCAAAATCCAGGAAATAACAAAGTTGTTCAATGTGTAAAAGATGGCATTATGTATTTAGATATAAATTATACTGACTTTGTATATTCAATTGATGTTTTAGTTCCAAAAGATATGGATAAAGCAAGAATTTACTTTAGGTTACAAGACAATGCAACTGTTGGATACTATATACTAATAAATCCAAATATAAATGGATATGTACTATATAAGTTTAACCATACAAAAGTTGAAAAATTAGCTCAATCTTTAACTGCTGCAACTACTTTAGGGCCAATGTTTTTAAGATATACAATAATTGCAAATAAAGGTAAAATAATTCTAAAAGTTCAAGGACAGAAGTATTTAGAGTATAATGATACTCATCCTATATTATATGGTGGAATAGGGTTTGGTGGAAAAGGTTGTTATTTTGACAATGTCCATGTAATTCCTGCAGGATACACATATTAAATTTGGAATAGGATTAGATTCTTTTTCATTCTTGGAATTAATGCCATTATCACACTCTCTCTAATTAAATCTTTTCTTGTTATATTGTTATCTGTTAGATATCCTATAAAACCAACTTTTTTACCTATATCTTTAATTCCAGAAATTTCTTCAGCTATTTTACATCCTTCTTCACCATTTAAAATTCTGTTAACTGCTATCATTGGATACTCAAAACCTTGAGAAATTCCAACAGTTTCCTTAACTCCATCATATACAACAGCTATATGCACATCTAAATAATGATTTCCTATCTTTATCATCCCAGCCTCAATACCAACTGAATAACAACAGTCAATTTTTTCAAATGCATTTTTTGCTCTATTTAAAGCTCCTAAATAAGTTTCCTCTAAACCTATTGGATGAGGAGACACAGAGCTATCTACCTCAACTCCAACAACCTCATAGTATCCTAAAACTTTCTCAAAAGCTTCTTTTGTTCCTTCCACTTTTACAGGATTTTTTGAACCAACAGCTACAACTCTATTTTTATGTCTTGCATAAGACAATTTTTTAGCTTCTTCTAAACATTTGTTGTTCTCACAAATATAAACTCCATAAACACAGTATTTTGCTTCTTTTCCACAAATTTCACATTTCATACTATCCTCACAAAATAGGAAATTTTATTCAATTAATATAAACAAAATATTTTTATATTTTATCATTATAAATATTACTAGGAAATTCATTTCCTATCTAAAAATAAGGTGAGAAAATGAGAAAGTGGCTAATACTTTTGTTAGTTCCAATCTTAATAGGAAGTTTTTTAGCAGGATGCACTCAACAAAGTAATAAAAATAATGAGATAAAAATTGGGGTTTTATTAGATTTATCTGGAGATTTAGCATCAGAAGGACAACAAACAAAGGAAATATTGAGTATTGAAGAAGAGAATATAAACAACTACTTTAAAGAACATAACATCCCTTACACTGTGAAGTTCTTTTATACAGATACACAATGTAATCCAAAAATATGTTTAGACAAAGTTCAGGCTTTACATGCTATGGGAATAAATGCATTTATTGGCCCTACATCAAGTAGTGAGTTAAAAAATATAAAAGATTATGTAAATTCAAATAAATTAATTGTCATTTCTCAGTCTTCAACTGCTCCACCAAAAATATTAGGATTTGAAACTCCTGAACAAAAAAAATATATATTTAGATTTGTCCCAACTGATGAATTCCAAGGAAAAGCAATAGCATCAGTATTAAAAGATGATGGCATAAAGAATATTGTTATAATATATAGAGATGATGCATGGGGTAAGGGTTTATCATCTGCAGTAATAGCTAATGCAAATAAATTAGGATTAAATGTAATAACAACTATTCCATACCCATCTACTCCATCACCAACAGATTGGAGTCCTTACATTCAAAAAATTCAATCAGCTTTAAATGGAAAAAGTAATAAAGATACAGCAGTTTTAGTTATTGGATTTGATGAAGTAGGAACTTTATTATCTCAAATTCCAAAAGATTCACCAGTTTTAAATTACAAATGGTTTGGTTCAGATGGAACAGCATTTAGTAACAAAGTATTAAATGCAGGAGAAAATGCTATAAAAGTTGGTTTGTATTCAACAATATTCTACTCTGAAACAGATGAAGCTAAGAAACTAATTGATGAGTATCATAAAAAAGGATTTAAAGGAAAAGTTAAAGTTTATCCATTAGTTGCTTGTGATGCGGCGTGGGTATTATCATTGTCATATGCAGAGATGTTAAATGAGACAAAAGGAAAATATGACGCTGATTTATTAGCAAAATTAATAAAAGAGAATACTGAAAAGTACTCAAAAGGAGAGTTTGGTGTTAAACCAGTAACAGGATATATAAAATTAAATATATGGAATGATAGAGCTTCTGGTAATTATGGAATATTTGCTGTTACAAAAGATGGTTGGAAGTTAGTTGGTATCTGGAACTCTGAAACTGGAAAAGTTCAATGGATTAAAAAACCTTAATTAATTATTTTTAAATTTGGGACAACTATATTATTTTCTATTTTGCATAAATTACCATACAATCTTTTTAAAATATCCTTATTAAGAACTTTTTTAGGATTTCCAAAATCTAATAATTTACCATTGTTAATAACGGCTACTTTGTCACAAAACCATAAAATATAGTTTGGGTCATGGACACATACTAATATAGTATATCCTTTTTTACTCAATTTTTTTAGAATATTAAATATTAATATTTGATTTTTAAAATCTAAAGCAGATGTTGGTTCATCTAACACCATAATTTTAGTTTCTTGAGCTAATGCCCTTGCCAATAATACTAACTGTCTTTGTCCTCCACTTAAATCAGTGTATGGTTTATCTGATAGATGTTCAATATTTAGAGTTTTCATAGCATTTAAAGCCTTTATCATATCTTCCTTTTTAGGACCAAATATTGAACTTATATGTGGTGTTCTTCCCATTAAAACTACTTCTTTAGCTAAATATGGAAAAGGAGGTTTATGCTCTTGTGGGACATAAGATATTATTTTAGCTTTTTTCTCAGGAGGATACTTTAAGATACTTTCATTATTGACTAATATATCCCCACTAATAGGATTTATGAATCCCACAATACATTTTAATAGTGTAGATTTTCCAGCACCATTAGGACCAAATATCCCACAAATTTCACC
This sequence comes from Methanocaldococcus indicus, assembly GCF_049554935.1. Lineage (GTDB taxonomy): Archaea > AGJL01 > Methanococci > Methanococcales > Methanocaldococcaceae > Methanocaldococcus > Methanocaldococcus indicus. The sequence goes on along the minus strand of NZ_CP186926.1, from coordinate 817,486 downwards.
CTCTTTAACAGAAAATGATATATTTTCTATAATCTTAGTGTTTCCATAACCTGCTGAAAGATTTTTAATTGTGAGCATTTAATCACCAAAGAATAAATTCTTCTTATTTCTAATTAGATAAATCAAATATGGAGCACCTAATAAAGATGTGACAATTCCTAATGGTACCTCACCAGTTGTTATAGTTCTTGCTATTGTATCACAAATTAATAGAAATATAGCTCCAAAGCTTGCAGATAGTGGTAATAAATACCTATGGTCTGGACCAATAATTAACCTCGCAGCATGTGGCATCATTAAACCTACCCAACCAATAATCCCAGTGACAGATACAGCCAATGAAGTTATAAAAGTAGCTAATGTAATTAATAAGATTTTTAATCTTTCAGTGTTTATTCCCAAAGCTCTTGCTTCATCATCTCCTAAAGATAAAACATTTAGTTTCCAGGAATATATTTGTAGTAAGATAATTCCTATTGGGATTAAGATTCCAGTAGTTTTTACATCATCCCAAGAAGCAGAATACAATCCACCCATAAGCCAGAAAACAATAGCTTTTAGCTGGGCTTCAGTAGCAATATATTGGAAAATAGCAACCATAGCACTAAAAAATGACCCCAATATAACTCCTGCTAATAATAAAGTAACTAATGGAACTCTCCCTCTAACTCTTGCTAAACTGTATGCTAAATACACTGTTAATAATCCAAATACAAAAGCTGAAAGTTGTAAGGATAAAGGGAATTCTGGAAATATAATAGATAAAGCAGCTCCAAAAGCTGCCCCAGAAGAAACTCCTAAAATATATGGACTTACTAATGGATTCCTAAACACTCCTTGATATGTAGCACCAGAAACAGCTAAAGCTGCCCCAACTAAAATAGCCATAATAATTCTTGGTAATCTAATATCAAAAATTATGGTTTTATAAATTTCTTTTGATAAATTTAATGTTATTATTTCATTAATTGGAATGTAGTACTTACCAATACAAAGACATATAAATCCTAAAAATACTGTTAAAATAAATGAAAAGCATATTAAAAATAGCTTTCTCATTATAAATCACCTTATAAAAAATAATGATGGTAAAAATAAGGAGTTAATGTGGATTTAACATAGTTCTTTGAGCTTTAATAGCTTCTTCAATTTGTTTGTCATTTAAGTGGTAGATATCTCTGTATAATTTAATTTCTTCTTTATCTGGGTCAATATCTTCAAATCTGTCTGGATACAATGTTTTAGCTTCTCTTAACAATCCTATTGGAAACTCTATTGTAGCTCTCCATTCAGTTATACCTAAACTACCAACTTTTTTGTTTTTAATTGCATTTATACTTTGAACAAGTTTCCAGTTTATTCCAAAATCTTTTCCTTCATATACATATTCAGGAGGTAAATAACCAGCATGTCCTAATATAATTAATGCATCAGGATTTAATTTAATTATATCTTCTGGAGATGTTTTTAACCATGAACCTTCTTCAACAACATTCTTACCTCCAACTATATCCTCTAAGAAGTATGATTGAATTGTTCTTTTTCCAAGCATATAGTCAGGAGTAGCAAATAATAAAGTTCTTACTCTTTCATTTTCTGGAATATCTTTTGTTCTATTTTTAATTAATACAACATATCCATTTAGATAACTAATTAAGTTATTAGCTTCATCTTTTTTATCAAATATTTCTCCTAAGATTCTTATTTCTTCCCACATAGTTTTAACATTTGGTTGTTCATATGATGTAGGATGTAACAAAATAACTACTGGAATTCCTAAGCTATTTAATTTTTCAACAAGTTTTTTGTATGCTTCTTCTCTGTTTTTGTTTGTTACAAATGCTCTTACAATAACAACATCAGGTTTTGTTGCAGCTAATGTTTCATAATTAGGTTCTCTTGAATTACCAACATCAACAATATCTGTTTCTAATCTTGGACATATAACCTTTAAAAATGGATTCTTCATTTGAGAATGGTCAACAGCTACAACCTTATCATCAATTCCCCAGATTTTCATAACTTTAATATATGTTCCAGTAAAATCAAGTAAAGCAACTCTATTAATATTCTTCTTTATTTTTACATCTCTACCCCACATGTCTTTTATTGTCTTATATTCATCAGCAACATTATTGTTAGTTGTTGTTACTATATTTTGAGATTCTTGTGTTACACTCTCTTGTTGTTGAGTACATCCTGCTAAACTTATAATGGGAATTATTAATCCAATTATCATAAATATTAATACATACTTTCTCAATTTATCACCTTTTGTATTAAAAATTTTTCATAAGTTAATACTAAAAGTAATATAAAAATGTTTGTATTTAATACTAACTAATAACACTAATTAAAAAAAGTAATATTATTTATTCAAAAGTTTGTATGGCCTCTTTAACTAACTTAATTCCTTTATCTAATAAACTCTTAGCTAATTCTTTTGTTTTTGCTTCTACTCTAATTCTAATATACTCTTCTGTCCCAGATGGTCTTATTAAAATCCAACCATCATCTAAATTAAATCTTGCACCATCTACAATTTCTGGCTTAGTTTTAAAAACTTTTTCTCCATTTTCAATTATATAATTCATAACTTTATCTTTTAATTCATTCTTGCAGTAAATTTTTTCTCTTATGTTAATATAGCTCTTAACACTATCTAACAATTTGTATAGTGGAGAGTTATAAAATTCCAACATCTCTAAAATTCTTAATCCACTTAAAATTCCATCTGGAGTAAGATGTATATCTCCATGAATCCATGTGCCACTTGGCTCACAACCAAATTTGGCATTTCTTTTAATCATTTCCTCAGAGACATAAACATCTCCAACTTTTGTTCTGTATATTTCTACATTATAATCCTTTAAAATATTATCTAAGATTATTGAACTATCAACAGTAGTAACTATCTTTTTTATGTTATATTTTTCAACTAAAAATTTACAAAAAATAGCCATTAACTTGTCAAAATCTGAAAATCTTCCTTTTTCATCTATAACTCCTACTCTATCAGCATCTCCATCATGAACAATACACAACCTATTCAATGCCTTGGCTATTTCCATAGTTTCTTTTAAATGTTCTTCACTTGGCTCTGGAACTCTTGAAAATCTTCCATCAATATGGCTATTTATTGATATTAAATTACAACCAACATCTTTCAATAGATAAGGAGATACTAAACTTCCAGCTCCATTTCCACAATCAACTAAAATATTATGCTCTTTTTCTATTTCCACCTTATTTAAAATAAATTCTTTATACCTTTTTATTGTCTGATTGTCATTATAACATTTCCCTACAATCTTCCAATTTACTTCAAATTCTTTATTTATATTATTTTCAATTTCTTCCTCTTCTTTTTTATTTAGAGAAATTCCATCTTTCTTAAAAATTTTTATTCCATTGTATTCTCCAGGATTATGTGATGCTGTTATCATAACTCCAACATCATAATACTTAGCATTAAAACCTAAAACAGGTGTAGGGACTATATTAGAAAGAATAGCATTACCTCCACTTTGCAAAATTCCAGAGATTAAGGAGCTTTCCAACATCTTCCCTGTTGTTCTTGTGTCTCTCCCAATTAATATATTTCTATATTTCTCACCTAAAACTAAACCTACTTTATAAGCTATCTTAGGATGTAAGTTCTTCATCCTTATTCCAGATGTTCCAAAAAGTTTCATCATTTATCACCATCAAAGTTATAAATAGTATAATAGAATAATTTTAAGTTAAATATGTATTAGGTGGTTGTATGCTATTATTAGTAAGTCCAATTAATAAAGAAGAGGCAATAGAAGCAATAGAAGGAGGGGCTGATATAATAGATGTTAAAAATCCAAAAGAAGGCTCATTAGGTGCGAATTTTCCTTGGGTGATAAGAGAGATTAGAGAGGTTACTCCAAAAGAGTTGTTAGTTAGTGCAACTGTTGGAGATGTTCCATACAAACCAGGAACTGTGTCATTAGCAGCTTTAGGAGCTTGTATTGCAGGAGCAGATTATATAAAAGTTGGATTGTATGGAGCTAAAAACTACTATCAAGCTTTGGACATTATGAAAAATGTAGTTAAGGCAGTTAAAGATTATGATGATAATAAGATTGTTGTTGCTGCTGGATATGCAGATGCATATAGAGTTAATGCAGTTGAACCATTAATAATTCCAAAAATTGCAAGAGATGCAGGAGCAGATGTAGCCATGCTTGACACTGCTATAAAAGATGGTAAAACACTATTTGACTTCTTAGATAAAGAAATTTTAGCTGAATTTGTAGAAGAAGCACATAGTTATGGATTAAAATGTGCATTAGCTGGAAGTATTAAAAAAGAACATTTCCCAATATTAAAAGATATTGGGACTGATATAGTTGGAGTTAGAGGAGCTGCTTGTAAAGGAGGAGACAGAAACACTGGAAAAATTGATAGAGAACTTGTAAGAGAGCTAAAAAAACTTTGTTAAAAATTAAAATTAATTAATTTTAACTTTTTTGTTTTGCCCCGGTGGGGTAGTGGATATCCTTTGGCACTGCGGATGCTAAGACCCGGGTTCAAATCCCGGCCGGGGCGTTAATTAATTTAGAGGTGAAATTTTGGCAGTTCATCCAATTGATTATAGGTATGGTAGTGAAGAGATGAGAAAGATTTGGGAAGAAAAGAATAAGTTAGATAAGATGTTAAAGGTTGAAGGTGCATTAGCAAAAGCCCAAGGGGAACTTGGCATAATTCCAAAAGAACATGCAGAGGAGATATATAAAAAGGCATCTGTAAAGTATGTCTCTTTGGAAAGAGTTAAAGAGATAGAAAAAGAGATTAAACATGATGTTATGGCTATGGTTAGGGCATTAGCAGAGGTTTGTGGTGAAGCTGGGGAATATGTGCATTTTGGAGCTACTTCAAATGATATAGTTGATACTTCAAACTCCTTATTAATTAAAGAAACCCTAAATATAATAGAGAATAAACTAAAAGAGCTTTTAAATGTCTTATTAGAGAAAGCAGAGGAACATAAATATACTGTATGTGTGGGAAGAACTCATGGACAGCATGCTATTCCTACAACTTATGGTATGAGATTTGCTCTTTGGGCAGCAGAAATAGACAGACATTTAGATAGATTAAAAGAATTAAAGGAGAGAGTTTTAGTATCGAAGATGACTGGGGCTGTTGGAACTTGTGCAGCTATGGGAGAGAAAGGTTTAGAAGTGCATAAAAAAGTTGCAGAAATTTTAAATCTAAAACCAGATTTAATAACAAACCAAGTTATTCAAAGAGATAGACATGCAGAATTTATAAATTTAATGGCTTTAATTGCTCAAACATTAAACAAGATAGGTGTAACAGTTAGAAATATGCAAAGGACAGAGATTGGAGAGTTAGAGGAAGAATTTGACTATAAAAAACAAGTAGGTTCTTCAACAATGCCACATAAAAGAAATCCTATAACATTTGAACAAATTTGTGGATTATCAAGAGTTATAAAATCTTTATGTATTGCTGAGATGGATAATATACCTCTTTGGGAGGAGAGAGATTTAACAAATTCATCCTCAGAAAGATGCATATTTGCAGAGGTTTCTGTATTAACTGACCATATCTTAAATTTGTCAATAAAGGGTATTAAAAAATTAAGAGTAAATAAAGAGAACTGTAAAAAGAATTTAGAATTAACAAAAGGACTAATAATGGCTGAAAGAGTTATGATAGAATTGGCTAAAAAAATTGGAAGACAAAGAGCTTATAAATTAGTTAGAGATTTAGCTATGAAAGCATATAATGAGAATAGACATTTAAAAGATGTTTTATTAGAAAATGAAGAGATTAGGAAATATTTAAGTGAGAAAGATATTGAGAGATTGATGGATTATAACAGCTATATAGGATTAGCTCCACAAATTGTAGAAAATGTAATAAAAACTATAAGAGAAAAATATTAATCTCCTTTTCCTTCAATTTCTATTATTTTTACATAAATTGGATGTTCTTTTAAGTATTCATAAACTCTTTCAGCTGCTCTTCTTGACCTAGCCAACATAACAAAAGCAATATCTCCTTTATATCTTGCTTCACAAAAGGATAAAATGTCTCCCCTTGCTATCCCTTCACCAATAATTTTTCTAATTAAATCCTCATACTTTGTAGCATGTTTTTCTGGAATGTTTAATAAAACTCCATAAATCATAAATATAATCACCATTTAATTTATTTTTGGGTATGTAATATTATCTTAAAATAGTATTTAAGTTTTATTGCTATTATCCTGAAAATTTTTATTTTTTAGTTTAATTTGCTTTTAATAGATTATTTTTGGTTTAGGAGATTTTTGTAAAATTTTAAGTTATTGTAACTTAATTATGACCTTTAAATAATACTATTTGTTATTATGATATTAAAATTCATAAAAAAAAAATAAAATTCATTTAACATAATTCATATATAGTATATTATATAGTATAATAAACTTTAATGTTAATAAAAAATTTAATAAAAAAATAGCCCCCGTAGCTTAGCCAGGATTAGAGCGTCGGGCTTCGGACCCGAAGGTCGGGGGTTCAAATCCCCCCGGGGGCGCTATTTGGGAATGTTATGGATATACTTAGATTTTTATTGGCAATAGTTATTGTATTGATTCTCTCTATAATAATAAAAAGAAGTAAAACACTAGATAACAAAGGTATTTTAGCATCTGCTATAATGGGATTTTTCTTAATATATTTTTGTGGATTTAAATTTTTCTTAATTTTGTTATCTTTTTTTGTTTTATGCTCATTGGCAAGTAGATTAGGAAAAGAAAAGAAGAAAAAATTAAAAAATTTAGAAGTTTGTAGAGGGCTAAAAAATGTTTTAGCTAATGGATTACCTCCTCTAATTTTTGCTATTTTATATTTAATTGGTTTTAATTTTGGATTAGTAGGTTATGTAGCATCTATTGCATCAGCAACCTCAGACACATTTTCCTCTGAGATAGGAATACTTTCTAATGAAAAACCAAGATTAATAACTACTTTTAAAGAAGTTAAAGAAGGAGAGGATGGGGGGATTACACTATTGGGATTATTGGCTGGATTATTAGGCAGTTTTTTAATTGGTGTTGTTGGTTTTATATTATTTAATGATTTTAAACTTTTAGTATCTTCAACAATAGCAGGATTCTTAGGGAATATTGTTGATAGCTATATTGGGGCTACATTAGAAAGAAAAAAGATAGTAAATAATGAAATTACAAACTTCTTAGCTAATTTATTAGGTGGAATCTTTGGAATTATTCTATATTTTTTATTTTGATATGCAAATAGTTTTAATTTCACTCATCTCTTCTATTGCATATTTTATTCCCTCTCTACCTAAACCACTCTTTTTAACTCCTCCAAATGGCATATTATCCACTCTATATAATGAAGAGTCATTTATAATAACACCACCAAACTCTAAATTTTCAGCAAAAGAAAGTGCTTTATTTATATTTTGAGTAAATATTGCTGAATGCAATCCATATTCAAGGGAATTTGCTATATCTAACATCTCCTCTTCACTACATCTAACTATTGGAACAATAGGGGCAAATGTTTCAGTTCTACATAAGAAGTTATCTCTATCAACCTCTAAAATAGTTGGATAAATGATAGATTTCTCCCTTCTACCTCCTAACAAGAGTTTTGCTCCATCTTCAATAGCTCTATTTATTAATGTTTCAGCAAATTTAGCATGTTCTAATGTAATAACTGGGCCAACATCTGTCTCCTCATTTAATGGATTACCTACTTTCAATTTTTTAGTTTCTTCAACAAACTTTTTAATGAATGTATCTGCTATCTCCTCATCCACCAAAATTACTCCAACAGCAATACATACCTGTTTAGCATATAAAAAAGAACCTTTTACAAGAGATTTAACAGCTTTATTTATATCAGCATCTTTTAAAACTAAGTTTGGATTAACACCCCCTAACTCTAAATGTATCTTCTTAAATCCTGCTTTTTTTGTTATCTCCTCTCCAACATATGTACTCCCTGTAAAAGAAATCATATTTATTTTTTCATTGACAACTAACTCATCTCCAACAACTTCCCCTAAACCAGTTAATAGATAGTATGGCACATAGTCAGAATATTTTTTATAAGCTTCTTCAATAATCTTAGCCAACTCAATAGTAGCTAATGGAGCTTTTATAGAAGGATGGTGTAAAATAAAGTTACCTACTGCAATTGATGGAGCTATTTTATGGGCAGATAAATTTAATGGAAAGTTGAATGGTGTTATAGCTGCTAATAAACCTATTGGTTCTCTTCTTGTTAAAATAAGTTTATCATTTGTCTCTATAACCTCTCCTCTTAATTCCTTAACATAAAAAGCAGCTAATTTAAATGTTGTTATAGCCCTATCTACTTCTATCCTTGCCTGTTTAATAGGTTTTCCTGCATCAATTGCTAAAATTTTTGCTAATTCTTCCTTTTTCTCTTTAATTTTATTAGATATATACATAAGTATATTGTATCTTTTAGTTTTAGAGAGTTTTGCTTTATCTTTATTTTCATAAGCCAAATCAATAGCTTCCTTAACCTCTTCTCTACTCAATGCAGGAATCTTTTTTATAATTTCTAATGTGTATGGATTTATAACTTCAATATCTTCTCTTTCAATCCATTTATTTATAAACATTATGCAACACCTTAATAGATATATACTATATCTTACTATTATTCTCTAATTATTAAAATTGTTTTAAGATAATTTTTTAAAATAAATGAAAGGTTATGTATTATGGACAAAGAATTATTAAATAAAGTTATTGAATTAAGAAAATCAGGACTATCTATTAGCCAGATAGCTGATGAGTTGAATGTTTCAACAGATACAGCAAGATATTTGGTGTTAAATGCCGAAAAGTTGTTAAAAGAGGAAAAGAAAAAAGAAAAGATAGATATTTATATAGATTGGAGAAATATAGGTTCATCTGCAAATAGATTAAAATATCTTTCAGATATAATTGTTGATATTTTAAAAGATTATGATTTTGATGCTGTTGTGGGAGTTTCAACAAGTGGAGTTCCATTAGCTACTTTTGTTGCTAATGAGTTAAATAAAAACTTCACCATCTATATTCCAAAAAAACATTTACCCAATGAAGAATCTTCTGGAATTGTCTCAAACAACTTCTCAGATATATATAAAAAGAGAGTTGTTATAATTGATGATGTTGTAACAAGTGGAAAAACATTAGAAGAGTGTGTAAAAAACTTAAAAGAGATTTGTAATCCTAAGTTAATTGTTGTTTTAATTGATAAGAGTGGATTAGATGAAATAGCAGGAGTTAAATTAATTCCATTAATTAGAATAAAAGCTTTAAAAATTGATGAGGAGTGAAATTAATGTTACCAAGAGCAACCATAAAAAGAATGATGAAACAACATACTAATCTCAACATCTCTGCTGAGGCTGTTGAAGAAATCTGCAACCTTTTAGAAGAAATAATAAAAATAACAACAGAAGTTGCAGAAAAAAATGCTAAAAAAGAAGGTAGAAAAACAATAAAGGCAAGAGATATAAAAAGATGTGATGATGAAAGATTAAAAAAGAAAATTTTAGAGTTGAGTGAAAGAACAGAAAAAATGCCTATTCTAATAAAAGAGATGTTAAATGTCATAACATCTGAATTGGAGTGAAGCTTTATGATAGCAGTTATTAAATTTTTAGGTAGTAATTGTGATTTAGATGTTTGTAAAGCTATTGAGTTAGCTGGTGGAAAAGCAAAGTTAGTGTTTTATACAGAAAAAGATTTATCAAACTATGATGGAGCTGTCATTCCAGGAGGGTTTTCTTATGGGGATTATTTAAGAGCTGGAGCTATAGCATCAAGAACTCCAATAATCAATGCTTTAAGAAAGATGATAGATGAGGGAAAACCTGTCTTAGGAATCTGTAATGGAGCTCAAATAGGTTTAGAGGCAGGATTTTCAAGGGGTGTATTTACTTTAAACAAAAATGCAAGATTTATATGTAAATGGGTGTATATTAGAGTTGAAAATAATAAAACTCCATTTACAAGATTTTATGAAAAAGGACAAGTTTTAAAGATTCCAATTGCTCATGCAGAAGGAAGATTCTATGCAAATGATGATGATTTAGATTATTTATATAAAAACAATATGATTGTCTTTAAGTATTGTGATGAGACAGGAGAAGTTAAAGAAGATGTAAATCCAAATGGTTCAATTGATAATATAGCAGGAGTATGTAATGAAAAGTTTAATGCCCTCTTTTTAATGCCTCATCCTGAAAGAGCTTCTCAAAAAATCCTTGGCTCTGATGATGGATTATTTATGTTTAAAGGAATGATAGAATGATACTTCTTTTGGATTTAAATGGAACTATTGCATTGGATGGGGAAATAATTGAAGGTGTAAAGGAAAGATTAGAAAAATTAAAAAAGAAATTTGATATTTATATACTATCTGCTGATACTTTTGGAACTTTGGAAGATATTGGTAAAAAATTAGGGGTTAGTTATAAAAAGGTTGATAAATTAAAATATGGTAGTGAAGGAATAGCTAAGCTAATGATACTTTTAGAGTTAAAGAAAAATAATAATTATATTGTTGCTATTGGAAATGGTAAAAATGATAAATATATATTAGAGAAAGCTGATTTAGGAATATGTGTTATTGGAAAAGAAGGAGCTAATATAAATGCTATTTTATCTGCTGATGTTGTGGTTAATAATATATTAGATGCCTTAGATTTATTAATTTACGAAAAAAGATTAAAAGCAACTATGAGAGATTAGGGTGAGACATTTGGATTTTTCTGAGTGGTACTCCAATATCTTAGAAAGAGCTGGAATTTTTGATGTAAGGTATCCTATAAAAGGGTGTGGTGTTTATCTACCTTATGGTTTTAAAATTAGAAAATATACATTTGAGATTTTAAGAGATTTGTTAGATAGAACAGGACATGAAGAAACTTTGTTCCCATTATTGATTCCAGAAACCTTATTAAAAAAAGAAGGAGAGCATATTAAAGGATTTGAGGAGGAGGTTTATTGGGTTACTCATGGAGGTAGTAAAGAGTTAGATGTAAAATTAGCTTTAAGACCAACATCTGAGACATCCATATACTATATGTTTAAGCAGTGGATTAAAGTTCATACAGATATGCCAATTAAAATATATCAAATAGTTAATACATTTAGATATGAAACAAAACATACAAGACCTCTAATAAGATTAAGAGAAATTATGACTTTTAAAGAAGCACATACAATACACTCAACAGAAGAAGATGCTGAAAAACAAGTAAGAGAAGCAATAGAAATATATAAAAAATTCTTTGATACCATTGGAGTTCCTTATTTAATATCTACAAGACCAGAATGGGACAAATTCCCAGGAGCAAAATATACAGTTGCTTTTGATACTATATTTCCAGATGGTAGAGCTATACAAATTGGAACAGTCCATAATTTAGGACAACACTTTTCAAAAGCATTTGATATAGTTTTTGAGACACCAACAGGAGATAAAGATTATGGTTATCAGACATGTTATGGTATATCTGATAGAGCTATTGCCTCAATAATAGCAATACATGGTGATGAAAAAGGTCTAATTTTACCTCCAATTGTGGCTCCTTATCAGATAGTTATAGTTCCATTAATATTTAAAGGAAAAGAAGAGTTAGTTATGGATAAAGCAAAAGAGATATATAACAAATTAAAAGATAAATATAGAGTTTTATTGGATGATAGAGATTTAAGACCAGGAAAGAAGTTTAATGAATGGGAATTAAAAGGAGTCCCTCTAAGAATTGAAATAGGTCCAAAAGATATTGAAAATAAAAAAATAACCATATATAGAAGAGATACAAATGAAAAGTTACAAATAGATGAGGACAATTTAGAAGAGATAGAAAAAACTTTAAATAATATTATGGAATATATGAAAGAAAAAGCATGGAAAAAATTTGATGAATATATAACTATTGTTAATAATGTAAATGAAATTAAAGAGATATTAGAAAAAAGAAAGGGAATTGTTTTAATTCCATTTAATGAAGAGATTTATAATGAAGATTTAGAGGAAAAAGTAGAAGCAACTATTTTAGGAAAAACAAGATATAAAGATAGGGATTATATAGCTATTGCTAAGACATATTAAGATTTAACTTTTTTAGGTGATGTATTTATGGATGACATGAGAATGAAAGGAACTACAACAGTAGGACTTATATATAAAGATGGAGTTATTTTAGCAGCTGATAAAAGAGCTTCTATGGGAAATTTAATAGCTGATAAAAATGCTAAAAAAGTTCATAAAATTGATGATTATTTAGCTTTAACTATATCAGGAAGTGTTGGAGACGCACAAGCTATAATAAGATATCTAATAGCTGAGGCAAGATTATACAGAATGAGAGCTGGAAGATACTTAGCTCCTAAGAATTGTGCTACTCTCTTATCTAATATTTTACATTCAAGCAGATTCTATCCATACTTAACTATGCTTATCTTAGGAGGATATAACTTAGATGAAAATAAGGGAGAGTTATTCTCAATAGACCCCTTAGGTGGATTTAGTGAAGAATATACTTTCACAGCCACTGGCTCTGGAAGTCCAGTAGCATATGGGGTTTTAGAAGCTGAATATAAAAAAGATTTACCATTAGATAAAGCAATTAAATTAGCTATTAAAGCTATCAAAGCTGCAAGTGAAAGAGATACCTTCACTGGAAATGGTATATCCTTAGCTGTTATAAATAAAGAAGGAGTGAAAATTTTAGAGGATGAAGAGATAGATAATTTTTTAAAGAGTTTAAGAAAGAAATAAATTAAATTATATATTTTCATAAAATTAATTTTTGCACAGAATATTTCAATATTTTTATCTATTTTAACATAAAAATTTTATTAATTTATATATAAACATAAATTAAAAATTGTAAGGTGATTATTTTTGACAGTTGAAGAAGTTTTAGAAGAACTAAAAAATAAAATTATAAAATTATCTCCAAAAGAAGCAAAAATAGTTGATGTTCAGTTTGAAGGTCCAGAATTAGTGGTATATGTAAAAAATCCAGAAGTTTATAGTAATGAAATAGTTAGAAATATAGCAAAAGAGATTAGAAAAAGAATTTCTATAAGAGCAGACCCATCTGTATTAATAGAGCCAGAAGAAGCCAAAAAAATGATATTGGAGATAGTTCCAGAAGATGCTGGAATAGAGAATATTATTTTTGAGCCTACAACAGGAGAGGTTATTATTGAATCAAAAAAACCTGGGTTAGTTATTGGAAAAGAAGGAAAAACATTAGAAGCTATAAAAAAAGCTATCAAATGGGCCCCTAAACCTGTGAGAGTTCCACCTATACAATCTGAAACTATTAAGGCAATTAGGGCTACTCTTTTCAGAGAAAGAGATGATGTAAAAGAAATTTTAAGAAGAATAGGAAGAAAAATTTTTAGAGAAGTTATAAAAAAAGATGACTATTGGATTAGAGTTAGCTTCTTAGGTGGAGCAAGAGAAGTAGGTAGAAGTTGTTTATATCTCCAAACTCCAGATACAAAGGTTTTAATTGATTGTGGAGTAAATATTGCCTGTGAAGATAAAGCATATCCTTATTTTGATGCACCAGAATTTAGTATAGAGGATTTAGATGCTGTTATAATTACTCATGCTCATCTTGACCACTGTGGTTTTGTCCCAGGATTGTTTAGATATGGTTATGATGGTCCTGTTTATTGCACAAGACCTACAAGAGACTTGATGACTCTCTTACAAAAAGATTATTTGGAAATAGCAAAAAAAGAAGGTAAATTTATCCCATATGATTCAAAGGATATTAAAACATGTGTTAAACATACAATACCAATAGATTATGGAGTAACAACTGATATAAGTCCAACTATAAAATTAACTTTACATAATGCTGGCCATGTTCTTGGCTCTGCTATTGCTCATCTACATATAGGAGATGGATTATATAACTTAGCTTATACAGGGGATATAAAATATGAAAGTTCAAGATTGTTAGAGCCAGCAGTTACACAGTTTCCAAGATTAGAAACTTTAATTATTGAATCTACTTATGGAGGATTTGATGATGTTCTACCTACAAGAGATGAAGCAGAGCAGAAGTTATTGGAAGTTGTTAGTAAGGTAATTGATAGGAGAGGTAAAATATTGATTCCTGTGTTTGGAGTTGGAAGAGCACAAGAGTTAATGTTAGTTTTAGAAGAAGGATACAATCAAGGAATATTTAATGCTCCTGTATATTTAGATGGTATGATTTGGGAAGCAACAGCTATCCATACAGCATATCCAGAATATTTATCTAAGGAGATGAGACAAAAGATATTCCATGAAGGAGATAATCCTTTCTTATCAGAGGTATTTAAAAGAGTAGGTAGTGCAAAGGAAAGAAGAAATATTATAGATTCTGATGAACCAGCAATAATATTGGCAACATCTGGAATGCTCACTGGTGGGCCAAGTGTTGAATATTTAAAAAATTTAGCTCCAGATGAAAAAAATGCTATTATATTTGTAGGCTATCAATCAGAGGGAACATTGGGTAGAAAGATACAAAGAGGTTGGAAAGAAATTCCAATAATTACAAGTAATGGAAAAACTAAGTCAATTCCAGTTAATTTAGAGGTTGTTACAATTGAAGGGTTTTCTGGGCATAGTGATAGAAAACAATTAATGAGATATGTTAGGAAAGTTAAACCTTCCCCAGAAAGGATTATTATGGTTCATGGAGAAGAAAGTAAGTGTTTAGATTTCTCTGAGTCAGTTAGAAGATTATTTAAAAAAGAAACTTATGCACCAAGAAATTTAGATAGTTTAAGAATAAAATAATATAAATATAAAATTAACATTTTTCTTTTAAATATTCTAAGATATTTCTTCTAACTTCCCCTATAGTATATCCCATTTTTAAATTTAAATTATCTTTTTTGTTTAAAATTTCAACAAGATGAGCTACTCTTGGTAATCTTAAATGTGCTTTTCTTAAACTTTCTACATCTTCAAAAACTTCTTTTACTGTTCCTTCCTTTAAAATTTGTCCATTATACATTACATAAACTCTATCTGCATAAACAGGAACTAAATCAACATCATGAGTAGATATAATAATTGTTTTTCCTTGTTTATTTAATTCATACAAAAGTTTCATTATTTGAGATGCTCCCAAAGGGTCTAAACCTGCTGTTGGTTCATCTAATACAATTATATCTGGTTCCATAGCCAATATTCCAGCTATAGCTACTCTTTTCTTCTGCCCTCCACTTAGATGATGTGGCGGTTTATCCTCAAAACCTTCCATACCTACAGCTTTTAAAGCTTCTTTAACTCTCCTTTCAACTTCCTCTTTTGATAAACCTAAATTTAATGGTCCAAAAGCAACATCTTCCAAAACTGTTGGAGCAAATATTTGGTCATCAGGATTTTGAAAAACTAAACCAACAGTTTTTCTAACTTTTATTAAACCTTCTTTATTATATTTTATTGGTTTCCCTTTAATCAATACTTCTCCTTTTGTTGGTTTTAAAATTCCATTAAAGTGTAAAAATAAAGTTGATTTTCCAGCTCCATTAGGTCCAAGAAGAGCCACCATCTCTCCTTCTTTAACTTTAAAGTTTATCCCTTTTAAAACATGGGTTCCATCTGGATAAATATAATGTAAATCTCTTGTCTCTAAAATATAGCTCATAATAACACCAAAAAAAAATTTATATTATAATATTTTCATATACTTAGTTAAATAGCTTAGAATAATCATAAATATTCCAAATAAAATAACTAACAAAGTATATGCTAATTTTGGATTTTCTATTTTTGTTAATGATTTCAGTTCTCCATCATAACATCTTGAAATCATGGCAATATATGCTTTTTCTCCTTTTTCAAATGTTCTTATAAATAAATTAACTGCCAACATTCCTAAGGATTTGTATGAGGTTTTTAAATTTACATAGCCCAATCTTGTTTCTTGAGCTTGTTGCATTCTTATTAATTCATCTAATAAAACAAAAATATACCTATACATCATCATGGTTATTTCTACTATAATACTTGGTAATTTTAAATCTCTTAATACATACATTAATTCAGTCATTGGTGTAGTTAAAGCTAAAAATAATGTGGATGTAACTCCACCAAGCATCCTACTAAAAACTAACAACCCTAACTCTAACCCTTCTTTTTTGAAACCAATTGTAATATTAAATATTTCAAAGCTTATTATTGAAGTATTTCCATACCAAAATCCCATAAATACTAAATTAAATAAACCAAAACCAATAACAGGGGTTAATAAAGTCAAATAAATTTTTTTTGGAACTTCTGCTTTAAATAGAGTCAAATATATCATAATTAATGATATTAAAAGAGGAACTATAGCTGACTTAGAAAGAACAGCAACAAATAAAGATACAGTAGCAAATAAAACTTTTAGCTTAGGATTTACATTTTTTAGTTTATTGTTAAAAGAGATGTAATCAACAGATAACATCTTATATTCCCCCAAAAAAATAAAAAAATCTATTGAGAGTATTGAGACTTAGCTCTAAAGTATCCTATATAGTAACCAATAATTATAGCTCCTATAGCAGCTTGTAAAGCAAACAATAGACTTTCTATTTCTCCACTTGGAGGTTCCCAAATTGGCTCAAACCATGGATGGTAGTTAGGGTCTACTTTTTCTATAACTCCTTCAGCTGCATCATCTGCTCCTCCAAATTCAGCATTTGGTTTTAATATTAGTGGAAGGACCATTAATATTGCTACAATTCCTAAGAGAATTAAATGTTTGGCTTCCAATATATCACCTAATTTTTTAGTGTGTTGTTGGTGTTATATGTGAAACTTCACTTTCATCAATAACTCCCAACTTCAATAATAAGTCTGGTCTTAATTTCTTCAAGTAGTCCCAGATTATCATTGTTAATATACCTTCAGCTATAGCTAATGGGATTTGAGTAACTGCAAATACTGTTGCAAATGCCATAAATGTATTTACTGGATTGTCTCCTGGAAATGCTAATGTTAATTGAATAGATGTTGTAACATAAGTAGCCCAATCTGCAAACATAGCAGCTAAACCAACAGCATAAGTAGAATTTATTTTTCCTTTTAAAGCTTTGTATAATGCCCAACCAACAATTGGTCCAACAATACCCATAGAAACACAATTAGCTCCTAAAGTTGTAATCCCTCCATGAGCTAACAGTAAAGCTTGGAATAACAATGTAATAGCTGCTAAAATTGATGTAACAGCAGGACCAAATAACACTGCACCTAAACCATTACCACATGGGTGAGAACAACTTCCAGTAACAGATGGCATTTTTAATGAACTTAATATAAACATATAAGCCCCTGCAATAGCAACAAGAGGCTTAACTTCTGGCATTTTACTAAATAACTTCTTTAACTTTATTATTCCATAAATCCAAAATGGGATAGCTACTAAATACCAAAATACACACCACATTATTGGAAGATATCCTTCCATTATATGCATACAATCACCTATTAAATATATTAATTAAACAAAACTTGATATGTCTAAATTAAAATTAATTTAATATATAAATTTAACTGATTTTTATTATTGCTAAAATAATATTTAGTTGTAATAAAATTTATTATTGATTGAGTTAGATAATATTAAAAAATAGTAATAAAATAGTTAAATATTAGTTGGAAGTAATACAATTGGGGAGTTATATGAAAATTGGAGTTAGTAAGATGTATGAAGATATTTTAAGAACTATCGGAGCTAATTATAAGGTTGTTAATCCTTACAATGAAAAAGTTGATTGTGATATAATAATTATTTCAAAAGGATATAGAGAAAAAGTAAAAAAGTTAAATCCTAATGCTAAAATTATAGAAATAAAATCTTCTACTTTTAAAGATTTAATTTCATCCCTTGAAGAATTAAAAAAATTAAAAATTGGAGATAACAGGAAAATAAATTCTTTTATAAATTATATTAAAAAAAGAGAACAAATAATAAAGAATAAATTAAAATATAAAAATGTTAAAGTTAATCCAATAGGGAGTATGATTAAAAAAGTGGTTATAGATTTAGGATTAGAGATAGATAATGAAGGAATTTTATTAGCTCCTGATTATTTGGGTGGTGAAATAAAAACACATAGATATGATTTATCAACATTGGAGAGAATAGAAGATAGATATATTCAAATAATAAATATAATTAATTCAAAGTATTTCCATTAATATTTTTGGGATGTCTGTTATATTCTCTGCTACATGAGCACCTGCTTCTTTTAAAGCTTTTATTTTACTTTCTGCTGTCCCTTTTCCTCTTTCTATTATAGCCCCTGCATGTCCCATTCTTTTTCCTTCTGGTGCAGATTTTCCTGCTATAAATCCTACAACTGGCTTTTTTAGATTTTTGATTATTTTTGCTGCCTCTTCTTCTAAACTACCCCCTATCTCTCCAACCATTACAATAGCTTTGGTATCTTCATCTTCATTAAACATCTTTAAAATCTCTTTAAATCCTAAACCAATTATAGGGTCTCCTCCAATTCCTACACATGTTGATACTCCTAAGTTGTTATTTTTTAGTTGATTGGCTATCTCATAAGTTAATGTTCCACTTCTTGAAACTATTCCTATATTACCCTCTTTTAAGACTTCCATTGGTATAATTCCTAACTTTCCAACCTTTGGAGAAGCAATTCCAGGAGTATTAGGTCCAATAATATTAACCCCTAACTCTTCAGCATAGTTTATAAATTCCATACTGTCATGTATAGGAATTCCTTCAGTTATTACAACAACTAAATCTAAATACTCCATAGCTTCAAAAACTGCATCTTTTGCAAAAGGAGCAGGAACAAAAATAACTGATGCATTTGCATCTGTCTCTTTCACAGCTTCTCTAACTGTATTATACACTTTAACTCCATGAACCTCTTTTCCACCTTTTCCAGGAGTAACTCCACCAACAATTTTAGTTCCTGCCTCTAACATCTTCTTTGTATGGAAACTTCCCTGTCTTCCAGTTATTCCCTGAACAATAGCCCTTGTGTTTTCATCTAATAGTATCATATTTCCACCAAAAAAAAGATTTAATCAACAAAATTTTTAATAATTCTGTAAGGAATTATTGACAATATACCAAATACAATATATATGTTTATACCATAAAATTCCATAACTATTAAGTGAGCTAATAATACTAAAATAGAAACTATTCCTATCCCTAATCCAATAATTGAAGCAGTAAAAATATATGAAAGAGCTTTTATATCCTCATTCTTAGCTTTTTTAAATCCTAATAAATAAACTATTCCAATAGCTAATAATGATATTCCTCCAAATACATCCCCACAAAATAAAGGAATTCTTATATTTCCAAAAAATATATTATACAGTCCAACTAAAACCTCAATACTTCCTAAGATTATAGATAGGCATCCAAATATTAAAGAGAGTGTGATTAATTTATTTTTTATCTGTTTTATGTCCATAAATAGACCCTCAAAATATTATATTTCCAATTATTGATATTAATAAGGCAACTATATAAGCCAAAATCATTTCATAGACAACTGTAAATATAACCCACTTCCAACCAAGCTCTTGTTTTATAGCTGTTAGTGTTGCTACACATGGAACATATATTAAAGTAAATGCCATAAAGGCAAATGCAGATACAGGAGTAAATGCATGGGAAATAATAGAGGTTAATTTTTCTTCACCTACTCCATAAAGAATTGCTAAACTTCCAACAACTAACTCCTTAGCTATGAATCCAAATATCAATGAAGAGCAAGCTCTCCAATCCCAACCCATAGGAGAAAATAAAGGAGATAGAATTTTACCAATTAATGCAACATAAGATTTAGATATTAAATCTGGATTTTTTAAGGCATCTACTCCTAAATATCCAGAAGGTCCATATACAGATAGGAACCAAACTAATACTACACCAAAGACAATAATAGTCCCAGCTTTTTTTAGGAAGTCATAAACCCTCTCCCAAGTATTTTTTAAAACAATATGTAAATGTGGTATTTGATACTGAGGAAGCTCTATGATTAAGTAAGATGGAGATGTTTTAAATATAAACTTTCTAAACAATAAAGATAAAGTTAAAGCTAAGATTAATCCTAAAAGATACATAGATAAGATAACAATTCCCTGATATTCTGTAAATAAAGCTCCTGCAAAGAGTGCATATATTGGCAATCTTGCAGAACAAGACATTAAAGGATTTATAATTATTGTTATTATTCTATCATACTTATCTTCAATAGTTCTTGTGGCTAATATTGCTGGAACATTACAACCAAATCCCATAACTAATGGTATAACTGCCTTTCCAGGTAGTCCAAATTTGTTCATGATTCTATCAGCAATAAATGGAATTCTTGCCATAAATCCACTTTCTTCTAAAAATGATAGTGCAAAGAACAAAAATAGTAATATAGGAAAGAATACTAAAACAGTTCCAACTCCTGAAATAATTCCATCTGCCAATAATGAAGCTAAAAATTCATTTGGGAGAGTAGTTTTTATTAACTCAGATAAATATGAAAAAATATAATTAATTATATCTGAAAAAGGTGCTGATACATCAAATGTAAATTTAAATAACATCCATAAAAGAGGAATTAGCATCAAAATTCCTACTTTTTCATCTGTAAAGACATCATCAAGCATCTGTGAAAAAGTTATTTTTTTAACTTTTCTTTTAACTGATTTATTGACTATCTCATCTATTATTTTGTATCTCTCTTCAACTAAGAGATACTCTAAATCTCCATATTTCTTTTTGATATCATCTAACACTTTTTTTATATCATCCCACACATTGCTTTTTTTTACAATTTCATTAATATATTTGTCTCCTTCAATTAATTTTATTGCCAAGTATCTTAAATTATATTTTTTTAAATTTTTGTCCTTCTCTAAAATAGATGTTATCTTTTTTATATATGGCTCTAAATTTTTATATTTAATTTTAGATTTCTTTTTATTTTTAACAGCTTCATAAATCTCTTTTTTTAATTTATCAATTCCTTTTTTCTTTGTAGCAGATATTGGAACTACTTTAACTCCTAACAACTCTTCCAACTTTTTAATATCAATATCTATCCCTAACTTTTCAGCTAAATCAACTTTATTTAAAGCAATTAATAAATTAGGCTCCATCTCCATAAGTTGTAGAGTTAAGTATAAATTTCTCTCTAATGCAGTTGCATCTACAATATTTACAACTAAATCAGGATTCTCATAAAATATATAATCTCTTGCTACTATCTCATCAATAGAGTTGGCTGTTAAACTATACACACCTGGCAAATCTACTACTTTAAACTTTTCTCCATTGTATGTAAAATATCCTTCCTTCTTTTCAACTGTAACTCCTGGCCAATTCCCAATATATACATTTTCACCAGTTAAAATATTAAACAATGTAGATTTACCAACATTAGGATTTCCTATTAAAGCTATTTCATACATATCCTATCCCTTATCTACCAATATTTTCATAGCTAATCCTCTTCCAATAGCAATATTACAACCTCTTGCATTCACTATAATAGGACCACTTTGATTTCTTACAACTCTAATTCTACTACCTACATTTAACCCCATACTTGATAGCTTATGTATAGCCCCATATCCAGCATTAATTTTTTTTATAATAACTTCTTCTCCCTCTTTTGCAAATGCTAATGGATACATATAACCACAACTTTTAAATATGGTTAAAAAATTTAATTATAGTTAAAAAATTTTATCATATAAAAAGCTTTTGGAGATTATGATGTCTGAGAGTATTGAGGATTATTTAGAAAAGATATATATTTTTATAAAGAAAAATAAAAGACCTATAAAAACAACAGAATTAGCCAATTTATTAAATATAAAACCTTCTGCTGTTACAAATATGGCTAAAAAGCTACAGAAATTAGGTTATGTTAATTATGAGCCATATGTTGGTATAACTCTGACATATAAAGGTGAAGAAAAAGCTAAAAAAATATATGATAAGCATAGAACAATAAAAATATTTTTAGTAGAAATTTTAGGAGTAGATGAAAGAAAAGCTTCAGATGAGGCTTGTAAGTTAGAACATGCACTATCTGATGAGACATTGGAGAGATTAAAAATATTTATTAAAAATTTTAAAAAAAGATTATTATAATTTATACTTTAAATGAATCAGCATATTTAGCCAATCTATTTACTTCTTCTCTGACTTTGTCTGTAGCTTTACTAATCTCTTCAATAATAGCATTTAATTCTTCAGTTGAGGCAGTTAGTTCTTCAGCGGTAGCGGCGAACTCTTCAGATATAGAAGCGACATCTTGCACATCTCTTAAAGCGGCTTGAATACTCTCAGCAGCTTTTTCAGCCGCTGATTTTATCTCTTCCATCTTTTGATTTACTAAATCAACACTCTCCTTAATTTTCATAAATGCATTATTAACTTCATCAATTGCGACAACTCCTTTATCAACCTCTTCTTTTCCAGCTAACCCTAAATCAATTGTTTTATTAATTTTCTCTTGTATTTCACTTATAGTTTTGTTAATGTCATCAACAGACTTACCAATCTCTTCAGCTAAACCTTTAATTTCACTTGCAACAACAGCAAACCCTCTTCCAGCATCTCCTGCTCTTGCCGCTTCAATAGATGCGTTTAATGCTAATAATCCTGTTTGTTCGGCAATATCTTTAATTAGAGCGGTTATCTCATTAATTTTTTGGCTTTCTCTACCTAACTCTTCTAAAGCTCTACCTAACTCATCTATAACGTTTGCAATTCTTTGCATTGTTTCAATTGCGTGCTCAACCTTTTCAACTCCTAAATTTGTAGAATCTTCTACTACTCTAACAGCATCAACTCCACTGACTGCGGAGTCATAAACACCTCTTGTTATATTTGTAACATCCTCTAACTCTTGACTTATATCTTGTAGTTTTGTTGATTGGTCTGTTGCCGCTGTCGCTACTTGTTGTGTTGCATCTGCTACTTGGTCAGAAACTTCTTTTACTCTAATAATTTCATCAGCAACTTTATTAGCATCTTCATTTATTTTTTTGATACTTTCTTTTAAAACCTTGATTAATTCAGATAATTTATCTAATGCTTTGTTTATATCTTTAAATACTTCCTCAGTTTCAGGTAATCTTTTTGATAAATTACCATTTGCAATTTCTTCCATTATTTCAGTTATTTGTTTTAGAATGTTTTCAATTTTCTCTTCTTGTTTTTTAATCTTTTCTAAATCTTCTTTCATATTGTTTAAGATTTTTAAAACATTTTTATAAATATCTCCAATCTCATCGTTACCAAATCCATTATTGTCTAAATCAATAAACTCCCTATTAGAAAGTTTTTCAGTAATTTCTTTTAATTTTTCTAATGGTTTTATTATTGTATTATTAACAATAAATAATCCAATAATTCCAATTATTATTCCTAATATTGCAAATAGTGTTGTTATGTGGTCTATAAATGCTATTTTATCTTCATATAAATCTTGATATAGCATAACAGCTTTGTTCATCTCTACTAATAGTGGAATATTATTGTCTTTAATATATTCCAAAGCTTTTTTAAATTCTGGAGAGTTTGGATTTTTTGTTAAGATAATTTTTATATTTTGGTAAAATGGGTCCCACATTGATTTAACTTTTAAGAGTTGTTCTTTTACTTCTGGAGGAGCTGGAGGAATACCTTTCTCAGGATTTCCATTTATTAAATCATTTAATACAGTATCAAAGGTTTTGGCTGTTTCATTTAAATCTTTTTTGTATTCAGTATATCCAGCAGCAATCATAAATGCATCTTTAGACATTTTTTGAATTAACATTCTTTGTTTTCCAGCTATATTTATTATATAACCATCATGCTTAATACTATTATGAACATAAACAGTAACAGCAGCAGAACCAATTAACATTAATACAAGTATGGAAAAGATAGCCAAAAGTCTCTTTTTTATAGAGATGTTCATTAAAAATTTCATTACAACATCCCCTCACCACGTTTTTTTGTATAATTTCTAATAATTTATGTTTAAAATAGTATATATTTCTTTTGTGTAGGTAAAATTTAGAAAAGAGTTTAATTGGAAGATAATAACATATAAGAGTAGTTTAATACTGAGCTTTTTCAACTCCAAGATACTTTAAAACTAACTTATAGTATCTTAATGAATCTTCATCTATCAACTCTCCTTTAAATAGTCCTTTACAGTTCTCTAAAAACCATTTGTCATAAGTTATTACTAACTCATTGTTTTTAAATTGTATTGAGTATGGCCTAAATCTACATATTATAGGTCTAACTTTGTATATTGAACAACCATTATCTTTAAAAAATACACATTTTCCATTTACTTTTTTAATTTCTCCTCTCTTACCATTGAAGTATCTACAATATTTTTTAATGAAATCTTTAAAGCTAATGTTTAGATATCCTGCTATATTTTGGATATCTTTTTTTGTAACTGTTGGAGGAGAGATACAACACTTTCCACATCTCACACATCTAAATCCATATCCAAGCTCTAACTTCATAACTATCTATCCTCAATAGCTATGCTAACAGATACACCATCTTTTTTAATCTTTTTTAATAAAAGCTTTCCTTTATTTTTTGAGAGCTTTTCAACTCCTAATAAAGCAGAGGCTTCACTAACAGAAAAAGCTCCTGTATTTTTATAAACAAAATCATTTTTATTTAAGTTGTATTTACCTACTATATTGTTAAGCTCATTATTGTCAAAAAACAATATTTCTTTATTTAACTTATTAATAGCATTAATAAGTCCTAATTCATCTCTTTTTATAGATATTGATGAGAATGCATCAACTCTCCAACTCTCTAAATTTCTCAAAAAAAGAGCTTTTTTTATAAGCCAATATACTTTATGCTCTTTAATGTTTTTCCTACAACCTACACCAACAACTATTTTTAAAGGATTCAATTTTATATAATTATCAACTAAAACATAGTTTTTATTGTGGTATTCAATAATGTAGCCATCAATCTTTTTTATTCTCCAATAATGAGGAATTTTTATATTTACATCTTCAAAAAGTATTTTTTTGTTTATTTTTAGTATATCTTCTCTTTTAGGCTTTTCTAAGTATAGAATATTGGTAAGTTCATCTAAACCTACTTTGTTATGAGTATCTGTTGCAGTTGTAAAAATAACTTTCCCATTTAAATAATTAGCTAACAGTTTAGCAAAATAATTTCCTCTACCTAAGTGGTTAGATAAAATAGGGATGAACTCCTTTTTTTCATTGGCAACTATAACAAAAGGGTCTGTAAATTTATCTTTCTTAATTTTATCAATATATTTCCTTATAACAATTCCAATAGCAGATATAAAAATAAATCCTTCTTCATTTCCCTCTATTTCAAACTCTTTTATATTAAATATTTCAGAAGGATAGTTAAAGAACTCTAAAATTTCTTTTATTTTTTTAGCTAAATTATCATCAACTATATAAATAATCTTTATCATAACTATTTACCATTAAAAATATATTTTGAGGAGTAGTTATGTTTGGAGGGCATAGTATGATTGAAACAATTGTATTGTTAGTTTTGGTTTTAGTTGTAGCTTATTTGATAATTAAATTTACATTTAAGATAATTAGACATTTAGCAATTAATACAATTGTAGGTATAATTTTAATATATATAATAAACTATTTAGGCATAGCACACATAAAATTAGATTTGATAAATTTATTGATTGTTGCAATTGGTGGAGTTGTTGGTGTAGCTATTTTATTGATTCTTTCATTTTTATAAATTTCTCTAAGATTTTTATTGCCTGGAATTTATCTAAAAACTCATTTAGATTTCCACATTTAGTAGAGTATATACATAAAGGACATCCATCTTTACATCTACATAATTTTAGATGATTATAACTCTTCTCCAACAACTTTTCAGATGTTTGGAATACTCTTTCAATTACTCCAATTCCTCCCTCATTACCATCATAAACAAAAATAGTTGGCTTATTTAGATATTCATATTGAGAGTAGCTGTATCCTCCAATTTCTCTACTATCAACAAAACACTCAGTAGGAATTAATTTTATAAATATATGTTCAACTGCATGAAGTCCATTACCTATATCTTTACTATCTATAAGTTTTTTGATATAGTATGAGATGTTTTCTATTTTCTTCTCATCCTTTATAAAAGATAATCTTTTTTTAATAGTTTCTAAAATATAGTGGGAAGTATATCCTCTATATCTTAAAAATAGCTCTTTTCTATCAATTTTATCATATAGTTCTTTTGCAATATCCTTATATTTTTCAGGAATTCTTTCCATAAAATAGTTGTATTCATAATTACACACTTCTTTAATCTCCTCTGGAAATACTAACCATATCCCCTCAGTTTCAAATTTTTTAATATATGGATTCTCATAGATAATATAGATATCAAAAGTTTCAAATAGTTTAAAAGGAATTTTATACTCTTCTAAAAAAGAAAGAAGCTTATCTAATGTATAAATTTCATAAATTGAGATATACACATTATTGTCATTTATATCAATATCTCTAATTTTTAATTTAAATAATTCTTCTTTAAAAGATTCAACATTATAATTAGTTAGATTAGCAACAACTATAAAATATGGATTTCCTTTCTCAATCTTAGCTTTTAAAAATCCTTTATTTTTTAGTTTGTTAAGATATTCATAATATTTATTTGTATCTCTCCCTCTAACAACAAATCCTTCATAAATCTCCTCTATTAATAACTTTCCAAAGCATATTTTTAAGTTATTTATTTCTTTCTCATCTTTCTTTTGAATTATTTTAACATCTTTTGTATATTTAGATTGATAATCAACATCTCCATCAAACTCTTCAACAAATACAAATTTTATATTGTTATATTCAAAATAATCAGAAATAATGTAGATTTTACCTCTTGAATAATAAGGATATCCTGGGAGAAGATATCTATAATAGTCATCCTTTGATAACTGCTCAATAATAATCTTTTCTTTTTTTAAGTTGTTGATATATTGGTTAAGAGCTTTTATATTATCAAAAGATTTTATTTTATTTTTAATATCCTCTCTATTCAAAATTAAATAATAAGTTTCTTCTCCAATAGTCCTTATGTTGTAATATTTTGGCTCAACAGATGAATAGAGTTCTTTATTTTCAATGTCAAATTTTATTTTATTTTCTTTTTGCAACTCTATAATAATTTTTTTCTCAAAAGAACTCAATTTTATTTTATCTATATTTACTCTTTTTAATTCATAAATTAAGTTGTGTATATGTCTCTTTGCAATAATTTCATTTTCTTTATTTATAGGAATATGCTCAATAATATTGTTTTTTATTTTTTCATAAAGTTCTTTGCTATTTTTTAAATAATATAAGTCTAATGCATCTTTTTTAAATACTATACAATTTAAAGCATCCCCCTTTCTTCCAGCTCTTCCAAATCTTTGGATTAAAGAAAATATCCCATCTGCTGGAATTCCATAATTGACAACTGATGAGACATCTCCAATATCTATTCCTAACTCTAATGCATTTGTTGATAACAAACATAAATATTTAGAATCATTAAAATGATTTTCTATCTCATTCCTTATATTCTTTGTTAGAGTTCCTTTATAAACAGTTATTAGCTCTCTAAATTTACTATTTCTGAACATCTTACTAATCTTTTCAGCTGTAATTCTACTATCAAAAAAGCAAATTGTTTTTATATTCTTATTAACTAACTTTTCAATAATTCCTTTTATTAGTTGTTTGCTATCATAATTCTTAGGTTGGAAAAGAACTAAATATTTATTATATGATGGAGAGCTATCTTTATCTATTAAAATAAAATCTTCTTCAAACATATCTTTACAAAACTTTGTAGGATTTCTTAATGTAGCAGATAAAGCTAAATATTTGAAATTATTATCATATTTTAATTTACATACATACTTTAATCTTTTTAATATATAATGAAAGTTAGTTCCTAAATAACCTCTATAACTGTGTAGCTCATCTACAACAACCAAGTCCAAATTTTTTAATAACCATGAATATTTATCATTGTATCTTAAAATCCTAAAATGTAGAGTGTCAGGAGTTGTAAAGATAACATGTGGTTTCTCAAAAACAATATTTTCCTTTTTTTCTCTACTAATATCTCCATGTAAAATCTCTATTTTTAGTTTTTTATTTGTTAATTCAAATAATTTATTTGATAAAGATTTAAACTTAAAAAATTGATTGTTAATTAATGCTCTTGTAGGAAATATTAGTAAGTATCTTCTTTCAGGATTTGATAAAAAACTATCTAATATATACATCTTAAAAATTTCACTTTTTCCACTACCTGTGGGGACACTGTCAAGTTAACGACTTCAACTAATTGTAGAACATCATGAAACTTTTAATCCAGCTAACAACTGTATCGAATTTGCTGTTATTAGGAAACCTATTATAAAATGCTTTAGTTCTTCGTTTGAGTAGTGAGAAAAAGCTTTCTACACAATTTCTCAGTCCGAATCTGACTCTTTCAAATTCTAAACCCAATCTTTGCAATGCCCACGGATACCATCTTCCACCATCGACCAAAATCTTCGGCTTATTAGAGCAAAATTTTAATATACTCTTAACGAATAATATAGTATCGAGGCAGTTTCTTGTTTCAGAAACATAAACTCCCAAGCACTCTTTCGATTCAACATCAATAGCAGACCATACGTAAATATTTTCATTTCCAATCTTTAGTTTGGTCTCATCGATTGCAATTGCGTATCTTTCCTTTCTTTTAGGTTCGTTTAAAACATCTTTAATCTTGTGATAATAAGTCCTAACCGACTCATGGCTTATACTTTCGAATTGGGAAAGAAACAAACTTACCTTCCTCAACGATAGTCCAAGATAATACAAAATCCCAGCTAAGATTTTAACTTCTATCGACTTCTTATTCCTTTTAAAAATCTTCTCCTCTTCGATTCTCTCCTTTAAGACTTCTATCGTGAGCTTCATATTTTATTATTTTTTATCAATTATTAATAAAAGCTTAACTTGACACTCTCACCTGTGGGAGTTGTAACAATAACATTCTTGTTGTTATATAGATTAGATAAAGCTTCAACCTGATGTAAATATAATTTATTATAAAGTTTATTAATTATGTCATTTCTAAATTCAAATTCATAAAATTCTGCTTCTCTACTTTTAGATAAAAGCTTAAAGTCAATAATATTTTTAGAATATTCTTCAAAAATTTTAGCTAACTCATTTTTATCTTTCATAATTTCATTCCAAAAATTCAATATCTATCTTTTTACTTAATAGTTCAATCAGATATTTAGCATAATATAATTTCTTTTTTTTAAATTTATCTGCAAAATCTATATCTTTATTGATATTTCTTGAATACTTACTTATCTTATCTCCAAAATCCATTCCACCCAATATAAGTTTTTTAGCACCTAAATGATATGAGATATAGCAAGCTCTATCTCCATCTGTAAAACCTCCAAAATAATAGAGATTTTCTAACTTTAAATTTGGGACTTGATGTGTAGGAACAACATTTTTCAATTTAGGAACAATTTTTTTTATTTTTTCTATATTGTCTCCATGTGCATGAACAAAAATAACACTACCTTTTTTATTACACTCTAAAAGAGCTTCTATATCTCCATCTAAATCAGACACAATAATATCAGGAACTTTTCCTATCTCCAACAATGCTCTACATGCACCATCTGCCACAACATTTGGATTTTTTATGCGATATCTATGTTTAAATATTGAAGGTCCTGCTCCTAATATATAGACATCTTTATCTTTAATAATTCTTTTAACTTTCTCCAAGCTAATAGTGTTCTTTAAATTCTCAACTAAATCATTTAAAATTTTAGCACTTTCAATATCTTTCTCAACACTAAAACCAAAATCTTCAACTATCTTATAGTATATATTCACATTATCACTTGGTATAGTATATTTTATTTAGTACTTTCATAGTTTATCTAATAATAGAACTATAATTATTATTTATAACTTATTTATAACTTTAAATTTTAAATATTATTTTTGTGAGAGGATGAAAAGAGAAACAGCATACAAAATATATCCAAATGAATTTTTAGAGAATCCAGTAGTGGATAATTATTTAATTTTAGAAGGTAAAAAGTTGAGAAGAGTCAGGATTTTGGGTAAGGTGTATAAAGAAAATGAAAAATTTTATTTAGAAGGGATAGAGTTAAGAAACTTCAATGATATGGAAAATAAAATTTATGATGTAATAGGAAAGCCAAGAGTTGAAGAGGACAAATTTTTGGAAGTAGAAATATATAAAGAAAGAGATGAAAATTGGATAGAATTGAGAGATTTAGAAATAAAAATAACAAGAAAATACTTAATAGAAAAAGCTGAAAACTTAGATAATGTGGAAATTTTAAAGCCAGAAGAGATAAAAGAGAAAATACTAAAACTAATATCAGATTTAGGAGAAGTTTCTTTTTTAGAATTGTCTGAGATGTTAAATATCCCAGATGAAGAGCTTGAAAAATACTTAAAGGAATTGTTAGAAGAAGGAGAAATTTTTGAAATTAATGGAGTTTATAAGCTGTTATAAAAGTTTTTAAATTTTTTTGGTGAAAAATATGAAATTTTTTAATAGGGAGAAAGAGATAAGAGAGATACTCTCAATAATAGAGAATGAACCAAATTTTATATATTTTATATATGGACCAATAAACTCTGGGAAGACGGCTTTAATAAATGAGATAATTAATAATAGGTTAGATAAGGATAAGTATGTTATTTTTTATTTTGATTTGAGGGAGATATTTATATCAAGATATGATGATTTCATAAGAATCTTGTTTAAAACATACACTCCGAAAAAATCTTTTTTTGACTGGTTAAAAAATCTTTTAAAACCATTAATTAAAGATAGCCCTGACTTTATAGATATTCCTTCCATTGCTTCAATAACATCTAATGTTTTAACAGGCATACCAATACCTAAAAATCTATTAAACCAATTATTAAAAGATAAAAATTCAGATGATGTTTTTAATTATCTAACTAAAATTTTTTTAGAAGTTAAAAAAGAAGGAAAGCAACCAATAATAATATTAGATGAATTGCAAAAAATAGGAGATTTAAAAATAAATGGATTTTTGATTTATGAACTATTTAATTATTTTATTTCCTTAACTAAGCATAAACACCTATGCCATGTTTTTTGTTTATCCTCTGATAGCTTGTTTATTGAGAAGGTTTATAATGAAGCTATGTTGGATGGTAGAGCCAAATATATCTTAGTAGATGATTTTGATAAAAAAACTGCTTTAAAATTTATAGATTTTCTATCTGAAGAGATTTTAAATAAAAAACTCTCTAATGATGAGAAAGAACTTATTTATTCTTATGTTGGTGGAAAGCCAATAGATATAGTTTATGTAATTCAAGAATTAAAAAATAAAGAATTAAAAGAAATTTTAGATTATTTACTTAAAGATGCTATTCAAAAACTAAAATACTTTTTAGAAGATGTTAAAGAAGAAAATGATGATGACTTTTATAAAAAAGTTGTTGATGCATTGAAAATATTTAAAGAGAATTATGAAGTTGAAGATACAAAAATACCTAAAAAAATTAGAGAATTTTTAATTAAAAAGAATATCCTTTTCTTAAATCCTATTGATGGAATCCTTAAACCTCAATCCTTCCTAATTTGGAACGCTATAAAAAGAATTTTGTAAATAATAAAATTTATAAGCTGTTATAACTATTTATTTTTTCTCTAAAGAATAAGAATAGAGTATAAAAATTAGGTTAAATTCTCAATTTTAGCAGCTGTTTTATTAGCTGCAGAAGTTAAAGTGTTAATAGTACCATTTGCACCTTTTCCAGCATTTTCAGCAGCTACTTTTACATTAGAAGCGTAGAAATATGCGGCTATAGCAGCAACAGCTACTGCTGCTGCTACTAAAATACCTATTTCCATAGATACTTGCCCTCTTTTTGATAATAATTTTTTTATGATTCTCATAACTATCACCATAGATAGAAAATTTTTTTACTTTACTATGTTAAACTATACAATCTATAAATATATATAACTTTCTGTTCTTTGTAAAGCAAAGAATATTGAAAAGGTCTTAATCATGGTCAATATATTTGCTTATGGAGAACTAACAAAAAAAGAAGTGTTAAAAAAATTAATAAATAGAATTCCTAAGATGATTAAAGGAAGAGTATATGGGTATAAAAGAATATTTTGTGAGGATATTGGTTATTATGGGGCTATAAAAGATAAAAATAGTTTTATTGAAGGAGTTATTTTATTAGATATTAATAATAATGAACTAAAAATAATTGATGATTTTGAAGATTTAAATATTTTTTATATTAGGGAAAGAACAACAGCTATAGGGGAGGATAACAAAAAATATCCAGTATATATTTATATAAGGTGTAACTATGAAAGTAGATGATATACTTGAATTAATAGATGATAGCTATAAAGATGAAGATATAAAATATAAATGCTTTGTTTATTTTGTATCATATTTTTTCTTAGGAATTGTATTTCTAATTCTTTTTATTTTACTTAAGTTTGAATATAAACTATTGATTTTCTTAGAACCAATAATTATACTTATATGTGGATTAATAATAATTAGACATAAAGAACTCTTTAAAAGAACTAAATGCTACTTTGAAAAAGTTTTAGAAAGTATTATATTTTATGGATTGATTGCTGTAACTCTCTTGTTTATTATAGCTTCATTTATTTCTCTAAAACTACTACCTATTATTATATCTATATTTTTTGGTTTCTTTTTGTGTATTGATGGAATACTATTTAACTCAAAGAAAAGGAAATTGTTAGGATTATTCTTAATGTTCCTGTCTATACCAATCTATATATTTAATAGTTATAATTATTTAATATTAAGTTTTGGATTTTTTGCTGTTTCAATTTCTTTCTTAATTGTGAAATTATGAAAATATTTAACTCTGAAATAAGAGTAAAAATTTTAGCTACTTTATATGGTAGGGAATTTTGTGAATTTAGCTATCTAAAAGAAAAACTTAACTTAACTGATGGAAATTTAGAACATCATTTAAAAATCTTAGAAAAAGTTAATTACATAGAAATTATAAAAATTATTCATAAAGGAAAATTAAAGTCAATAATTAAAATAACAGATAAAGGTAAAGAAAGTTTTAGAAATTATATAAATGAACTATTAAGGTTAAGTAAAGAAGGAGTAATAAAATAATTAGTGATAATATATGAAAAATATAATTAAATTATTAAAAGTTATTAGTTTAGCTTCTATTATTGGAATTGTTGGAGGAATAAGCTCTATTATTTTAACATTAATTATTCATAATTTTCCATATCATAACAATATATATTTAATTCCAGTTGTTTTCTTGTTATGTGGAGTTGTTGTTGATTTTTTTCCAATAATTAGAGGTTCTGGTATTAACTATGTTTTAAAAGCTTTAAATGAGAATGAAAAGCTATTCTGGTATTTTGGAGCTTTAAAGGTTTTTTTATCTGGTTTTATAATAGGAGTTGGTGGTAGTGCTGGAAAAGAAGGAACTTGTGTATTTGCAAGTGCTTGCTTTGCTGATAACTTTATATATAGAGGATTAAAATTAAAAAATAGAGACCTTGTAATCTTAACAGGAATCTCTGGAGGATTAGCAGGAGCTTTTGCTACCCCTCTTGGAGCTGCTATATTTTCATGTGAGTTAATAGAAAGAGAGGATTTTAGATATTTTGATGTATTTCCAGCTATAATAGCAAGTTTAGTTGGTTATATTGTTTATTATCTTATAACTCATAAAAGACATTTTTTAAATTATATCCCTATTTATAACTTAAAACCAGAAGATTTTATTTTCTTTGTTATTGGAGCTATATTACTCTCTTATGTTGGTACGTTATATATGTATGTATATAAAAATGTAAATAAATATTTTGAAAATATAAATATTCCTTGGACTTTAAAATTATTTATTGGAGGATGTATAGTTTCATTTATTGGATATATAGCTCCTCAATCCTTGGGAATGGGTTTAGAATTAATAAAAAATTTATTTATTATAAAATATGGATTATTATTTTTATTTATACTTTTGTTAGGTAAGATTTTTGCAACATCTTTTACAATAGGTTCAGGAGCTCCTGGAGGTTTAGTTTTTCCAGCTATGTGTATTGGAGCTATTGCAGGAGCTCTATATGGTGATATTTTGGGAGTAGAAAATATAGCTCCTTATGTAGTTTTAGGTATTGCTACTGTCTTATCCTCTACTACAAATACACCATTAGGAACATCTGTTTTATGCACAGAGATTTTTGGCTTTGATTTTTCTATTCCTGCTGGAATTGGAGCAGTTATTGGATACAAAATGACAAAAACTGAGACAATTTATGAGCATATTAGATTTTAATCTTCAACAGGATAACCTTTTTTCATCCAAGCTTCTAATCCACCTTCCATATTGACTACATCATATCCATGCTCTTTTAAAATTCTATATCCTGCTGGACTTGTAAATCCTTTTAGACAATAAACAATAATTTTTTTATCTTTTGGAATTTCATTTAATCTATCCTTTAATTCATTAATTGGAATATATAGTGAATTAGGAATTCTTCCAGTATATTTAACTTTTGGAACAACATTTAAAAAGACATAGTTAGGATTATTTAGTAGTTTATATGCTTCATCTACTGTTATTGATTTATAAGTTTTTATTTTCATTACATTGTCTCTTACAGATTGGGAAACTTTTTCTAATTCTACAATAACTTTCTCTATTTCATTTAAAGCTTTTCTTTCTTCTTCAGTTATAGCAGACAGTTCTTCAGCTGTTGCAGTAAATTCCTCTGCTATAGATGCAATATCTTGGATATCTCTAAGTGCTTTTTCCATATTAACTATTGTGTTATCAGCTGATTCTTTAATAGTTTTTATTTTTTCAAGAGTTTGAGATATACCTTCTTTAATTTCTAAGAAAGTTTTATTAACGTCATCAACAGCTACAACTCCTTTATCTACTTCCTGCTTACCTATTGTTCCTAAATTTACAGTTTTATCAACTTGAGCACTAATTTCTTCAATTATTTTATTTATGTTGTCAATTGACCTACTAATTTCCTCAGCTAAACCTTTAATTTCACTTGCAACAACTGCAAAACCTTTTCCTACTTCTCCTGCTCTTGCCGCTTCAATAGATGCATTTAGAGCTAATAGTCCTGTTTGTTTAGCAATATCTCTAATTAAGTTAGTGACTTCATTAATTTTTTTAGATTTTTCACCTAACTCTATAATAGCTTTACTTAAATCTTCAATAACAGAAGAGATTTTGTTCATTGCATCAACAGCATGCTCTACTTTCTTTAATCCTTCATCAGCTTTATTATTTACTTGAATTGCTAATTCTACACCTTCTTTTGATAACTTCTCTGTGTTTTTGGCTAAGTTACTTGTCTCCTCTACTTCTCTACTTATATCTTGTAGTTTTGAAGATTGGTCAGCTGCTGCATTTGCTACTTCTTGGGCTGAATCTGATATTTGTTCAATTGATTCTTTAGCTTTTTTAGTTTCTTTTCTTAATATTTCAATTTGTCTATTTAATTCAAGAACTTCCAGTCTAATGTTTTCAATGATTTTAGATACTCTCTCAATTGCTTTATTAAACATTTTTTGAAATTTGTTTCTTTTTCTATTTTCATTTAATCTAACTGAAAAATCACCTTCAGCAAGCTTCTCTAAAGCTTCTATAGCTTCTTTAATTGTTTGGGAAATTTCTTTACTCATTTCTTTTATTTTTTCTCTTTCTTTGTGGAATTCTTCAACTAAAATAATTAATTTTCTATAGATATTGTCAAATTCAGCAATAAGTTTTAAATCTTTGTCTATTTTATCTTCTTTTAGACATAAATCTAAAAACTCTTCAAGTTTTTTAATGTTGTATTTAATTATTTTACAAATTGAAAATGCTAAAATTGCCGAAAAAATTAATGATATAAATATAGAAATAAATGCATTTTTTAGAAATATAGCCAACAATCCATCTAAAATAAATAAGAATATGGCAATTGCAAATATGATGGGCATTAAATTTATTTTTTTCATACAATATCCCCACACATTAGATTTCTATATATTTTATACATTAATACTATTTTAACTACAATAAATTAACTTATATTATAAGATAAGTTATATAAAAATATCATTGGTAAAAGTATTTTAATGATACTTAAAATAAATTTTTTTAACTGATTTATATAAGATATTGAATATGTGTATTTAATTTTTAGATTGAGTAACATTTGGAGTAACATTTGAAGAGCATGTTACTTTAAATCTCTTACTTAATTCCTCAGCTTCTAAGGCTTTTTTTTCTAATTTACTAATAATCTCTCTAAATGTACTTATTGAAGCATTTAATTCTTCTGTAGAAGCGGTTAATTCTTCAGCGGTAGCGGCGAACTCTTCAGATATAGAAGCGACATCTTGCACATCTCTTAAAGCGGCTTGAATACTCTCAGCAGCTTTTTCAGCCGCTGATTTTATCTCTTCCATCTTTTGATTTACTAAATCAACACTCTCCTTAATTTTCATAAATGCATTATTAACTTCATCAATTGCGACAACTCCTTTATCAACCTCTTCCTTCCCTGCTAACCCTAAATCAATTGTTTTATTAATTTTCTCTTGTATTTCACTTATAGTTTTATTAATATCATCAACAGACTTACCAATCTCTTCAGCTAAACCTTTAATTTCACTTGCGACAACGGCGAAACCTCTTCCAGCATCTCCTGCTCTTGCCGCTTCAATAGATGCGTTTAATGCTAATAATCCTGTTTGTTCGGCAATATCTTTAATTAGAGCGGTTATCTCATTAATTTTTTGGCTTTCTCTACCTAACTCTTCTAAAGCTCTACCTAACTCATCTATAACGTTTGCAATTCTTTGCATTGTTTCAATTGCGTGCTCAACCTTTTCAACACCTAAGTTTGTAGAATCTTCTACTACTCTAACAGCATCAACTCCACTAACAGCAGAGTCATAAACACCTCTTGTTATATTTGTAACATCCTCTAACTCTTGACTTATATCTTGTAGTTTTGTTGATTGGTCTGTTGCTGCTGTAGCTACTTGTTGTGAAGCATCTGCTATCTGTTCAGAAGCTTCTTGTAGTCTTTCCACTTCTTTTCTTGCTTTTTCAATTTCTTCTTTTAAGAAAAATACAACACTTGTTAAACTGCAAATCATTTTAGCTAATTCATCTAAGGCCTGGTTAATTAATTTTTGAAGTTTGTTTCTTTTTCTATTTTCATTCATTCTGACAGTTAAATCTCCATTTACTATACCTTCCATAACTTGAGTTATTTCTTTAATTAATGATTTAACATCTTTTTGATACTCTTTTATTTTTTTATCTAATTCATATAGCTTTTTATGTAACTCTAAAAATCCTTTATAAATGTCTCCAATTTCATCATTACTAATTTTTATTTTTTCTTCATCAATCTCTATATTTCCATCTAAAATTTCTCTGCTAAATTTGCTTAAATTAACTATTGGAGCTATTAATGTTTTTTGTAAGTAAATCAACGAAATTATTCCAAAAATTATAAATAATATAATAAATATAATACCATAGTTCATCAAATTTGGTGCTGAACTTATAACTAAAATGGAGAATACTATCCCCAATACAATATACCCCACTATAACAGGTAGAATTTTCAACATAATTTTAGGTAATTTCACACTATCACCAATACATTTTTATATAATAAAGTTTTGTTATATAAAGTAGAATAGTTATTTAATTACTAAATCTAATTACCTATATAAAATTTATGAATTACTTAATAATTACACCAAAAAAATGATTTATATGAATATATTATATAATGGAGGTTTTTAGTTTGAGATATTCTAAGGAACATGCAATAAAGATAAGTAAAGAATTGTTTCCTCCTGAGAAATGTGAAAGATGTGGAAGATGTTGTATAATACATGCATATAAGACAGAAAAAGGGTTAGAATTAATTTATTGTGAGCATTTTGATAAAGAAAAAAAGTTATGTAAAGTTTATAATGAAAGGTTTAAATATGATTGTTTAACAGTTATAGAAGGAATATTAGCAAGAGTATTTCCAAAAGATTGTCCATTTGTTAGAGATTTAAAAAATTATGAAGAACCTCATTTTTATAAATATTTAAGAGATTAATGAGAAAAATGCTTTAAGTTAAATAAGTCAATATCTTTTTTTAGAGGTCTATTTTTCTCTTTAAAGAAATCTAATAATATTTTTCTTTCTTTTATTAATCCTACTGAATCTGCTCTACACTGCCCACAAGCTCTAAATTGTGGAATTATTTTCTCTGCTTCCTCTCTAATTTTCTTAATTTCTTCACATGTTGGTGGTCTTAAATGTTTCATTTTATAGAGTGGAATGAGAGGAATTATATTCTGTATATATGCATAATCTTTAACAGCTCTTGATATTTCTAAAATATGATTCATATTTATCTCTGGAATTAAAACAGTATTTACCTTTATAATAAGTCCTTCATCATAAGCCTTTTTTAAACCATCCAACTGATTTTTTATTAATATTTTTGCTCCTTCTTCTCCTTTATAAACTTTTTTGTTATAATAAACCCATTCAACAATATCTTTTAATATTTCTGGCTTAACTGCATTTATTGTAACTGTTACAGTTCTAACATTTAAATCTGCTAAGTCTTTGTAGTATTTTGATAATAATAAGCCATTAGTTGATAGACATTTTATTAAATCTGGAAACTTTTCATCAATAATTTTGAGAGTTTCAAAAGTTTCTTTATTAAATAAACTGTCTCCTGGTCCTGCAATACCAACTACTTTTATATTTGGAATTTCTTTTAAAATTCTATTTAAATATTCTTCTACCTCCTCTGGTTTTAATATCAACTCTGAAACTCCTGGTCTGTAATCTTTATCTTTAACACTCCTTATACAAAACTTACATGCAATATTACATCTTGGTGCTACTGGTAAATGCACTCTTCCAACTTTATCATGAACTTTTTCATTAAAACATGGATGGACTTTTGTTATATGAGAAAATCTTTCTTTTAAACTCCTCATCTTTTCACTCTCTTGACAATAACCTTAATAGCATTTGTAGGACATCTTCCAGCACAAAACTTGCAATTATGACAATATTCTGTGTTGTATGCATAGTATTTATTATTTCCATCTTTCTTCCAAATTAAAGGAGCTTTTGGGCACACATCATAACATCTCCCACATCCAATACACTTCTCTTTATCAACTATTATCTCAATAGCCATATTTTCAGCTATTTTCAATTAGTTTTTTATGAAGTGTTCTTACACATTCAACTAAATCCTTCTCATCAATAACAAAAGATATATTAACCTCTGAAGAACCCTGTGCTATCATTTTTATATTTGCTCCTGCCTCAGAGGCATAGGTAAATATCTTTCCTGCTATTCCTTTAGCTCCTTTCATTCCAGCTCCTACAACAGATACAACACATATATTTTTATCAACATCTATATCTCTAATTAAATTATTACTCAAAAATCCTCCTTTTTTAACACCATCAAACTCTTTTTTTAATGAAGAAACTGCTTTATCAACATCCTCCTCACTGATAACTAATGATATATTTGTCTCAGAAGAACCTTGACTTATTAATATAACATTTACATCCTTTAATGCACTGAAAATTCTTGCAACTGTCCCACTAACTCCAACCATTCCAGCTCCAAAGATATTTATTAAAGCTACATTTTTTATTGTTGTTATAGCTTTTACAATTTTATTATCAACTTCTATATTGTTGGTTATTAAAGTTCCTTCATTCTCAGGTTCAAAAGTGTTTTTAACCAATATAGGAATATTTTTCTCCATAGCTGGCTCTATTGTTCTTGGATGTAAAACTTTTGCTCCAAAATATGCTAATTCCATTGCCTCTATATAACTCAACTTTGGAATTCTTTTAGCATTTGGAACTAACTTAGGGTCAGAGGTATAAACTCCAGATACATCAGTCCATATTTCTATCCTATCAGCATCTAATCCATAACCAATTAAAGCGGCTGAGTAATCACTTCCCCCTCTTCCTAATGTGGTTATATAACCAGATTCACTTATACCAATGAATCCAGTCACAACAGGAATTATATTATTTTCTATTAAAGGAGATAATCTTTCTTTAACTTCCAATCTTAAAACTCTTGCATTTCCAAAGTTTTCATCAGTTATTATTCCTGCTTCTCCACCCTCCAAAGCTATTGAATTAAAACCTAAATCCCTTAAAGCTCCTGCTAATATTGGTGAGGATAACCTTTCTCCAAATGATAAAATGTAGTCTCTTGATTTTGGAGTTAGTTCCCCTAAGTAAGTAACACCTATTAAAACCTTTTCTAACTCATTTATCCTACTATCCACAATTTTTTTTACTAAATTTTTTATTTTTTCTGATTTAATAGCTTGTTCTATTGCAGAGTAATGTTTTTCTTTTATAAATTTTATAAAATCATTTACTTTTGTTAAATCCCTAACAGTTAAAGCTTTTTGAGAGATATCAATTAAGGCATTTGTAACCTCGCTCATAGCTGAAACTACTACAACAACATTGTTCCCTTCTTCAATCCTATTTTTTATGATATTTGCAACTCTTCTGATTCTTTCTCCATTTCCTACTGAAGTTCCTCCAAATTTCATAACTACAAGCATTTTCTCACACATATATCTTTTAAAAAGCATTCTTTACAATTTGGTTTTTTTCTACAAAAAGTTTTACAATGTTCAACAATTAAAGCATGATACTCCTTATATAGCTCCAAATCTTTTGGTAATGAACTTTCAAAAATATATTTTATTGTATCATAATCATCAGAATTAATAACTCCTAACCTATTAAACAATCTTTTTGTATAACTATCTACAACAAAACTTAGTCTATCTAATGCATATAAAAGGATTGTATCTGCTGTTTCTTTTCCTACACCTTTAACAGCTAATAATTTATTTCTCAAAACAGTTAAATCTTCTTTTGATTTAGCTAATTTTTCAGTATTGCCATAATTATTAACAATAAAAAAAGTAATATTTTTTAATCTTTTAGCTTTTATGTTGTAGAAGCCAGCTGGTTTAATAAGCTCTTTTAATTTTTCTTCCTCAACATCTAAAATTTTATATTCATCAAGTAAATCATAACTTTTTAAGTTTTGTATAGCTTTCTCAACATTTTTCCAAGAAGTGTTTTGAGTTAAAATAGCTCCAACAACTACCTCATATCTACTTTCAGCTGGCCACCAATTTTGTTTTCCAAAAAAATTTAAAAGTTTTTTGTAGATGTTTAATAACATTTTACATCTTTAATTTTTTATTGTTTTATTGCTCTTGTTATTTTGTATTGTCCAACAGCTTCAATATACTCAACATCTTGTCCTGGCTCTAATTCAATACCTTCTGGAATTGGCAATTCTAAGGTTTCATAAGTTTCATAGTCCATAATTTGAGCAGTTTCTCCAACTACTGCAATAACTTGTCCTCTTCTTCTGTCAATAATTGGAACTTCTACTTTACTTGATGTTGGAGCAACAAACTCTTTTTTAACTTTTTCAAATATTCCAATACCTACAACTCTTGCCTTTGCTCCACCATGTTTTCCTGGTTTTGAGACACTAATATCTACTATCTCACATGGAATTCCATCAATCATTACATACTGTCCAACTTTTAAAGAACCAACATTGACTTGTTTTGTTCCTGGCATCTCTTTCACCTTAAATAATTTAATATTTTTAAAGTTTGCTTAAAATTAAAACTTACATTACATTATATAAAACTTATGAAAATAAAAATGTATTTATTAATTTATATTATTGAATTATATTTTAGTATCCACACTATAATGGCTATTAAATAGAATGGGAAAACTCCAGAAGATAACCATTGTTTTTGATTTAAACTTTCTTCTCCTAAAATTTTTGCAGTAAGATGTCCAAATATAACTGCTCCTATAAATAAATAAATTAATGTTGTTATTCCACTAAATATACCCAATCCTGATGTATATACATAATTTGCAAAATATCCAAAAATTAAACCACCAATAGTATGAATTAAACAACACTTACCTTCAATTTCCATCTTATAACCTCTCTATTTTTTTTATTTTATATAGTTTTACTTTTTCTTTTGGTATATTGTTGTCTATTTTATAACTTTCAACAACCTCAACCTCATCATTAGCATATAGATTATTTATTTTTTCTATTAGAATATCACCTTCATCTAATAAAAATGCAAATTTCCTTTTTGTTTTTAATGAGTTTTTATTTATTTCTATTTCAACCTCTTCAAACTCCAAATTTATGTAAGAAAAGTCCATACTATCTCCTTAAATACTATTGCTAAAATGCCAAATAAAACCTCAATTAGCAAGATAACTGAAACTAAATAATACTCTTTCATAGGTTTAATCTTTAATATTAACCTTGGTAATGATAAGTATCCTGAGATGTAATAAAGTTTTCCATCTTCTCTTATTGTTGTTGGTTTATGCTCATCTCTACTCATAACTCCTGCTGATAAATATTTTAAAGATGCATCAATTATATAGGGAGCCATTATTATAAAAAATGGAATAATTTCATTGTAATATAATGATATAAATGATAAGAATGCACCTATTGGCAAAGTTCCACAATC
Organism: Methanocaldococcus indicus; assembly: GCF_049554935.1. Lineage (GTDB taxonomy): Archaea > AGJL01 > Methanococci > Methanococcales > Methanocaldococcaceae > Methanocaldococcus > Methanocaldococcus indicus. The sequence continues at coordinate 774,665 of NZ_CP186926.1, read as the reverse complement.
TCCTGGGAATATTTTAGCTGGATATCTATTATAGAATAATAATCCTAAATAGATAAAAGAAAATGTTAAACATGCAATAAATCCTATATATTGATTATCTAACAACAATATAATTCCTAAGAATAGAGATGAGAGAACACCTAAACCAACTTCTAATCCATTAAACCCTGCTAACATATTTGTTAAATTTGAGAAAACCATAAACATTATACCCAAACCTATTGCAAAATATACATTAAAAGTTAAACCAAAAAAGAAACCAACTAAAAATAACAATATTAACTTTTCTTTTGGAGATAAATTTGATAAATCATCAATAACTCCAACAATTCCAGTAGATAATATAGGAACTAAAAATTCTAAATTTATATATGGAAAAACTAAACAAGATGATAACAATACTGCTAATCCTCCCATTTCTGGTACTTTATATCTTTCCAATTTATGAATATCATAACCAAACTTTTTTATTTTTTTAATTATAATCTTTGTTAGTATCAAAGATAACAAAAATCCTAATAAAGGGAAATATATTAATTTATCCATTTATCCACCCTGTATAACCAATAGCCAGAATAATTAATTTTATAAGAGATTTAACTACCAAAAGTTTTATATATAATATACATATTTAATTTTAAAGCTAATTCTCTTTTATAAGGGGATAACCTGAAAAGCCCATTTAGGGCAATGACAGGTCATATACAACAAAAGTTATATATTCATAGTTCATTTCTCATAACTTAAATAAATTTAGGAGGTTATTTAGTATGGTAAAATATCACAGACCAAGAAGAGGTTCATTAGGATTTAGTCCAAGAAAAAGAGCTAAAAGACCTGTGCCAAGAATTAGAAGCTGGCCAGATGAAGATAAAGTTAGATTGCAAGCTTTCCCTGTTTATAAAGCAGGAATGAGCCATGCTTTAATAAAAGAAGATAACCAAAAAAGTCCAAAAGCAGGACAAGAAGTATTTACTCCTATAACAATTTTAGAAGCTCCTCCAATAAATGTATTTGGAATTAGAGTTTATGGAAGAAATGAAAGAAACTATTTAACAACTTTAACAGAAGTTTGGGCTGATGAGTTAGATAGAGAGTTAGATAGAAAAATACAACTTCCAAAAAAAGAAGATAGAAAAACAGTTGATTACTTAGATGAGATAAAAGATAAAATAGAAGATGTTAGAGTTCTAATTCACACAAATCCTAAATTAACATGCTTACCAAAGAAAAAACCAGAAATATTAGAGATAAGAATTGGTGGAAAAGATATAGAAGAGAGATTAAACTACGCAAAAGAAATTTTAGGTAAGCAGTTGAAAATAACAGATGTCTTCCAAGAAGGAGAATTAATTGATACAATTGGAATAACAAAAGGTAAAGGATTCCAAGGAGTTATAAAAAGATGGGGAGTAAGAATACAACCAAGAAAACACAAAAGACAAGGATATGCAAGACACGTAGGTTCAATTAACCCATGGCAACCTAAAATGATAATGTGGACTGTTCCAAGACCAGGACAAATGGGATATCACCAAAGAACAGAATACAACAAAAGAATATTAAAAATAGGAAATAATGGGGAAGAAATAACTCCAAAAGGAGGATTTCCACACTATGGAGTTATAAAGAATGATTATGTTGTTTTAAAAGGAAGTGTTCAAGGACCACAAAAAAGATTAATTGTATTGAGAAGTGCAATAAGACCAGAAGAACCTTTAATAAAAGTCCCAGAAATTACATATATTAGTAGAGAATCAAAACAATAAAAATGGTGAATAAAACATGGAAGCTAAGGTTTATAACTTAAATGGAGAGGTAGTGAAAAATATTGAACTTCCAGAATTCTTTGAAACAGAATACAGACCAGATTTAATAAAAAGAGCATTTTTATCAGCTTTTACTGCAAGATTACAACCAAAAGGGACAGACCCATTAGCTGGAAAAAGAAGAAGTGCAGAAAGTTATGGTAAAGGTTATGGATTAGCAAGAGTTCCAAGATTACCAGGAGGAAGAGCTGCTTTAGCACCAATGACAGTTGGTGGAAGAAGAGCACATCCTCCAAAAGTTAAAAAAATTTTATGGGAAAGAATAAATAAAAAAGAAAGAATTAAAGCCATAAAAAGTGCTTTATCAGCTACAACAAATGTAGAATTAGTTAAAGCAAGAGGACATATATTTAATGTTGAAGAACTACCTATTATTGTTGAGAATGACTTTGAAAACTTAAAGAAAACAAAAGAAGTATATAGTGTTTTTGAAAAGTTAGGTTTGGCTGATGATGTTATAAGAGCTAAGGAAGGTAAAAAAATTAGAGCTGGAAAAGGAAAAATGAGAGGTAGAAGATATAGAAAACCAAAAAGTGTATTAGTTGTTGTTTCTGATAAATGTGACGCTATATTAGCATCAAGAAATCTCCCAGGAGTTGATGTAATAACTGCTAAAGATTTAAGTGTCCTACATTTAGCTCCTGGAGGAGTTGCTGGAAGATTAACTATCTACACAGAAGGAGCAATAGAAAAATTAAAAGAAAGATTCGGTGAATAAACATGGACCCATTTGATGTAATACTATATCCTGTTGTGACAGAAAAAGCAATAAGGTTGTTAGAAGAGGAAAATAAATTAGTATTTATAGTCCATAGAAAGGCAACAAAACAAGATATTAAAAAAGCAATGAAAGAGTTGTTTGATGTTGAAGTAGAGAAAGTAAATACATTAATTACACCAAAAGGAGAGAAAAAAGCTTATATTAAATTAAAAGAAGGATATGATGCAAGTAAAATTGCAGCAGAGTTAGGAATCTACTAAATTAGGTGATTAAACATGGGAAAAAGATTAATATCTCAAAGAAGAGGTAGAGGAGGTAGTGTATATACTTGTCCATCTCACAAGAGAAGAGGAGAAGTAAAATACAGAAAATTTGATGAATTAGAAAAAAATGGAAAAGTTGTAGGAAAAATTATTGATATACTTCACGACCCTGGGAGAAGTGCCCCAGTTGCTTTGGTTAAGTTTGAAACAGGAGAAGAAAAACTATACTTAGTTCCAGAAGGTTGTAAAGTTGGAGATATCTTAGAGTGTGGAGTTGGAGCTGAAATTAAACCAGGAAATGTTTTACCATTAGGAGAAATTCCAGAAGGGATTCCTGTATATAATATTGAGTCCATGCCAGGAGATGGAGGTAAAATTGTAAGAGCTGGAGGATGCTATGCTTATGTTATAACTCATGATAGAGTTAATGAAAAAACTTATGTTAAATTACCTTCTGGAAAGATGAAAGTATTTGATTCTAAATGTAGAGCTACTATTGGAGTTGTTGCTGGTGGAGGAAGATTAGAAAAACCAATGGTAAAAGCTGGTAAAAAGTATCATGCATTAAGAGCTAAAGCAATTAAATGGCCAAGAGTTAGAGGAGTTGCAATGAACGCAGTTGACCACCCATTTGGTGGTGGAAGACACCAACACACTGGTAAGCCAACAACTGTATCAAGAAAGAAAGCTCCTGCTGGTAGAAAAGTAGGACACATATCTGCGAGAAGAACAGGAGTTAGAAAATAAAGGGTGAGTTAGTATGGCAAGTAAGAGAGTAAGAAGAAAAAAGAAAAAACAAACTATATCTAAAAAGGTAGAGTTTAGATATAGAGGATATACATTAGAAGAATTACAACAAATGCCTATGAAAGAATTTATAAAATTACTACCAGCAAGACAAAGAAGAACAATATTAAGAGGTTTAACTCCAAAACAAAGAAAATTAGCTATAAAAATTAAAAGAGCAAGAAGATTATTAAACAAAGGTAAAGAACCAAGAATAATAAGAACACACTGTAGAGATTTTGTTATTACTCCAGATATGGTAGGATTAACCTTTGGAGTATATAATGGAAAAGAGTTTGTAGAAGTTAAAATAACACCTGAAATGATTGGGCACTATTTAGGAGAGTTCTCATTAACAAGAAAACCAGTACAACATGGTTCTCCTGGTATGGGAGCTACAAGGTCAAGTATGTTCGTTCCTATCAAATAATCTCATATATTTTACTTTTTTATTAATTGTATATTCATTTATTTAAATTAACCACTAAATAGAATTAAAGATATATATAGCATTTTTTACATAATTTACAATAAAATACTACAAATATAGAATATTATAAATAACCATGTGTGCGGTGGTTGTATGGAAGATTTTATGGCATGGTTCAATAAAGGGGTAGCATTAGCGAAGTTGGGCAAATATGAGGAAGCTATTGAATGTTACGATAAAGTTATTGAGTTAAATCCAAATTATGCTCCTGCATGGTATAATAAAGGGGTAGCATTAGCAAAATTGGGTAGATATGAGGAAGCTATTGAATGTTACAAAAAAGCTGTTGAGTTAAATCCTGATTATGTAGATGCTTGGTTCAATATGGGTGTTGCTTATGCAAAATTAGGGAAATATGAAGAAGCTATTAAATGTTATGATAAAGTTTTAGAATTGAATCCAAAAGATTATTATGCATGGAACAATAAAGGGGTAGCGTTAGCAAAATTAGGGAAATATGAGGAAGCTATTGAATGTTATAAAAAAGCTATTGAGTTAAATCCAAATTATGCAGATGCTTGGTATAATTTAGGATTAGCATTGACTAAGTTAGGAAAGTATGAAGAAGCTATTAAATGTTTTGATAAGGTTTTACAATTAAAACCAGAATATAAATCTGCAAAAGAATCTAAAGAACTTATTGAAAAGAAAATAAATGGAAGTAAAGAAAGACCAAAAAAACCAGCAACCATTGAGCTATCTATAGATAAATATAATTTTAAAGTAAATAGATGGACAAAATTGGAATTAGAAGTTAAAAACAATTCAGATGAAAAAGAATTTGAAAACATAATAGTAAAAATAAATTGTGAAGAATTTAAAGGTAAAAAACTACCAAAAATTAAGAAACTTAAACCTTCAGAATCTAAAAAATATATTATATATATAAAACCATTAGATTTAGGAGAAGTACCATTAGATTTTTATGTTGAATATGAAAGTAATGGTATTGTCAAAAATAAACTTATTAGTTTTGAAGTTAATGTAGAAGAATAAAAGATATGTTAAAGGTAAGAGAGTTATGGATGAAAAAGATATAAAATATATTGAAGAAAAGTTAGGAAGAAAGTTAAATGAGATTGAATTAGCAATGTTTGAGAACTTGTGGAGTGAGCATTGTGCTTATAGAACTTCTAAGAAACTTTTAAGAATTTTTTCAAAAACAATAAATGAGAAAACTAAAAAAGATATTGTTGTTGGAATTGGAGATGATGCAGCAGTTATAAGGCTAGATAGAGATATATGTTTAGCTTTGGCTATGGAAAGTCATAATCATCCTTCCTATATAGACCCTTATAATGGAGCTGCTACTGGTGTTGGAGGAATAGTTAGAGATGTTCTCTCAATGGGGGCTAAGCCAATAGCTCTTTTAGATAGTTTAAGATTTGGAAATCCTTTTGGAGAAGAAGGAGAGAAAGTTAGATGGTTAATTGATGGAGTTGTTAGAGGGATTGGAGATTATGGAAATAGGATAGGAGTTCCTACTGTTGGTGGAGAGACAGAGTTTGATGACTCTTTTAACTACAACAACTTAGTTAATGTAATTTGTGTAGGATTAGTTAAAGAAGAAGATATAATAAGAGGAAAAATAGATAAGCCAGGATATTCTTTAATCTTAGTTGGCTCTACTGGAAGAGATGGAATTGGTGGAGCAAGTTTTGCATCAAAAGATTTAACAGAAGAGAGTGAAGAAGATAGACCATCTGTTCAGATTGGAGATGCTTTTACTGAGAAAAATTTAATAGATGCTGTATTAGAGGCAATAAAAACTAAAAATGTTAAAGCAATGAAAGATTTAGGTGCAGCAGGTTTATCTGGGGCATCAACTGAGATGTGCTTATCTGGCTGTATGTTAGAGTTAGATAAAGTTATTTTAAGGGAACCATTAACTCCTTATGAAATAATGATTTCTGAAAGTCAGGAAAGAATGTTGTTAGCTGTTGAGAAAGGTTCTGAGAATGAAATTATAAAAATCTTTGAAAAATACAACTTACCTGCTGCTGTTATTGGTGAGACAACAGACAATGGTAGAATTATTGCAAAGTATAATGGAGAGGTTGTAGTTGATTTACCTATTGAGTTATTAACTAATGCTCCTCTCTATGATAGAGAAGAAAAGGCAGATATAAAGGAGAAGATAGATAATAAAGAGAACATCCCTCTCCCAGAAGATTTAAAGGAAGTAATACTAAAATTATTAGAAAGTCCTAATATCTGCTCAAAAGAATGGATTTATTCACAGTATGACTATGATGTGCAAATAAGAACTGTGGTTAAGCCAGGAAAAGATGCAGCTGTTTTAAAAATTGATAAACTCTATCCATTAGGAATTGGATTAGTTGCTGAATGTAATTCAAGATTTTGTAAGTTAAATCCATATATTGGTTCATTATATACTGTTGCTGAGGCAGTTAGAAATTTAGCAACTGTTGGAGCTAAGCCAATAGCATTTTTAGATAATTTAAACTTTGGAAATCCAGAAAAACCAGAAAGATATTGGCAATTAAAAAAATGTATTGAAGGTTTGGCAGAAGGTTGTTATGTATTTGAGATTCCAGTTGTTGGAGGTAACGTAAGTTTATACAATGAAAGTATTATAAAAGGAAAAGAGTATCCAATAAATCCAACTCCTGCAATAGCAATAATAGGAAGAATAAAGAATGTTGAAAATGTCCCAGGAGTATTTAAAAAACCTGAAGAAGGAGATATATTAGTTATAACAAATGAGACAAAAGATGAAATGGGAGGAAGTGAATACTATAAAGTTATCCATAATACTGAGGAAGGAATAGTTCCAAGAGTTAATTTAGAGAAAGAAAAAAGAATATACAACAAAGTTGTTGAACTTATTGAAGAAGGTGTTATAAAAGGAGCTAAGGACTGTGGTAGAGGAGGTTTAGCTATTGCTTTAGCTAAGTTTTGTTTAAATTACAATGTTGGAGCAGATATAGATTTAACATCATACAATAAAAATAATTTAAGGGAGGATATACTTTTATTCTCTGAAACATCAGGAAGAATAATTTTGGCAATAGATGAGAAAGATTTAGATAAAATTAAAGATGAATTTTATATAATTGGAAAAGTAAAAAGTAAAGATTATGGATTAAAAATTAAAGTTAATGATAAAGAGATTAAACTTAACTTAGATGAAATAAAAGAAAGTTATGAGAAAGCTTTTCCAAAAATTATGGGAGAACTTTAATTAAAGATTTTTTTGTAATTTAAATATCCCATTTCTTTTTAAATTTAAAATTTTATTTTGTGAGATAGTATGATATGCTTAGGTTTAGAAGGGACTGCAGAAAAGACAGGAGTTGGAATTATAACTGATGAAGGAGAGATTTTATTTAATAAGTCAGTTATTTACACTCCACCAAAGCAAGGAATAAATCCAAGGAAAGCAGCTGACCATCATGCAGAGACATTTCCTAAACTAATTGAGGAAGCTTTTGAAGTTGTGGATAAGAAAGATATTGATTTAATTGCATTCTCTCAAGGTCCTGGATTAGGTCCAAGTTTAAGAGTAACTGCAACAGCAGCAAGAGCATTAGCTTTATCATTAAATAAACCAATAATAGGAGTAAATCATTGTATATCCCATATAGAGATAGGAAAGCTAACAACAAAGTGTGAAGACCCACTAACACTATATGTAAGTGGAGGAAACACCCAAGTTATAGCTTATGTTTCAAATAAATATAGAGTTTTTGGAGAAACTTTGGATATAGCTGTTGGTAATTGTTTAGACCAACTTGCAAGGCATTTATCTCTTCCTCATCCAGGAGGGCCATATATTGAGGAATTAGCAAAAAAAGGAAAAAAATTGTTAGAATTACCTTACACTGTTAAAGGTATGGATGTTGCCTTTTCAGGATTATTGACAGCTTGCAAGAATGCTTATGATAGTGGGGAAAGTAAGGAAGATGTCTGTTTTTCTTTACAAGAGTATGCCTTTGCAATGCTTACAGAAATAACTGAAAGAGCTTTATCTCACACAAATAAAGGAGAGGTTTTATTAGTAGGAGGAGTTGCTGTAAATAAAAGATTACAAGAGATGATTAAAGAAATGGCAAAAGAGCAGGGGGCTGATTTTTATATTCCTCCAAGAGAGGTGTGTGGAGATAATGGAGTTATGATAGCTTGGTTAGGAATTTTAGAGTATAAAGCAGGAAAAAGAATGAATTTAGAAGATACTAAAATTATGCCTTATTATAGGACAGATATGGTTGATGTTGTTTGGATAAAAAATATTAAAGGAAAAAAGAGAGAATTACCTAAAGAGTTGATAGGAAAAGGTGCAGAGGCAAATATTAGGAAGGAGAAATATTTAGATTACTATGATGTTGTTATTAAAGAGAGAATAAAGAAGAGTTATAGACATAAAGATTTAGATGAAAGATTAAGAAAAGGAAGGACAAATAGAGAAGCTAAGTTATTAGCATTAGTTAAAGATTTAGATGTAAAAACTCCTTATGTATTTGATGTTGATTTAGAAAATAAAAAAATGGTTATTGAATATATTAAAGGAAAAGTTTTAAAAGATATAATTGAGAAAGATATAGAATTAGCTTATAAATTAGGGAAAGTTATTGGTACTCTTCATAAAAACAATATAGTTCATAATGATTTAACAACATCAAATGTAATTGTTAAAGATAATCAACTATATATTATTGATTTTGGTTTAGCTAAAATAACTGATATAGATGAGGATAAAGCTATTGATTTAATAGTGTTTAAAAAAGCTTTACAATCGACACATTATTATAGATTTGAAGAGATTTGGGATAAGTTTTTAAAAGGTTATAAAGAAGAAATTAAGAATATTGATGAGATATTAAAACTAATGGAGGATGTAGAAAAGAGAAAGAGGTATGTTATGTAGGTGACCACTATTATAAAAAAAAGTAATATTCTCAAATAGAGGACAAATTAGTATGGAAATTGGGATTTTAGTTTTAGCTTTTGTTATTGTTAGTTCAGTTTCAGCTTATTTTTATTTAAAACATTATTTAGATATTCCCCATAAAGATGTAGAAAGAACATATAATAGAACAATTCAAGCTTTGGCTAATTTATCAAATACATATTCTAATAAATTGTCTAATCTCACTATAAATTATTAAAATTTTTAAAATTCTAAGTCAATATTATAAATCTTTTCAATATTTTCTTTATGTATTTTATAGACCATATCTTCATTTAATATTCCTTTTTCTAAAAGTTTCCTTGTAACTCTTGGAACAGTTTTGATTCCTAAAACAACTCCTGGCCTTCTTAAATCATCTATATAGTCAGTTTCCATTACAAACCTTAGAGATTTTTTTATAATATCCTCTTTAACTCTTGTAGCTAAAATTGAAGGAAAAATTTTGTATTTCTCTCCTTCTAAAACCATATCTCCACAGTGATGCTTAACAACTCTTTCAGGATTTAAACCAGCTTCTTTGGCCATATTATAAAACTCTTTAAATTGTTCTTCATTTGAGCTTTCAGCATGTATCTGAATAGCACAACCAACATCTTTTGCTAATTCCATACAATATTTTAAAATCTCATTTGATACTTTCCAAACTTCTTCACTTACAGGATAGTGTGGTCTTCCTACTTCACCAATCCCTACAATAAAATCATGTTCCTCAACAAGTTTTTTTGCATAATTTAAAGCATCTATGATTTTATTTTTTGCTTCTTCTAAACTCATAAATTTCATTAAATAAGTTAGTTCAGCAGGATGCACACCAACCAAACCAAAAGCTTTAACAGAAGTATTTTTATTTATTTTTTCTACATCTTTAATTAAGATGTCCATTGACTTTGTTAGGTTTAAATCAAATGTTGGTTTATTTAAAACAATCATTACTTTTCCTCCAGCATTGTAAAATGTTTTAGCTACCTTCTCAGCTCCATAACCATTTTTATCATCAACATGAATATGATTGTCTGTTATTGGCAAATTTTTTAAAATATCCACATTCTCACACATTTTAATAGAATTTAAAAATATTTCTAATATTATTTTTATAATGAACAAATTCTAAAATTATTTCATCAATTTTATTTAAATCTATCTCAACAATACCATATTTTTCAGTAGCTATTTTAATTATACCATCCTCTTCATCAAATTCAAAAAATTCTCCTTCAATATGTACTCTTCCAAAATAAATCTCAACATACTCTCCTTCATCAATCTCATCAATAATATATTCAAATATTTCTTTTATATTTTTTTTATTAAATTCATTAGTAGTAGTTGTTGTCATAAAAACCACAATTTAAGATTAATTAGTATGATTTATTTTTATAACATAAAAGCTTTAATATAAACATTTAAAATACATTACATATTAAATCTTTAAATAAAGAGATATTAAGAAGGTGATAGTCAATGAGAAACTTATTGATATTTTTATTACTTTCAGTAGTTGTTGTTTTATCTGCAGGATGTTTTGAGAATGTTAAAGAGCCAAAGGTATATTTTGAAGGAGTTGAGATTAAAAATATAAATGAAAAAAATACTAACATAGTTTTTAAAATAGTTATAGACAATCCAAATTCAATAAGTATTACTTTAAAAAAGATAAGTTTTGATATATATGCACTAAACAATGGAAATAAAATATTTTTAGGACATGGTGAAAAGTCAAATGTTGAAATAACTTCTGGAAATAATACAATTGAAATTCCAATAACCTTATCTACTGATAAATTAATTAATATTATAAAAGAAGGAAGTAACACAATTCCTGTAGAGGTTGATGGTAATATTAGTATAGACTTAAAAATAACAACAATAAGCATTCCTATCAAATATCAGACAGACATAAAAATAACTGATGAAATAAAAGAGGCTATCAAGGAAATAATACTAAATAAGTATAAAGAAACTGTAGAATAAACCATAAAGTTATTATTTTTATTTATTTGCTTTATCTATTTATTTTATTTTTCTATTTTTGCAAAGTTATATATAGAATAAGATATTATTGTTACTTAAATATTTTTAAAGATGTGAAAAAATGAATTTTAGTGATTTTAATCTTTCAGAGAATACTTTAAAAGCTATAAACAAAAAAGGATATAAAACACCAACAGAGATACAAAAAGAAGTAATTCCTATTTTTTTAAATGAAAATGTGAATATAGTTGCACAAGCAATAACTGGTAGTGGTAAAACAGCTGCTTTTGCAATTCCTTTAGTTGAGTTGGTTAGTGAAAAAAATGAAGCTTTAATATTAACACCAACAAGAGAGTTGGCTATTCAAGTAGCAAATGAAATAGAAAGTTTAACAAATAATTTAAAAGTAGTTAAAATTTATGGTGGAAAACCTATATATCCTCAAATTAAAGAATTAAAAAAATCAAATATTGTGGTAGGAACTCCAGGAAGAGTTTTAGACCACATTAATAGAGGGACATTTAATTTAGATAATGTAAAATATTTAGTATTAGATGAAGCTGATGAAATGTTAAATATGGGATTCATTGATGATGTTGAAAAAATTATAAGAAAATGTGAAAATTTAGAGAGAATTTTATTATTCTCTGCAACTATGCCAAAAGAAATTTTAAATTTAGTAAAAAAATATTTAGGAGATTATAAATTTATAAAAATTGAGATAAGCAATAAAATAGAACAATCATACTATTTAATTAAAAATGATAATGAAAAATTTAATAAATTAGTTAATTTGTTAAAATCTGATTTTTATGGAATTGTGTTCTGTGAAACAAAAAAAGAAACTAAAATTTTAACTAAAAAATTAAAAGATAAAGGAATAAAAGTGGAAGAGATACATGGAGATTTAAAACAGAATGCAAGAGAAAGAGCCGTAAGATTACTAAAAAATAAGAAGATTAAAGTATTAATATCAACAGATGTTATGTGTAGAGGAATAGATATTAGAGATTTAACTCATATTATAAATTATAATTTACCTAATTCTCCTGAGAAATATATTCATAGAATAGGAAGAACTGGGAGAGCAGGAAAAAAAGGTCATGCTATCTCATTAATTCATAGAAGAGACTTAAAAAAACTAAGAGATATAGAAAGAATAAATAAAATAAAAATAAATAAAGCTGAATAAAATAAAAAATTATTTTTTGTTTCTTGGCATACACAAGATTTCTCTTGCTTCTATGTTAAAGAATGTGTTCATATTTGCAGGTTTTATAACCATAGCTGTATCTGCCCCTCTACTAGTTCCACCTATTGCTATAACTTCCTCCTTAGCTTTTATTAATCCTGCATCACATGCCATAATAGTTATTTCATAACAAACTTTAACTCCTTGTCCAAATGTTCTCAAAGTTTCTGCTATTACTTGAACTGGCCCATAACCTCCCAATTTGTTGGATATTCCTCTCTCAACTCCACTTAAAGCATGAGTACCTCTAAAAACTTTTGCACCTCTTTTTGTTAGTTCTTCTTCAACTTCCTTAGGCATAGATATTTTATCTTCTCCATGAAAACCTTGGTGATAGGTAACAACAACTACATTTAAATTTAGATTCTCTTTTTCTAACAAATCTAAAAGTTTTTTAGCAGTATCTCCATAAGAAGATGCAACGACTATACTCTTAATATCTCCCTTTTTAGCTCTCTCAACAGCTATTTTTAGTGTTTCATCAGTATTTTGTTTTCCTGGTTTGTCAAACAATATCATGTTTTCACTCTAATTTTCTCTTTTTTATAAGCTCATCAAACAACTTAATAATATCTTTTGAGGATATAACACCTATTATTCTATCTTCACATGAAGATTTAACATATATATGATGAATCTTATTTTCTACCATAATATTAATAGCTTTTTCCAAAGGAACTTCTGGACTTACAGTTACAATCTTAGTGGTCATTACATCCTCAGCAGTTAATTCTTCCAATTTTTCATAATTTTTTAGAATATCCAAATCAGTTATTATTCCCCAAAATTGCTCTCCATCAGATACTACAACAGAGGAAATGTTATATTTGTTCATTATCTCAACTATTTCCACCAACTTAGTTTCTAATGGAACCTCCACTATTCCTTTTGTCATTACATCTCTAACTAAGTATCCTGAAATCATAAACTCACCTTATATAACCTTGCTCTTTATGGTTTTTATTTTCTTTTTCTTTTTTTATTTCTTCTAACTTATGATATAATAATGATTTTTCCCAATTAGATATAAATTCATAAATTTTCAAAAGAGAATCTTTTGTTTTACTATCTTCAATAAACTGTCCAAAATATATAAGAGCAACTATCAGCTTTCTAATATCATCTTTATATTTTTTGTATATGTATTCTATATCTTCTGATAATGTATTGGAATGTTCAACTGCATCAACAAGAGTATAGAAAATATCATTTAAATCATTTTCATCTAATCCAACAGCACTAACCCATGAATTTTTTGTATGGTCAAATTTTATGTCCTCTATTAGTATTATATATTTTTTAGCTTTTTCAATAATCTCTTTATTATCTCCTTTAAAACCCTCTTCTACAACAACATATTTATCTTTTACTAACTTTAATAACTTACCTTCGTTATTATCTATTATTATTTTATATACATTTAATCCATTTTTTATAATTATGACATTCTCAGATAGTTCAAGAACTTCCATACTCAACCTCCAAAAAGATTTAAATTAAAAATATGTAGTGTGGTATAGTTATATTTTTTTGCTTATAATTATAAAATTTTAATTGGGTGATATATTTGAAAATGCTTCTAATACATGCAGATTATTTAGAGTTTGAAGCTAAGCAAAAAACAAAAATAGCAGAGGAGACAGATAACTTAAAAGGAAAAATGGAGGATTGTTTAGTTTGTTTTATAGCTGTTGAGAAAGAAGATGAAAAAAATCCTGAAAGTGTTGTAAATAAAGCAATTGAAGAAATAGAAAATGTAATTTCACAAATAAAAGTTAATAATGTTGTTATCTATCCTTATGCACATCTATCTAAAAATCTCTCTTCTCCAGAAGTTGCTTTAAAAGTTTTAAAATCATTAGAGGAAAGATTAAAGAATAAGTATAATGTTTTAAGAGTTCCTTTTGGTTGGTATAAAGCATTTAAATTAAGTTGTAAAGGACATCCTCTAAGTGAGTTATCAAGAGAGATATATCCAGAAGAAGAGAAAGAAGAAAAAGAACAAATTGAATCTAAATTTTATTTAGTCAAAGATGGTAAATTAATAGAACTAAACAAAGATAATTTAGATATTATAGAGGATAATGAACTATTAGCTTTGGCTAAGTATGAATTAGGAATTAAAGAAAGTTCTGAAAAAGAACCAGTCCATATAAAGATTATTGGGGAGAAAGATATATGTTCTTATGAAGATGCATCAGATGCTGGACATTTTAGATGGTATCCAAAAGGGAAATTAATTAGAGATTTATTGGCTGATTATGTTTATAATTTAGTAGTATCTTATGGAGCTATGCCTGTTGAAACACCTGTTATGTATGATTTGGGAGTTAAAGCTATTAAAGAGCATGCTGATAAGTTTGGAGAGAGACAGTATAGATTTAGACAAGGTAATAGAGATTTAATGCTAAGATTTGCAGCATGTTTTGGACAGTTTATGATGAAAAAAGATATGTATCTTCTCCCTAAATATTTGCCTTTAAAGCTTTATGAACTTTCTACTTACAGTTTTAGATATGAACAAAGAGGAGAATTGGTAGGATTAAAGAGATTAAGATGCTTTACAATGCCAGATATGCACACATTATGTTTAGATTTAAAGCAAGCTATGGAAGAGTTTGAAAAACAGTTCTGGATGTGTCTAAAAACTGGAAATGATTTAAATGTATCTTACAATGTAATATTCAGATTTACAGAAGATTTTTTCAGTGAGTATAAAGATTGGATTTTAAAATTAATTAATGAGTATATAGAAAAATACAATAAAGATGTAATTTTAGAGCTCTTACCTAAAAGAAAACACTACTGGGTTGGAAAGGTAGATATTGCTGTTATAGATAGTTTAGGAAGACCAATTGAAAACCCAACAGTTCAGATAGATGTTGAAAGTAGCAAGAGATTCAATATAAAAGTAGATGATAAATATCCAATTATATTACACTGTTCTCCAACAGGTTCTATTGAGAGGGCATTATGTGGAATTTTAGAGAGTGAAGGTAGTAAAAAAGAGTCTTTACCATATTTACCATTGTGGTTATCTCCAATACAAGTTAGAATCATCCCAGTTAAAGAAGAATATTTAGATAAAGCAATTGAAATAGCTAATAAGTTGAAAGAGAATAATATTAGAGTAGATGTAGATGATACAGATAATAGAGTTGGTAAAAAAATAAGAAATGCTGGAAAGGATTGGGTTAATTATGTTGTTGTTTTAGGAGAGGATGAAATAAAAAACAACTATCTAACAGTTACAATTAGAGAAAAATCAACATTAAAAAATAGCTATAAAGTTAAAATGAGTGTTGATGAATTAATAAATGAAATAAAAGAAAAAACTAAAAACTATCCATTTAGACCATTACCTCTTCCAATGTTATACTCAAAACAACCAAAGTTCCATTAAGTTCCCATAATTGTTCTAAATAAGTCTCTTAATCCAGGAGCTAATCCTAATGCCATAATACATAGCTTTATTATATTCCTTAAATCTTCATTATCTACATCTTTATTTAGAATGTAGAGAATAACTAAAACAACAGTTGTTTTTATTATTAAGAAAGAGTAAGGAGTAAAGTGCTCCATTAAAAATCTTGGTATAGGATGCTGCTCCCAATAATGAAAAAATGCTATTCCAACTGTTGTAGCAGTTGCATCTGTTAATTGCCCTATAACTGCTAAATAATCTAATCTATCTTTTAAAATATTTATTTTTTTATTTATTAAATATACAACTATTAAAACAGGAGAAAATAATAAAATGAAATAAATAAAGGCTTCTGGATGATGAATATGTTTAAAGAATACAGTTAAAAAATATAATAATGGAATAGCCCCAATAACAGCAGAAACTTTATAATAATTATCTTTAAAAAAATAAGCTGATAAAAGAATTGTTATAATGAAAAATCCTCCAACTAAAAAGATAATTCCAGGAGTAATTGTTAAAAAACTTCTTTCTATATATCCTAAATCTACCAAAGCTCTCATTAAAGCAATTAATACAGCAAAAACAACAGAAGGAATGGCAAATTTAAAATCTATCTTAACATCTAACTTTTTTAGTCCTAAGTAGAATAGATACAATGCAAAAGCTAAAATAGCTCCATAAGTAATTTCTTGAACTAAATTATAACCACTTCCAGTTTCTGCTGGTAAAATATAATACTTATAAATAAATTCTTTAATATAATCTATTATCAAATTTATCACACAAATCTTATTTTGCAATTATAGAACAATTTCTCTAAATATACTTTCTTCTTTTATTACCTTTGCATAAACTTCAATATAATCTTTTAATCCACTCCATTTTATTTTTTCTCCCAATATTTCTTGAATTTGAAATATACCAGCTTCATTTGTAAGTAGAATTTCTATTTTAATTGGTTTATTCTCCCCTTCTTTTATTATAACTTTTTCAATTGATGCAGATGAAATAGAATGAATATCATAACAACCTTTTTTTATTGGAACTCTTGACCTTCCTTTTGTCATATCTGTCCCATCTGCAACGGCTACAACTCCTGCCTCAATTGTTAAGCACATAATTCCCTCACTATGTGAGTAGATAGCATGCAAAACTTCTGTGAGCATTTGATAAGCTTTATTTTCAGGATAGTATTTTTTTAATATGTCTATAACAATGTCCTTAGCCAAATAACTTGAATGAAGATGATGAATATCTCTATGGATAGAGTTTCCAATATCATGGAGATATGCTCCTAATAAAGTTATTATTATAGAATCTTCAAATGTTCCATTGCAATCTTTTACAAAATTTGGCTCTATTCCTCTTTTATTTAAAATTTTTAGCATTTTTATTGCATTGTTTGCAACTATTTTAGCATGAACTCTTCCGTGGTCATTATATCCTAACCTACCAACAGCCATAATATTAGACATCTTTAAAAATGTATTTATTCTTACATCCTCTAATAAATGGTTGTATATCTCCCTACTAACTCCTTCTAAATTTTCTAATTCTTCATATTCCATATTCTCTCACTTTACTTAATTTCACCTAATTTTACAGCATCTTTACATATACAACTTCTTTTAGGGAATTTATAATTAACAAAATCATCAACAATTTTTAAAATCTTCTCTTCCATCTCTTTTAAAGTTTCAAATACTTCCTCAACAGTTAAAATATTTTTAGAGATTCCACAGGCATAGTTTGTTATATTACATAAAGATACATAGCACATCTCCAACTCTCTTGCTAATACAACCTCTGGATAAAGTGTCATTCCTACAACATCTCCCAAAGTTTTGTAGAATCTAATCTCTGCCTTTGTTTCAAATCTTGGACCTTCTGTGCAGATGTATATTCCTTCTTTATATTCAAATTTGTTTTTATCTAAAATCTCTTTTAATATATTTGTTAGTTCAGGACAGAAAGGATGTGTTAAATCTATATGAACTACTCTTTTATTGTAAAATGTTTCTTCTCTCTTTTTAGTGAATTCCATAAAATCATTAGGAATTAAGAAGCTTCCTGGAGGTATATCTTCTTTTAAAGAGCCAACAGAATTTATTGCTAAAATTCTCTCTACACCTAACATTTTTAGAGCATATATATTAGCTCTAAAATTTATTTTATGAGGAGGAATGTTATGTTTTTCCCCATGCCTCAATAACAAAACAATATTGTCATCTCTCATAACCTTAGCTTTTCCATATGGAGTAGTTATCTTCTCTTCTCTTTCTAATTTTAACATCTTGTTTATTCCAGTTCCACCAATTATAGCAATCATATTTATATCCCTTATTAATATTCTTCAATCTTTGTTTTGGTTAATCTTTTGAATCCATTTTTCTTTATTAAATATAAATCTTCTATTCTCACACCAAACTTATTTTTTATATATAAACCTGGCTCAATTGTAATAACCATATTCTCCTTTAACTTAAAATCCTCTCTGAAATTAGGAAGTTCATGGACTTCCAAGCCAACTCCATGTCCTAATGAATGGATAAAGTATTTTTTATAATTTCCAAAATAATTATTCACTAATTCAGTCAAATATTTTGTTGATACCCCTTCTTTTAAGTTGTCTTCAACTAAACATTTAGCTTCATAAACCAACCTATAAATTTTTTTCATTTCACTATCTTCTTTTAATATATAAGTTCTTGTTATATCTGAACAGTAACCTTCAAAAACTGCTCCACAATCCACTAAAAGAATATCTTCTATCTTCCTATCTTCTGGGAGTGCATGAGGAAATGAAGTTTTCTCTTTTGAGATAACTATTGTATCAAAAGCAGGCTTTAAAGAGTTGTTTATTTTCATTCTATATTCTATTTCCCCAGCTAATTCAATCTCTTTCTTATCAAAATCCAAATTTTTTAAGGAATTACTAACTATTTCAGCAGATTTTTTTATCTTTTCTATCTCATCCTTTTCTTTTATCATCCTCATCTCTTTTATTTTTTGAGATATTGTTTTATACTTATTTAAATATTTTAAAAATTTAATTGGTAGTTCTTCCTCTACACCATCTACATCTTTAAAAATATCTTTCCAATCTTTGAATTCTCTAACTTCTATATTGTAAGTTTCAGCTAAATCTTTATTCAACTTACCAACATAAAGATAAGGTTTATCTTCAAAAACTAAAACTCCAAAACTTGGAAAATATCTTCCTAAAAAATAGTTTATATTTTCTTTCTTTAAAATAACAGCTTTTTTTATATTTTCTTCTTCCATATATTTTATAAATTTTTCACATCTATCCATTTTCTCAACTTTTCTAAAACTTTTTCTTTCTTTTCTTCTATAAAAATAGTTTTTAAATTAGATTTTTCACCTTTAATAATCTTAGCTTTTCCAAAGTTATTAGAAAAGAATTTTATAAGCTCTTTATTAGCTTTTCCATCTACTGGTGGAGATTTAACTTTCACAATAATTCTTTTTCTCCATTCATTTATCTTATATATTTCAGTTTTCTTTGCATTGGCTTGAACTTCAATATCTAACAACACTCCTCCTTCACATTCTTTTAGCATTCTTCCACTCTTCTATTGGTATGGAGTATTTGTTTTCATACATCTCTCTATATAACAAATTGTAAGAACAGAATGGAATTATTTTTCCATCTGGTAGAGCATAGTGTATAACACATCTACTAACTCTATCAATGTCAAAGTTATATCCATCCATAAAGTGCATACATCCAATCATTAACATCTTATGATGTAGTTTAACAGCAGCAGAATAATCTCCTTTTAAAGTATTGACTAATAGGTTTAGCATTTCTCTCATATTTAGGCATTTTGGAGCTTTTTCAAAATCAATAAATCTTTTAATTTTTATTAATAACTCTCCCAATACCTTTAACTTATTGACTTTTGAATCTAAATTCTCTATATTTTCATTTATAAACTCAATAAATCCCTCAACATCTAAAAATCTTGTTATTGGGATTATTTTTCCATCTTCTACAAATATGTATGTTGCTACTCCACAACAAGGATGACAAGATATAGCTACTTTATCCTTATTAATTAATTTACTTACAAATTTGGATATTGGATACTCAATAGATACAGGATAGAAATCATCTTTTAATATCTCTCCATTTGTTTGTTCTTCAACTAACTTTATAAAGTCAGGAATTGTTATTCTTCCTTTTAATCTTACTTCTTCATCAACTCTCCCAACAAAAGAAACAGGTTGGAAGTTAATTCCTCTAACAACATCAAAATTATCAACAGCATATTTAATGATATCTCCAACCTCATTATCATTAACATTTTTAACCAAAGTAGGAACTAATACAACACCATTAAATCCAACTTCTCTACAATTTTTAATAACTTTATCTTTAATTGGAAATAGATTCTTACCTCTTGCTATTAAATATGGTTTCTCAGATAAACCATCAAATTGTAAATAGATAGTGTTTAATCCTGCATCTAACAGTTTTTTAACATATTCCTTATCTTTGAGTTTTATTCCATTAGTAGCTAATTGAATATTTAAAAATCCTAAATCCTTAGCCAACTTTATTAGCTCAAAAATATCATCTCTAACTGTTGGCTCTCCACCAGCAAACTGTAAGTAAGGAACTCCTAACTTTCTTAGATTAATCATCATTTCCTTAATTTTTTCAAAACTTGGCTCATAAACTTTACCTGTTTTATTAGCATTTGCAAAGCATATTGGACAATTTAAATTACATCTATTTGTTACATCTATATTAACTAAAACACTCTCTGATTTATGATTTGGGCATAATCCACAATCAAAAGGACATCCTTTTTCAATTTTAGTTATTGGAGATTTTACTTTATTTGTAAAATAGTATTTGCTGAATTTTTTATATGTTTCATAATCTCCAAAATAGATATCTTTAAACTCTCCATGTTCTTCACATTTTTTTATAACATAAACCTTGTTATCTTTCTCTATTAATTTTCCTTTAATTCTTTTAAAACATATTGGACATATTGTTATAATATCTTTTTCCATATTTAAAACCTTAAAAAACTTTTAATTATAAAATTTTATTATTAGCTATTTATAAAGATAACTACTATCTTATGAATTTAAATTTTTAAATTAATAGATAAAAAATAGCTCATATGAATCTTTATCCTCCAAGAGGCTCGATTTTAACATTTTAACTTGAAGAAGAGGCAGATGATGGGAGAGATTATTACTAATTTCCATCCTCCAAGAGGCTCGATTTTAACTCATATAAAAGAAAAAAAGGAGATTTTCAGTTAGTTGATTTCCATCCTCCAAGAGGCTCGATTTTAACAGGAGGCACATTTTAGACATAATAACATTAACGACCTTCTCATATATAAGCTTTTCTACACAAAAATTTTTGAAGGGTAGGTTTCCCTATTTATTTATATACCTTTGAACTTTTATAAAAATCTTTCTATTTCCTATTAATCCAATAAAAATTTTTTATATCTAAAAACTAAACCAATTTATTAGAGATTTACAAATATTAGAAGAAACAACATAAAACACTAAAAAATCTCAATAAATTATATAATCAAAATATATAAAATATTCAAAATAATGACCCCCTCTGAATTTTCCTAAAAATCATTTAAATTAAAAATAACCAACTAAAATCAAATAAAATCAAAAAATAAAAATTTTTAGCGTGATAAATATAACCATAAAAATTTTAAATATAGAATTTAAAAATTTATTTTAAAGAAAATAAATTTAATTTTTGGTGAGATGTTATGGTACTGGAATTTCTAAAAAATCTATTCAAAAAGAAAAAAAATATAGCTTATGCAAAATCTCAAAGTGTTGATTTAATAGAATTAAAAAGGAATCCTTATTATATTGTTGCATCTGTTGAGTTGGGGAATACAACAACAAAATCAATAATAACTGCTACAAATATGGATACTGGAAAAACCTATATAGTAAGTAAGTATGTAAGAATGACAAGAGATGTTAGGAAGCCAAAAAAAGGAGAGAAGATTTTTGGTAAAACTTTATGGGGAGTTGAGTTGTCAAGAGAAGCTGTTGCTGAGATGGTTAGAGATGTTCTTTTAGAGAGTTTAAAAAAAGCCAACTTAACTATTGATGATTTGCACTTTGTTGTTAGAAGTACTGGAGTTACTGCTGGATTTGCTTCTCCTGAGGAGGTTGGTGAAGTTATAATAGCCTTAGCTCAAGGTTGTATGCTTGCTGGTGTCCCTCCACAAAAAATGACTCCTGCTATGACAAAAGACCAACTACCTAAACCTTTTGATAAATATTCTTTCTTAGATAAGATTATATTTGATGGGGCTGTAACAGGAGTTCTACCACCAACTGGAAAGGAAGTTGTTGCTAATGAAATGGAGGGAGAATTGGTAACAGCAGGAGTAAAAGTTGGTAGTAAATGGACTCATGTAGATTTTAGAAATCCTTGTATGAGTATTGATTTTGGGACAACATTAGCAGGAAGAATAACAAATGATGAACTACCCTATGCAAAAGTTATTGGTAATTTATGTGGATTAGCTGGAGCTATTGCAGATGCAATTGCAAGAGGTTCTGGAAAAATAGATGAAAAAACTGGAGCTGTTTTAGATTTAAAACCTGATGGAAAAGCAAATGAAGAACTTGCTAAGGAATATGCTGAAAAAATACATAAATATATAGATATTAGGAAAGTTCCAGAAGGAGTTAATAGATTTGGAACAGTTCCAGTAGATGTAGAAGCTGCTAAAAAGGCTGGAACTACACTTATAGGTTGTGATGTTGGAGAGAATGGAGATAAACTTTATAAATTAACAGAATTAGGTAAGGAGTTAGTTGAAAAAAGTAATATCTCTACTTTATTGTCATGTTTAGATTATGTTATGTCTGATGTAGTTTATAGATTGGTAGAACTTGCATACAAAAAAGGATTAATATCTGACAGAACTGCTGTTGGTGTGACTGGTAGAGCAGGAATAACAGGAAAAAAACCAGAGTTAATTTTAGAGAAATTAGAGAAGCTAAATATTTGGGATAAAGTAGAGGAAAATGTTGTATTTGTAGAAGATGGATTAGCATTAGGAGCTTCTGTCATGGCAAGGTGTATGAACTGTTTAGGTACTCCAAAAGTTCCTATTGGAGGAAATAGAGGAGGGCCATGTATATTAGGTTTAAGAATGAAATGGCAAAAAGAGAGAGGAATGATTAAGTAAATCTTCTTGAAATATATCCTCCAAACAATCCAATAAATAATCCTGATAGGAAAGATAATACTATATATGATATATTTGGGGGAATATTGCCATTTTCTTCAACAACCTCATTTTCTTCAACTACATAAGTTGGCTCTAATTTTTCCAATTTATAGTTTTGGGATTTTATAACATCCATGTCCATTTGAGCATAGTATGAGGAATATTTATAATACATAATTTTTGATAATGTGTCATTAAAGCTATTTGCATACTCATAATATGATAGAGCTGAGAGAGGAGTTATATTATAATATTCTGCCATATCAATTTTATTTTTAGCATATTTTTTAAGATAGTTTATATCTGAAAACATAACCAATGGAATATCTGCTTTTACACAAACATCTATACTCTTAGCTATAGATAATAGATAATCTCCATTGTCATAAGCTTCTTTTGCCTCATCTAAATCATTAAAGTTTGTAAATAAGTTAGGATACATACTTACAACATATCCATATACTGTCTCAGCATTATCTAAATACTGCTGAGCTAATACTCTTAATTTATTTTTATTTAGTTCTTTTCCTGATTCATTAGCTAAGTTTATCCACCATACAGCACTTTCAGCTCTCATTCTTGCATAGGCAGCATTTTCTATTGCATCTTTTATATCTCCATTGTAGTAAGATTTCCAAGCATTATTTAAGATATTTTCTGCTTCAAATATTCTCTCTCTTCCAGCTAAAACTTCTTCAAAGTTTCCAGTAGTTAAATTTTTTGAATAAACAAGTTTTTTATCTTTATCAATAATTTTTTGTGTTTGCAGAAGATAATCTCTAACAGTTATATCTCCTGAAAGATATTGGATAAATCCATCTATTTTCTCCAATATAATCATTGCATTGAAAGCTTTTGATGTTGCTGTATAATAATCTCCATTTAAATAAGCATCATTTGCCTCATCTAAAAGCTTTTTAGCTTTATTTAGCTCATTTGTTAAAAAATATTGATATTCATATCCAAAGTAGTAAGTATTTAAAATATTGCTAACTTTCTTGTATTTTTCATTAGCTCTATTTATAACCTTTAAATATAAATTTTTCATTATATTTTTATATTTCTCTTCAATTGCTGGATTCTCTGGATATTCTTTCATTTTGAATTTTTTTCCAGTGAAGTATGAAAGAGCTTCATAAATATTTCCTACTTCATAAACTTTAACCCCTAATTTCTTTCCAAACTCAACAGCATCTATTACTCTACCTTCAACTTTTATGTATCTTTGACCTTTTGGAATTAACATTATTGTACAGTTAGCCTCTTTAGCAGCTTCAATCTTCTCTAAAATTCCTCCTACTGGACCAATAGAACCATCAGGATTTATAGCTCCTGTCATCATAACTCTATGATTAATAGAGAGATTTAATAAATCTGCTATGATTCCAACACACATAGTACCTCCAGCAGATGGACCACCAACAAATGGCACATCACTTCTAACAGTTATATAGACATTATATTTGTTCATATTCTTTCCAGTAACTTCTCCAGCTACTTTTGCAGCTATTCTTGCAGAACCTTGCATATCCATTTGAGTTAAAGGAAGTGTATCCATAAAAACATGTCCAGTTCCATTAGAAACCTCTATATCAAAAGTTATTGGAACTCCTTTATAAGTTCCTGCTTCAGTTTCTGAAACAGCAGGAGCTTTTATAATAACTGCTAAATTTGAAGATATTAAAAAGAACAAACACAGAAATGCTAAAATTTTTTTCAAGTTATCACCTCAAAAATCTAAGCTAATAATTTTTTTATTTAATTTATTTTCAAGATACTCTTTAACTTTCTTTAAACCTAAAACCTCTGTTGAGTAGTGAGTGGCATCTACAACAACTAACTTCAATTCCTCAGCTAAGATTTTAGAGTGGTGTGTTAAATCCCCAGAAAGATAAACATCTGCTTTATTTGAGACATATTCAATATCTTTTTGAGATAAACCATAACCTGAGAGAACAGCTAATTTAAAATTATCTTTTATCTCTTTGCTTTTAACTAAAACATAGTTCTTTTCCAATTCTTTAACCAAATTTAAAAACTCATCAAAAGAATTCTCAAAAATTCCAACTCTCCCCAATCCATTATCATAGAGAGGCTCAACATCCTTCAAATTAAAAAATTCTGCCAAAGTATCATTTAATCCATTTTTGCATATGTCTAAATTTGTGTGGGCAGTGTAGAGAACAATATCCTTATCAGCAAGAAGCTTTAATTTTTTATATATTATGTTTGTAAATCTATTAACAGGATTTTTTAATATTGGATGATGAGTAAAAAGAAAGTCAATATCTAATTTATAAGCTTTTTCTAAAACCATTAAAGAGCAATCTAATGCAATTCCAATCTTCTCAACTTCTCTATCTTCTCTACCAAATAATAAACCAACATTATCTCCTTCAATTGCTAAATCTTTTGGAGCAAATTTTTCAATAACTTTTATTATATCCTCTGCTAACATTTAAACACCAGAAAAATTGTTAAAAGTAATTTATAACTATTAAGGTATAAAAAATTTTATTTTTGGTGAAAGTATGGCATTAGTTGGATTAGTTGGAAAGCCAAATGTTGGAAAATCTACTTTCTTTTCTGCTTTAACTGAAAAACCAGCTGAAATAGGAAATTATCCATTTACAACAATTGAGCCAAATAAAGGAATTGGATATGTAACTAAACCTTGTCCTTGTAAGGAACTAAATTTAAAATGTAGTCCCAAAAACTCTCTGTGTATAGAAGGAACTAGATATATCCCTGTTGAAGTTTTAGATGTTGCTGGATTAGTCCCTAAGGCATATGAAGGTAGAGGTATGGGAAACAAATTCTTAGATGATTTGAGAAGAGCAGATGCATTAATATTGGTTGTAGATGCCTCAGGAAAAACAGATAAAGAAGGAAATCCTGGGGAAGGTAACCCTGTTGAGGATGTTAAATTTATATTAGAAGAGATAGATATGTGGATTTACAATATATTAACAAAAAACTGGGATAAACTTTCAAGAAGAGCTCAACAAGAAAAAAATATAGTTAAAGCTTTAAAAGAACAGTTAAGTGGATTAAATATAGATGAGCAAGATATAAAATATGCAATAAGAGATTTAGATGAATCTCCAATAAAATGGACTAATGAAGATTTAAAATACTTGGCAAGAAAGTTGAGAGAAATTTCTAAACCAATTATCATAGCTGCTAACAAAGCAGACCATCCAGATGCTGAAAAAAATATTAAAAAACTAAAAGAGGAGTTTAAAGATTTTATAGTTGTTCCAACATCTGCTGAAATAGAGTTGGCTTTGAAAAAAGCAGAAAAAGCTGGAATAATAAAGAGGATTTATAAAGAGGATAGAGAAGATTTTATAATATTGGATGAATCTAAATTAAATAATCAAATGAAAAAAGCATTTGAATTTATTAAAGAATTTTTAGATAAGTATAAAACAACAGGAGTAAGAGAATGTCTAAATAAGGCATACTTTGATTTATTGAATATGATTGTTGTCTATCCAGTTGAGGATGAAAATAAATTTTCAGATAAACAAGGAAATGTTTTGCCAGATGCTTATTTAGTTAAAAAAGGAACAACTGCAAGAGAACTTGCTTATAAAATTCATACTGATTTAGGAGAAGGATTTATTTATGCAATTAATGCAAGAAACAAAATGAGAATTTCAGCAGATTATGAATTAGAGGATGGAGATATTATAAAAATTGTCTCTGCTAAGTAGATAAGAATACACTGTGCCCACTACGGGGCACAGTAAAAATAAGTATTACACCCTACCCACTATGGAGTAGGGTTATAATAATTTAACTCTAAAATTCTATATATAGGTTACTTTTATTAATATTTTTAATGTATAATATTAATTATTCTAATTAAGTTTTCTTGCTTTCATATATCCTTCCTTAGATTTTGGTATGAGAAAATTAAGGAAAAGTAATGCTAATTTTTTTGGAGATTTTAGTTGTTTGTTCGTATTTGTGTAGTTTTAGGTTTGGATTGGTTTTTGATTATGTTAAATAAGTCCTAATTATCGAGATTTTTAGCCACGGTTGTGCAAGTTGATATATAAAATACTATGCACAAATCTTCTTGCTTTTATGGATATTTTAATAATTATCCAGTTAAGAAAAATAAGGTGAAAAATGAAAGATTTATATGGGTAGTTCGGACATAAAATAAGGATGAACAGCAAGGGTCTAAATCGTTAGTCCATTAAAACAAGGACAATACTCAAAATATAACCTTAAATTATTTTATTATTTTTTTAGTCTCTTTATAAAACTCCTCAATAACAGAATTAATATCAAAATCTTTTCCTTTATATTTCTTCAAAAAAGATTTTCTTAAATTAACAACTCTTTCTATGTCTTTATTATCCAATCTATATTTTTTTATTATTTCTCCAACAGCTTTTCTTAGGTTTTTATCTAATAAATCCAAATTTTTATTTTTTGTATTGTTATTTATTTTGTCTATATTAACAACTTTATGTTCCTTACTTTTATCAATCAATTTTTTAGCTATCTCTTTATAATCTATACTTTGAGTTGTATCTATTGTTAAAAAAGCTTTGTCCCACTTATATTTTTCACCAGGAACATCAAATTTATTGTATATCTTTAAAATAACTTCATTAGGTATCTTTTCTCCTCTTTTTTTGTTTCTATCTAATAAAATATTTAAAGGGGCATGTAAATAGATAATTGCATAAGGTTTGTTATGCTTTTTAGCAATATTAATTAAATCTCTTCTAATAGAATTGTAGTAGTTTGTATCATCAACAATAACCCAATACTTAGATAGAGCTTTATCAATTAAATAAAAAGTTTCTTTTTTAATAAATTCTTCATATTCTTCCTTCCATGTTGGAAAACTCTCTCTTAGTAAATCTGTTCCTAAGATAACTACATCAATCCCTTTTTCAGCTAAAATTTTAGCTAATTTTTTGGAGAATGTTGATTTTCCTACAGCAGGAAGTCCAACTAATATAATTAGCATACTCTCAACACTATAAAAATATAGTTAATTTTATAGCTTTATGAGGACATGACTCAAAACAACAGTAGCATCTTATACATTTATTGGTTATTTTATAGTTTTTTGTTATTGCATTTACAGGGCACACTTTTCTACAAATTCCACATCTCTTACATTTACTTTTTACAATTTTTGGTTTATATGTCAATAGATTAAAGAGCATTTTTATTATAAAGGGAGGTAATGGTAATAAAGAGGTTATAGGTTTCTTAAATTTAACTGGTTTAATCTCTCTAAAATTGTATATTTTGTTGTCTTCAATAACAACCAAATCATTAAAGTTTTTTAATAATCTATTTGTTAAAATCTTTTCAGGATTATAACCAATATAGTAAGTTGTAAAGTAATCAACAGCAACTGGATTTTTTGATGCTATAACTACTCCTAAATTTTTTGGATTTCCTGCTGAAGGTCCATTTCCTTCTAATGCACATATTCCATCCATTATAGTAATAATTTTTTTATCTTTATTTATGAATTTATAAAAATCAGCTAAAAACTTACAAAAATCTACCTCTGATGGATAATAACTATGAATCTTTCCTTTTAATCCTCCTGGGATTAATCCATATAGGTTTTTTACAGCTCCTGTAAATTTTGTTAAAACATGTGTCTTTAACTTAGGTAAATTCAAAATATAATCTGCATTAAAATAGCTCTTTGGTAAGAGAACATCAACTCCACATATATTTACTTTTTTTGATTTATCTTTTTCAAAAGCTATACATTTTATTCCATATTTTTCACAAACTTCTTTAATCCCACTAACATTTAAAGCTTTTTCAGTATTGTAAGCAGAAGAATCTCCTACAACAATATTAACATCTTTATTTAATAGATAGTCAAGAATCCACTCTAAAAATTTAGGATGTGTTGTAACACATTTTTCAGGAAGAAAAGCTCCTAAAATGTTAGGTTTAATCAATATATTTCCTTCAATATCATTTAAAATATTGTCAAGATAACTTTTATGAAATTTTAACTCATCATAATCTTTAATTTTAAGTAGATAAACTTTCATACTTATTCATCTTTTTTAACTTTGAACTCTAAAACTATGCCTTCTCCTAACCTATAAAAATTTTTTAGTTCTAATTTAACTGCTTCATCAACAGTTTTAAAACCTTCTCCATCAACATAACTAACAGCTTTTCCACCAAAAATCATGGGAGCAATATATACAGAAACCTCATCAACTAAACCCTCTTTAAACATTCCCCAGTTTAATGTTCCTCCTCCTTCTAACAATATAGATTTAATTCCTCTCTTATATAGCTCTTCCATTAGTTTTTTTAAATCTACTTTTTCTTTTCCACAAATTATAACCTCTACATTCTCTATCTTTGAAAGTTCTTTTAATTTTTCTTTATCAGCTTTTTCAGTAGTTGCTATAATTGTTTTTGCTTCTTTATTTAGTACTCTTGCATTGAGAGGAATTCTTAACTTACTATCAACAACAATTCTAACTGGATTTTTATTTGATTTAATTTTATGGACTGTTAATCTTGGATTATCCTTTAAAACTGTTCCAATACCAACCATTATTCCATCTACTTTTTCTCTAATTTTATGTACTCTTATTAAATCTTCTTCACATGAAATCCTTGAATCCCCACCAACAGTGGCTAATTTTCCATCTAAACTCATTCCTACATTTGATATAACATAAGGTTTCATAAATCTTCACTTTTAAAGTTTAAATCTTCTTTTTGCTTTTCTATGAGCCCAACAGTTAATACACACTCCAACTGGAAGAGATGCTGTATGACATCCAGCTATCTCTATAAATACATCTAAGGCAGTTATCTTTCCACCTAAACCCATAGCTCCAATTCCTAACTCATTAATTTTGTTTAATAGTTCAATCTCTAAATTAGCT
The DNA here is from genome assembly GCF_049554935.1 of Methanocaldococcus indicus. GTDB lineage: Archaea > AGJL01 > Methanococci > Methanococcales > Methanocaldococcaceae > Methanocaldococcus > Methanocaldococcus indicus. Next base: position 744,805 of record NZ_CP186926.1, on the reverse strand, counting down.
ATTTCTTTATCTTTATGTCTCTCTCCAATATTCCTTAAAAGAGCTTTTTTAGCTAATTTTAAAGCTAAATCAGATGTTCCACCTATTCCTATTCCAACAACTATTGGAGGGCATGGCTTACCTAATGCATCTCCAACAACATTTAAAACAAATTTTTTTATTCCTTCCAAACCATCAGATGGTTTTAACATCTTTAAAGAAGAGATATTTTCACTACCTGCTCCTTTTGGGAATACTGTTATTTCAATTTCTCTATCTAAATTTTTATCAAAATCAACATTAATAAATGGAGATGATAATCCAACATTTCCAATATTTTCTCTTGTTATAGGATGGACAACATTAGGCCTTAAAGGAATCTCATCTGTTGCTTTTTTTACACCTTCTTTTATTATCTCAAATATTTTAAACAATTCATTTGTATTTATATTTCTCCCAACTTTTAAAAAGACAATAGGAACTCCTGTATCTTGACATAGAGGAACACAATCACTTTCAGCTATTTTATTATTTTCAATTATTGCCTTTAATGTTTCTTTTGATAATTTCCCCTCTTCTTTTTCATAAGCTTCATTTAAAGATTTTTTTACATCCTTTGGGAGATAAATTACAGCTTCTCTAAATAATTCTACAATATCATCAACAGTAATGATAATTTCACCTTTCAATTCTTTTTAATAGCTCTTTTGGATAATCCAACAATGTCTTTTCCAACTCTCTATTTGTTAATCCTGCTCCTAAACCTACTTTTTTGGCAAAGTCATAGGTTATTAAATCTGAAGGAGAATGGGCATCTGTATTAATTAAAGTTTTTAATTTATGCTCTCTTGCCACATTAACAATATAGCCATTTGTTAAAGAATGTCCTCTTCTTGCAGATATTTCAACAAAAATATTGTTCTCTTTTAAATTGTTAATTGTGTCTGTATCTAAAAATCCTGGATGTGCTAAGATATCTACATCCTCAGAAATAGATGCATAGTAATTAGTCTTTTCTTCAACTGGCTCAACAATTGTTTCTCCATGAACTACAACAATCTCAGCTCCTAAATCTTTTGATTTTTTAGCTAATTTAGGAATAGATTTTGGGGGAATATGGGTAAGTTCAACACCAACAATAACCTTTATATCCCAATAATTTTTTAGTTCTTCCTTAGCCAATAAAACCTTTTCAATTAACTCTTTATAGTTACTTGCATCAGCATGGTCTGTTATAGCTATTGCTTTATAATTTAAATAAATAGCTCTCCTAACAAGTTCAGAAGGGATTAGTTCTCCATCACTAAAAACAGTATGTGTATGAAACTCATATCTCACAATTTCACCAAAAATTTAAATCTATGAATATATTGTGTTATAAAAATAAAATTATTTATTGTTATCAAACAAATAGTGCAGGGGCGGGGATTTGAACCCCGGAACCCCTTCGGGACCGGATCTTAAGTCCGGCGCCTTTGGCCAGGCTTGGCGACCCCTGCACGTGAGCAAAAATAATAATCACTATCCTCATATATAAACTTTTCGGTTTGAACATTATATGTTGTATTTAAATATCGTTACAATTAAAGATTAACTATTGTATATAATTAGGAAAGCTATTTCCGATATTTATGTATAAAAGAGCAACGCTAATTTTATATAATTCTTATGATAAAAAAAGATGGCACGAAGCACATAAAAGAGCTATTGCAAGAGCAGCTCCTGTATGTTATGCCTATGATTTCAACTTAGCTATTATGGACTTTCCATGTAAAAAAGAAGATTTAAATAATATAAATACAACTATTGGAAATGAAGGTAGCTATTTAAAAGAATTAATTGATAAAAATAGATTTTTTATTGTTGATAAATTTTTACCTCAATTTGGAATTCCTATTGCTACAACATCTAAACCAGAAAAATCAAAAGAAATAACTCCAATTGATACTGTAAAACTTTTGAAAAATAGACCAATTGGTCTATTTGTTGGTTTAGGTAGGCATGGACTACCAAAAGATATTTTAAGATTTTGTAAGTATCATTTAGATATAACTGAGAAAGGAGTATCCTTAGAAACTTGTACTGCTATTGGTATTATACCATCAACAATTTATTGGCTATCTAAAAGTTTTTAATAATAATTCAATAAATAATTTTTAATTCTCCTATTTTTTGGTGAAAGTTATGAGCATAGCAGAGGCATTAAAAGACGTTAGAATGGCAGAAGAAGAAGCAGTAAATAAGATACAACAAGCAAAAGAAGAAGCTGAAAAGATAAGGAATGAAGCAATTGAGGAAGCTAAACAAATAATAAAGAAAGCAGAGGAAGAGGCAAAAAAAGAAGTTGAACTTATGCTTAAAAAAGCTGAAGAGGAAGCTAAAAAAGAAGCTGAAAATATTTTAGTTGAAGTTGAGGATGAAAAAAAACAAATTATGTCTATTGCAAAGGTTAGAGTTCTATCTTTATCCTTAGATGAAGTTTTAGAATTCTAAAAAAGGTGATTTGTTGTGAGACCTGTTAGAATGAAGAAGATGAAAATGGTGATATTGGATGAATATGTTGATGATGTTGTAAGGGCCCTACATGAGGAAGGTGTAGCTGAAATTTATGATTTATCTGAAAAATTAGAAGATATTGAATGGAGAAATCTTATAAAACCTTCATCATCAGCACCATATATAAGAGATGTTACTTCATTAATGTTAAAAGTTAGCAAATATTTGGATTTATTTGAGAGTGTTTCTGAAGAAAGTGGTGGAATTAAGGAGTTATTAAATCCAAAACCACCAGAAAAGGAAAGAGTACCTAACTCTCATGAAGATGTTATGAACTATGTTAAGAGTATTGTTAATAATGTTGAGAAAGATTTAGAGGAATTGTCAAATAAATTAAATGAATTAGAAAATGAAAAGTCAAAACTTATCCAGTTAAAAGAACAATTAAAGTATATTTTAGGGATTGATGTTCCATTATCATTGTTAGGAGAAGGAGTATATACATATATAACAATTGGATTAATTCCAAAAAACAAAATAAATGAATTAAAGAATATATTGGAAAATGAAACATCAGGATATTCTGACATATTAGAATGTAAAGAGATTGGTGATGAGAACAACAAAAAAGTTGTCTCTATTGTAGTTGTTTTAAAAGAGTATTTAGATAAAGCTTTATCTATATTGAGAAAATATGAATTTGAAAGATTAGATGTTGAAGGAGAAGGAAAACCTGATGAAGAATATAACAAAATAGAAAATAGATTAAAAGAAATAGATAGAGAATTAGAAAGTATCAAAAATAAAATAAGAGATTTAGCTAAACAATGGAAGAAAAAGCTTTTAGTTGTTTATGAATTATTAAATATTGAGAAAGAAAGGGCTGAGGCATACAACAACTTTGGAAGAACTGAGAGAACATACTACATTGAGATGTGGGTTCCTGTTCTCTATATAGATAAAGCTAAAAGAATTGTTGAAGAAAAGTCTAATGGATACTGTGTAGTAGATATTGATGAGCCTGATGTTGAAGAAGATAAAATCCCAGTTATGCTAAACAATCCTAAACCAATTAAGCCATTTGAAATGCTAACTGAGATGTATGCAATGCCTAAATACAACGAAGTAGACCCAACAATCTTGTTAGTTCCAGGATTCTTATTGTTCTATGGTATTATGCTAACTGATGCAGTTTATGGATTAGCTTTGACATTAGTTGGTTTATGGATGTGGAAAAAGTTGGGTAAAGTAAGTGAAGGAGCAAGTAAATTAGGATATATTTTAACATTAGCAGGAATTGCTACAATAATTGCTGGAGTTCTAACAGGAGGTTATTTAGGAGATTTCTTAGATAAGTTCTTAGGAATTGATATCTATAAAATGGGATTGGCATTAGTTAATCCATTAGGAGCAAGTAATTATATACCAAATGGGCCAATAGCTATCTTAGCATTTGCTATAGCTGTTGGTATGTTGCATTTATTTATTGGGTTGATAGTAGGATTTAAAGAAAATATAAGAAGAGGATTAGTTGAAGATGCAATAATAAACCAAGGTATTTGGATTTTGTTGATATTGTCAATAGTTATTGGATTAGCATTGTATCCAGCATTTACAATAACTGTTGTATCATTCAAAATACCAATAGTTGTAATAGCTGCATTAATAATTGTCCTATTGGCAAGTATGTATAAAGGATTTAAAGAAAATGGAATTATGGGAGCTGGTTTAGGAGCTTTAGATATAACTGGATTTTTAGGAAATGTCCTTTCATATGCAAGGTTGTTGGCTCTCTGTTTAGCTACTGGAGGTTTAGCAATGGCTGTAAATATTATGGCTAAGTTAGTTGGAGAAGCCATTCCAATAGTTGGAGTAATTTTAGCAATAATTATATTAATAGGTGGGCATATATTCAACTTTGTAATGAATGGTTTAGGAGCTTTCATTCATTCTCTAAGATTACATTATGTTGAATTCTTCAGCCAATTCTATGAAGGAGGAGGTAAGAAATTTACCCCTTTCAAAGCTAAAAGAGAATATACTCTAACACAACAATAAAAAATTTTTGAGGTGAAAAGATATGGAACCAATATTATTAGGAGCTATTGGAGCAGGTTTAGCAGTTGGTATAGCTGGTTTAGGTTCAGGAATTGGTGCTGGAATAACAGGAGCAAGTGGAGCAGGCGTTATTGCAGAAGACCCTAACAAGTTTGGGACAGCAATTGTTTTCCAAGCACTTCCACAGACACAAGGGTTGTATGGCTTCTTAATAGCAATATTAATCTTGTTTGTCTTTAAAACAGCTCCTGCATGGGCAATGTTTGGAGCTGGATTAGCTACTGGTTTAGCTGGATTATCTGCTATTGGGCAAGGTATAGCAGCTGCAGCTGGTTTAGGAGCAACAGCTGAGGATAGTGAAATGTTTGGTAAAGCTATGGTTTTCTCTGTTCTACCAGAGACACAAGCAATTTATGGGTTGTTAATTTCTATATTGTTATTAGTTGGTGTATTTAGTGGAGCAGGAGCTACAACAGTTGCTGCTTTAGGTGCAGGATTTGCAGTTGGGTTTGCTGGATTGTCTGGGATTGGACAAGGTATTACTGCTGCAGGAGCTATTGCAGCAACTGCAAGAGACCCAGAAGCTATGGGTAAAGGGTTAGTTTTAGCTGTTATGCCAGAGACATTTGCTATCTTTGGTTTGTTAATAGCAATATTAATTATGGTTTTATTATAAAACTCTAAAATTCTCTTTTTAAATTTTTTTAAGGTGAGATATGATGGGAATTGATAAAATAAAATCTAAAATATTAGAAGATGCAACAGCTGAGGCAAATAAAATAATTGAAGAAGCTAAAAAAGAAAAAGAGGAAATTTTAAAGAAAGCTGAAGAAGAAGCAAAAAAAAGAAAAGAAGAAATTTTAAAGAGAGGAGAGAAAGAGGCTGAATTGTTGAAAAATAGAATTATAGCAGAGGCAAAATTAGAGGCAAAGAAAAAATTACTAAAAGCAAGAGAGGAAATTATAGAGAAAGCTATTGAAAAACTAAGAGAAGATTTAAAGAAACTCCCTGAAAGTGATAAATATCAGGATATATTATACAAATTAACAGTTGATGCTATTAATGTTTTAGGAGAAGAAGAGGAATATTATGCAAAAATAAATGAGAGAGATATAGAATTAATTAAAAATATAGAAAAAGAATTAAAATATGAGTTTGGAAAGAATATAAAACTTAACGTAGAAACAGCTAATATAATTGGAGGAATAATATTAGAGAATATTGAAAGAACTAAGTTAGTAGATAATAGTTTAGAAGCTGTTTTTGAAAGAAAATTGCCAGAAATTAGGATTAAGATTGTGGAGAAGCTATTTTAGGTGATGTATAATGGATATAGGGGCATTGATGGGAGAGACATTATTTAAAACACTTATGGATGTTATGAACAATCCCTTTACTATGCTTATAACAATAATAACTGTTATTATTGTTCTTGTTATTATTGTTTGGATTACTAAGATGATTATTGATTTAGCCCCTTATGCATATGTAAATGCAAGAATTAGAAGTAGAGAAGGTAAATTATTAGATTCAAATAAATTAAATGAATTAATTGAAGCTGGAAGTTTTGAAGAAATTTTGGGATTGTTGGCTGATACAGATTATAGTGAGTTTATAGAAACATTAGAAAAGAAAGACCCATTATTAGTAGAGAGAGCATTTGATACTTATTTAGCAAACCTATATACATTTATATATAATATATCTCCTGATTCAGCAAAAAAAGTTTTAAAGATATTGATTAAAAAATATGATATTCAAAATATTAAGACACTTTTAAGAGCTAAATATCTAAACCTAAAACCTGAAGAGATACACCCTCTATTAATTCCATTAGGAGAGCTTAAAGATAAATTAAGAGATTTAACAGAAGTAGGAAGTGTTGAGGAAATAGTTAGAGGATTAGAAGGGACTGAATATTTCAAAATTTTACAGGAAATTCTTCCAGAATATGAGCAAACAAAAAAGTTGTTACCATTAGAATTAGCATTAGATAAATATTACTTAGAAAGCTTAAAAAAGGAAATTATGATTGAAGGTAAAGAAGAAGATTTATTTAGAGAATTTATTGGATTATTGATTGATATTGAAAATCTAAAAGTTTTACTAAAAGCAAAATCAGACAATTTACCTGCAGATGAAATTATTAAATATTTAACTGATGGTTATGAATTACCATTATGGAAGTTGAAAGAGTTAGCAGGTGCTTCTGGAATTGAAGGTGTTATAAGTGGTTTAGAAGGAACAAGTTACTCTCAAATTTTAGCTGAAAAATTGGAAGAATTTAATAAAACAAAATCTGTATATGTATTTGAAAAAGCTTTGGATAACTATTTAGTTGATAAAAGTAAAAGAATAGCTCTAAGAAAACCATTTGGCTTAGGTCCAATATTAAGCTTAATTATAGCAAAAGAAAGTGAAGTAAAAAAGCTAAAAACAATTATAAAAGGAAAATTGGAGAATTTAAATCCAGAAGAAATCAAATCTTTGGTGAGCTAAATGAAAATTGGTGTTATAGGTGATACTGAGACAGCTATTGGTTTTAGATTGGCTGGATTATCTGATGTTTATGAAGCTAAAACAAAAGATGAAGTTATAAATGCTCTAAATGAATTAGATAGGGAAGATATTGCATTTGTCATAATTACAGAAAAGCTTGCATTAGAAGTGAAAGATTTCTTAGAAAAATATAAAAAAGTAGTTGTTCAAATTCCAGATAAATCTGGAAAAGTTGTTAAAGAAGACCCTATAAAAGAACTTATAAGAAAAGCTGTTGGAGTAGTTAAATAAAAATTAAGGTGATAAAATATGGCAGGAAGGATTATAAAGATAGCTGGACCTGTTGTTATGGCTGAAGGTATGAAAGGTTCTCAGATGTATGAGGTTGTTAAAGTAGGAGAAGAAAAATTAACAGGAGAAATTATCCAATTGAGAGATGATAAAGCAGTTATTCAAGTTTATGAAGATACAACTGGTGTAAAACCAGGAGAACCAGTTGAAGGTACTGGGGCTCCTCTATCTGTTGAGTTAGGACCTGGAATGTTAAGAGCAATGTATGATGGGATTCAAAGACCATTAACAGCTATTGAAGAAAAAACTGGCTCTATATTCATTCCAAGAGGAGTGGATGTTCCAGCTTTACCAAGAGATATAAAATGGGAGTTTAAACCTACTGTAAGTGAAGGGGACTATGTTGAAGAAGGAGATATTATTGGATTAGTTCCAGAGACAGACCCAATAACTCATAAAATATTAGTTCCAGTAGGAATAAAAGGAAAAATAATTGAAATTAAAGAAGGTAAATTCACTGTTGAGGATACTGTTGCTATTGTTGAAACAGATGATGGAGAAAAAGAAATAAAAATGATGCAAAAATGGCCAGTAAGAAAAGGAAGACCATTTAAAGAAAAACTACCACCAAAAATACCAATGATAACAGGACAAAGAGTAGAAGATACCTTCTTCCCATTGGCTAAGGGAGGTACAGCAGCAATTCCAGGACCATTTGGTAGTGGAAAGACAGTTACTCAGCATCAATTAGCTAAGTGGTCTGATGCTGATGTTGTTGTCTATATTGGTTGTGGAGAAAGAGGAAATGAGATGACTGAGGTTATTGAAGAGTTCCCACATATAAAATATAAAAAAGGAGATAAAGAAATTATCTTAATGGATAGAACTGTTTTGATTGCAAACACATCTAACATGCCTGTTGCTGCGAGAGAAGCTTCTGTCTATACAGGAATTACTATAGCTGAATACTTTAGAGATATGGGATATGGGGTTTTATTAACTGCTGATTCAACATCAAGATGGGCAGAAGCAATGAGAGAAATATCTGGAAGATTAGAAGAGATGCCAGGGGAAGAAGGGTATCCAGCTTACTTAGCTTCAAGATTGGCTCAATTCTATGAAAGAGCTGGAAGAGTTGTATGTTTAGGACAGGATAATAGAGAAGGTTTCGTTTCAATTGTTGGAGCTGTCTCACCACCAGGAGGAGATTTCTCAGAGCCAGTTACATCTAACACATTAAGAATTGTTAAAGTATTCTGGGCATTAGATGCAAACTTAGCCAGAAGAAGACACTTCCCAGCTATTAACTGGTTAATGAGTTACTCTCTATATGTTGATGATGTTACAGATTGGTGGAAACAAAACACAGGACCAGATTGGAGAGAGTTAAGAGATGAAGCTATGAGTTTATTACAAAAAGAAGCTGAATTGCAAGAAATTGTCCAATTAGTTGGTCCAGATGCTCTACCAGATAGAGAGAGAGTTATATTAGAAGTTGCAAGAATGTTAAGAGAGGATTTCTTACAACAAGATGCATTTGATGAAATAGACACTTATTGTCCTCCAATGAAACAGTACTTAATGTTAAAGATAATTATGACATTCTATCATGAAGCTTTAAAAGCTGTTGAGAGAGGAGTTGAGCCAGCTAAGATATTAAGTGTTTCAGTAAAACAAGATATTGCTAAAATGAAGTATATGCCTCATGAAGAATTTATAAATGTAAAAGCAAAAGAAATAATTGAGAAAATTAAAAAAGAGCTCTCCTCCTTAAATTAAATAAAATTTTTTAAGGTGATAAATAATGGCTGTATCAAGAGATGCTATTGAATACACATCAGTTAAGAGTATTGCAGGACCTTTGTTAGTTGTTGAAGGAGTAGAAGGAGCAGCTTATGGGGAGATAGTTGAGGTTATATGTCCTGATGGAGAGAAAAGAATGGGACAAGTTTTAGAGGCAAGAGAAGGTTTAGCAGTTGTCCAAGTTTTTGAAGGAACAACAGGTTTGAATACAAATAATACAAAAGTAAGATTTACTGGAAAGACAGCTAAGTTAGGAGTTTCATTAGATATGTTAGGTAGAATTTTTAATGGTAGAGGTAAGCCAATTGATGGAGGACCAGAGATAGTTCCAGAAAAAGAGTTGGATATTAATGGTTATCCTTTAAATCCAGTTTCAAGAAAGTTCCCAGAAGATTTTATACAAACAGGGATATCTACAATTGATGGGATGAATACATTAGTTAGAGGTCAAAAATTACCTATATTCTCTGGTTCAGGATTACCACACAATCAATTAGCTGCCCAAATTGCAAGACAGGCAAAAGTTAGAGGAGAAGGAGAACAGTTTGCTGTTGTCTTTGCAGCTATGGGTATAACATCAGAAGAAGCAAACTTCTTTATGGAAGAGTTTAGAAGAACAGGAGCATTAGAGAGAGCTGTTGTTTTCATTAACTTAGCTAATGACCCAGCAATTGAAAGAATTTTAACACCAAGAATGGCATTAACAGTTGCAGAATATTTAGCATTTGAAAAAGATATGCACGTTCTTGTTATATTAACTGATATGACCAACTACTGTGAAGCTTTAAGAGAAATATCAGCAGCAAGAAATGAAGTTCCTGGTAGAAGAGGATATCCTGGTTATATGTATACTGACTTGGCTACATTGTATGAAAGAGCTGGAAGAGTTAAGAATAAGAAAGGAACTATAACACAAATTCCAATATTAACAATGCCTGATGATGATATTACTCACCCAATTCCAGATTTAACAGGATATATCACAGAAGGACAGATAGTTTTATCAAGAGAACTCCATAGAAAAGGTATATATCCACCAATTGATGTTCTTCCATCATTGTCAAGGTTAGCAGGAAGTGGTCAAGGTCCTGGAAAAACAAGAGAAGACCATAAGAAAGTAGTAAATCAAGCTTATGCAGCTTATGCAGAAGGTAGAAGTTTAAGAGATTTAGTAGCAGTTGTTGGGGAAGAAGCTTTAACTGAGAGAGATAAAGCATACTTAAAATTTGCTGATGAATTTGAAAAAAGATTTGTCAATCAAGGAGATGAAGATAGAAGTATAGAAGAAACATTAGACTTACTATGGGAGTTGTTGGCTATATTACCATTAGAAGAATTAAAGAGAGTTGATGAAGAACTTATTAAGAAATATCATCCAAAATTCAGAAAAAAATAACTTAATCTTTTTTGATTTTAAATTTTATAGTATTCTTATTACTTTTTTATTCAAATATTTTAATTTTAAGGAGGTAATAGTAATATGATGATTTGCCTCCCAGTTATTGAGAAAGATAAAGAATCAGCATTAAAAACAGCTGAAAAATATTTAGAGTTGGCTGATTTGGTTGAGTTTAGATTAGATTATTTAAAAGAGTTGAAGATTGAAGATATTAAAGATTTTTGTAGGTATCCATCAATAATAACAATTAGAAGTAAAGAACAAGGAGGATATTTTGAAGGTAATAAAACAGGATATTTAATTGAGGCAATAAGAAATAATGCAAAATTTGTAGATGTTGAAAATGATTATGTTGATTTGCCTATTTTAGTAGATTATAAGAAAAAAATAGATTCTAAGACTAAGATTATTGTGTCATATCATAATTTTGAAGAAACACCTGAAAAAGAAAAATTAAAAGAAATAATAAATAATGCTTTATCTTTTGGAGATATTGCTAAGATAGCTACAAAAGTTAATGATAAAAAAGATATATTAACTATTTTAGAGTTGTCTTATGAATATAAAGGAAAGATTATTGCTATTGGAATGGGAGAAGAAGGAAAATTAACAAGAATATTAGCTCCATATTTTGGTTCAATATTAACATTCTCATCATATAAAGGTAAGTCATCTGCCCCAGGACAGATAGATATTGAAAAAATGAAGAAAATTATAGAGATGTTAGAATTAAAAAAATAGTTTTTGGGATTGAGATGTTTATTGATTATAGTAAGTTTATGCTATCAACTGACAATTATGACTTAGCAGATATAGTTATTTTTTCAGTTCCTTATGATGGAACCTCTTCTTTTAAACCAGGTTCAAGAGATGGAGGAAATGCTATAAGATTAGCGTCTTGGGGATTAGAAAGTTATAGTCCTATATTAGATAGAGATTTAACAGAAATAAGTTATGTAGATTTAAAAGATTTAGATTTATATGGAAATCAAGAAGAGATGTTTAAGTTTATTGAAGAAACTACTTTCAAAATTTTAGAGGATAATAAAAAACTTTGTATATTTGGAGGAGAGCATTCCATAACCTATCCAATAGTTAGAGCTTTAAAAAGGAAATATAATGAGTTTATTGTTATACAGTTTGATGCCCATGCAGATTTAAGAAATGAATATTTAGGAAATAAGTTATCTCATGCATGTGTTATGAGAAGAATATATGAGATTAATAAAAATATTTATCAGTTTGGCATAAGAAGTGGAGATAGAGAAGAGTGGTTATTTGCTAAAAATAACAACATATATTTAAAATCTTCACTATTATCAAAAGAAGATTTAGAAATAATAAAAGATAAAGAACTCCCTATATATGTTACAATTGATATTGATGTATTAGACCCAGCTTATGCTCCTGGAACAGGAACACCAGAGCCATGTGGTTTCTCTACAAGGGAGCTGTTTGATTCTCTATATCTATTAAAAGATTTGGATATTGTTGGCTTTGATATTGTTGAAGTTTCTCCAACATATGATTTAGCAAATATAACATCAATAACTGCTGCAAAGATTGCAAGAGAACTTTTATTGATGGTTGGTTAAAATGATTCTATTTTTTGAGTATGCATTAGCAACTAACTTTAACAATGAAAGTATATTAAAAGAAGGAACTTTAATGTATATTAAGCTTTTAAAAGAGTTTTTGGAGATTGATGATGTTATTACTATTTTACATAAAAGATTCTTTGAGAGATATAAAAAAAATAAAAACTTAAAAATTGTGGAAGGAAATGAAAATATTGAAAAAATTTTAGAGGATATTTTAAATGAGAATAATATTGATTATGCCTTAATTATAGCTCCTGAGGAGGAGAATATACTATACAATTTAACTAAAATCTTAGAAAAATACAAAATAAAAAATTTAGGTTCATCATCCAAAGCCATTAAAATAGCTGGAGATAAATATCTTATGTATAAAAAACTAAAAGATATTGTAAATATTCCAAAAACTTGGTTGGGTAGATATATAATAAAGAAGAGAGACGGATGTGGTGGTGAATTTAAATTTATTGATGAAAGTTATATTATTCAAGAGTATGTAGAGGGTGAAAGCTTATCTGTATCTTCAATAGTAGGAAAAAATAAAATTTATTTTTTATCTTTAAATAGACAATTTATCAATTGTGGATATAAAGGTGGGGAGATAAATATTAATCATCCAAAAAAAGGGGAAATATTTAAAGAAGTTGAGAAATGTCTAAAAAATATAGAGGGTCTCTTTGGATATGTTGGGGTAGATGTAGTTGTAAATGATGATATTCATATAGTAGATATAAATCCAAGAATAACCACATCAGTATATAAATTATATACAATTCCTACCTTAGCAAAACTTTTAATAAAAAATATTAATAATGAAGAACTATATTTTACTGTCTCAGGTGGAACATTTAAATTGTGATACTGTATGAAAATTGAGAAAATTTTGAGAATAGTTTCTCCTTTGTTCTTAATAGGAGTTTGGGAGTTGTTGGCTATATATATAAATAATCCAGTGATATTGCCACATGTTTATGATGTTGTTAATGTTCTTCTTCATCCTTATCAGGGAATTTTAGGGACAGGAAGTTTAATAGATAATACAATAGTTAGTATAAAGAGAGTTTTATCAGGGTTTATAATAGCTTCACTTGTTGCTGTTCCCTTAGGAATTTTAATGGGATATTATAAATTAGTATATAGCTTTTTAGATACCATTATAGAATTGATTAGGCCAATTCCTCCATTAGCTTGGGTCCCAATTTCATTGGCTTGGTTTGGTTTAGGAGAGACCTCAATGATATTTATTATATTTATAGGTGCTTTTTTCCCAATATTAATAAATACAATAGCAGGAGTTAGAAGTGTTCCAATTTCACTTATTGAGGCAGCTCTAACATTAGGAGCTAAAGAAAAAGATATATTGCTAAAAGTTGTTATTCCAGCAAGTTCTCCATATATATTAACAGGATTAAGAATTGGGATTGGAATAGCTTGGATGTGTGTAGTTGCTGCTGAAATGTTGCCAGGAAGTAGTTCAGGTTTAGGTTATTTAATTATGTATGCCTATTCCCTAAGTAGAATGGATGTAGTTGTTGCATGTATGGTGGTAATTGGAGTCATAGGATTGATATTAGATTATGCCCTAAAATTCATAGAAAAGAAATATTTTGTATGGAAAAAAATGCTAAAATAAAAAATTTTATCCTTTACTTAATAGTTCAATAACTTTCATTTCTATTTCTTCTTTAGGTTTATTCAATATATTTGCCAATGCCTCTGCAAATATTTTAGCATACTTTATTACATATTTTCTTTTTTTCTCTTCTTCCAATTCTTTTCTAATTCTTGCTAAGTATTTCTCTAAATCTCTTGCACAAATCATTAATGCCTGTCTTATCTCATTAAATATTTCTTCATTTTCTGTCTCACTACATGCTATTGCCTGTTTTCCAGCAGAAGTATAGGGAATGAATGTTGATACTAAATTGACAAATACTGTTATTGGAGCATCTTCTTTTATTCCATATCTTTTCCAGTTAATACTCTTAACAGCTTTAGTTATACCACATGCAGATGCATCATACAATAGAGGAACCTGATTTGCAAACCTCATAATTTCCATTTTCCTGCCAGAATCTGATTGTTTTCCAGCATTTCCCCCATAAGCTATACCAACCTCTACAATAAATGGAATTCCACTGTATGTCTTTGGTTTTCTTGTTATTGCCTTTACAAATTCTGGCTTTAAGAACTCTTTTAAAGATTTTTCTATATTCTCTGCTCCAATAGGTCTTAAACCAGATGTTGGAGGTGCTAAAAATTCCATACTTTGGAGAGAATTAACTAATAATTCAGCTTCTTCCCATGTTAATTCTTTTGGATTCTTTGATAGTAAGTTTTCAACTTCATTTTCAAATTTTTTGATTTCTTCATCTGAAATTAATTTTTTCTTCTTAATTTCTTCTAAAAATTCATCTGGTTTTTTAACAATATTTCTTAGTTTTTTCTCAATTTCATTAATAACTGTTGCAGATAAATAGTTTTTAACTGCCCAATCAATAAAGTTATCTGGAATCTTCTTAAAATGATTTTTTATATTCTCTATATCTTCCTTAGATAACTTTGAAAATAAGTAATCCATTATCATATATTTATAAATATACTTTTTTAGTTCATCTAAACTATCTGGAAGATTTTTTATAAGATTTTTAACTGTCTTAATCTCATCATCTGAAATATATTGAGCATATTTTTTTAGATATTTATTTATATCTACATTTAAATAACATTTTATAACTCTATCCCAGAATAATGAGTTTTTAAATTTTTTGACAATTAAGTCTCTTAATAAATATTTTTTTAATTCTTTGACCTTATTTGTTGAGACTCTTGATAGTTCAGATACTAACATTGATGAAACTTTTTTAGATTTTGTTTTTCTTGAAATATAAAGAAGTTCATCAACAGTTAAACCATAAGGATGAGGTTTCATCTCTTCTGGTTTTTTTGGAATTTCATTGATAACTCTATCAAATACAACTGTTCCATAAGGGTCTTTTAAAATTATTTTTGCATGTGGTGTAGCTAAACTTATCCTTCTTAAATATTCATAAGCACTATACTCTCCTCTATTATATGATACTTCCTTAAATTCACCTTCTACTCTTGTTCCTCTCCAATTTCCTTTTTTAACTTTTTTACTAACTATCTTACCTTCATTCTTTTCAACATCCATTTTTACCTCAACTTCATAAATAACTCCATCTCCTAATGATGTAGTTATCTTCAAAGGCTTTCCAGTAGTCATTTGAGAGAATAAAAGAACACCAGCTGCTCCAATACCTTGCTGTCCTCTTGATTGTATAAATCTATGCATCTTACTTCCAGCCAACATCTTTCCAAATACTTTAGGGATAAATTCTAATGGTATCCCTGGACCATTATCCTCAACCACTACCTTGTAATGGTCTGTTCCTAACTTTTCTATTTCTACTTTGATATCTGGTAAAATTCCTGCTTCTTCACATGCATCTAAACTGTTTGTAACTAACTCATGGACAATAGTTGTTAAACTTCTAATTTTTCCACTGTATCCAAGCATATGTTTATTTTTTCTAAAAAATTCTGAAACAGAATGTTCTTTAAATTCCTTAAAAGTTTCACTCATACTCTCCCTCTAAATACTTTTTTGCTAATTCACAGTATCTTAAAGCATTTTCTTTAATACTTTTAATTTCATCTTTACTTAGTTCTCTAACAACTCTACCAGGAACTCCTAAAACTAAGCTATTTTTTGGAATTTCTCTATTTTGTGGAATTAATGCATTAGCTCCAATTATACAATTTTTTCCAATTTTTGCTCCATTTAATATTGTTGAATTCATTCCAACTAAAACATTATCCTCTATATAAGCACCATGAACAACAGCACAATGTCCAATTGATACATACTTTCCAATGATTGTAGGATAATCCTTAGAGCAATGTATTACACAATTATCTTGAATATTTGAATAATCACCAACAACTATTTTATTTAAATCACCTCTTAAAACAGCATTAAACCATACTGAACACTCTTTACCTAATTTAACATCTCCAATAATAATAGCTCCCTTGGCTATAAACATGGTTAAAACCTTTTTTTTTAAAATTTTAATTAAATAGTAATAAAAAGAATAACTATTAAGGAGTCAATCTTTGTCTGTCTCTTGGGAATAATACACATTCTCTTATATTTTCTCTTCCAGTCAATACCATTGTAAATCTATCTGCTCCTAAACCCCAACCAGCATGTGGAGGCATACCATATTTAAAAGCTTCTAAATAAAATGTAAATCCTTCAGGGGAGAGTCCTTTTTTCTTTATACTTTCAACTAATAAATCATATAGATGAATTCTTTGAGCCCCAGATGATAGCTCTAAATCTTTATACATCAAGTCAAAAGCTTTTCCAATTTTTTCATCTTTTGGCATTGTATAGAAAGGTCTAATTTCCAAAGGCCAATCAGTTATAAAGTAGTATGAGCCCATTTCCTCTCCTAAAACTTTCTCTGCTTCCCTACTTAAATCATCTCCCCATTCAATTGGAACTTTATTTTTTATTATTTCAAGGGCTTCATCATAAGTAATTCTATCTATCTTCTCAGGAATATCTAATTTTACTCCCAATATATTTAATTCTTTTTCTCTATTTTCATAAACATCATTTAATGCATTTAAAACAACTTTCTCTAACATATCCATAGCATCTTTATCATCTGCAAAAGCCATCTCAATATCTATAGATATAGCTTCATTTAAATGTCTCCTTGTGTTGTGCTCTTCTGCTCTAAATATTGGAGCTATTTCAAAAACTCTATCTAATCCAGATGCCATTAACATCTGCTTATACAGCTGAGGACTTTGTCCTAAGAATGCCTCTTTCTCAAAGTAAGATATTGGGAAAAGTTCTGTTCCTCCTTCTGTACAGCTTGCTACTAATTTTGGAGTATTAACTTCTATAAATCCTTCTTTATAAAATGTATCTCTCACAGATTTTAACATTTCACTTCTAATTTTAAATATTGCCTGAACTTTTGGTTTTCTTAAATCTAAAAATCTGTTGTCTAATCTTGTATCTAATTCAGCCGGAACTTTTTCAGCTGGGTCTAATGGAAGAGGTCTTACTGCTCTATTTAATATTTCAACTTCCAATGGAAGAATTTCTACTCCTCCAGGAGCTTTTTCATTAGCTACAACTTTACCTTTAACTTTTATAACATCCTCCTGTCCAAGTGATTTTATTTTTTTAAATAGTTCTTCTCCAACTTTTTGTTTTGGAGCAACTATTTGAATTGTCCCTTCTCTATCTCTTAAAATAACAAATACTAACTTACCTAATGCTCTTACAGAATGAACCCATCCTGCTAACTCTACAATTTCTCCATCTTTATCAGGAGTTATTTCACTTGTATATATCCTCATAATTTTTCCCTCCCTGCTTTTTTTATTGCATTATATATTTGTTCAACTTTATCAGGATTTTTTTCTATTAAAGTGCCTGTTACAATTACATCAGCACCAGCTTTAACTTTTTCATAGGCAGTTTTTTCATCTCTTATGCCTCCTCCAACAATAATATTAATATTTGCTATCTCTTTACTTATCTTTATAGCTTCATTACTAACTGGAAATTCTGCTCCACTTCCAGCTTCTAAATAACACCATCTCATACCAAAAAATTTGGCAGATAGACAATACATAGCTACAATATTTGGCTTATTTTTAGGAATTTCATTTATGTCTCCTACAAATCCAACAGTTGTATTTTTTGCAGGCTCTATACATATATATGCTGTTGGAATTGGCTCAATCTTATACTTTAAGATTTTTATAGCTCCTAATGTAGGAGCAAGAGTTGTCCAGTAGGTGTTTCTTGAATTCATTAAGCTCATATATAATATTGCATCTGCCTCTTTTGAAATGCCATCAACATTTCCAGGAAATAAAATTATAGGGATATTGGTATCTTTTTTAATCTCTTTAATTTTTTCATCTAAATTTACTATTCCTGAACTTCCACCTATTAAGAAAGCATCAGCATAATCCATAATACTTTCTAAATCAACATCTTTTTCAGGGTCAATTAGTATAAAATAGGCAGCTCCCTCATTCTCTATAATCCTATTTAGCTTTTTTTCTACTCTACCTAACAAAATATGTCCTCACCCTTATATTTATCCAAAGTAATAATATTAAAAATTAAAAATAATATTTAATATCTAACATATAATTTATAAAATTAAAAATTTAAAGTGATTATTATGAATTTTTTAGAAAAGTATATAAAATTAAAAAAACAAAAACTCAAAAATAAACCTAAGGTTATTGTTGTAGGTAGGAGTAATGTTGGTAAATCAACTTTAATTAGACATCTAACAGGTAGAAAAGATATTAAAGTAGGAAAAAGACCTGGTGTAACTTTAAAGATTAATGAGTATGATTTAGGAGATTATATATTAGTTGATATGCCAGGATTTGGATATATGAAAGGAATTCCTAAGCATGTTCAAGAGAAGATAAAAGATGAGATAGTTAAATATATAGAAGAGAATGCAGATAATATTGCAGCTGCTATTCATGTTATTGATGTTAAACCATTTATTGAAATTGTTGAGAGATGGGAGAATAGAGGAGAGATTCCAATAGATTTGGAGATGTTTGATTTTATAACTGAGTTGAAAATATCTCCTATATTAGTAGCTAATAAGATGGATAAGATAAAAAAAGAGGAAAAAGATATAATTTTAAATAAAATTTGTGAATATTTAAAGTGTTCTCCACCATGGACTCAATGGAAATTTATAGTTCCAGCAATTTTAAAGAAAGGTGAGGGTGTAGATAAAATTAAAAAATTAATTAAAGAAAGAGTAGAAATTTATAAAAAACTACAAGGTGAATAAATATGAATTTAGAAGAAAGAAAACAATTAGAAGCTAAAAAAATTGATGAATTGGATTTAAAAGGCAAAAAAATATGTGTTGATACTTGTGTTGTTATAGATGGTAGAATTTCAGAGATGATAGATAAAGGAATTTTAGAAAATTCTACAATAGTTATTCCTGAGGCAGTTGTTTCAGAATTGGAATATCAAGCAAATAAAGGAAGAGAAATAGGATTTAAGGGAATAGAGGAATTAAGAAAAATTACTGAAAAAGCTAAGGAGAAAGGAATTAAAATTGAGTATTATGGAGAAAGACCAAGTTTGGAGGAAATAGCTTTAGCTAAAAGTGGAGAAATTGATGCAATGATTAGAAATGTTGCTAAGGAAACAAATTCTATATTACTAACATCTGATTGGATACAGTACAATTTAGCAAAGGCACAAGGGATAGATGCAATATATTTAGAGAAAGAGGAAGAAGATATTGAGTTAGTTTTAGATAAGTTTTTTGATGAAGAAACAATGTCAGTTCATTTAAAAGAAGGTTGTCTTCCTTATGCAAAAAAAGGAAAGCCTGGAGATATAAAGTTAGTTCCAATTGGTGAGAAAGAACTAACAAAAGAGGAAATGGAGGAGATTATTGATAATATTATAAAATATGCTGAATTAAACAATGGATTATTTGAAATACAAAGAAAAGGAGCAACAGTTATTCAATTAGGAAATCTAAGAATTTCAATTGCAAGACCTCCATTTTCTGAGGCATTAGAAGTTACTGCTGTAAGACCAATAATAAAAGCTAAGTTAGAAGATTATAATTTATCAGATAAACTCTTAAAAAGATTGGAAGAAAGAGCAGAAGGAATCTTTATTTCTGGACCACCTGGAAGTGGAAAGTCGACATTTGTTACTGCTTTGGCGGAATTCTATAAAAATAAAGGAAAAATAGTTAAAACAATGGAGAGCCCAAGAGATTTACAAGTTAGTAAAGAGATAACTCAATATGCTCCATTAGAGGGAGATATGGAAAAAACAGCAGATATTCTTTTATTAGTTAGACCTGACTACACAATTTATGATGAAGTTAGGAAAACAAGGGATTTTGAAATTTTTGCAGATATGAGATTAGCTGGAGTTGGAATGGTTGGAGTTGTTCATGCTTCAAAACCAATAGATGCCATTCAAAGATTAATTGGTAGAGTTGAGTTGGGAGTTATCCCACAGGTTGTAGATACAGTTATATTTATAAAAGATGGTAAAATCCAGAAAGTTTATGAGTTAGATTTTACTGTTAAAGTTCCTTATGGAATGGTTGAGGAAGATTTAGCAAGGCCAGTTATAGAAGTTAAAGACTTTGAAACAGGAGAGACAGAGTATGAAATCTATACTTATGGGGAGCAAGTAGTAGTTATGCCAGTAAAAGGTGATGAGAAAAAAGCTCCTCCAATATACAGCTATGCAGAAGAAAAATTGGAAGAAATTTTAAGAAGATTATTACCAAGAAAAGCTAAACCAATAGTTAAAGTTAAAGGTGATGATTCTATTGAGTTGTATGTCCCAGAGAGATACATTGGAAGTATAATTGGGAAAGGTGGTAAGGAAATATCTAAATTAGAAAATACTTTGGGATTAAAAATATCTGTAAGAGAAAAAGATGAAAATCTTGAAAAAGAAGAGTTTAACAAAATTTATGAAATAGATAATGAATTGGAGAGTTTTAAAATTTATGAAACTGATAAGCATGTTGTAGTAGATGTTGGAGAAGATTATGCTGGAGAAAATATAAAAATATATATTGATAATAATAAATTATTAACAACTGTTACAGCAAGAGTTGATGGAACTGTAAGAATTAACAAAAAAACAAAAGTAGGAAAGGAGATATTAAAAGCTATTAAAGAAGGTAAGGACATCTATGTAGATGTTGTTAGAGAAGATTATTAAAAAGGATATTACTGCTCTATTAATCTCATTACTTGCTCCTAATATGTCCCCATTAACTCCACTTAAATTTTTATTTGCATATCTACTTAAAATATATCCAACAATTACAGAGCATATAATTAGAAAAATTACCTCTTTATTAATTAAAATTAAAGGCAAAACTAAAATTAATCCATACATTAAATTTTTTAATGAGCAGTTTTTAACAATATATCTTCCTGAGCCAGATGGTTGAGGATTTCCAAAAGTAGCACAACTTATCATACTTAATTTGTTTAACACCTCTATAATAAAGATATAATATATTAAACTATTAGTAATAAAGTATGAGTAAGAGATAATACTTATCAATGTTATAAAAAATCCAAAAGCAAAACCTCCAACACCTATATACTTATCTTTTAAAGCATCTAATTTGTTGTTAAAGCTCATCCATGCATCTCCAAAATCTAATAATCCATCAAAATGTTGAAAACTATTTAAATACTCAATAATAAAAATTGTTATTGTTGAAGACAATAGAGGATATATACATAATAACTTAACAAAAATATAACCAATAACTCCAAAAAAGTATCCTATAAAAATAACTAAATGAAAATTTTTACCTATATCTTCTAAACTAAAATTTTCCACATTAATAGGAATTCTTGTAAAAAAAGAAAAAAACAACTTTATTATTCTCATTTTGATTCCACTAAATTTTTTATTATTGGGAGAAGTTCTTTTATATTTTCAATTTTGTAGTCAGATATATTATCCTCCATATCTTTATATTTTCCCTTTAATATTCTTACTGTTATCATTCCTAAGGCTTTTGCAGGTTTTATATCTCTATCAACTCTATCTCCAACATATATAACCTCTTTAGGTTTCAAATTTAGTTTTTTTAATCCATACTTAAAAAATTCAATATGTGGCTTACCTAAACCAAATTCCTCTGAAGTAACAACTTCATCAAAAAATAGATGAATTCCTAATCTTATCAATTTTTCCCATTGCTTTATTGTTAAGCCATCAGTTAAAACAGCCAACTTTAAATCCATTTTTTTTAATTCAATTAAAGTTTTTATAACATCTGGGTAAGGTCTTAATAAAGCAACTTTAACATTATGATATGTTATTATTCCAGTTGTTATTATCATGGGGTTATAATATCCTAATATTGCCTTAACTAAATCATCAAAATGTTTTCCATAATTGGAACCTTTATCTTTAATAATTTTATTTAGTATTTCCCATGCAGTATTAAAATCAACATCTAATCCAGCATCAATCATTGATTTTATAGCTTCTCTCCTTGCAATATTAACAAACTCAGAACTGTTGTATAGTGTGTCATCTAAATCAAAAATAACTCCTTTAATCATTCCTTAGACACCATATATTTAACTTTCTTAAAAAGCCCTACAAAATCATCATCTTCATTAACAGTAACAATAATTAATCCTAATTGTTTATGCTTCTCTATCCAGTCCTCATCATATACAGGAACTTCTATCTTAACACTCTCATTTAGAGGATTTCCAACTATAATATTTCTGTATGGAAAGGGCTTTAAACCTTCTACATCAGTGTAAGGGAATACTGTCTCTCTAATATATCCACCTAATGCTAAAACCATCTTTGGTAGTATAACCATCTTTGGCATAGTCATCAACTTTTTAATGTAAAGTTATTTATAAAATATTTTATGTATTATACTTATTACCATAATATGGATTAAATAGTATATTACTATTATTAATCTTTGGTGATGTGTTATGGTATTTGAGGAGTTTTTTGATATTGGTAAGAAAAAAATTAAAGTTGATATAAAAGACAATTTAGATAATGAAATAATTGATGAATTTAAAGAAGAAAAAAAAGAAGATGAAACAAAAGAACTATCTGAGTTGGATAAAGATGCAAGAATTGCAGAATTGGAAGGAAAATTACTAAAATTAGAGTTAGAAAAGAAAGAATTAGAAAAAGAAAATTTACACTTAGTTAAAGAAAATGAAATATTAAGAAGAGAATTGGACAGAATGAGAATGCCTCCTTTATTAATTGGGACAGTTGTTGAAAAGGTTGGAGATAGAAAAGCAGTTGTTAGAAGTTCTACAGGTCCAAGTTTCTTAGTTACAATATCTCACTTTGTAAATCCTGATGAACTAACTCCTGGAAAAAGAGTATGTCTTAATCAACAAACTTTAACTATTGTTGATGTCCTTCCAGAAACTAAGGATTATAGAGCAAGAGCTATGGAAGTAGATGAGAGACCAAATGTTAGATATGAGGATATTGGAGGATTAGAAAGGCAAATACAAGAAGTTAGGGAAGTCGTTGAACTACCTTTAAAATATCCTGAATTGTTTGAAAAAGTTGGTATAGAGCCACCTAAGGGAATCTTGCTTTATGGACCACCAGGGACAGGTAAGACTTTATTAGCTAAGGCAGTTGCAAGAGAAACAAATGCTACCTTTATTAGAGTTGTAGGTTCTGAGTTAGTTAAAAAGTTTATTGGAGAAGGTGCTACATTAGTTAAAGATATATTTAAATTAGCCAAAGAAAAAGCTCCATCAATAATATTTATTGATGAGATTGATGCTATTGCTGCTAAAAGAACAGAGGCTTTAACAGGTGGAGATAGAGAAGTTCAAAGGACATTAATGCAACTCTTAGCTGAAATGGATGGATTTGACCCAAGAGGAGATGTAAAAATTATAGCTGCAACAAACAGATTAGACATTTTAGACCCAGCAATTTTAAGACCAGGAAGATTTGACAGAATAGTAGAAGTTCCACCACCAGATGAAAGAGGAAGATATGAAATATTAAAGATACACACAAGAAATATGAACTTAGCAAAAGATGTAGATTTACAAGAAATAGCAAGATTAACAGAGGGATGTGTTGGGGCTGATTTAAAAGCTATATGTACTGAGGCGGGAATGAATGCAATAAGAGACAAAAGAGATTATGTAACTATGGAGGACTTCCTAAAAGCAGTATTTAAAGTTATGGGCAAGAAAAGATTAAAAGAAGAACCAAAACACTTAGAAGTTCTATATAGATAATTCTCCTTTTATAATTCTCTTCTTTAACTCTTTTGCTAACTTTAAAGCCCTTTTTCTATCTGATTGTCTGCAAGTAATTTTTAACCCACAAATTTCTCCTAATCTTATTTTAAAAACTTCACAAACATAACCACAAACTCCACAACCAAAGCAATCCTCAGTTATAATAATTTTATTGTTCTCTTTTTTTATTGCATTTGTTGGACAGCTCTCTTCTGCTTTACAAATATTACAATTTTTACATTTCTCAATATATATTTTAGGTCTTAAATCTACATTCTCCCAGACATCAGAATACTTACCATAATCTATAATCTCTCTACCAAATAAATTAACCAATGGTAGAGGAATATCTTTATCTAATTTTTTTAAAGCCTCTCTATGTTTCCTTACATCTACTGGCAAAGCAACAGTATTATATATCTCAATTCCTCCAGAAGTTAAAAATCCTCCTAAATAGTAACTGTCCATATCTTTCATATTTGCTGATATCATTAAGTTAGGTTTTTCTAAACTTGACCTTGTTCCAAAACCTAATACTAAACACTCAGCTCCATTCAATAGTCCTCTTAGCCCTACAACATCATTCTTATCTTTAATAATCATATTCTCAAGTGGATTGATTTCACCACATCCGGAAAATGATGCCTCTCCTATCTTTAATTTGAATCTATGGAAAATTGTAGCTGTCTCTTTATTAGATGTAAATGCTAAATAATTTTTAAAAGCAAATCTTGTTCCAATCATTTTAGCTGTTTCAAATTTTTCTATGTTAAATATTTCTTCAATTTCTTTACCTTCATCAGTTATAACTTTAACATCTATATCCTTACCTTTAACAATATCTTTAAATAAAAATCCTACCTCCCCAAAAAATATGCAATCTACTCTTCCCAAATATTCATTTGGACAAACACCTACTACTCCCTCAATATCATTAAAAAAGATTTTTTTAGCCCTTCTAAATAGTGTATTAAAATTTAAGTGAAATATCCCAGAAGTTCCAGACATTATTCCACAAGTAGCAGTAGTAACTACATCAATCTCATCAATTTTATCTTCCTCATTATTTCTAATCAATTTTTTTAGTTCATCAACAGTTACTACTTTCACATCCTACACCTTCTCTATTAAATAATTCCCCAAAAGCAAATAATCAAATTTAAAACTTTTTAAAGCATCTACCTCTCTACAAACTATGGGCTCTCCATGTAAATTAAATGAAGTATTTAAAACAACTGGCAAGTTTATATTTTCATTGATATAATTGATTATGTCATAATATAGAGGATTACTTTCTCTTTTTAATGTTTGTGGTCTTGTTGTTTTATCTACATGAACAACTCCTTCAATCTCTTTAACTCTTTCTTCCCTAACTTTAAAAAGAAGTGTCATAAATGGACTATACTTAGGATTTATTAAATAGTCATCAACATACTCATACAAGATAGTTGGAGCAAAGGGCATAAACCACTCTCTCCCCAAAATTTTATTGATTCTTTCTCTATTTTCTTTTGTTGGAAGAGCTATTATACTTCTATTTCCCAAAGCTCTTGGTCCAAATTCCATTTCATCTCTTGCTATACAAACAACTTTATTATCTAAAATTTTCTCCCCAATAATTTCTGGAATTTCTTTATTTTCTAAGTAAGTGTATTTATATGTTGAGTTCAGAGAGGTTAATATTTTATCTACTCTTTCATTCTCAATCTTATAACCAAAATATGTATTTTTTATTTCTAATCTTTTAAAGTATTTTGAGGATAAAACAGCTCCAAAACTTAAACCTTCATCCCCCATAAATGGAGGAACAAATAAGTTAAAATTTTCTGCAATTTTAGAGTTTAATTTAACATTTTGAGCAACTCCTCCTGTAAAAACTATATTCTCTATATTGTACTCAGAAGATAGGTGATTTATAGCTTTTAAAACAACTTCCTCTAAAACTTTTTGTGCATATTTGGCTACTCCAACTTTTTTATTAAAATCTAGATTATCTAAATTCAATAAAGATTTTAGTTTTTTTGTTGCTTCACTACCTACAACATCTAAAAAGTTTCTAAAACTTTTTAATTCCTCAATATAGTCAATAACTTTTAAATTAAAATAGTAATCAGATGTAAAAGAAGATAAAGACATAACTTTACCTTCATCTTCCATAGGTTTAAAACCTAACAACTCTGTTATAGATGCATAAAAATCTCCAACAGAATCTAAGTATGAACTCTCACAAATAACTTCTAAATCATCCTTTCCTATTGATGCTAAAAAAGATAGACCATCTCCTGAGCCATCTAATGAGATAACTAAGCACTCCTTAAAATCAGATAATTTATATAAATAACTATGTGAGAGATGATGGTATATAAAAACAAGATTTTTTCTTAATTTATTTTGAAAATCCCTAATTTTTAATAATTTGTTTCTTCTCCTAAATACTGAGCCAACTTTTATCTCATCAACATTTGTTACTTTATTTAGGATATATCTTATAGATTCTTCAGGAAAACCTCTATAATTTTTTATTCTTTTAAATCTCTCTTCACTGTTAGCTAATATTGTATTTTTATTTATATATGTGGAGCTTGCATTATGCCCATCATGTATTCCTAAAATGTTCATCTAAATACATCCTCCTCTTTACTCCTAATTAAATCCCTCCCTTTACCTTCCCCAAATGGAACATTAGCTCCTCTAATAACTACAACAGGGATTCCTTCATCTGCTTCTCCCATAACCACATTAGCTAAGCTTGCTAATTCATCTGCAATAGCTACTTCTGTTGATTTTAATTCTCTCCCAAATAAATCTTTCTCCCCCTTCCTATCCCATAAAGCTAAGATTCCACTAACCCCCAAAGCTATCCCAACTGCTCCTTTTCTGAAAGGTCTTCCTACACTATCTGATATAATAACACCAATTTTTTTTCCAGTTAGTTTTTCTAACTCTTTTCTTAACTTTTCTGCTGATTCATCAGGATTTTTTGGTAAAAGCTTTATACCCAAAGTATTACTTTCATCTACTCCACTATTTGCCATAACATAACCGTGCTTTGTCTCAGTTATTATAAAGTTTTTCCCTATTTTTATAATTTCTTTAGCCTCATCTAAAATAGCTTGGACAATTTTTGGGTCTTTTCCAGTTAGTTCAGCTAATTCCTTAGCTTTTTCTGATGGGACTATTTTGTCTTTGTCTATAACTCTACCTTCCAACTTAGCTACTAATGTCTCAGCTACAACAACAATATCATAATCTTGTAGAGGAAATTTAGCAATTTCTCTTGCCAAGTCAAATCTTTCATCTTTTTTGATAATAGGCATTTCTAAACCAAAAACTTCTAATTTTCTTTTTATCATTATTTCATCTCCCAAAAAAAGAAAAATAAATTATAATTTCATAATATATATAAACATATATGTAGCTCCAAATCCTAAAATTAACCCAATAATTCCATATAATATAGTCATTGGTGTTATCCCACTACTTTCTGTTGTATTAGTGTTTGTTGTAGTATAATTATTGGTTGAGTTCTTCTCTTTTTGTATATTAGTGCTAATATTTTCCTCAATTATATTTGTGTTGTTATTTTTTTCTTTTACTAATGATGTATTATTTTCATATTTTGAAGTATTTATGTATTTTGTCACATTTACATAAATGTACTTTGGAACATATTTAATTATTACTTTTGGTTTTTGCACATAAATATTCTTAGTTATTGTTTTTGTTATTTTTGTTCCATCTACATAATAGCTCATATCAATTGTTATATAATTTGTTCCTGGATATTTTGCTGTTCCCTCAAATATATTAAATATTAAGGTATCTTTTGCAACTCCTGCATAGTATAAAGTAGTATTTTTAAAGTCAATAGTATCTGAGGTTATTGTTAAATTAAAATCTTCAAGATTAGTTGGAGCTCTCCATTCAAATATGATATATACTGAATCATTTACATAAGGTGTTTTAGGAACTATATCAATCTCTTGAGCATTAACAATAGTAAAGGCAAAAAATAAAAACAAGAACATTAGTAAATTTAGTTTCATAATTATTCACCAAGCTTTAATCTTCTTAATCTTTCATTTAGTTTTTGTACTTCCTCCTTTGTTAATGCCGTTGCTTTTTTTATGTTGTTTAATTCTTGTTGTAGCTGATATACTTTAATTCCTAATATGACATTTAGACCAATACTAATACTCATAACTACATATATAATAAAGAGTTCCATCTTTATCTCCTCCCAAATAGCCCCTTAAGGAATCTGGAAATAAATCCTTCTTTTTTCTTTTTAGTTTTTGGTTCATATTTAGCTCCTATTAACTTAGCAGCTATTTGCATAATTGCCTCTGAAGCTGGAGAGTCTGGATACATAACAACTAAAGGAACTCCAAAAGCTGCGGCTTTTCTAACATTTGGGTCTTCTGGGACTACTCCAATAACTGGAACATCTAAAATAGTTTGTATAGCTTTAACACTCAACTCAGTACTTTCATTAGAAACTCTATTTACAATAGCTCCAATAATATCAGTACCTAATCTTTTTGCTATTGCTAAAACTTTTAAAGCATCTGATATAGAGGATATTTCAGGATTAACAACTACTATTAATCCATCTGCTGATGAAATAGCTATTAGTGTTTCTTTTCCAATTCCAGCTGGACAATCAATAATTAAGATATCTACCATATCATGAATTGTTTTTAGAACCTCTTCCAACTTTTCAGGTTTAGCTCTCCTAAACTTTTCTAATGATACTCCAGCTGGAATAACTAAAACTCCTTCAGGTCCTTCATAAATAGCTTCCTTTATATCTGCTTTTCCTGCCAATACATCATTTAAAGTTACTGGCTTTCCTTCTAAACCCATAATTAACTCAAGATTAGCCATAGCAATATCTGCATCTAAAACAGCCACTTTTTTTCCAAATTTTGCCAAAGCAACAGCCAAATTAGCAGCAAT
The DNA here is from genome assembly GCF_049554935.1 of Methanocaldococcus indicus. Lineage (GTDB taxonomy): Archaea > AGJL01 > Methanococci > Methanococcales > Methanocaldococcaceae > Methanocaldococcus > Methanocaldococcus indicus. The sequence continues at coordinate 715,852 of NZ_CP186926.1, read as the reverse complement.
TGTAGTTTTTCCAGTACCTCCTTTTCCAGAAGCAATAGCTATAGCAATTGCCATAAATTCCACCCTCAAAATTTGTAACAAATTGTATAGTTAGTCATTACTTTTTTATCTGTGTTTTTTACTTTCATTTCTCCATTTTCTATAACAATAATATCTCCATCCTTTATATCTCCATCAACTTCAATAACCTTATATTTTTTAGCATCAGGAGATATTTTGTCTATTGCTATAAAATCATCATAAAGATGTAATTTTCCATCTTTTATATAGCCAACTTCTCCATTTCTAACAATTTTGTTTATAATAGTCATAACTTTACCAAAATCTATTAACTTTTGTCTTAACTCCTCTCTATATTTAAAAAGCTTTTCAACATCTTTTTTAATAACCTCTTTAAAGTTCTTCTCTTCCTTATCAACACTTAAAATATCTACATCTTTACTTAATGTTGGATGCCAGTTATATTTATTATAAAACTCTTTTATGATATTTTCTATTTCTTTTAGATTCATCATTGGAAATAATTTAGCTTTATTTTTTAGTTCTTCACTTACTTTTTCTTTTAAATACTTATTTCCAAAAACTATCAATCCAAAACCTTCTTTATATATTTCATTAGTTATTTCATCATTTAATATTTCTAAAATACAACATTTGTTTTTTGTTGAATATACTCTTCTTCTTTTTGCATCTATTCCCAAGCTTCTAACTTCTCCAGCTATAACTTTATCATTAACTCTCCAAACTTTTTCTCTATTATCTTCAATAATAACTTTTATTCCTAATTCTTCTGCCAATTTATAAAGCTCTTCTTCACTCTTTATCTCTCCTGAATATAACTTTTCTTCTAAAATCTTTCTTTTTTCTTCATTACCTCTGAAAAATATTTGTCTCTTATCTCCTGCAATAACTGAGCCATTAGCTCCATAATAACAAATAATTAGTGTCATGCTCTCACAAATAATATTGTTTTATATAATATTTGAGTAATAGTTATTACTTGTTATTAATTTTATTAATTTTTTGGGTGAAAGCATGAGTGATATGGAGAGGATAAGTATATCTTTACCATCTAAATTACTTAAAGAATTTGATGAGATAATTGATGAAAAAGGATATGCCAGTAGAAGTGAGGCTATAAGAGATGCTTTAAGAGAGTATATTTTAAGATATAAATGGTTAAAAAGCTTAAAAGGGGAGAGAATTGGAACTATATCAATAATTTATAATCATCATGCCCCAGAGGTTATGGAAAAAATAACTGATTTGCAACATGAATATAGGGATGTTATCTTAGCTAATTTGCATATTCATTTGGATGATAAACATTGTTTAGAAATAATTATGGTTAAAGGAGACGCTAAAAGAATTGTTGAACTAAAAAATAAGTTAAACTCTACAAAAGGTGTAAAATTAGCTAAACTTAGTGTAGTGGCTCCAGCAACACAGATTCCTGAATAGGTAGTGTTTCCACTTTTAAAAATTCTTTCCATACTTTTTTACATTTGCAATCAATATTTAAAATCTCTACATTTTGAGTTATTGTGTATCTTTCTAAAAGATTCTTTATTTTATAGTCACACTCACAGTTGTTATGTGCTCCTCTCTTAGAAGGAATACCTGCTGTATCTACCATAATTAAATAATTAGGATACTTTTCTTTAAGATATTTTATTATTTCAATAATACTCCATAAAAATGGAGGTCTATACTGCTTTTTTTTCCATAACTTTTCTACTAATGTATCTTTATGTACTGTTAAAGGACAAAAGGAAACTCTTGAAAAACCTTTTTTAATACAAAATTCAGCTGATTTTATAGCATCTTTTATTGCACTCTTTTCAGTTAAAAATGGTGGCTTAATTAATAGATAAGCTTTAATTCCAATATCAAATTTTTTAGATAAATTTAAAACTCTATCTATATCTTCATTTTTTAAATCCTTCCCTAAAATCTCTCTAAGCTCCTCATTGCTTGTCTCAACACCTAAACCTATCTCAACATTAACATCTAAATATTTTCTAATTTCTTCCAGTTTTTTGTCAGTTATATATTCAGCTCTTGACTCAATAGCCAACTCTTTTAGATTTTTAAATTCAGATAACTTCTTATAAATATATTCTCTAACTTCCTTAGGAACTTCATTATCATCTAAAAAACTACCTGAAGTAAATATTTTAACAGAAAAATCTTTTAAATTTTTAATTTTATCATTATATTTATTTATTGCATAATTAAACTGCTTAATTAAATCTTCTTTGCTCACTTCTTCATTAGCTGAGTCTAAATAATAAGAACAAAAAACACATTTTCTATGAGAACAACCTTTAGTTTTTAAAATAATGGTTAAACTTTTCCCAATACTAAAATCTCTATATATATCATCTTGCATCCATACTGCTATTGGTTGCATATTTCTACCTCATCTAAATAATCAACATCTAATAAATTAGCTGCATTGTCCATAAACTTAGCTATCTCTAAGAAACCTTCACTATTAATTAGACAAATAAACTCATTTCCTCCTTCAAAGTATGACTTTACAAATTTGCATTTAATAATTTTTTCTCCTTTCTTTGTTTTAAACTTTATTTTAATATAGTCATAAAGCTTAAAGTTTATTTCATCTCTTTTTATATTTGTTATTATATTTCCAAATCTATCTATGTGAATTACTCTTTTCTTAGTATCATCTAATTTAACTATCTTATCTATTTCCTCTCCTTCAAATATCCCAGCAACTATTTCTGCTCCTACAACTGCATAAACATCTCTCCCATGAAATGTAGATGAAGGACTATATTTAGTTTCATCAATCCTATATATTTTATCAATTCCAATTCTATTAACTACATAACTAACTAATCCATTATCTGGAGCAACAATATAACTCCCATTTTTTAGTTTAACAACAATACTGTTCCTCTCACTTCCAACTGTTGGGTCAATAACTGCTATATGAACAGATGGAGGATAATAGGGAATAGATGTTAATAAAACATAAGCACCATTGTAGATGTTAAAGGGTCTAACATTGTGGCATATATCAACTATTTCAACTCTTCTATTATATTTTTTTAAAATAGAATATATTCTCCCTTTCATGGCTCCAACAAATCCATCAGAGTATCCAAAATCTGTTGTTAATGTAATTATATCCATACTATCATCCTTTTTATTTAGAATTTTAAGAAGTTATTATATAACTTCTTCTTAAAAAATTATGGAATTGTATTATATATATTTAAATATATGGATATAATATTTATAAAAATAATAAATAATCTATATTATAAATTTTAATATAATTAAAATTTTTAAATTTGGTGTGGGGGCTATAGCCCGCCTTCTGTAATTTCGGTGGCATTCGGCTAAGCGGCTTAACGCCTTGCACCCCAGGGCTGGGGAGGAGCCCGTTTCACCGATTCCTCGGGAGGTCTTCAATTTTTGGATATCATCACCATCTCTCCCGAGGCCGTGTCGTTTCTGTTGCTCCTCCCACTCCCTCTCGGGAGTTTCAGCCCATAAATTTGGGGTGGGCGGAACTTCCTCCCTCCATTATTGGAGGGATAGCCACCAGCCCCCTCACCAAAAATTAAATTTAAATTAATAAATATTATCTAAAATAAATAAAATAATAAATAATAACCGGCGGCGTCGCCCCTTTCCCGCCAGATGGCAGTACTCGGGGCATCGCTGGGGGGCTTAACTTCCGGGTTCGGAATGGGTCCGGGTGTGTCACCCCCGCTATGGCCGCCGTGTTGGATAAATAGTGGGGCCGGACATAAGCCCTTAGCGCCCTTTCAGTGTCTGGATACTCTGCTGGGCCTCGGGCTCTTAGTGCCGGCAGGCTGAACGCCTCGCCTTATCGGCTCGGCGCTTACACCCCCGGCCTATCCACCCCATCTTCTATGGGTGCCCTCTCGGCCGCCTATTTTCGGGGCGGGTTTCGGGCTTAGATGCCTTCAGCCCTTATCCCTTAGCGCGTAGCTGCCCGGCAATGCCTTGCCAGACAACCGGTAGACCAGAGGCGCCGGCGGCTCGTTCCTCTCGTACTAGAGCCACCTTCCCCTCAGGCGGCCAACACCCCCAGCAGATAGCAACCAACCTGTCTCACGACGGTTTAAACCCAGCTCACGATCCCCTTTAATGGGCGAACAGCCCCACCCTTGGGCCCTGCTGCAGGCCCAGGATGGGAAGAGCCGACATCGATGTAGCAAGCCGCGGGGTCGATATGGGCTCTTGCCCGCGACAACTCTGTTATCCCCGGGGTAGCTTTTCTGTTATCCCTGGCCCCCATCGGTGAGGCACAGGGGTTCGCTAGGCCCGGCTTTCGCCTCGGGGTTGACCTCTTTTACCAACCCCGTCAGGCCGGCTTTTGCCCTTGCACTCAACGGCGGAGTTCTGACCCGCCTGAGCCGACCTTTGGGCCCCCCTGATGCCTTTTCAGGGGGGTGCCGCCCCAGCCAAACTGCCCACCTGCCGGTGTCCCCCCTCTCGGGGGTTAGGGACGTGGCCATGGGTGGGTGGTGTCCCATGGGCGGCTCCACCGCCCCCGGAGGGGCGGCTTCGACGCCTCCCACCTACGCTGTGCACCCACAGCCACGCCCCAACGACAGGCTGCAGTAAAGCTCCACGGGGTCTTCGCTTCCCGCTGGGGGTCTCCGGCCTTTGCACCGGAATGGTAGGTTCACCGGGCCCCGGCCTGGGACAGTGCGGGTCTCGTTACGCCATTCATGCAGGTCGGAACTTACCCGACAAGGAATTTCGCTACCTTAAGAGGGTTATAGTTACCCCCGCCGTTTACCGGCGCTTCGCCCGGTTGTACCCGGGTTTCACGTACCGGCACTGGGCAGGCGTCGGCCTTGGTACACACCCTTACGGGCTAGCCAAGACCTGTGTTTTTATTAAACAGTCGGACCCGCCTGGCCACTGCGACCTGCGGTCCCGTTAAGGACCGCAGGCACCCCTTCTCCCGAAGTTACGGGGCCAATTTGCCGAGTTCCCTAGGCCGGGTTCCCCCGACACGCCTTAGGATACTCGCCTAGGGGCACCTGTGTCGGTTCTGGGTACGGTCACCGGGAATCCTTGCCCACTCCCTTTTCACGGGCTCCAGGGCTCAGCCGAAGCCCCCTTTCGGGGGCCCCATCAGGCTTTTGCCCGGTTCTCGCCATTACGGCACTCCCCGGGCTTATACCCTTGGCCACCCTGGCAAGGGTGGTCGGCCTACCCCGAAGCGTCGGAAGTGGGCCCTGCGTTGCCGCACGTATCCCGGTGGCACGGGAATATTAACCCGTTTCCCTTTCCCCTCAAGGGAATTACCCCGAGGGTTAGGACCGGCTAACCCACGGCTGACAACCATAGCCGTGGAAACCTTGCCCCTTCGGCGATGGGGATTTTCACCCCACTTTGCTGTTACTACTGCCGGGATTCTCGTTCCCACGAGGTCCACTCGTCCTCACGGACGAGCTTCTACCCTCGCGGGACGCCCCCCTACCGGATCTCCTTTCGGAGCCCCCGGGTCTCGGCGGCCGGCTTAGCCCCCGTTATCTTCGGGGCCCTCGACCTCGGCGGGTGAGCTGTTACGCACTCTTTAAAGGATGGCTGCTTCTAAGCCAACCTCCCCGCTGTCTTAGGCCGAGGACACCCTTCTCATTTACACTTAGCCGGCACTTAGGGGCCTTAACCCGGGTCCGGGTTGTTCCCCTCTCGGACGTACGGCTTACCCGTACGCCCTCACTCGGAGGCTTCGGCGATGACGGGTTCGGAGTTGGACTGGGTGCCGAGGGCTCTCGCCCCCTAAACACCCAATCCGTAGCTCTACCCCGCCATCTACCTAACCTCCGGCTGACCTGCGAGTCATTTCGGGGGGAACCAGCTATCTCCGGGCTCGATTGGCATTTCACCCCTAGACCAGGGTCAGAGGAGCACTTTGAAAGGTAACACCCCTGCGGGCCTCCACCCCCCTTATGGGGGGCTTCACCCTGCCCTGGCCTAGATCGCCCGGTTTCGGGTCGTACGAGTGTGGCTCCAGGCCCTTAAGACCTCGCCCCTCGCCCATAAGGGCTGCGGGCATGTCGGTTTCCCTACGCCTTCGGCCTTTAAGGCCTTAGACTCGCCACACCCGTACACTCCCCGGCCCGTTTTTCGAAACGGACGGCATGACCCCGGCATACCTCCCCTCGTACTCCTCCCTCACGGGAGTTTCCTTCGGGGAGGTTACCTTGAGGGCCATGCCATTCTCTACCCACCTGGTTTCAGGCTCTTTTCACCCCCCGTCAGGGGTGCTTTTCAGCTTTCCCTCACGGTACTAGTGCGCTATCGGTCTCGGGACGTATTTAGGGTTGGAGGCCTAATGTCCCCCAGCTTCCCGCGCGATATCCAACGCGCGGTACTCAGGGACATCCCTAAATCCCCAACCGGTTACGCCTACGGGGCTATCACCCTCTATGGCGCCCCATTCCAGGGGACTTCGGCTTCCCGGTGGGGATTTTTTGGGAGCCCTGCAACACCACATCCCCCTACTCTTACGAGCAGGGGTTCAGTTTGCCCTGTGCCGCTTTCCCTCGCCGGTACTCACGGCATCCCGGTTGGTTTCTTTTCCTGCGGGTACTCGGATGTTTCTTTTCCCCGCGTTCCCGCTCCTTACGGAGCGCCCCGAAGGGCAGGAAGTCCCATTCGGGAATCCCGGGATCTAAGGCTGCTTGCGCCTCCCCCGGGCTTATCGCAGCTTGCCACGCCCTTCGTCGGCGCCCGAGCCGAGCCATCCACCAGATGGGCCAACGGCCCAGCAGAGTATCCAGATTTCACCAGGGCGCTAAGGGCTTATGCCCGGCCCTCATCTTTTATCGGGCCCTTCACCCACAACTTTTTAAAGTTGTGGGCTGCATTTATTTTTTTAGTGGACCCGGTGGGATTTGAACCCACGGCCTCCGGCTTGCAAGGCCGGCGCTCTCCCAGCTGAGCTACGGGCCCACTAATCCTATGAGGCAAGCCCCTCGCTTGGGTTTTCGGTGTCCCTACTGTAAGCCAGCCCAAATTTTTTCTCAGGAGGTGATCCAGCCGCAGGTTCCCCTACGGCTACCTTGTTACGACTTCACCCCCCTCGCCGAACCCAAGTTCGACCCCGCCCTTTCGGACGAGGCCTCACTTGGGCTCGACTCGGGTGGTGTGACGGGCGGTGTGTGCAAGGAGCAGGGACGCATTCACCGCGCCATGGTGAGGCGCGATTACTACGGATTCCGGCTTCACGAGGGCGAGTTACAGCCCTCGATCCGGACTACGACCGGGTTTAGGGGATTTGCTACCCCTTTCGGGGTCGCAACCCACTGTCCCGGCCATTGTAGCCCGCGTGTAGCCCAGGGGATTCGGGGCATGCGGACCTGTCGTTGCCCGCACCTTCCTCCGCCTTTTCGGCGGCGGTCCCCCATGAGTGCCCTTCCCCCGGAGGGGAAGGTAGCAACATGGGGCACGGGTCTCGCTCGTTACCTGACTTAACAGGACGCCTCACGGTACGAGCTGACGACGGCCATGCACCACCTCTCGGCGCGTCTGGCAAGGTCGTCAACCTGGCCTTCATCCTGCCGTCGCCCCTGGTGAGATTCCCGGCGTTGAATCCAATTAAACCGCAGGCTCCACCCGTTGTAGTGCTCCCCCGCCAATTCCTTTAAGTTTCAGTCTTGCGACCGTACTCCCCAGGCGGCGGACTTAACGGCTTCCCTTCGGCACTGCGTGCCCCCGAAGGGCACGCAATACCTAGTCCGCAGAGTTTACAGCCGGGACTACCCGGGTATCTAATCCGGTTTGCTCCCCCGGCCTTCGTCCCTCACCGTCGGACCCGTTCCAGCCGGGCGCCTTCGCCACAGGTGGTCCTCCAGGGATCAACGCATTTCACCGCTACCCCTGGAGTACCCCCGGCCTCTCCCGGTCCCAAGCCCAGCAGTATCCCCGCCAGCCCCGCGGTTAAGCCGCGGGATTTAAGCAGGGACTTACTGGGCCGGCTACGGACGCTTTAGGCCCAATAACAGTGGCCACCACTTGGGCCGCCGGTATTACCGCGGCTGCTGGCACCGGACTTGCCCAGCCCTTATTCCCGGAGCTGTTTACACTCCGGAAAAGCCCTACCAGAGGCAGGGCACTCGGGGTCCCCCCGTCACGCTTTCGCGCATTGCGGAGGTTTCGCGCCTGCTGCGCCCCGTAGGGCCTGGACCCGTGTCTCAGTGTCCATCTCCGGGCTCCCCCTCTCAGGGCCCGTACGGATCGTAGGCTTGGTGGGCCGTTACCCCACCAACTACCTAATCCGCCGCGGCCCCATCCTCGGGCGGCACGAGGCCTTTCGGGGAGGGATCGTTCCAGACCTCCTCCCCTATGGAGGATTAGCCTCAGTTTCCCGAGGTTATCCCCCACCCGAGGGTAGGTTAGCCACGTGTTACTGAGCCGTTCGCCGGTGTCCCCGAAGGGACCCCATGACTCGCATGGCTTAGTCGGACCCCGATAGCAGTGGCCTCCGGCAGGATCAACCGGAATTAAGTGGAGTACGGCCGCAAGAAAGGAGAGACCTTTCTTGCGGGGGCTGGCTTACAGTAGGGATTTCACCAGCCCAAGCGAGGGGCTTGCCTCAGCCCCAACCCTTTTGGATTGGGGACGCATTTCAATTGCATCCAATAGCACAAACCTGATTTTTGTAATGTTTTTAGGATTAAAACA